>NZ_JBITHR010000010.1:134880-290402 GCF_044458185.1 Streptomyces sp. NPDC050485 | reverse complement strand
CGGAAGCTAAGCCTTTCAGCGCCGATGGTACTGCAGGGGGGACCCTGTGGGAGAGTAGGACGCCGCCGAACAAATTTTGGGGAAAGCCCCGCACCTTTATGGTGCGGGGCTTTTCTGCGTTCCGGGGCGGTTTGGCCGTCCAAGGCCGTGCAGTAAAACACCTTGCGGCTGGTCAGCGTGCTGGCCAGCATGAGCGCATGGACTATCTGATTCGCCCGGTACGCGCCGATGAATGGCAGCGGATGAAGGAGCTGCGGCTGGTGGCGTTGGCCGATCCGGCCGCGCCCGTCGCGTTCCTCGAAACCACCGAGCAGGCGCTGGAGCGCCCGGACTCGTTCTGGCAGGAGCGGACGGCCCGGGTTTCGCACGGCACTTCGGCCCGGCAGTTCGTGGCCGAAGCACCTGACGGAGAGCTGGTCGGCACGGTGGTCGTGCTGGTGGAGCAGGTCGGGGCCAAGGACATCTTCGGTATCGAAATCGCTTCTCCGCAGGCGCACTTGGTGGGTGTGTTCGTACGGGCCGAGCACCGTGGGGTCGGCCTGACCGAGCGGCTCTTCGAGGCCGCCATGGAATGGGCATGGTCGCTGGAGGAGCCGGCCATCGAGCGGATCCGGCTCTATGTGCACGAGGACAATCCCCGGGCCCAGGGCTTCTACCGGAAGATCGGCTTCGTACCGACCGGCATGAGTGTGCCGCTGAACGGTGATGCGGGCGGCGTCGACTTCGAGATGGCGGTCGTGCGGCCTTAGCCGCCCTGCCCTGTGATGTCAGTCGTGCCGCCCGGGTCGTACGGGTCTCACGTCAGGGCTTCGGTCCAGCGGGCTCGGGCCTGTTCGGGGGAGCGGAGCAGGACCAGGGTCGGGAGGCCTCGGTCCTGGCCGGTCGACAGCAGCTCCGGCAGCAGGGGGAGCGGAGCCACGGCGGCGACGTCGTCCAGGACGAGTGTCATTGGTGGGTCGAGGCGACCGTCAGATGACCGTTCGGCCATGCGGCGGCCGCGCTCGACCACGTCTGAGGCGAGTGCCGTGAGCAGGGGCATCGCGGCGGGATCGGACCGGGGGTCCTCGATCGCTTCACCCACCAGATAGAGAGTGCCCCCCTCGTTCACAAATGATTCCAGCGCGAGTGAATCCGCTCGGTTGGGTGTGCAGGCGTCGCGGATGTGGATCGAGGAGAGGCAGGCCAGGGCTCGGGCCGTCAACTGCTGGGCGATTTCACGGCGTTCGGGATATGCGGTGAGTGCGGACTCCAGGAGGCCGGCGGCGCCGCTCTGCGCCTTGGGGTGGGTGCGGAGGATGCGTACGGCCTCTTGTACGGCCGTTCCCTGGGCCCAGCGGTGCAGCTGCTTCGTCGCCTTGCCGTCGCGACTCTCCAGCGCGGCGGCGTGCAGCCAGCTGCGTAGGAGCATTTCCGCGGTGTCGGCCATGGCGGTGTCCATGCGGGCGCGGGGGCGGACGGGGGCCAGCAGCGCGGCCGCTCTCGCGGCTGCGGTGTCGGGGTCTTCGCAGCCGGTGGTGGGGGACCAGTGGAGGCGGGCGGGGGTGTCGCAGCGGTGGGTCGGGTCGTAGAGGTGTACGGGGCCGAGCTTTGCTCGGGCGTCCTTTGTTTCTGCCCACAGGGTGGGGTCTGAGGTGACCACCAGGGCGGGGCCCGCTGCGTCCTGGATTGCCTGGAGGGCGGGGGTTCTGCGGGATTCTGGGGGGCCGAAGAGCAGGCGGGGGGTGGGGATTTGCTCCACCGGGGTGGGGGCCGGCGCGGGTTCCGTTGCCAGGGCTGGGGCGGGTTCCGGTTCCGGGGTGGCAGGTTGCTCGGGGTGTGGGGCGGGGACCGGGGTTCCGGCGTCCGGGGTTCGTTGTGCCCACCCTTCCCCAAGGTCTCGGCTCCGCTCGACCAGGGGAGACCCCAATCGCCCTGCGGAACGACTGCCCACAGCGGGGGGCATGGAACGATCGCCCGCAGCGTGCCGGGTGGGGGTCCTTGTGGCCCCCCGCGTTCTCGCTCGTACCGCTCTCCACCGAGTGAACGTCCCCAGGATGAAGATCGTCAGGACTACCAGGGCCAGCAGTTCGCCGATGAGGAGGCCCCAGAAGAGGCCGTAGCCCGAGAGGGAGCCTGGTGGGGTGTCGGGCCAGGCGGAGGGGAGGTCGTGAGGGGAGGCGATCAGGGCGCGCAGAGCCAGGGGGCTGTGGGTGAAGGAGACGCCTGGGGGCCAGGAGCCGTGGGCGAAGAGGCCGCCCAGGCCCGTGGCCGTCCACACCAGTACCGTCAGGCCCAGGAGGAAGGCCAGAAGGCCGACCAGGAGGGCGTCCGGGATGCCGCGCTGGTTGGCCCGGGGGGCGCCGGTTCCGCTCATTTCAGGCCACCGTGGACTCGGACGAGTCGGGCGCGTCGGCGAGTTGTTGCTCCATGCGTGCTGCTCGGCGTTCCGTTTCCGTGTCGAGCTGGGAGTGCAGTTCCGCGGCGAGGACGTCGTCCGTCGCCGCGGACTCCGTCATGGCCCGGTCGGTGAAGACGAGGGGGCGTTCTTGCTCCGTGATCAGGTGTTTGACCACTTGGACGTTGCCGTTGACGTCCCACACCGCGATGCCCGGGGTGAGCGTCGGGATGATTTCGACGGCCCAGCGCGGCAGGCCGAGTACCCGGCCGGTCGCCCTCGCCTCGTCGGCCTTCTGGGCGTAGATCGTCCTGGTCGAGGCCATCTTGAGGATGGCCGCCGCTTCCCGCGCCGCCGCGCCGTCCACCACGTCCGAGAGGTGGTGGACCACCGCCACGAAGGACAGGCCGAGCCGGCGGCCGAACTTCAGCAGCCGCTGGAAGAGCTGCGCCACGAACGGGCTGTTGATGATGTGCCAGGCCTCCTCGACGAGGAAGATGCGCTTCTTCCGGTCGGGGCGGATCCAGGTGTGCTCCAGCCATACGCCGACGATCGCCATCAGGATCGGCATCGCGATCGAATTTCGATCGATGTGGGAGAGGTCGAAGACGATGAGGGGTGCGTCCAGGTCGATGCCCACCGTGGTCGGGCCGTCGAACATTCCGCGCAGGTCGCCGTCGACCAGGCGGTCCAACACCAGGGCGACGTCCAGGCCCCACGCCCGTACGTCGTCTATGTCGACGTTCATCGCTTCCGCCGACTCGGCCTCGGGGTGGCGGAGTTGGTCCACGATGTCGGTCAGGACCGGCTGGCGGTCGGTGATCGTGGTGTTGACGTAGGCGTGCGCGACCTTGAGAGCGAAACCTGATCGTTCGTCCAGGCCGTGTCCCATCGCAACTTCGATGATCGTTCGAAGCAGGGCGAGCTGGCCCGTCGTCGTGATCGCCGGGTCGAGGGGGTTGAGCCTGATGCCGCCGTCCATCGCCGTCATCGGGTCGAGCCGGATGGGAGTTATCCCCAGCTCGCGCGCGATGAGGTTCCATTCGCCGACGCCGTCCTCGCCCTGCGCGTCCAGCACCACCACCTGCCGGTCGCGGAACCTCAACTGCCGTAGTACGTACGTCTTTTCCAGCGCCGACTTGCCGTTGCCGGACTCGCCGAGCACCAGCCAGTGCGGGGCCGGGAGCTGCTGTCCGTACAGCTGGAAGGGGTCGTAGATGTAGCCCTTGCCGCTGTACACCTCGCGCCCGATGATCACGCCGGAGTCGCCGAGGCCGGGGGCGGCGGTCGGCAGGTAGACGGCCTGGGCCTGGCCCGTGGAGGTGCGGACGGGCAGCCGGGTGGTCTCCACCTTGCCGAACAGCAGGGCGGTGAAGGCGTCGGTGACGAGAGACAGCGGATCTCGCATGGCGGTACTGCCTCTCAACTAGCGGCGGATGCCGGTCGCGAACGGCAAGGTGTTGACGAAGGCCCGGTGGTGCTCGCGGTCGCACCACTCCAGCTTCAGATACGACTTGCCGGCGGAGGCCCGGATCGTCCGCTTGTCGCGGGCCAGCGCCTCCGGTGAACGCGAGGACACCGTGATGTAGCCGACCAGGTTGACGCCCGCGGCGCCGCTCGCGAGGTCCTCGCCGCGCTGGTCGAGGCGGCCGTGGGCGGCGATGTCGCGCGGGTCGACGGTGCGGTTCATCTTGGCCGCACGGGACGCCTCGGCCTCGTCGTTGGTCTTTTCCGTGAGCATTCGCTCAATCGCGACTTCGGTCGGTTCGAGGTCCATGCAGACGGCGACCGTACGGATCACATCCGGGGTGTGGACGAGGAGCGGGGCGAGGAAGTTGACGCCGACCGGGGTCATCGGCCACTCCTTCACCCACGCCGTGGAGTGGCACCAGGGCGCCCGGGTCGAGGACTCCCGGGTCTTGGCCTGGAGGTAGGTGGGCTCCACGGCGTCGAGCTCGGCGGGCCAGGCATTGCGCTTGGTCATCGCCTGGATGTGGTCGATGGGGTGGTCCGGGTCGTACATGGAGTGCACCAGCGAGGCGAGCCGGCTCTGGCCCAGCGGCTGGCGTACCCGGATGTCTGCCTCCGCCAACCGGGCGCAGATGTCGGTCAGTTCGCGGGCCATCACGACCGCGAGGCCCGCGTCGCGGTCGAGCTTGCGGCCCGCCTGCGGGTGGGCCGCGCGGGCCATCGCGTGGGCCTCGGCGGCGAGTTCACGGCTGTACTGCATGCAGGCCACGAGGTAGGCGCGGTGCTGCTCGCTGGAGGTGGACACCATGGACTGGAGCTGGTCGTACGACTCCATCAGCCAGCCGGGTGCCTTGGTGTCACCGCGCTGGGCGACGTCCTTGGCGTGCGCGTCGGGGTCGGCGGGGAGCGTGCGGGCCAGCATCTGAAGCCTCGTCACGAAGCCGTCGCCGTTGGCGACATGCTTGAGCAGCGTGCCGAAGCGGTCGACCAGGGCTTCCTGGTCCTCGGAGTCGCGCAGGCCGACGCCCGGCCCCTCGATCTCGATCGCCGCGGTCACCGTGCGCCGGTCCGCGTGCAGCAGGACCGCGATCTCGTCCGGGCCGAAGGGGGCGGCGAGCCAGTTGATGTGGCCGATGCCGGGCGGCGGCCCGATCTCGACCTCGCGGCCGTCGAAGCGTACGCCCGCCTCTGCCGCGCTGGAGCGGTAGGCGGTGCCGCGCCGCAGCGAGCGCTTGTAACTGCGGTTGATTTCAAACCACTTGTAGAACGTGCGGCGCCGGTAGGGGAGGTAGACCGCGGCGAGGGCCAGGAAAGGGAAGCCCATCAGGAGCACGATCCGCAGGGACAGCACGGGGACGAGCAGTCCGCACATCATGCCGAGGAACGCGCCGCCGATGATCAGTACGATCTCGCCGGTCTCGCGGTTCTTGCCGACGACGGCCGACGGCCGGGCGCGGCCGATCAGATACGTACGGCGGGGCGCGACCGGTTGGGACTGGGTCGTCAACGCCCTCCACCTCCAGTGTTCTTGTTACCTGCGGTGCCGCCGGTGTCGCGGCGGTGAGTGTGCGGGGTGCCGGCCGTGGGGCCGGAGCCGCTGCGCGGCGGAGGTGCGGCGGAGGGGACAGTTCCGCCGCCGACCCCGCCGCCGGAACCCCGGCTGCTGTGGGCGGCCATGCCACCGGACACGGAGTTCGCGGGGCGGGCCTGGGCGGCCCCGCCCCCCTGGTTGCCCCGGCCGCTGTGGGTCTTGATGCCCTGCGAGACGAGAGCGGCGGGTGAGGAGATGAGGGCGGCGGCCTGCGAGCCGTCGGTGGCCTGTTTCCGGTTGGTACGGGCCGAGGCGATCTCGTCGCCGAAGCCGGGCACGAAGCGGTAGATCATCGCCGAGGCGAAGATGGCGAGCAGGATGATGGCCAGGCCCGAGACGACGGCCGAGAACGAGTCCGGCCCCTTGCCCGAGGACAGGGCTCCGGCCAGGCCCAGGACGACGACGATGACCGGTTTCACCATGATCACGGCGATCATGATGCCCGCCCAGCGGCGGACGTGGCCCCACATGTTCTTGTCGACGAGCCCCGCGTACACGACGGTGCCGAGCAGGGCGCCGACGTACAACAGGGCGGCGCGGACGACGAGTTCGAGGAAGAGGATGCCCGCGGCGAGGATCGAGACCAGGGCGACGACGATCAGCATGATCGGGCCGCCGCCGATGTCCGTGCCCTTCTTGAGCGCGTTCGAGAACGAGCCGAAGAAGACGTCCGACTGGTTGCCGGTCGCGTTCGCGATGGCTTCGGTGACGGCGTCGGTCGCGGAGACGACGGTGTACAGGATCAGCGGGGTGAAGGCGGACGCGAGCACGGTCAGCCAGAGGAACCCGACGGCCTCGGAGATCGCGGTCGACAGCGGCACCCCGCGGATGGCGCGCTTGGCCACGGCGAGCAGCCACAGGACGAGGGTGAGGAAGGTGGCGGCGGCGAAGACGACGGCGTACTGGGTGCGGAAGCTGGGGTTGGTGAAGTCGACGGTGGCCGTCGCCTTCACCGCCCCGGACAACTTCCCGACGATCCAGGCGGCGGCGTCACCGCATCCCTTTGCCAGGGAGGTGAGGGGGTCGGCGGGTTGGGTGGGGTCCACTCCCGGTGGGGTGGTGGCCTTGCCGTTACCGGATTGGCAGTATTGCTTGGCCGGGCCGATCAGGAGGTCGCAGGGGTTGTTGCTGGCACTCGGCGTGGGTGTCGGCGTCGGTGTGGGTGAAGGGGCCGCTACGGCGCGGGTCGCGAGCAGCACCGCTGTGGTCTGCAAGGCCACGAACAACCCCGCGAGCGTGCGGGCGCGGGGGCGAGGACTACCTGGCATAGGTGAAGCCTCCGTACTCCTCAACGGCCTTGCTGATGACGTCGGCGCTGGACGCCGCGACGTCCCCGGGGACAGGGGCGGGCCCGTCGGTCTGACTGTCGGTGGCGATCTTCCAGTCGTTGTTGGACCACTTCAGATCGAAGGTCCAGGTCTTCCACGTGGTGCGTACCGGATCGGTCGAGCCCGGACCGGACATTCCGATGAGGCCGGTGTACCAGACCGCGATCTTTGCGTTGTCCCCGCTGTAGCTCTGCACCTTGGTGCCTACCGGGATGGTGCGGGACACGAACGTATTGCCTTGGGGCGGATTGCCCTGGGCATCCAGACCGAGCTTCTTCAGGAAGTCGGCTGAATACGCACCATCCTGAGGGCCTTTCAGGCTGGCGGCAGCCTCGCTGGTGTAGATCAAGTCCACGATGCGGTGACGGCTGTCCTTCTGGAACACCCCGGTGGACCCGAGCACTACCGCGTAGTTCGAGGCGGCAGACTGCGCCCCCTGCTCATCGTGCGCGAAGCCCGACGCGATGCCGCCCTGTTTGCCCGGTACTGGCTTCGTGCCGGTGGCCGCGGTCGACTGGGTGTCGGGGTTCTTCGGGGCCTGGGTGTCCGAGGAGGAGCCCGAGTCGTTGCCCCGGTTGGCGAAGGCGATCGCGGCGATCAGCAGGACCACGACGCCGACCACCATCACCAGCGAGCGGGAGTTGCGCTGGGGGCGGCGGGCGCCGCCGTACACGTCGCCGGTGCCCTCGGGCAGGCGGGTGCGGGTCTGGCGGGTGCCGCCGAGCGTGCTGAAGCGGTCGCCGGCCGGGTCGCCGCCGCCGTGGCCCGGATCGTCGTCGAAACTCATGCCGCCTGCGCCCCCTCGACCGTATGCGGATCCGCGAAGTAGTAGTACGACGGTAGCCGTGCTGGCTCCCGCGCGGGCGCGGTGTGGTGACTCGACATCAGGGAGACGCAACCTCTGCCGGTGGGCACGACGGACGGGTGGTGTGAGGGGATGCGGAGGGGGAGCGGGGCGGGCTGACGGAGAGTCAGACCGCCATGCCGTACACGATGGTGAAGAGCGTGCCGAGTGAGCCGATGATGAACACTCCGGTCAGGCCGGCCACGATCAGGCCCTTGCCCTGTTCGGCGCTGAAGGTGTCGCGCAGCGCCGTCGCTCCGATCCGCTGTTTGGCCGCGCCCCAGACCGCGATGCCGAGACAGAGGAGGATGGCGACCGCCATCACCACCTCCACCATGATGCGGGCCTCGTTGCCGAGCGTCCCGAACGGCCCCCAGTTGGGGGCGATTCCGCCGATGATGGTGGTGATGTCGCCTTTTCCGGCTGCCAGGTACATGTAACTCACCGCCCCTGTCGGGTAGTTCGAACCCCTTGCCGGACGGCATGGGTCAGGCTCTATCTTCGCTGATGAAACCGTCGGCGTAGGACGCCTTGGCGCCTCTCTTTACCCGCCCCCGCACGGCTGAACCGGCACCACCGCCCTGACCTGCGGTGAACCGGTTGAATGCGAAAACGCGTATGGTCACTCTGTGTATCACGCAGAGTGACTCCGGGCAATGACTGTCGTTGTTACACCCTTGGGGCGCTTGTCGTGTCGTCGCCCGGTGACGCGGGTACGGGGCGGACAGCGGGCGGAGTGCGACGGGCCGGTTCATAGAAACTTCTCAGAAAAGGTTCATGGTCGTTCTCAGCCGGGCCCGAGAGAGTCACAGTGTTCGCAGTCCGTCGCAGGCCCGCCGACCACCAGGAGTCGCCCCGATGAAGCGCACTGGCATCTCCGGGATGAAGTTCTCCGCCAAGCGCGGAAGATTCGGCGCGCTGTCGGCGGTGGCGGTCCTCATGGTCATACCGATGTACGGGGACCGCGACGCGAGCGAGCGGGACCTGACCACCACGGCGCCGGCCACGACCGCCAACGCCCGGGTGGGCGCGCTGTTCAAGGGGGATCTCGACGGCGGGCACTACTGCACCGCGTCGGTGGTGCACAGTTCGGGCCACGACCTCATCGTCACCGCCGCGCACTGTCTGCCCCCGGACGAATCGGAGGGCGGCAAGGCCGTGTTCGTACCCGCGTACCGGGACGGGACGGCGCCGTACGGGACGTGGCCGGTGGCGTCGGTGTACGCGGACGACAGTTGGAACGAGGACGGCGACCAGGACAGCGACGTCGCCTTCGCGGTGCTCGGGCCCGGCTCGGACGGCGGCAAGAAGGTCGAGGACGCGGTGGGCGGCGCCCCGTTGCTCGCGGGCCGTGCGACCGGGCAGCCGGTCACCGTCACCGGTTACCCGGGCGACAGCGAGGCCCCGCAGGTCTGTACGAACACGGCGAACGCCGACGGCGACAAGCAGCAGCGCGTCGACTGCCCGAACTTCCCCGGCGGCACCAGCGGCAGCCCGTGGGTCGTCGCGGGCGGGGCGGTCGCGGGGGTGATCGGCGGGTACCAGTTCGGCGGCGACGACCCCGACGTCTCGTACAGCATCGTCTTCGGCCAGCACACCAAGTCGCTGTACCAGCTGGCGGAGTCGGCGGGCGACCCGAAGCCGGTGGCGCCCCCGGCGCCCACCCCGACCCCCATGGCTGAACCCTCCAACAGCGCGGTGGAAGTGACGTCGAGTCGGGCCGTCGCCTGCGCGTGCCTCCTGCCGTGATCACGACTCGGACCCCGGATGTGACTGAGCACGGTCACATGGCAGGGTTGAGCGGTGGATGCTCTCAGGCCTCAGCAGGATCCGGAACGGATCGGTACGTATGCGGTGCTCGCCCGACTCGGGGCGGGCGGGATGGGGATGGTCTACCTCGGGCGGTCGCCGGGGGGCCGCCTGGTCGCCATCAAGGTGATCAAGGATGAGATCACCGACCACCCGGAGGCCCTGGCCCGCTTCCGGCGCGAGGCGGAGACGGTGCGGGCGGTGCGCGGCGCGTACACCGCGAACCTGATCGACGCGTCGCTGGACGCGGCGCCGTACTGGCTGGCGACGGAGTACGTCGCCGGGCCTACGCTCGCTCATGCGGTGCGCGAGCGGGGCGCGTTCCCCGCCGACACCTGCCGCCGGCTGTTCGCCGCGCTGGCGGAGGGCCTGGCGAGCGTCCACGCGTACGGGGTCACCCACCGCGACCTCAAGCCCCAGAACGTGATCCTGTCGCCCCAGGGCCCGCAGCTGATCGACTTCGGCATCGCGAAGGGTGCGACGGACACGGCCCTGACGCAGACGGGCCTGGCGCCCGGCACGCCCGGGTTCACGGCACCTGAGGTCCTGATGCGCAATCAGGTGGGGGCTGCGGCCGATGTGTTCGCCCTGGGCGCCACGATCGCGTTCGCGGCAACGGGGCGGGCGCCGTTCGGGTCGGGGCCGATGGACGCGGTGTCGTACCGGGCGGTGCACGAGGACATCGACGTCGCGGGAGTCGAGGCGGGGCTTGCGGGGCTGATCCGGGCGTGCGTCGCCAAGGATCCGGCAGCCCGGCCCGGCGCGGCCGACGTGATCGCGGCGTGCGGGGTGGACTCGACGCTGGTGGAAGACCCGTTCTACCGGCCCCTGGTGACCCAGGGGGAGGCGGCGCCGGCGTACCCGACGACGCAGCCGACTCCCGTGTCGGTGCACGATCTGCCCACCGCGGCGCCGGGCGCGGCGCCCGCCGCCACCTATGTGCCGACCACGCTGTCCGCCCCGCAGGTGCGGCGCTCCAAGCCGTGGCTCGCGGCGGCCGGGGTCGCTCTGGTGCTCGGCCTGGTCGGGGCCGGGGTCGTGTGGTGGCTGCCGGACCACAGTGGGGGCGGCGGTGAGGCGCGGGCCGGGAGCGCGCCCTCGGCCTCGACGGCCGCGTCCGGTTCGCCGGGGCCCATGCCGAGCGCGGATGTCACCGGCGGGGCCTCGAAGCCGGTGGGCACGCCCGGGTACATCGAGCAGACCAACCCCTCGCGCGACTACTGGAGCTCGCAGTCGAAGAGCTGCGGGCTGCCCGCCGAAGAGCGGATCAACCCGAACTTCCCGTTGGCCGAAGTGACCGAACTCGGCAGTTCCGAGCACAGGGAAGTGTTCAACGGCAAGCTCAAGGTCGGCTTCATGGTGAAGTCGTACGCGACGGGCCTCACGGCGCCCTACCTCGTCTCCATCGTCGTCAAGTCGCCGCACGCGATCGATCCGGACACCGGCGCCCCGAGCGCGGGCATGTTCCAGCAGAACCTCGCGCTCGGCTACGCCAGCAAGCCCGTCGACCTCTTCACCAAGGGCCTTGGCCAGTGGGTCGAGTTCACCTATCCGGACGACTTCACCGAGACGATCATGGGGAAGCCGCATCCCGCGATCGACGTGGGCAAGGACCCCGGGGACTGGACGATGCTCATCGAGCACGTGCAGGGACCGAAGCAGTACGCGTCGATCGTGTGCACCGGTTTCAAGGTGGGCTGATCCGCGCCACTCCGGCGAATCGGCGGTGAATCCCGCCCGGATGGGGGAGGGTTGAGGGGTGCGCAAGGTCTGGTTGGTCGGCGGGATCGGGCTCGGGCTGTGCCTGAGCTTCGTCGCGCTGCTCGTCGTCGGCACGTACTCGGCTGCGGCCGGGATCGCGTCGGGCCTGGGCGGAGGCTCGGCCGTGGGGCTCGCCAAGGGGGCGGTACCAGCGGCCTACCAGGCGATCGTCCAGAAGTGGGGCAACCTCTGCCCGTCCCTCAACCCGGCGCTGCTCGCCGCCCAGCTCTACCAGGAGAGCGGCTGGGACCCCAAGGCCGTCAGCGCCGCCGACGCGCGCGGCATCGCGCAGTTCATCCCGAGCACGTGGGAGACCCACGGCATCGACGGCAACGGTGACGGCAAGAAGGACATCTGGGATCCCGCCGATGCCATTCCGTCAGCCGCCTCGTACGACTGCGAATTGGCCAAATACGTCAAGGACGTACCCGGGGACACGACCGACAACATGCTCGCCGCCTACAACGCGGGCGCGTATCGCGTCATCAAGGCGGGCGGCGTCCCGAGCATCAGCGAGACCCAGGGCTACGTGAAGACCATCCGCTCCCTCGAAAAGAGCTTCGCCCGGCCGGTCGGCCGGGTGCAGCCTTCCCAGCAGGCGGCCGGGGCCATCTACTTCGCTCAGCAGAAGCTCGGGACGCCCTACTTGTGGGGTGGGGAGGGCACGCCCGACCAAGGGGGGCGGTTCGACTGCTCCGGGTTGACGCAGGCCGCGTACCAGACCGTCGGGATCACGCTGCCGCGCGTCGCCAACGACCAGTACAACGCGGGCCCGCACCCCGCGCGGAACGAACTCCTCCCCGGCGACCTGGTGTTCTTCTCGACCGACCTCGGCAATTCGCGGGCCATCCACCACGTCGGCCTGTACGTCGGCGGCGGGTACATGATCAACGCCCCCTATACCGGCGCCGTCATCCGCTTCGACAAGATCGACGCACCCGACTACTTCGGCGCGACCCGGGTCACCAAGGACGGCGCGGCGGCGCTGCCCACGTTCAAACCGGCGGCTTGAACAAGGTCTGCCGATGGCTGGAACTCTCCGTGAAGCCAAGGCCCTGAGCTGCGGCGATTCGTCACTCTTCGATAACGTCACAGTGATCATTCAGTGGAGAGTGGAACGCGGCGGCCACCGAGGGCGTTTCCTGGACAGTGACTGATGCACGTACTGACCACGGGGGTTGGTAGCAAGACAAGGCAAGGGGCCGCAGCATGGCTGGACTCGCATTCGACGGAGCGAATCCCGATGTCAGCCTGCTCTACGACATCAACGGGCTTGCCAAGCACGCCCCGTCGTGGTTCGACCGCGTCATGGCGTTCATCGGTGAGTACGGGATCCTGCTCGCCCTCGTGCTCACCGTGCTGTGGTGCTGGTGGAGCGTGCGGCGCGGGGAGGACCGGCGGTCGGCGGTCGCGTCCGTCGCCGGGATCGTGTGGGGGCCGCTGGCCGCCGCCATCGCCGTCCTCGTCAACATCCCCATCCGCGGCTTCGTGCATCGGCCGCGGCCGTTCGTCGACCACCAGGGCCTGGACGTGCTGATCGCCGGCAAGTCCGACTTCTCGTTCGTCAGCGACCACTCCACCATCGCCATGGCCATCGGGGCCGGACTCTTCGTCGCCAACCGGAAGTTCGGCCTGATCGCGCTCGGCCTCGCCCTGCTCGAAGGCTTCTGCCGGGTCTATATGGGCGTGCACTACCCGACCGATGTCGTGGGCGGTTTCGCGCTCGGCACCGCCGTCGCGCTGCTGCTCGCCCCGCTCGCCCAACTGCTGCTCACCCCGGTCGTCGCGGCCGTCGCCCGCTCACCGCGGCTCGGCCTGCTCGTGCACTCGCGCAAAGCGCTGACGGTCGTTACGGCCGCGCCCGGCGCGGTCGAGCGGCCGGAGTCCGAGGAGCGCGACCTCGCGGCGTGACCGGCCCGGTCACAGCGCCTGCGGGAAGTCGAAGAGCCTGGCCGGGTCGTACTGCTGCTTGAGCCGGGCCAGGCGCGGTGCGGCCGCGCCGTAGTAGGCCGTACGCCAGTCGGTCAGGGACGGGTCGGCGTAGTTCTGGTACGCCGCTCCCGAGGCGTAGGGGCGCAGCGCGTCGCTGGTGCGGGCGAGCCACGACTGCTGGGTGGCGCCAGAGGTGCCCGGCCGCCACGAGGCGATGTACTGGGCGAGCACCCGCGAGGTGCGGTGGACGAACGCCGTGGCGTCCGGGGCGACCCGGTTGATCGCGCCGCCAAGCGCGGTGAGCACGACGGTGCCTTCGCCGCCGTTGTCCGAGGCCGCGATGCGGGTGAACTCCTCGGTACAGGTGAGGAGTTGGCGTATGCCTTCGGCGGGGAGCGGCTCGGTGCAGAAGTCGGAGCGGGCGGCGTACGTCTCGCGCTGGAGCACGCCCTGCGGGGTGCGGCCCGGGGTGGCGCCCGGCAGATGGCACTGGGACCGGCTGAACGCCGAGCAGCCCGCGTACCGCAGCATCGCGTCCTGGAAGCCGGTGCGGTGCAGGGACACCGAGGCGGCGGGGGCGCCCGCGCGGTCGGCGAGGCGGTCGAGCGCGTTGCGCAGATCGCCGTACGGGCCGATCGAGAACGCGGCGACGTTCACCGTCGGGGTGCCCCCGCCGGCCGCCCCAGCCAGATGCGCGGCGGACCATATGTCGTCGCTCTGGTCCGGCCCCCACTCCTGCCACGCCTCGATCACCCCCTCGGCCTGCCGCCAGGGCCAGGTCAGATACGCGGTGACGCCCTGGGGGGCTTCGTGCGTACGGAAGCCGAAGCCGGTGACCACCCCGAAGTTGCCGTTCCCCGCGCCGCGCAGGGCCCAGAAGAGATCCGGGTGCCGCCGCTCGCTCGCCGTCAGTTTCCGGCCATCGGCGGTGATGAGGGTGACGGAGGTCAGGCTGTCGCAGGTCAGCCCGTACGCGCGGGCCGTGACGCCGTGGCCGCCGCCGAGGGCCAGGCCCGCGATGCCGACGGTGGGACAGGAACCGCCGGGTATGGTCCGGCCGCTCTTCGCCAGCTCGGTGTAGACGTCGACGAGGCGGGCGCCCGCGCCGATGGTGCCGTCGGCGTCCACGCGGTTCAGCCGGGATACGTCGATGACGAGCCGGCCGGTGCCGGAGGACCACCCGGCGTAGTCGTGGCCGCCGCTGCGGACGGCGACGGGGGTGCGGGTGGCGCGGGCGTAGGCGAGGCATTCCTGTACGTCTGCCTCGTGGGCGACGTAGGCGATGGCGCCGGGTCGCTGGCTGTCGAAGCGGGTGTTGTAGAGCTGGCGGGCGGTCGCGTAGTCGGCGTCGCCGGGGCGGATGAGTTTGCCGTCCAGGGAGCGGGCGAGGGCGGGCCAGGTGGGGGGTGGGGAGGCGGTCCCAGGGGGTGGGGGTGGTTTGTCCTTCGAGGTGCCGCTGCATGCGGTGGCTGCGGTGAGGGTGGCCGGGGCTGCTGCGGCTGCGGTGAGGAGGGTGCGGCGGCGCATGGGGGCTCCCGGAGGGGTGGGGGGTGCGCTGCGCTGGCTTCTTCCCCACCCCGCCCCTTCCCGAACCGGGGGCTCTGCCCCCGGACCCCCGCTCCTCAATCGCCGGAGGGGCTTGATTTTGCCGGGGTCAGGGGCTGGATCTTGCCGGGGTCAGTGGCTGGGGGAGGCCGGGGTGGTGTGGACCTGGGCGTCGGTCCGAGCCTTGTCGCGGCTTCTTCGGGCTGGGCCTGCCCAGCCGCAGGAGCAACGGGCTATGGCGAAGCTGCCGCGCTCCGTGATGGTGGTCTGGTGGGGCACCTCACCACCGTACTGCGGGCGTGACGGGGGCAGTACCGCGGTCGTTAGGCGGTACGGCAAATCCAGCTGGGCGTTGGGGGTTTGGCGGCGATGGTGATGCGACGGCACGGAGCCGGGCGAGCGGATGCGGTGCTGGCCGCCGCTCTGGTGTGCGGGGTGATCGCGACGGCAGCCGGCTGCGGCGGAGCCAGTGCGGGGGTCACGAGCGGGGCCGCGGGCGACCCGGCCGCGGCGGTGCGGACGGCGGCCGACCGGCTGGTGGCGGCGGGGAGCTCGCGGGCCACCACCTCCATGGAGATGGCCACCGGGGGCACCCGGGTGACGATCCGC
Source organism: Streptomyces sp. NPDC050485 (assembly GCF_044458185.1). Lineage (NCBI taxonomy): Bacteria > Bacillati > Actinomycetota > Actinomycetes > Kitasatosporales > Streptomycetaceae > Streptomyces > Streptomyces sp. NPDC050485. The sequence goes on along the minus strand of NZ_JBITHR010000010.1, from coordinate 275,139 downwards.
GGCGAGGGAACGTACGACTTCAAGCGCAGGACGGGGCAGTTGACGCTGGTGCTGCCCAACTCGCCTGCCGAGGCGGCCGGTCAGCGGCCGATCACCGAGCTCCTCGCGCCGGGCGCGCTCTACATGAAGAACCGCGGCGCCGGGGTGCCCGCCGACAAATGGGTACGAATCAACACCGCCACGCTCGCCGACGGGAACCTGGTCACCGGCGGCGCCACCGACCCGTACGCCGCCGCCGAACTCCTACGCGGCGCCCAGGGCGTGGCGTACGTCGGCGAGGAGGATCTGGCCGGGGGCAAGGTGCGGCACTACCGGGGGAGCGCGACGCTTCCCGCGAGGGTGGCGAAAGGGTTCTCCAGGGGGGCGGTTCCGTTCGACGCGTACGTCGATGCGGAGGGGCGGCTGCGCAAGGTGCGGCAGCAGTTCAGCTACATGAACGACGGCCGGCCCGTCGCGGTCGCCTCGACCACGCTGCTGTACGGGTTCGGGGCGGCGGTGAGTGTACGGCTGCCGGACGGGCGGGACATCTTCGACGGGAAGATCCAGTCGTAACTCGGCCAGATATGGCCCCCTCAGGTGGGGCGGTGGTGGCGGAAATGGTCCGTCCGTGCCATGCGCGGTCCGTGTTCCTCTCCCTACGCTAGGAAGCCGACGACGAGAGCGGCATACGAGAGCGGCAGACGAGCAGCAGAACAGGCGACGGCGAGAAGAGGTCGAGGAAGAGGTGATGTGCGTGGCTTCGCTTCGCGGTGCGACCGTCCAGGACCACGTGGCCCTCGTCGAGATCGAGCTGTGCGGTGAATTGATGATCGCGGCATCGGCCGCGGAGGGGGACCGGCTGAGCCCGGACCTGATCGACGAAGTACTGAACGTGGTGCAGCCCGCCCGGCCCCCGGAAGGCCCGGCCGGCCGCGGGTAGTTCCGCGAGCCTGCGGGACGGGCGGCGGGGTCGAGGTCGGCTGACCGGGCCGCTCGCGCGTAGCCCCCGGAGGTTGCGGGGGCCTTTCGGGGTGCCGGGCGCGGGCCCGGGTTGCTCGTGCACCCTGCCGCGCCACACACCTACGTACCGCTCACGTCCGCATCATGCGCGCGATGGCCTTCGTCGCTTCCTCCACCTTCGCGTCGATCTCGTCGCCGCCCTTCACCGCGGCGTCCGCCACGCAGTGGCGCAGGTGCTCCTCCAGGAGCTGGAGGGCGAAGGACTGCAGGGCCTTGGTGGACGCGGAGACCTGGGTGAGTATGTCGATGCAGTAGACGTCCTCGTCCACCATCCGTTGCAGGCCGCGGATCTGGCCCTCGATGCGGCGCAGCCGCTTGAGGTGCTCGTCCTTCTGCTTGTGGTAGCCGTGCACGCCGTGCTCGTGACCGGTCACGGGGTTCTCGACCGGGGGGCCGGCCGCCTCGGTGGTCGTCATCGCGTCCTCCCGTTGTCTGCCGGGTCTGGTTTCTGCCAAGCCCGGCAAGGGGCTTGATACCCCTCGTGGGTATATGGTACCGAATTTGCGGATTCCCCGGCGGGGGCCCGTGCTGATCACTGTGCCTGATGGGCGACACTGAAGAACGCCGGTTAGCCGTGGCCGGATGATGCGCCTAGCATCAGCCTGACCGAATCCCAAGCACTCCGAGGACCCCACGTGCGCTTTCGTCTGACCCCCAGGGAGACGAGCTTCTACGACATGTTCTCCGCATCCGCGGACAACATCGTCACGGGCTCGAAGCTCCTCATGGAACTGCTCGGAGCGGACTCCGCGTCCCGGGCCGAGATCGCGGAGCGCATGCGGGCGGCGGAGCACGCGGGGGACGACGCCACCCACGCGATCTTCCACCAGCTGAACTCCTCGTTCATCACGCCCTTCGACCGCGAGGACATCTACAACCTCGCCTCCTGCCTCGACGACATCATGGACTTCATGGAGGAGGCCGTCGACCTCGTCGTCCTCTACAACGTGGAGGAGCTGCCGAAGGGCGTCGAGCAGCAGATCGAGGTGCTCAACCGGGCGGCCGTGCTGACCGCGGAGGCCATGCCCAACCTGCGCACGATGTCCAACCTGACCGAGTACTGGATCGAGGTCAACCGCCTGGAGAACCAGGCCGACCAGATCCACCGCAAGCTGCTCGCCCACCTCTTCAACGGCAAGTACGACGCCATCGAGGTGCTGAAGCTCAAGCAGATCGTGGACGTACTCGAAGAGGCTGCGGACGCGTTCGAGCACGTGGCGAACACGGTGGAGACCATCGCCGTCAAGGAGTCCTGACCTCCGTGGACACCTTTGCACTGATCGTCACCATCGCGGTCGCGCTCGGATTCACGTACACCAACGGCTTCCACGACTCCGCGAACGCGATCGCCACCTCGGTCTCGACGCGGGCCCTGACGCCGCGGGCCGCGCTCGCGATGGCCGCCGTCATGAACCTCGCCGGTGCCTTCCTCGGCAGCGGGGTCGCCAAGACCGTGAGCGAGGGGCTCATCTCCACGCCCGCGGGCAACAAGGGGATGGGGATCCTGTTCGCCGCGCTGGTCGGCGCGATCATCTGGAACCTTGTCACCTGGTACTTCGGGCTGCCGTCCTCGTCGTCGCACGCCCTGTTCGGCGGCATGGTCGGAGCGGCGCTCGCGGGCGGCACCACGGTCTACTGGTCCGGGGTGCTCGACAAGGTCGTCATCCCGATGTTCGTCTCGCCGGTGGTCGGTCTGCTCGTCGGCTACCTCGTGATGTGCGCGATCCTGTGGATGTTCCGCAAGGCCAACCCGCACAAGGCCAAGCGCGGATTCCGTATCGCGCAGACCGTCTCGGCGGCCGGCATGGCGCTCGGCCACGGCCTCCAGGACGCGCAGAAGACCATGGGTGTGGTGGTGATGGCGCTGACCATCGCCGATGTGCAGTCCGCCGGGGACGAGATCCCGATCTGGGTCAAGATCACCTGTGCGGCGATGCTGTCGCTGGGTACGTACGCGGGCGGCTGGCGCATCATGCGGACGCTCGGGCGGAAGATCATCGAGCTGGATCCGCCGCAGGGGTTCGCGGCCGAGGCCACCGGTGCCTCGATCATGTTCGGCTCGGCGTTCCTGTACCAGGCGCCGATCTCCACGACGCATGTGATCACCTCGGCGATCATGGGTGTGGGGGCGACGAAGCGGGTCAACGCGGTGCGGTGGGGTGTCGCGAAGAACATCATCCTGGGCTGGTTCATCACGATGCCGGCGGCGGCGCTGGTCGCTGCGGCCAGCTATCTCGTGGTGCGGCTGGCCTTCGGCTGACCCGCCCAAGATCAAGCCCCTCATGGGGGTCCCCCCTGGCCCTTTGGGCCTTGGGGGAGATTGAGGAGCGGGGTCTGGGGCGGAGCCCCAGGAAACGTAAATGGGCCCGCCCCCTGGGTTGCAGGGGGCGGGCCCTTCGTCTTGCGGTGGCACCGCCATGCAGCACCGCAGACGTCTGGGGCGGGCCTAGCCGAAGCGGCCCGAGATGTAGTCCTCCGTGGCCTGCACGGACGGGTTGGAGAAGATCCGCTCGGTCTCGTCGATCTCGATCAGCTTGCCGGGCTGCCCGACCGCCGCGAGGTTGAAGAAGGCCGTACGGTCCGAGACGCGCGCCGCCTGCTGCATGTTGTGCGTCACGATGACGATCGTGAAGCGCTCCTTCAGCTCACCGATCAGGTCCTCGATGGCGAGGGTCGAGATCGGGTCGAGCGCGGAGCACGGCTCGTCCATGAGCAGCACGTCCGGCTCCACCGCGATCGCCCGCGCGATGCACAGGCGCTGCTGCTGGCCGCCGGAGAGGCCCGAACCGGGCTTGTTGAGGCGGTCCTTGACCTCGTTCCAGAGGTTCGCGCCCTTGAGGGACTTCTCCACCACGTCGGCCAGTTCGGACTTCTTGAACTTGCCGTTCAGGCGCAGGCCCGCCGCCACGTTGTCGAAGATCGACATGGTGGGGAACGGGTTGGGGCGCTGGAAGACCATGCCGACCGTGCGGCGGACCGCCACCGGGTCGACGGCGGAGCCGTACAGGTTCTCGTCGTCCAGGAGCACCTTGCCCTCGACGCGGCCGCCGGGGGTGACCTCGTGCATGCGGTTCAGGGTGCGCAGGAACGTGGACTTGCCGCAGCCGGACGGGCCGATGAAGGCGGTCACGGAGCGCGGCTCGACGGTCATCGAGATGTCGTCTATCGCCTTGTGGGCGCCGTAGTAGGCGGACAGTCCGCTTACGTCGATTCGCTTGGCCATAACAATCACTGCTTCTTTCGAGCGGGCGAGGAGGGTCGCTGGTATGGCCGCGTCAGCGACCGTGCTTGGGGGCCTTCCAGCGGGCGATGCCGCGGGCCACCAGGTTGAGGATCATGACGAAGGCGATCAGGACCAGGGCGGCCGCCCACGCGCGGTCGTACGACGCGTCGCTGCCGACCCGGTACTGCTCCCAGATGTAGAAGGGGAGCGAGGACTGGGCGCCCGAGAAGGGGTTGGTGTTGATCAGCTGGCTGCCGAAGACGAGCAGCATGATCGGGGCGGTCTCACCGGCGATGCGGGCGATCGCGAGCATGACGCCCGTGGTGATGCCGCCGAGCGCGGTCGGGATGACCACCTTCAGGATCGTGCGCCACTTCGGTATGCCGAGGGCGAGCGAGGCCTCGCGCAGCTCGTTCGGTACGAGCTTGAGCATCTCCTCGGTGGAGCGGACCACGACCGGCATCATCAGGATCGACAGCGCGAGCGAGCCCATGAAGCCGGAGGGCTCCAGCTGGAACATCAGCATCAGCGTGAGGATGAAGAGACCGGCGACGATCGACGGGATGCCCGTCATCACGTCCACGAAGAAGGTGACGGCCTTGGCGAGCGCGCCCTTGCCGTACTCGACCAGGTAGACCGCGGTCAGCAGGCCGAGCGGCGCGGAGATCAGGGTGGCCAGGCCGACCTGCTCCAGGGTGCCGATCAGCGCGTGGTAGACACCGCCGCCCGCCTCGAAGCCGGGGACGCCGGCCATCGAGTGGGACAGGAAGTACCCGTTGAGGACCTTGCTGCCGCGGCTGATCGTCGTCCACAGCAGGGAGAACAGCGGGATCACCGCGAGGATGAAGCAGACCCAGACCAGGGAGGTCGCCACCCGGTCCTTGGCCTGCCGCTTGTTCTCGACGGCCGAGGTGACCGCGTACGAGATGAGGATGAACAGGAGCGCGGCTATCAGGCCCCACTGGACCTTGCTCTGCAGGTCGAAGGCGAGGCCGATGCCGACGGCGAGGGCGAGGGCCGCGACCGCGAATCCGGCGCCGGCCCAGCGGGGCAGCGCGCGGTGGCTGAGGCTGCCCTTGCGGGGGGCCGGGGTGGCCGGCCGGGTTTCCTGTACGGCTGCGTGGCTCATGCGGGGCTCCCTTCGGAGGCTCGGCCGACGGGGCGGAGGTTTGGGTGGGGGAGGCCCCGGCGGGCTGCGGCCGGGGGTCCGGGGGTTGTCCCCCGGGAGAACGCAGCGCTCATGCGGGGCTCCCTTCGGGGCGGAGGTCTCGGTGGGTTCCGGGGGGTGTCACCCGGGACAGCGGGGCGCTCACGCGTTGGCCCCCGAGTACTCCTTGCGGCGCGCGATGATCATGCGGGCGGCGCCGTTCACCAGCAGGGTGAGGATGAAGAGGACGAGGCCGGAGGCGATCAGGGCGTCGCGCCCGAGCTGGTTGGCCTCGTCGAACTTCGCCGCGATGTTCTGCGCGAAGGTGCCGCCGCCCGCGTTGAGCAGGTGCAGCGAGATGAGGTAGCTCGGGGACAGGACGGTGGCGACGGCCATCGTCTCGCCGAGCGCGCGGCCGAGGCCCAGCATCGAGGCGGAGATCACGCCCGAGCGGCCGAAGGGCAGCACCGACAGGCGGATGACTTCCCAGCGGGTCGCGCCGAGGGCGAGTGCCGCCTCCTCGTTCATGCGCGGGACCTGGAGGAAGACCTCGCGGCTGACGCTGGTCACGATCGGCAGAATCATGATCGCTAGCAGGATGCCGACGGTGAAGATGGAGCGGGCGACGCCGACCTCGGTCTTCTGGAAGAGGTAGGTCCAGCCCATGTACTTGTCGAGCCAGTCGTTGAGCCCGCCGAGGTAGGGCACCAGGAACAGGGCGCCCCAGATGCCGTAGACGATCGACGGGACGGCGGCGAGCAGGTCGACGACGTACGCGAGGGGTGCGGCCAGCTTGCGCGGCGCGTAGTGCGAGATGAACAGGGCGATGCCGACCGCGATCGGCACGGCGATGGCCATCGCGATGACCGAGCTGACGACCGTACCGAAGAGCAGGACCGCGATGCCGAACACCGGCGGGCTGCCAGCCGGGTTCCAGTCGAAGGTGGTCAGGAAGTTGCCCTGGTCCGCCGAGATCGCGATGCCGGCCCGGACGCTGAGGAAGACGGCGATGGCCGCCATGACGACCAGCAGGAAAATGCCGGAGCCCCGGGAGAGCCCGAGGAAGATCTTGTCGCCCGCGCGGCCGGTGGACTGCTTGCGGCGGGCCGGCGCGGCGGGTGGTGGTGTGTCGGTTGCTATGGAAGAAGCCATGGTCTTTCCGGTCTGTGGGCGGGGACCTGGTGGGTCCCCTGGCGGCGGTGCACCGGATGGTGTGGCTGGGGGGCCGGATCGGGGCCCCCGCCCCACGCGAGCCGCCGGGTCTTCGGCCCGGCGGCTCAACTGTCGTTCTACGAGAGCGAGTTGACGGTCTCGATGACCTTGGAGTTGATCTCGGCCGGGATCGGCGCGTAGCTGGCGTCGGTGAGCAGCTTCTGCCCGTCGGCGCCGGCGGTGTAGGAGAGGAAGGACTTGACCGCGGCGAGGGTGGCGGGCTTGTTGCCCTTGTCGCAGGCGACCTCGTACGTCACGAGGACGATCGGGTACGCGTTGTCGGCCTTGGTCGTGTAGTCCAGCTTCAGCGCCAGGTCCTTGCCGGTGCCGGCGATCTTCGCGGCGGCGATGGCGGTCGAGGCGTTCGCCGAGGTGGCCTTGACCGGGGCGGAGGCGCCGGTGTTGATGTCGACGGTCTTGATCGACTGGGAGGAGGCGTAGGAGAGCTCGAAGTAGCCGATCGCGCCGTTGGTCTGCTTGACCTGGGCGGCGACACCGGCCGAGCCGGACGCGGCCTGACCGCCGGGGGCGGCCCACTTCTTGGCGGGCGCGTACGACCAGTCGGCCTTGGCCGTGGCGCTGAGGTACTTGGTGAGGTTCTCGGTGGTGCCGGAGTCCTCGGAGCGGTGGAAGGCCTGGATCGCCAGGTCCGGGAGCTTGGCGCTCGGGTTCAGCTTGGCGATCGCCTCGTCGTTCCACTTGGTGATCTTGCCGTTGAAGATCTTGGCGAGGGTCGGGGCGTCCAGGACCAGGCTGTCGACGCCCTCGACGTGGAAGCCGATCGCGATCGGGCCGCCGACCATCGGGAGGTTGATGCCCTGGCCGCCGCCGGTGCAGACCTTCTTGGAGTCCGCGACCTGCTGCGCGTTGAGCGGCGAGTCGGAGCCCGCGAAGCCGACCGTGCCCTGGGTGAAGGCGACGATGCCCTCGCCGGAGGAGGAGGACTTGTAGTTGATCTGCGCGTCCTTGCAGGCCGCCATGTAGTTCTTGACCCAGAGGTCCATGGCGTTCTTCTGCGCGGAGGAGCCGGAGGCCAGGAGCTGGCCCTTGGCGCCGTCGCACTTCACGTTGGAGGCCGCCCCGGAGGCCGTGCCGCCGGTGCCGCCCGTGGTCCCGCCGCCGCTGTTGTTGTCGCTGCCGCACGCCGTGAGGGCCAGGGCGCTGGACACGGCGATGACGCCGAGGGCGGTGGCGCGGAGCCGGTTCTTGCGCTGAAGCTTCACTTTCGGGTGTTCCTTCCGGGAGCCGCCGGTTTCCGTTCGTTGTACGGCGGCGTGCGTGGATGGGCGGTGAGGGCGGGGTGCCGTGCACCGTGTAAGGCCGAAATTAGACAGAACAGGTGAAGCGGCCTGCGGGAGAGAGTTAACGGGAGGTGAACCGTGGCGGGCAGTGCGGTGCCGACCGTTACCGGTTCGTGTTCAGCTGGCGTACGGAACGGATACGGCCGCCGGAGTGCGCCCCGGGGTCAGGCCTGGTGGAGCCTGTCGAGCAGGGCCAGCAGCAGCTGGCGGTCGCGCGGCTGGGTGAGGCGGTGGTGGGCGGCCGCCGGGGGCAGCCAGAGCAGCCGGTCGACCTCGGCGCACGCGGTGAAGCGGCCCTCGCCCGCTTCGGCGGCCCAGTAGTCGACCCGCTTGGGCCGGCCCTGGGAGTCCGTGTAGTGGGCGGTGGGCAGCCGCGTGCCGGGCCGGCACGCGAACCCAGTCTCTTCGAGTACCTCCCGAAGCGCACCCGCGAGCGGCCCCTCGCCCCGCTTCAGCTTCCCCTTGGGGTGGGACCAGTCGTCGTACTTCGGCCGGTGCACGAGGCAGATTTCAAGCCCGCCGTCGCCCCACGTGGCGCGCCGCCACAGGACGCACCCCGCCGCGAGGACGGTCCCGTCGGGTGCGGTGCTCATGGTGCGGCCGTGGTCGCCGAGGGTGCTGTCGTCACCGCCACAGGCTGCCAGACGCGCTGGAAGGCGAAGCGGGCCGCCTCCACCTCGTGCCGCTGGTTGGCGTGGAGCACGCCGAGCGCGTACGCGGTGGCCGGGGCGATCCGGGGGGTGCGGGCCGCGGCGGCGGCCGCCGAGGCGGCCTCGGCGGCGTCCCGGTGCCGGTCCAGGGCCCGGCCGGCGGCCAGCAGGCGCTCGGGGGGCAGGCCGTCGCCGAGCCCGTGGTGCAGCACGTCCTGGGCGTACCGGTGCAGCCGCAGCAGCAATCGCACCTGGTGCCAGGGGCTGTCCTGGCTCTCGCTCTGCTGGACCAGGGCCTCCGCGTTGTACGGATGGGCAGCGCGGGCCAGCGGCAGCGCGGCCACCGCCCGCTCAAGGCGGTCCTCCGCGTCCAGGGCCGGCGGCGCCAGCACCTCGGCGGCGTGCGCGGTGGCCGCGGGCGCCAGCGGCACCTCGCTGGCCAGCAGCGCGACCGCGTCCGCCACGGCGTGGAACCGGGACGAGCCGAGCGCCTGGAGCGTCGCCGAGTGGGCCCGGGTGCGGGCCAGCGTCAGCTGGCGGTCGAGCAGCGCCCCGGCGCGGGCGGCGCCCACCGTGAGGGAGCCGGTGTCGCCGCGGGGCGGCGGCACCTGGCTGCCGGAGAGCCGGTGCAGGGCGTCCAGGAGCCGGGTGAGCCGGGCCGCCAGGGAGTGCTCGGCCGCCAACGTGCCTGACAGCCAGGCGAGTTCGGCACGCAGCTGGTCGGCCCACACCCCGTCGAGGAGCGGGCGGAAGGTGTGGAGGGTGCCGCTGATGCGGCGGGCGGCCGCGCGCAGGGCGCGGGCGGCCTCCTCGGTGGAGTGGTTGTCGGGCCCCGCCTCCCGGTGGAGGCGGAGGCTGCGCAGGAATTCCCCCGCCTGCGCGTGGAGGTAGGGGGCCAGGACCTCGCCCGCCGCCTGGGGTCCCGGGATGTTCTCAGGGCGTTGCACGCCGGCGCCTCCGGGCGTCTATCAGCATCTCCTGTACGTGCCGCAGCGGCTGGCCCTCGGCGTCGGTCGCACGCCGGGTCCAGTTCCCGTCGGCGCCCAGGTGCCAGGATGAGGTGGTGTCCGACATCCCGGTCTCCAGGAGCCGGCTCAGGGCCGCGCGGTGGGCCGGGTCGGCGACCCGGACCAGTGCCTCGATGCGTCGGTCGAGGTTGCGGTGCATCATGTCGGCGCTGCCGAACCAGACTTCGGGCTCGCCGCCGTTGCCGAAGGCGAAGACCCGCGAGTGTTCCAGGAACCGGCCGAGGACCGACCGGACCCGTACGTTCTCGGAGAGCCCGGTGACGCCGGGCCGGATCGCGCAGATGCCGCGGACCCAGACGTCGACGGGCACGCCCGCCTGGCTGGCCCGGTAGCAGGCGTCGATGACGGCCTCGTCGACCATCGAGTTGACCTTGATGCGGACGTAGGCGGGCCGCCCGGCGTGCTGGTGGGCGATCTCCTTGTTGATCCGCGCGATCAGGCCGTCCCGCAGGGACTTGGGGGCGACGAGCAGGCGCCGGTAGGTCTCGCGGCGGGAGTAGCCGGAGAGCCGGTTGAAGAGGTCGGAGAGGTCGGCGCCGACCTGCGGGTCGGCGGTGAGCAGCCCCAGGTCCTCGTACAGGCGGGCCGTCTTGGGGTGGTAGTTGCCGGTCCCGACGTGCGAGTAGCGGCGCAGCAGGTCGCCCTCCTGGCGCACCACGAGGGACAGCTTGCAGTGCGTCTTGAGGCCGACCAGGCCGTAGACGACGTGGCAGCCGGACTCCTCCAGCTTCCGCGCCCACTTGATGTTGGCCTGCTCGTCGAAGCGCGCCTTGATCTCCACCAGGACGAGCACCTGCTTGCCCGACTCGGCGGCGTCTATCAGCGCGTCCACGATCGGCGAGTCGCTGCCCGAAGTCCGGTACAGCGTCTGCTTGATGGCGAGTACGTCCGGGTCGCCCGCGGCCTGCTCCAGGAAGGCCTGCACCGAGGTGGAGAACGAGTCGTACGGGTGGTGCAGCAGCACGTCGCGTTCGCGCAGCGCGGCGAATATGTCGGGCGCGGAGGCGGACTCGACCTCGGCGAGGTCGCGGTGGGTGCCCGCGACGAACTTGGGGAACTTCAGCTCCGGCCGGTCGAGCGCGGAGATCCCGAAGAGCCCGGTGAGGTCGAGCGGCCCCGGCAGCGGGTACACCTCGGCGTCGGAGATCTTCAACTCCCGTACCAGTAGGTCGAGTACGTACGGGTCGATGGACTCCTCGACCTCCAGGCGGACCGGCGGGCCGAACCGGCGCCGCATGAGCTCCTTCTCCAGCGCCTGGAGCAGGTTCTCCGCGTCGTCCTCCTCAACTTCCAGGTCCTCATTGCGCGTTACCCGGAACATGTGGTGCGCGAGGACCTCCATCCCGGGGAAGAGCTCCTCCAGGTGCGCGGCGATGACGTCCTCAAGGGGGACGTAGCGCTGCGGCGAGGCCGCCAGGAACCGGGAGAGCAGCGGCGGCACCTTCACCCGGGCGAAGTGGCGGTGCCCGGAGACCGGGTTGCGGACGACCACGGCGAGGTTGAGCGAGAGTCCCGAGATGTACGGGAAGGGGTGCGCGGGGTCCACGGCCAGCGGGGTGAGCACGGGGAAGATCTGCTGCCGGAACAGGGTGAAGAGCCGGGCCTGCTCCTTCTCGGTGAGCTCGGGCCAGCGGATCAGGTGGATGTTCTCCTCGGCGAGCGACGGGGCCACGTCCTGCTGGTAGCAGGCGGCGTGCCGGGCCATGAGCTCGCGCGAGCGGGTCCAGATCAGGTCGAGCACCTCGCGCGGCTGGAGGCCGGAGGCGGAGCGGGTGGCGACGCCGGTCGCGATGCGGCGCTTGAGGCCGGCCACCCGGACCATGAAGAACTCGTCCAGGTTCGAGGCGAAGATCGCCAGGAAGTTCGCCCGTTCGAGGAGCGGGGTCGCCGGGTCCTCGGCCAGCTCCAGGACGCGCTCGTTGAACGCGAGCCAGCTGCGCTCGCGGTCCAGGAAGCGGCCCGAGGGAAGCTCCTCGCCCTCGCTCTCGTCCACGTAGGAGTCCAGATCGGCGTCGATGTCCGGTTCCAGGTCGGAGACGGCGGCCGCGAGGGTGTGCGGCCGGTGCGCGGCTATGGAACCGACGGACGGCTGGGCGGGCTGGAGCGGGACCTCGGCGCTGGGCTGCTGGCTCATGTACCCATTGTTCCGCGTGCCGGGTGCGTCCAGCGCGTCGGAGAGTGCGGGAGTGAGCGCCCTGGAGGATCTGGGCGGGGGAACAGTTCCGTTCCGGGTGGCGGGCGCCGGCGGCTTCATTGTGTGAGCGTCGCAAGCGTGTCTGAATGGCCGGTTACGAGGACATGACGTGCGGGCAAGCGAACCCGGGCCCCCGGGCGTCGGCCGGGGGCCGCGGTGCGCGGCGCGCGCGGCCGCCACCCAGGATGCGGCGGCGGCCGGGTTGCTGCAAGGGGAAGGAGGCTCAGGACTCCGCGCGGTACATCAGGTCCACCTCGTGGGTGGTGAAGCCGAGGCGCTCGTACACCTTGAGCGCCGCGGTGTTGTCGGCGTCGACGTACAGCATCGCGGTGGGCAGGCCCTCGGCCGCGAGGTGGCGCAGACCGGTCGCGGTGAGGGCCTTGCCGAGGCCGCCGCCCTGCGCGTCCGGCCGGATCCCGAGGACGTACACCTCGCCGAGCTGCTCCGCCGTGTGCACCTTGGTCCAGTGGAAGCCGACGATCTCGCCGTCCTGCTCCGCGAGGAAGAAGCCCTTGGGGTCGAACCACGGCTCGGCCTTGCGGTCGTCCAGGTCGCGCTGGGTGAGGGAGCCCTGCTCGGGGTGGTGGGCGAAGGCGGCGGCGTTCACGGCGAGCCAGGCCGCGTCGTCGTCGCCCGGCGTGAAGGTGCGCACGGTGACGCCCGCGGGCCAGACCGGCTCCGCGATGTCGAGCGGGCTCAACGGGCGCCGCAGCTGGCGCAGTTCGCGGAACAGGGTGAGGCCGAGGACCTGCGCGAGGTGGCGGGCCGCGGAGTGCCCGCCGTGCGCCCAGACCCGCAGCCGCTTGCCGGTGGCGCCGAGCAGCGCGCTGCCGAGCGCGCGCCCGTGCCCGTGGCCGCGGTGCGCGGGGTGCACCACGAGTTCGGCGGCGGGCGCCTCGACCGGGTCGGTGTCCTCCAGCTGGGCGTACCCGGCGAGCACGCCGCTGGTGGTCAGCAGGAAATGCCGGACGCCTTCGCGCCGCCCGCCGCGCAACTGGAGCCGCCCCTGCTCGGAAACGGCCTGCTGCCCGTCGCCGCGGGCGGCTTCGGCGAGCAGGTCGAGGACGGCCTGGGCCTGGGAGTGGCTGAGCTCGTCGAGCGTCTGGATGTCGCGCGAGGCCGGGGCGGGGAGGGCTGCGTCTGTCATGTCTACGAGGGTACGGCGGGGCGGTGCGCGGATGGGGCGGGCGCGGATCCGGGTCCGCGCGGCCGTCGTTCCGCGCGGGGTGGATCTCAGAGCGTGGATCTCACAGCGTGGCGAGGAAGTCCCGTACCGCCGCCGCGAAGCCCTTCGGGTCCTGCTGCTGTACGAAGTGGTCGGTGTCCAGGGTGACGGCGGTGGTGCGCGGCCGGCGTTCGGCCATCGCGCGGGCCTGCTCGGCCGGGAGCGCCTGGCTGCGGGCGGCGTGGATCAGCAGAGCGGGGCAGTCGCTGCCCAGCCAGGCCGCCCAGTGGTCGCCGTGCACGAGGTTCTCGGAGTCGATGGTGTCCTGCGGGTGGAAGGCCAGCCGTACGCCGTCGGGGTGCGGGCGCATCGTGGCGGCGGTCAGCGCGCCCAACGGGGCGGTGGCGGCGATGAGTTGGGCCTCGCTGGCGGCCGTGTAGGGGAAGCGGGCGAGGAAGGCGAAGGGGCCCGGGTCCAGGTGCGGCAGGTCGACCGGGGCGTCGGTGTTGACCAGCGCCGTGACGCGCGCGGGGTGTTCGGCCGCCAGGTGGTAGGCGTTGATGGCGCCCAGCGAGTGGCCGAGGGCGACGACCTGGTCCAGGCCCAGGTGGTCGAGGAGCGCGAGGAGGTCGGCGACGTACCCGGCCCGGGTGTAGTCGGCGGCCCGGTCGGAGTCGCCGTGGCCGCGCTGGTCGGGTGCGATCACCCGCCATTGGGGGCCGAGTTCGGCCGCGAGGTCCGCGAAGGAGGCGCCCTCCGAGAGGTGGCCGTGCAGGGCGAGCAGCGGGCGGCCGTCGGCGGGGCCGAAGTCCAGGTAGGACAGGCGGCGTCCGTCGGCGGTCGTCATCTCGTGGCGGTCCATGGTGTCCGGCTCCCTCGTTTGGTGGCGGACATGACTGTACGCAGGATTTGGGCAAGCGCGCAATACGTTTGTATAAGGCGATTGTGCAAGGCGGCTGGTTACCATCCCTGACATGGGAAACCGTGAGGATCTGCTGGCCGGCGCCAGGCGCTGCCTGGAGGAGAAGGGCTATCTGCGCACCACCGTGCGCGACATCGCCACCGCCGCGAAGGTGTCGATGGCCGCCATCGGCTACCACTTCGGCTCCCGCGAGGCCCTGCTCAACGAGGCGCTGATCGCGGCGATCGAGGAATGGGGCGCGCTGGGCGGCGGGCCGGACGGCCGGGACGGCTCGGCCGCCGAGCGGTACGCGGCCCTGTGGGACGGCACGATCAGCACCTACGAGAGCCACCGCTGGCTGTGGCTCGCGAGCGTCGAGGCCTTCGTGCACGCCCAGACCTCGCCCGAACTGCGCGAGATCCTCGCCGTTGGACAGCGCGAGGGGCGGCGGGGGGTGACCGCCCAGCTCACCGGCGGGCCCGAGGACGCGGTCGAGGACGCGGACGTGCGCACCCTCGGCTCCGTACACCTGGCGCTGATGTCCGGCGTGATGATCCAGTGGCTCACCGATCCCGAGCACGCCCCGGGCGGGCGGGAGATCGTGGCCGGGCTTCGCGCGCTGGCTAACCTGCTCGAAGCTCGGGGGGAGGGGTCGGCGCCCCCGGCAGCCTGATGGTGGCCGCCGTGCCGCCGCCGTCGGCCGGGGCGAGGCTGATCTCGCCGCCCGCGTGCTGCACCGTACGGGCCACGATCGACAGGCCGAGCCCGGAGCCGGGCAGCGCGCGGGCCGACGGGGAGCGCCAGAACCGCTCGAAGACGTACGGGAGTTCATCGGCGGGGATGCCGGGGCCGTGGTCGCGGACGGTCAGGATGCCCCGGTCCAGGGTGACCGTGACCGTGGCGCGCGGCGGGCTGAACTTCACGGCGTTGTCCAGCACGTTCACGACCGCCCGCTGCAACGCGGCCGGTTCGGCCCGTACGTACCAGGGCGCGAGCTGCGCCGTGATCGTCAGCTCGGGGCCGCGCAGCCGGGCCCGGTCGAGCGCGATCCGGGTGATGTCGTGCAGGCCGACGACCTCCAGCGGCCCCTCGCGGACCGCGTCCGGCCGGGACAGCTCCTGCAAGTCGCCGATGAGAGAGGCGAGTTCGGACATCTGGGCGGTGACGGACGCCATGAGCGCCTTGCGGTCGGCGGGCGGAATGGCCCGCCCGGTCTCCTCGCTCCTGGCGAGCAGCTCGATGTTGGTACGCAGCGAGGTGAGCGGGGTGCGCAGCTCGTGCCCGGCGTCCGCGATGAGCTGCGCCTGCCGGTCGCGGGAGGAGGCGAGGGCGGCGGTCATCGCGTTGAAGGAACGCGAGAGCCGGGCGATCTCGTCCTCCCCCTCGACGGGGATGCGGACGGTCAGGTCCTCGGTCCGCGCCACGTGCTCGACCGCCCCGGTCAGCTTGTCCACCGGCCGCAGCCCGGTCCGCGCGACCCAGAGGCCGGCCGCGCCCGCGCCGAGCACCCCGATCCCGGCGAGACCGAGCAGCAGGACGGCCAGCCGGTTGAGCGCCGCGTCGATCTCGGTGAGCGGGCGGGAGACGCTGACGCCGATCGAACCGACCCCTCCGGGCAGGCGCTCGCGCACCGTGTGGACCCGTACGGCCTCGCCCCTGTCGGTGAAGCCGTCGTGCAGCGTGTCCCCCCGCGGGCCCTCGGCCACCGCGATGTCCTGCCGCTGCACCTTCACGGGCTGCGAGTTCGGTGCCAGGCAGCGCGTGCCGTCCGGCAGGACGACCTGGATGTAGGCGAAGCTGTACCGCTGCCCGGCGCCGGTGGAACTGCCGCCGGGGCCAAGGCAGTTCCGCAGGGCGGCATCCACCGACTCGGTGGGGGCGCTGCTGTTGCGCAGGGTCGTGTCGAGTTCCGCGTGCAGCTGGGCGCGGGTCATCAGCCAGCACGCCACCGACACCGCCGCCACCGCCACCGCGACCGCCGTCGCGACCAGCATGGCGAGGCGGGAGCGGAGCGGCATCAAGCGGTACCGCCGGACCAGACGGTTCACTCCGCGCCGCCCGGCCGGAGCGCGTATCCCACACCCCGCACCGTGTGCACGAGCCGGGGCTCGCCGCCCGCCTCCGTCTTGCGGCGCAGGTACATCACGTACACGTCGAGGGAGTTGGACGACGGCTCGAAGTCGAAGCCCCAGACCGCCTTGAGGATCTGCTCGCGGGTCAGCACCTGGCGGGGGTGGGCCAGGAACATCTCCAGGAGGGTGAACTCGGTGCGGGTCAGCTCCACCACCCGGCCGCCGCGTTTGACCTCCCGCGTCGACAGGTCCATCCGCAGGTCCGCGAAGGTGAGGACGTTGGCCTCGTCCCGCCCGGCCGCCCCCGTGTCCACGGCGTACGAGCTGCGGCGGAGCAACGCCCGGATACGGGCGAAGAGTTCGTCCAGTTCGAAGGGTTTGACCAGGTAGTCGTCGGCGCCCGCGTCGAGCCCGGTGACGCGGTCGCCGACCGTGTCGCGCGCGGTCAGCATCAGGATGGGCGTGGTGGCGCCGGCGGCGCGCAGCCGGCGGGCGGCGGTCAGGCCGTCCATCCGCGGCATCTGGATGTCGAGGACGATCAGCTCCGGGCGGTACGCCTCTGTCTTGGCGAGGGCGTCGAGTCCGTCGACGGCGACCTCGGTGCCGTACCCCTCGAAGGCGAGACTGCGCTGGAGCGCCTCGCGGACGGCGGGCTCGTCGTCGACGATCAGGATGCGCTGCGGGTCGTCCTCGGCGGGGCTCATGAGCGGGTTCCTTCTTCTGCTTCTCTTCGGCTCGGTGACATCAGCCTCGCACGCGGACGGCGGGGCGCGGGGCGGCTAGGGTCTGTCCGGCGGATCTGGTCGCCCGCGATGCGGCTCAGCTCTTCGATGCTGGTGGGCGTGCCAGGGCCGCGCGTCCCAGACAAGATCCGCGGGACAGACCCTGACGGCCCCGCGCGGGTCAGTAGCTGCCGCCGAAGCCGTTCCCGGAGCCGCTGCCGCCCTGGTTGCTGTTGCCGCCGGTGCTGGCGCCGCCGCTGCCGCCGCCGCGCAGGCTGGCGAGGTCGGACTTGACGGTGTTGATCGGGATGGCGAAGCCGAGCCCGACACTGCCGGCCGACGAGCCGCCCGCGCTGCCCGAACTCGGCGCGTACATCGCGGAGTTGATGCCGATGATGTTGCCGTTCATGTCGATGAGCGCGCCGCCGGAGTTGCCCGGGTTGAGCGAGGCGTCGGTCTGGAGCGCCTTGTACGTGGTCTTCGAGGACCCGGTGTCGCCGTTGAACTGCTGCCCGCCGAACTCGAACGGCCAGCCGCCGTTCCCGCGCCCCTGGCCCTGTCCTTGCCCCTGGCCCTGGTTGCCCTGCTCCTTGGCGACGGTGACATCGCGGTTGAGGGCGGAGACGATGCCGCTGGTGACGGTGCCGGTGAGGCCCTCGGGGGAGCCGATGGCGACGACCTGGTCGCCGACCGCGAGCTTGCCGGAGTCACCGAGACTGGCGGGCTTGAGGCCGCTCGCCCCGTCCAGCTTGACCAGCGCGAGGTCCTTGTCGGGGTCGGTGCCGACGACCTTCGCGGTGTACGCCTTGCCGTTGCTGAGCTTCACCTTGATCTGGCTCGCGCCCGCGATGACGTGGTTGTTGGTGATGACCTCGCCGCCGGAGGTGATGATCACGCCGGCGCCGGTCGACGCGCCCGAGCCGGAGGTCGCGTTGATCTCGACGATGCTCGGCATGACGGCCTTGGCGACGCCGGAGACGGTGCCGTTGGTGCTGTTGGCGGCGTTGGTGCCGCTGACGCCGGAGGCCACGCTGGTGCCGTCGTTGCTGACGTAGTGCTCGACCACGCTGGCGGTACCGCCGCCGATGGCTGCGGCGATGATGGCGACGGCGGCGAGGAGGCCGACCGAACGCTTGGCGCGGGGCGGCTTCGGTGCGCCCGCGTCCGCCCCGGCCAGGTGGTGGCCGGCCCCGCTGCCGTCGCCGCCCCCGTGGAACCCGGCGGTCTCGGGGTGGCCGGACGCGCTGCCCGGCCACACGGTGGTGCCCGGGCCGGTCGTGAGGGGGGCGGTCGGCTGGTACGGGGGCGGCGGCGGGTAGGCGGCCGCGTAGGCCTCGGCCTCTCGCCGGGCGTCGTCCTTGGCTCGCTGCCAGGACTCAGAAGAGTGGTTCGGCTGCTGCTCGGGGTACTCGCCGCTGTGGCGGGGGCTCTCGGTCATGTCTCCGACCATCGCGACGCATCATGAGAGCAGTCTGAAGACCGGTTAAGAAGCCCGGCAGAACCGCGTTTGCCCGAAATAAAGGCGCGGGGTTCACGGCTGGCGGAGCGTCGCGAGGGAGGTCTGGGGCGCAGCCCCAGAAGAATCTTTCCCCCTCCAACTCCGCGCAACGGGGTGGGGGTCCCCCTGCTCCTCAAGAGCTCGGGGGAGGGCGGGGAAACGCCTCCCGGTCTGCGGCGCAGCCTATCCGCAGCCGCAGGAGCGGCGCACGACCAGCCGCGAGGGGAACTGTTTCAGCCGCTCCCGGCGCGACCCCGCCACCCGCAGCCCGTCGTCCAGGACCAGATCGACGGCGGCCCGCGCCATGGCGGGCCGGTCGGAGGCGATCGTGGTGAGCGGCGGATCGGTCAGCGCCGCTTCCTTGACGTCGTCGAAGCCCGCCACGGCGAGCTCGCCCGGCACGTCGATGCGGAGCTCGCGGGCGGCCCGCAGCACCCCGATCGCCTGGTCGTCGGTCGAGCAGAAGATGGCCGGCGGCCGCTCGGGCCCGGCCAGGATCTCCAGCGCCACCTTGTACGCGTCGTACCGGTTGTACGGGGCCTGGAAGAGCCGGCCCTCCAGCGAGCGGCCCGACTCCAGCATGGCCCGGCGCCAGCCCTCCACATGGTCGGCCACCGGGTCGCCGACGGCCGGGGTCGACTCGACCCCGCCGAGGCAGGCGACGTACGCGTGGCCGTGTTCGAGGAGGTGGCGGGTGGCGAGCTGGGCGCCGCCGATGTCGTCGGTGACGACCGCCACGTCGTCGATGGCCTCGGGGCGTTCGTGCAGCAGCACCACCCGGGCGTCCCAGGCGTCGATCTCGGCCGCGGCCCGCTCGCTGGGGCCCTGGCTGACCAGGATCAGACCGGCGACCCGCATGCCCAGGAAGGCCCGCAGGTAGTGCACCTCGCGGTCGTCCAGGTAGTCGGAGTTGCCGACCAGGACCATCTTTCCGCGCTCGGCGGCGGCCTGTTCGACGGCGTGTGCCATCTCCGCGAAGAACGGCTGCCGCGCATCGGGGACGATCATGCCTATGAGGTCGGTGCGGCGCGAGGCCATCGCCTGGGCGACCCGGTCGGGCCGGTACCCCAACTCCTTGATCGCGGCGAGGACACGCTCGCGCGTGGCCGGGGCGACCGGCCGGGGTCCGTTGTTGATGACGTAGCTCACGACCGCGGTCGAAGTACCCGCCAGTCGCGCCACATCGTCCCGCGTCACCTTGGCCACGCGCGGCAGTCTACGCGGGGTGACCACCCGCTGGGCAGGCCTTATCGCAGGTCGTACCCTACGTGTGACCTACCCGCTTGGCCCAACCCCTCCGCCCTATTGCTTCTGGGAGCGGACCGCTGCTTCCTTCGCCTCGGCGGTGGCCGCGTCCACGACCGCCCGCGCCTTGGCCTCCTCGGCCGCGCGTTCGACCTTCTCCGGCGTCACGAAGCGGTATCCGACATTGCGGACGGTACCGATCAGCGACTCGTGCTCGGGGCCCAGCTTGGCCCGCAGCCGCCGTACGTGGACGTCGACCGTGCGGGTGCCGCCGAAGTAGTCGTAGCCCCAGACCTCCTGGAGCAGCTGGGCGCGCGTGAACACCCGGCCCGGGTGCTGCGCGAGGTACTTGAGCAGCTCGAACTCCTTGAAGGTCAGGTCGAGGACCCGCCCCTTCAGCTTCGCGCTGTACGTCGCCTCGTCCACGGACAGGTCGCCGTTGCGGATCTCCATGGGGGAGTCGTCCGAGGTGATCTGCTGGCGGCCGGTGGCCAGCCGCAGCCGGGCCTCGACCTCGGCCGGGCCCGCGGTGTCGAGCAGCACGTCGTCGATGCCCCAGTCGGCGGTGACGGCGGCCAGACCGCCCTCGGTGACGACCAGGACCAGCGGACAGCCCGGTCCGGTGGAGCGGAGCAGCTGGCACAGCGACCGGACCTGGGGGAGGTCGCGGCGGCCGTCGATCAGGATGACGTCGGCACCAGGGGTGTCGACCAGGGCCGGGCCCTCGGCGGGGGCCACCCGCACGCTGTGCAGAAGCAGGCCGAGGGCGGGGAGCACCTCCGTCGACGGCTGAAGGGCATTGGTCAGGAGCAGCAGAGAGCTCATCGCGCCCCGCCCCCAAGCTCGCGGCTTCGCTTGAGCGGGGGGTGTCCCCATGCCTGGGTCAGCATCATCGGTGTCTTCGGATCGTGCACGGTTCGCTCGCCCATAACGTCGGTTCCTCCTCGGTCCCTGCGGAGGGGGTCCCCCCTGCTCCTCAAGAGCCCGGGGGCGTTGCGGCACTGCTTCGTACGGTTACTGCTGTCGGTCCTGCCCCCACGCCCCGGGTGCAGTTCCTTTGTGAGCGTTTGTTCACCCATCCGTAACAACGACGGGGAAACACAAAAGGACCCGGGGGCTGCGTTGCCCGGATCCTCTGCCTAGGAGAATAGCCCACATGAGTTCCGGGGCAGAGGACCGATTTCACACTTCAGCTGTTTCCTCGATCACTCCTGGACCCCGGCGCGCAACCCTGTGTACCTCTGACGGTGTCCGGATCGAGGCGGTTTATGAACCGTGCCGTACGGGTGCCACCGACACCGCGATCGTGGTCGCGCACGGATTCACCGGATCGGCCGACCGGCCCGCCGTACGAAGGGCGGCAGACGTGTTCGCACGGTACGCAGCCGTGGTGACCTTCTCCTTCCGCGGGCACGGGAAGTCCGCGG
Organism: Streptomyces sp. NPDC050485; assembly: GCF_044458185.1. Classification (NCBI taxonomy): domain Bacteria; kingdom Bacillati; phylum Actinomycetota; class Actinomycetes; order Kitasatosporales; family Streptomycetaceae; genus Streptomyces; species Streptomyces sp. NPDC050485. Next base: position 254,355 of record NZ_JBITHR010000010.1, on the reverse strand, counting down.
GCCGCTCCACCGTCGGCGACCGCGAGGTGCTCGATCTCGCGGCGGCCGTCGAGTGGGCGAGATCACTCGGGTACGGGCGCGTGGTGACCGTCGGCTTCTCGATGGGCGGGTCCGTGGTCCTGCGGCACGCGGCGACGCACAGGGGGAGCGCGCGGGGGCGCACGGAAGCAGTGGCCGCGGTCAGCGCGCCCGCCCGCTGGTACTACCGCGGTACGCCCGCGATGCGGCGGGTGCACTGGCTGGTGACCCGGCGCGCCGGACGGCTGGTCGGCCGGTTCGGCTTCGCCACCCGGATCCATCCCGAGGACTGGGACCCGGTGCCGCTCTCGCCCGTCGAGGCCGTCCCGCTGATCGCGCCGACCCCGCTGCTGATCGTGCACGGCGACCGCGACCCGTACTTCCCAGTCGACCACCCGCGCATGCTGGCGGCCGCCGGACCTGCGGACTTGTGGCTGGAGCCGGGCATGGGCCACGCCGAGAACGCGGCCGACGAGGCGCTGCTCACCCGTATCGCGGGCTGGCTGACGGCCGCCCGGCCCGCCGCGTAGCCCATCATGGAGGGCGACGAAAGGAGCCTCACCATGGCAGCGGGAACCATCCGCTTCTGGGCCGCGGCCAAGTCCGCCGCCGGTGTCGCCGAGGAGCCGTACACCGCCGGGACGCTGGCCGAGGCACTCGACGCGGTGCGCGAACGGCACCCCGGGGAGCTGACGCGCGTACTGCAGAGGTGTTCCTTCCTGGTCGACGGTGACCCCGTCGGCAAGCGGAACCATGAGACCGTACGCCTTGCCGAGGGCGGCACGGTCGAGGTGCTCCCGCCGTTCGCAGGAGGGTGACCCCCACGTCATGAGCGAGCAGTACCCGTATCAGCAGCAGCCGCAGTACGACCAGTACGGGCAGCCCGTGCAGCCCCAGCCGCCGTTCCCGTACGAGCCGTACCAGGACCAGCAGCAGTACACGCAGACCTGGGACGGGCAGACCTGGGACACCCAGTACCAGCCCGTGATCCCGCCCGTGCAGCACCCGGCCGGGCCCGCCCAGAGCCGGGGGCGGCACGCGCAGCCCTGGCAGCAGGGCGGCGAGCAGGCGGCGTACCTGCCGCCGCAGCACGGCGCGGGGACCACGTCGGTGCCGCTGCCGCCCGAGATGCCGATGGCACAGTCGCCCGCGCCTATGTCCGCTCCCGCCCCCGCGCCCGTTCAGGGCCCGGCGTACGGGTCGCCCGAGCCGGTCGGCGCGTCTGCGCAGGGCCCGGCGTACAGCTCGCCCACCACCGTCGGCAACGCCCGCGTCACCGACGCCCAGCGGGCCCGCGCGGAGGGCCGCTCGCCGGTCATCGCGCCCGGAATGCAGCCCGCCGCGCTGACCGCGGTGCTCGGCCTGCTGCTCGCGGCCGGGGCGGCGTTCGGCGCGTACGCGCTGGTCGTGCCGCTCATCCTGCTCCAGGCCGTGACGGCGGCGGGCTGGTTCCGGCTGAACGGGATGTGGCCGGCCCGGCAGGGGATCGCGCTCGCCTTCGCGGGCGGCCTGGTCGCCGATGTCGCGCTCCTCGCGCTCGGCCGGGAGCACGCGCCCGCCGCGATCCTGGGCACGCTCGGCGTCTGGGTGCTGCTCACCCTCGTACTCCAACTGCGGTCGCACGCCGACCCCGACGAGCGGATGTACGGGCTGATGGCGACCGTCGCCTCGGCGGCGTTCGCGATCCTGGCGGGCGGCTACCTCGCCGCGCCGCCGCACGCGGTCTCCGTCGGCGCCGTGGCCGTGGCCGTCGCCGCCCTCGCGCGGGCGCTGCCGCTGCCGTCGGGCGCCTCCGTGGCTGTCGCGCTGCTCGCGGCCGCGGGCGCGGGCATCGCGGTGGGCGGCCTGACCGGCATCGGCGCGAGCGGTGCGCTGCTCGGCCTCGCGGCCGGGGGCTGTGCGCTGATCGGGCTGCGGGTCGCCTCGTACGACTACCCGTCCCGGTTCGTCCACCTGACGGCGGGCGTCGCCCTGCCGCTCACCGCGGCCGTCCCTGTGCTCTATCTCATCGGGCGCGCCGTCGGGTAGGGAACCGGAGCTAGGCTCGCGATCGTCTTTCCGGATTCCGGAATTGATCAAAACCGATCGACATCGACACGACATCGACGGTCGCGACGTTCGACGGCCGACGGTTGGGGGACACGTACGTAATGCGCGCACTGCGAATACTGTTGATCATCGCGGTGGTTCTCGGCGGCATCTTCGTCGCCGTGGACCGGATCGCGGTGAACATCGCCGAGTCCAAGACGGCCGACAAGATCAAGAGCAGTCAGCGGCTCGGGTCGACGCCGGACGTCAGCATCAAGGGCTTTCCCTTCCTCACCCAGGTCCTGGGCAAGGAACTGGACGAGGTCGACGTGTCGCTGTCCGGGGTCACCGCCACCGCGGGCGGCCACTCGGTCAACGTCACCGAGGTGACGGCGGAGCTGCATTCCGTACGGATCGACAGCAGCTTCTCCTCGGCGGTCGCGGGGCGCGCGGTCGGGGCGGCGCAGATCTCGTACGCCGACCTCTCGAAGGCGGCGCCCAAGGGGGCGACGGTCGAATACGCGGGCGCGGACCGGGCGGCCAAGGGCCAGGTCAAGGTGACCGGCCCGCTCACCGACCTGCTTGAGGGCCAGGGTGTGACGCTGCCGCCGACGATCAAGGCGTTGCTGGCCGGGCGGACGGTGTCGGCGTACAGCACGGTGAGCCTGACCGGCTCGGGCTCGGTACAGCTCCGCGCGGAGGCGCTGCCGCAGCTGCCGGTGCCGGGGTTCGACCAGCGCCTGCGCAAGGCCGTCGACTACGACCTGAAGATCGCCGGGATGCCGTCGAGCATCAAGCTGAACAAGGTGACGGCGACGGAGGCGGGGCTGCGGTTCTCGGGCGAGGGCACAGAGGTCCGCCTGGCGGGCTGACGACCCCCTTCCTGGGGGCTGCGCCCCCATGCCCTTGGGCAGCGGCCCGTCGTCCCGGTTGGGCGGAAAGGGCCAGCTCAGCCAAATCCAGCCCCTCCGGCGTTTGAGGAGCGGGGGTCCGGGGGCGGAGCCCCAGGGGTCAGCCTTCCCAACCCCGAGTCACGGGCGGGCGGGTGGGAAAACGCCCTCCACGCCCCCGCCCGCCCGCATCGTGAGACACCCCCGTCCGCAGGGCAGATGCAGACCCCGAACCCCCCACCCCGGGAGGGGGCCGGGGATGCCCCGGGTCGGCGGGCGTACCAGTATGTGGATGATCGTGTCTCAGGATGCGACACGCCGGTGACACGCCCCGGTATGCCTCCCTACGATCGGACGCATGAAGCGACAGGCGGACCTCACGAAGCGGCGGGCAGTAGACCTGTGCCGCGTCGCCGCCATGCTCTGTCGCCCCTTCTGAGCGGGACGCTCAACTCCCGCATTCCCCGGGCCCTTTGACCGTGATCAGGGCGTCATCTGGGCCACCCCGTGCCGCGTACGCGCGCCGCGGACGCGTACCCGCACACCCGCACCACCCCCCGCAGACTGCCCCGGAGGAGATCAACATGAGCCGCAGCGACGTCCTGGTAGACGCCGACTGGGTCGAGGCCCACATCGAGGACCCGAAGGTCGCCATCGTCGAGGTCGACGAGGACACCTCGGCGTACGAGAAGAACCACATCAAGAACGCGATCCGGATCGACTGGACGAAGGACCTCCAGGACCCGGTCCGCCGCGACTTCATCGACCAGGCCGGCTTCGAGGCCCTGCTGTCGAAGAAGGGCATCGCGAACGACACCACCGTCGTCCTGTACGGCGGCAACAACAACTGGTTCGCCTCCTACGCCTTCTGGTACTTCAAGCTCTACGGCCACCAGGACGTCAGGCTCCTCGACGGCGGCCGCAAGAAGTGGGAGCTCGACTCCCGCGACCTCGTGGACGGCGACCAGGTCCCGAACCGGCCCGCCACCGACTACCAGGCCCAGCCGCAGGACGCCTCCATCCGTGCCTTCCGCGACGACGTGGTGAACGCGATCGGCAGCAAGAACCTGGTCGACGTGCGGTCGCCCGACGAGTTCTCCGGCAAGCTGCTCGCCCCGGCGCACCTCCCGCAGGAGCAGTCGCAGCGTCCGGGCCACGTCCCGTCCGCCCGCAACATCCCGTGGTCGAAGAACGCCAACGACGACGGCACCTTCAAGTCGGACGACGAGCTCAAGGCCCTCTACGAGGACGAGCAGGTCGACCTGGCGAAGGACACCATCGCGTACTGCCGCATCGGCGAGCGCTCGGCCCTGACCTGGTTCGTGCTGCACCAGCTGCTCGGCCAGACCAACGTCAAGAACTACGACGGCTCGTGGACCGAGTACGGCTCCCTCGTCGGCGTGCCGATCGAGCTCGGCGCCAACAAGTAACCCGGGCGATCAGCCCCCGCACACCACCCGACCGTAGACCGTAAGGAAGAACCCATGTGTGGAGCGAAGGCCGGCGGCCCCGACGCCTCGACCATCAAGCCCGGTGAGACCACCATCCAGGGCCAGGTGACCCGCGACGGCGAGCCCGTCACCGGTTACGTGCGCCTGCTGGACTCGACCGGCGAGTTCACCGCCGAGGTGCCCACCTCGGCCACCGGCCAGTTCCGCTTCTACGCGGCCGAGGGCACCTGGACCGTGCGCGCCCTGGTGCCGGGCGGCACCGCGGACCGTACCGTCGTCGCCCAGACCGGAGGCCTCGCGGAGGTCGCCATCGCCGTCTGACCGACGGCACCGCTGTACCGGCCGGAGGGCCGCACCCCGGGGGTTGGACGCCTTGGAATGGGGTGCGGCCCTCCGTGCCGTTTCCGGCCGGGCATTCCGGTCGTACGCTGGACTTATGTACGCCCGGCGCCGGCGCGGCTACTTCTGGATGATGGGCGGCTGCATCCTGCTCTTCGTGTCCGCCTGGAGTTTCGTGCGCCTGTGGTCGGTCCCGGTGGCGGTGGGGATGTGCGTGGTCGCCATGGTGATCCCGCCCGTCGCCGCGATGGTCGCCAACCGGCGCGGCCCCGACGACCGCTGGTGGGACGACCCCTCCGGCGACCCGAAGTCCGACGAGTGGTGGGACGAGCTGGACGGCAAGAAGCGCCATTAGCAGCGGATCGGAACCTCAGTACACGAGCGCCTGTACGCCGTCCCCCATGATCTCCTGCACGAAGACCTGCGCGCCCGCGATGCGTACGCCGTCCAGGACGTCCTGCTCGGTGATGTCCCGGCGGGTCGCGCACTGGGTGCACAGGGTGATCAGCCCGCCCGCCTGGATCGACTCGATGAGGTCGGGCAGCGGCGCGGCGTGCGGGAGTTGGAACTCGGCGGCCCGGCCCGGCAGGGCGAACCAGGACGATTCGCCGGTCAGCCACAGGGAGACCTCGACCCCGCTGGCGACGGCGACGGCCGCGACGGTGAAGGCCTGCGAGCACCGCTCGGGCGCGTCGGCACCGGCGGTCACCTTGATCACGAGCTTCTGCTTCGGCATGGGCCGAACTGTAATCCGCCCCGCCCCGCCCGCCCCGCGCCCCTACCCCGCCGGCGGCGTACCTCACAGCGAGAGCCCGCCCCCCACCCATTAGGCTGGGGGCCGGCCCTGACCGCCCCTACACCCGCTCATGCGAGGAGCCCCCCGTGCTTGAGGCTGTTTTCTCCACCCTTCTTGTTCTGGTCTGCGTCGGCGTCCTCGCCTTCACGGCTCTGGCCGTCAAGAAGCTCTACCAGGGTCAGCGCTAACCCCTCCCCGCAACGAAGAGATCGCAGCCTCATGATCGAGATTCCGTCCGACCTCCACCCCGACCTCGTGCCCCTCGTCTTCCTCCTGGGGACCTGGGAGGGCGCCGGCGTCACCGACTTCCCGGGCGCCGAGAAGGCGAACTTCGGGCAGTCCGTGACCTTCTCCCACGACGGCCGCGACTTCCTGGAGTACGTCTCGCACTCCTGGATCCTCGACGCCGAGGGCAAGAAGGTGAAGCCGCTGGAGTCCGAGTCGGGCTACTGGCGCATCGACAAGGACCGCAAGGTCGAGGTCGTCATGGTCCGCGACCAGGGCATCGTGGAGATCTGGTACGGCGACCTCGCCCACCAGAAGCCGCAGATCGACCTGGTGACGGATGCCGTGGCACGCACCGGCGCCTCCGGCCCGTACACCGGCGGCAAGCGGCTCTACGGCTACGTCAAGAGCGACCTGATGTGGGTCGGCGAGAAGGCGACCCCCGAGGTCGAGCTCCGTCCGTACATGTCGGCGCACCTGAAGAAGGTCGTCACGCCGGAGCAGGTCGCGGAGATGGCGCGGGGCCTCGGCGACCTCCCGGACGACGGAATCGCCTTCTTCAAGTAGGCGGATCGCCCGCATCCCGTAGGCGTGGCGCGGATCACTCCTACACTGGGAGCGTGGTGACCACCGACTGGCAGAGCGACCTCCGCAGGCGCGGCTACCGGCTGACCCCCCAGCGGCAGCTCGTGCTTGAGGCCGTCGACGTACTCGAACACGCGACGCCCGACGACATCCTCACCCAGGTGCGGAAGACGGCGGGCGGCGTGAACATCTCCACCGTGTACCGGACCCTGGAGCTCCTGGAGGAGCTGGGTCTGGTCTCGCACGCCCATCTCGGCCACGGCGCCCCGACGTACCACCTGGCCGACCGCCACCACCACATCCACCTGGTGTGCCGCGACTGCACCCAGGTGATCGAGGCCGATGTGACGGTGGCCGCGGACTTCACCGCGAAGCTCAAGGACACCTTCGGCTTCGATACGGACATGAAGCATTTCGCCATCTTCGGGCGCTGCAAGGCCTGTGCCGGGAAGGCCGCGATCACCGAGTCGTAGGCTTGCGTACATGAAGAGCCCCCTGCTGTCCCAGCCCGGCGCCGTCCCCGCCGAAGGGCCTGACGAAGACGTCGCCGCGCACTACGGCGACCTGTTCCGCGAGCAGCGCGCACTGGCCGCCGGCACCGGTCTCGTCGACCTCTCGCACCGCGGTGTCGTCACCGTCACCGGCGACGACCGGCTGAGCTGGCTGCACCTGCTGCTCACCCAGCACGTCAGCGAGCTGCCCGCCGGGCAGGCCACCGAAGCCCTTGTCCTCTCCGCGCACGGGCACGTCGAGCACGCCCTGTACCTCGTGGACGACGGCACGACGGTGTGGATCCACGTCGAGCCCGGCACGCAGGGCGAGTTGATCGCCTACCTGGAGTCGATGAAGTTCTTCTACCGGGTCGAAGTCGCCGACCGCACCGGGGAGTTCGCGGTCGTCCACCTGCCCGCCGGGTCCATTGCCGAGGTGCCGGACGGGGTGGTCGTGCGCGAGACGGCGTACGGACGCGACCTGTTCCTGCCGCGCGCCGACCTGGAGGAGTACGCCGCCGAGGCCGGCCCGCTCGCCGGGATCCTGGCGTACGAGGCGCTCCGGGTGGAGGCGCACCGGCCGCGGCTCGGCTTCGAGACAGACCACCGGACGATCCCGCACGAGGTGGGCTGGATCGGCTCGGCCGTGCACCTCCAGAAGGGCTGCTACCGGGGCCAGGAGACGGTCGCCCGGGTCCACAACCTGGGGAAGCCGCCGCGCCGCCTGGTCTTCCTGCACCTGGACGGCAGCGAGGTGCTGCTGCCCGGGCGCGGCACGCCGGTCCGGCTCGCGGCGGACGGTGAGGAGGGCCGCCAGCTCGGCTTCGTCACCACCTCGGCCCGCCACCACGAGCTGGGCCCGATCGCGCTCGCGCTGGTGAAGCGGAACGTTCCGGTGGACGCGGAGCTGCTCGCGGGCAAGACCGCCGCTGCCCAGGAAGTCGTGGTCGAGCCGTAGGGCCGCCGGGTGGTCAGACCTCGACCAGCACCGTGAACGGGCCTGGTCGTGGTCGAGCCGTACGGCTCACACCTCCACCAGCACCGTGAACGGGCCGTGGTTCGTCAGTGACACCCGCATGTCCGCGCCGAACCGGCCCGTCTCCACCTGGGCGCCCAGCGCCCGCAGTTGGGCCACCACCTCGTCGACCAGGGGCTCGGCCACCTCGCCCGGGGCGGCCGCGTTCCAGGTGGGGCGGCGCCCCTTGCGGGCGTCCCCGTAGAGAGTGAACTGCGAAATCACCAGCAAGGGCGCATTCACGTCCGAGCAGGACTTCTCGCCCTCAAGGATGCGAACCGACCAGAGCTTGCGGGCGAGCTGCGCCGCCTTGTCCGAGGTGTCCCCGTGGGTGACCCCGACCAGCACACACAGGCCCTCGCCGGTGATCTCGCCGACCGTCTCGCCCGCCACGACGACCTTCGCGCCGTCCACCCTCTGCACCACCGCTCGCATGCGCCCCAACCTATGCCACAGACGAGTTCGTTTTCCGAGCGGCTGAACGGGTGCAGTGCACCTGCACGTGCGCATCCGGAGTGGCACGATGCGTACAGGCGGTGCACACCTCGGCCCTTGGGGCCCGGGGGACCCCGAGCACCGGTCGAGGGGACGGAAAGACCCATGAGCACACCAGGCGCCGGGCAGTCGCCCGGTCCCGTATCGCTGACCCGGACCAACCCGCGTACCGCCGTGCGGCCTCCCGTGCAGCGGACCGGTCACGCCCTGCCGCCCCAGCGCGACCACGACATGGCCGCGCTCCGCCTCGTCGAGCTGCGCACGCTGCGGCGGCAGTCGCAGCGCGACGAGGCCGACCTCAGCTATGTGCGGCGGCTGCTGCACGGCCGGATCGACATCCTGCGGGCCGAGCTGGCCCGGCGCACCGGGCCGCAGGCACCGGTGGTGGAGCGGCTCGCCGAGATCCTCACGGACGCGCCCTCCTCGCACCGGGCCTCGGCCCGGCACGTCACGCTGTCCGCGCCGCGCAGCGAGGAGTACCGGCGGCTGGCCGCCGAGATGGACGCCGAGGTCGAGCTCTCCGATCTGGCAGCCCGCACGGACGAGGAGCTGCACACCGCGACCGGGCGGCTGATCCGCTACGAGCAGCAGGTCTCGCGGTGCCGCAAGGAGGTCCAGCGGACCGCCGACGATTGCAGTGCCGAGATCGCCCGCAGGTACCGTGATGGGGAAGCACAAGTAGACGATTTGCTCATCTGACCCGCCCGTCCGGAAGCGAACCCTCCGGCGCAGGTCACCTGCCCGGAAGGCCGCACCCCATGACCGCCGTGTCCTCGACGTCCCCGATACCCCCGGTCCTCGCCGAAGTCGTACGTTCCGGGTTCGTCGAGGGCCGTCACCGGGGCTCGCTGGTGGTGCTTGCGGCCGACGGCAGTGTCGAGCTCGCGCTCGGCGACCCGGCCGCGCTCGTTTTCCCCCGCTCCTCCAACAAGCCGATGCAGGCCGCCGCCGTGCTGCGGGCGGGCCTCGACCTGTCCGGCGAGCGCCTGGCCATCGCCGCCGCGAGCCACTCGGGCGAGGGCTTCCACCTCGATCTCGTACGTACGATGCTGGCCGAGCACGGCCTGACCCCGGACGACCTCCAGACCCCGCCCGACCTGCCGCTGGACGCGGCCGAGGCCGAGGCGTACCTGGCGGCGGGCCACATCCGCGAGCGCCTCACCATGAACTGCTCGGGCAAGCACGCGGCGATGCTCGCGGCCTGCAAGCTCAACGGCTGGGACCTGGCCGGATACCTCGACCCGGCGCACCCGCTCCAGCGGCTGGTCCACGACTGCGTCGAGTCGGCGGCCGGCGAGCCGGTCTCCGTGGTCGGCACGGACGGCTGCGGGGCGCCCCTGATGGCGATCAGCCTGACCGGGCTCGCCCGCGCCTTCCGTACCTTCGCGACGGCCGAGGCGGGCTCGCCCGAGGGCCGGGTCGCCGCCGCGATGCGGGCTCACCCCGAGTACGTGGCCGGTACGCGGCGGCCCGACACCTGGCTGATGCGCGAGGTGCCGGGGGCGCTGTCGAAGATGGGCGCGGAGGCGGTGCAGGCGGTGGCCCTGCCCGACGGCCGCGCGCTCGCCTTCAAGGTCGACGACGGCGCGATCCGCTCGCTCGGCCCGATCCTGGCCCGCGCGCTCCAACTCCTGGGCGTGGACAGCCCGGTGGTCGACCGGATCGGCCGGGCACCGCTGCTCGGCGGGGCCGCCGTGGTCGGCGAAATCCGGGCGATGTTCTAGACGTCCCAAGCGGGGGCTCCGGGGGAAACCGGGCGGTGTTCTGAGCCGGGGCGTCGGGGAAATTGGGGCGACATTCCGCGCGGGGGCCGCTTAGCGTGGGCGATATGAGCGCCCCGGCCGAGCAGCACATTGACGTCCGTACCATCACCGACGGCGAGTACACCGACTGGCTGAAGGCCGTCACCGCCGGGTTTCTGCGGCCGCCGGTGGTGAGCGACGAGGACGCGGCGGGCCGCCGGGCCCACACCGATCTGAGCCGGGTGCGGGGCGCTTTCGACGGCGGCCGGTGCGTGGCGACGTTCCGGTCCTTCGCGCAGGAGCTGACCGTGCCCGGCGGCGCCGCGCTGCCGGTGTCCGCCGTCACCGGCGTCACCGTCTCGGCCACCCACCGCAGGCGCGGACTGCTGACCCGGATGATGGCGGCCGAGCTGTCGGCGGCCAAGGAGCGCGGTGAGGCGGCGGCCACGCTGATCGCCGCCGAGTACCCGATCTACGGCCGGTACGGGTACGGCCCGGCCACCTGGTTCAGCGCGTGGGAGATCGACGCGGGCCGGACCGGCCTCGACCCCCGCTGGTCGGGCCCCGCCGACGGCGGCCGTATCGACCTGGTGGACGCGGCCGAGGCGGGCAAGCTCGGCGCGGAGATCTTCCAGCGGTTCCGCACGACGCGGCCCGGCGTGGTCAGCCGCGACCAGCGCTGGTGGGACCTGGCCACCGGCGCGGCCCACCGCGAAGGCTGGACCCTGCCCTTCTACGCGGTGTACCGCACGGCGGACGGCGAACCGGCCGGGCTCGCCGTCTACACGGCCGACGAGACGTGGAGCGACGCCAAGCTGCCGGAGAACACGGCGACGGTGAAGCAGCTGATCGGGCTGACCCCGGCGGCCGAGCGCGCCCTGTGGCACTACCTGTGCTCCATCGACTGGATCCGCAAGGTGCGCACCGGCTACCGCGCCCCCGACGACCTCCTGCCCCTCTACCTGCCGGACCCGCGCGCGGCCCGCGTCGTGACCCGGGCCGACTACCTGTGGCTGCGGCTGCTCGATGTCGTACGGGCCCTGGAATCGCGCACGTACGCCACCGAGGGCGCCCTCGTCCTGGAGGTCCGCGACGCGGCCGGTCTGGCCGCGGGCCGTTTCCTCCTGGAGGCCACCCCAGCCGGCGCCCGATGCACCCCCACCACCCGCTCGGCCGAACTGACCCTGGACGCAGGGGAGTTGGCGACGCTGTATCTGGGCGACGAATCGGCGGCCCGGCTGCTGGCGCTGGGCCGGGTCACCGAGGAGCGGCCGGGGGCGGCGGCGCGGACCGACGACCTGTTCCGCACGCCGCGCCGCCCGTGGTGCCCGGACATGTTCTGACCCGGAGGCCTGTGCGGCAGGTCGCACGTCACTCGGGCCCGGCCCCCACCCCCGTGGGAGACCGGGCCCCGGGTCGGGCCGGCCGCCGCCTCAGAGCCTGGGTCTCACGTGGTCTCACGTGCTGAGCAGCACCTTCCCCACCAGCCCCCGCCCCTCGATCGCGGCATGCGCCTCGGCCGCGCGCTCCAGCGGGAACGCCTCGCCGATCACCGGCCGCAGCCGCCCGGCCGCCGCCTCGGCCAGCACCCGGTCGAGGAGCGCGGTGCGGCGCTCCGGTGTCAGCTGTACGTCGCCGATGCCGAGCAGGGTGATGCCGCGCCGCCGGGCCTCGTCCGGGTCGACCGGGGCGAAGCCGGTTCCGGTGGGGGCGCCGTGCGCGGAGAAGCGCCCGCCGTCGGCGGTCAACGGGAAGGCGGCCAGGCCGATTTGGCCGCCGACGCCGTCCAGGACGAGCTCGGCGCCCGCCTCGCCGAGCTCTGCGCGGGCGTGTCGCGGCCAGTCCGGGTCCGCCGCGTCGATGACGTGGTCGGCGCCCAACTCCCGTACCAGCGCGGTCTTTTCGGGCCCGCGTGCCACGCCCACCACCCGGGCGCCCAGGGCGTGGGCGAGCTGGACGAGCAGGGTGCCCATGCCGCCGGACGCGCCCGTGATCAGGACGGTCTCGCCCGGCTTGAGCGCGGTGTTGTCGAGAAGCGCGAGGGCGGTCACCCCGTCGTGGACGAGGGCCGCCGCCTCGCGCAGCCCCACACCGCCGGGGACCGGCGAGAGGTGGGCGACCGGGACGACGGCGAGCGAGGCATAGCTGCCGGGGTCGACCGGGGCGACGACCCGGCGCCCCGCCAAGACGTCCCCGTCCACCCCGGGCCCGGTGGCGACGACCGTGCCGGAGACACCGCCGCCGGGCACATAGGGCGGCTTGACGTCGAAGTACTCGCCGAAGGCGCCCGCGCGGATCTGGGTCTGCACGAAGAGCGTGTCGATGTGGTCGACGCCCACCACCACCTCACCGGCCCCTGCCACCGGATCGGCGAGTTCCACCGGAACCAGCACGTCCGGACCGCCGAACTCCTTGACCTGTGCCACCCGCATGACGACCACTCCCACCCGTTGCCCGCGCCGGTGCGCGGCCTGTACGGCGAGTCTTCAACCTCAACCAGGCTTGAGGTCAACTGCGGGGCACGTAGGCTCGCCCCATGGCTAGTGAGGCGGGCTTGCGGGAGCGGAAGAAGCAGCGGACGTACCAGGCGGTGTCGGAGGCGGCGATCGCGCTGTTCCTGGAGCGCGGCTTCGACAAGGTGTCCGTGGCGGAGGTCGCGGCGGCCGCCGGAATCTCCAAGCCGACCCTGTTCCGCTACTTCCCCACCAAGGAGGACCTGGTCCTGCACCGGTTCGCCGACCACGCGGACGAGGCGGCCCGGGTCGTCGCGGCGGGCCGGGCCGAGGGGGTCGCCCCGCTGGCCGCCCTGCACGCCCACTTCCGGCAGGGCCTCGATCGCCGCGATCCGGTGACCGGGCTCTGCGACAACCCCCATGTGCACGCCTACTACCGCCTGCTGTACGGGACGCCGAGCCTGGTGGCCCGGCTGTACGCGTACCAGGAGAGGTCGGAGGAGGCGCTGGCCGCCGAGCTCGGCGAAGGGCTCGCCGCACGGCTCGCAGCCGGCCAGATCATCGCCGTACGGAGGATCCTCGCCGAGGACAACTGGCGCCGGATCGCGGCCGGGGAGAGTGTGGAGGCGCTGTACACGGAGGCGGCCCAGGCGGCGGACCGGGCGTTCGAGCAGCTGGGGGCGGGTCTGGGGGCGGAGTTCGGAGCAGGGGACCGCTAACCCCTCGCCCACTTTTCGTTACCAAGTAAAAAATGTAACCGAGTTACGTTATCCGTTATCCTGGCGGCATGACGCCTCTCGACCCCCTCGACCGGGAACTCGGCCAGGAACGGACCCACCACGACGCCTGCCGGGCGGCCCTGGCCGCCATGACCGAGGGTGCCGGAGTCCGGGTCGGGCACGGCGAGAACGCCTTCGCGTCCGGCGCCGACGCCGAGGTGCTCGGCTATCAACTCCGCAGCTGGGCCAAGGAGTTGAGGCAGCTGCCGGAGGGTCCGCTGTTCTTCGGGCGGCTCGACTTCGACACGTCGGCCGACGACGGCCACGGCGGCCAGAGCTACCACATCGGCCGCCGCCGCATCGCCGAACACCCCTCCGCCCCGCCCCTCGTCATCGACTGGCGGGCCCCCGTCTCGCGCCGCTTCTACCAGGCGAGCACCCGCGCCCCGCAGGGCGTCGCGGTCCGCCGCCGGTTCGGCTGGGCGCCGGGGAGCCTCGGCGCCGCCGAGGACCTGACCGGCCTGGAGGACGAGTACCTCACGGCCGGGGAGGCGACGGGGACCGGCGCGATCCTGGCGGGCGAGATCGAGCGCCCCCGGGTCGGCCCCATGCGGGACATCGCGGCGACCATCCAGCCCGAGCAGGACGACCTCGTACGTTCCGGACTCGGCCGGTCCATCTGCGTGCAGGGCGCCCCCGGCACCGGCAAGACCGCCGTCGGGCTGCACCGCGCGGCGTACCTCCTCTACGCCTGTCCGCAGCGCATCCAGCGCCGCGGCCTCCTGGTGCTCGGCCCCAACCGCACCTTCCTCTCCTACATCTCCGAAGTCCTCCCGGCGCTCGGCGAGTTGGACATCCGCCAGTCGACCGTGGACGAGGAGATCGTGCGCGGGACGCGCGGCCGCGAGGTGCGGGCGGTGGACGAGGCGGCCGCGGCCGCGGTCAAGCACGACGTGCGGATGGCGGAGGTGCTGCGCCGCGCGCTGTACGGACGCGTCGCCCGGCCCCTCAACTCCCTTGCCATCCGCGAGGGTTCGTACACCTGGCGGCTCTCCGAGAGCGAGCTCGCCGGGATCGTCGCGGCGGTACGGACCGAGGCGCCGCCGTACGCCGTCGGGCGGGAGCGGGTGCGCAGCCGGGCGGTCCGGGTGATCCAGCTCCAGGCGGAAGGGCGGGCCGGGGCCGTGAACAGCGCCTGGCTCCAGAAGATCACCCGGGCCCGTCCGGTCAAGGAGTACGTCGACGCGGTATGGCCCAGGGTGGCGCCGGAAGAGGTGCTCGCCGAACTGTTCACCGACCCGGAAGCGCTGGCCGCGGCGGCCGACGGCATCCTCGGCCCCGACGAGCGCAAGGCGCTGCTCTGGACGAAGCCCCCGCGCTCGTGGAAGTCCGCGAAGTGGTCGGCCGCCGATCTGGTGCTCCTTGACGAGGTGTCGGGCCTGATCGAGCACCCCGAGGGATACGGGCACATCGTCGTGGACGAGGCGCAGGACCTGTCCCCGATGCAGTGCCGGGCGATCGCCCGGCGCGCCGCCTTCGGTTCGCTGACGGTGCTGGGTGACCTGGCCCAGGGCACCACCCCCTGGGCGGCCCGCGGCTGGCCCGCGCAACTGGCCCATCTGGGCAAGCCGGACGCGGCCGTGGTGCCGCTGACCACGGGGTTCCGGGTGCCGGCCGCGCTCGTGGCGGTGGCCAACCGGCTGCTTGGCGCGCTCGACGTCGACGTACCGGAGGGTCAATCCCTGCGCGGGGGCGGCGAGTTGGCGTACCGGCGGGCCGCGACGCCCGGGGAGCTCGCCGGGGCGGTGGTCGACGCGGTGCGGGCGGCGCTCGGCCGGGAGGGCTCGGTGGGCGTGATCGCGGCCGACCGGGACGTGCCCGCGCTGCGCGCGGACCTCGCGGCGGCCGGCCTCGACCCGGCCGCCTCCGAAGACCCGGCCGCGGGCGCCCGGCTGGCCGTGCTGCCCGCGACGCTCGCCAAGGGACTCGAATACGACCACGTGGTGGCCGTCGAACCGGCCGCGATCGCGGCGGCCGAGGACCGCGGCCTGCACCGGCTGTACGTGGTGCTGACACGGGCGGTGTCCGGCCTGGAGATCGTCCACAGCGGGCCGCTTCCCGAGGCGCTGGTGCCGCAGGGTTAACGGTTCTGGGATTTCGTTAGAGTGGGCCCGGGTCAGATGGGCCGAGCGAAGGAACGGGGTCCCGCCATGAGCGCCGCCAACGAAGCCGAGAGTGTCGAGCCGGGGACGGTGCGGCCGGGCGGGCGGACCGCCCGGGTGCGGGCGGCCGTGTTGCGGGCGGCCGGGGACGCGCTGGTGGAGCACGGCTTCGACCGGCTCGACCTGGCCGATGTCGCACGCCGCGCCGAGGTCGGCAAGACCACCGTCTACCGGCGCTGGTCCACCACCGCCGGCCTGGTCGCCGACCTGCTCGCCGACATGGCCGAGCAGTCCGTGCCCCGCACGGACACCGGTTCGCTCGACGGGGACCTGACGGCGAACGCCCGGCTCGTGGTCAAGACGCTGACCGATCCCCGGCAGGGCGCCCTGTTCAAGGCCGTGATCGCCGCGGCCACCTGCGACGACCGCGCCGCCCAGGCCCTGCGCCGCTTCTACGCGACCCGCATCGAGGAGTGGGCGCCCTGCGTCGTCCGGGCCGCCGAACGCGGCGAAGTCCCGCCCGGCACGGACCCGGCCGAAGTCGTCCGCGCCGTCTCCGCCCCCCTCTACTACCGCTTCCTGGTGAGCGGCGACCCCCTGGACGAGCCCGCTGCCGACCGCGCGGCGAGGGCGGCGTGGGTGGCGGCGCGGGAGGGTGCGTACGGGGGTGCCTGAGGGGTGGCGGCGGTGGGGTGCGTACGGCGGCTGAAGGTGCGGACGGGGGTGCCCGGCGAGGTCGCGGCTCCCGTCCCCGATCCGCCGGACACCCTCCCCCCGGCCCCCTACCCTCGACCCCATGACGACGACGGACGACGCCCCCCACCTGCACACCACCCGCACCTTCTACGACACCATCGCCACCGAGTACGCCGAGCTGTTCCGCACCGTTCTTGAGGACAGGCCGCTGGACCGGGCCGTCCTGGGCGTCTTCGCCGAACTCGTACGCGAGGACGGTGGCGGGCAGGTCGCCGATCTGGGGTGCGGCCCGGGCCGGGTGACGGCTCATCTGCACGGGCTCGGGCTCTCGGTGTCCGGGCTCGACCTGTCGGCGCGGATGGTCGCGCTGGCGCGCGCCGAGCATCCGGAGGTGCGGTACGAGGTCGGCTCGATGACGGCGCTCGACCTGGCGGACGGCGCGCTGGCGGGCGTGGTCGCCTGGTACTCGATCATCCACACCCCCAGCGATCGGCTGCCGCTGCTCATCGGGGAGTTCCACCGGGTGCTGGCCCCGGGCGGCCGGCTGCTCCTCGCCTTCCAAGTGGGCGAGGAACCACTGCACTTGGCGAACCCCTTCGACCTTCCGGTCGCATTGGACTTCAACCGCCTCTCCCTGGACCGCATCGCGGCCCTGCTGACCGAGGCGGGCTTCGCGGTGACCACATGCCTGCGCCGCGAACCCGAGGGGGCGGAGAAGGTGCCGCAGGGGTTTCTGCTGGCGCGCAAGGCCTAGGCGCGGGCTCTCGGTGCGGGGTGACGGGGGTACCCCCACCCGAGGCGCCGGGGGGTACCCCCACCCCCAAGAGCCCGGCTGACGTCATGGTTGCCCATGAGGCCTCCCTTCTAGTGTCGACAAGGTAGTTGACCAGCGAAGAAGGGGACCTCATGGCCGGGCGCCGCGACCGCATGGACACCGAGCGGGACCGGGGTGGGCAGCCCCCCGCGATCGAGCTGCGCGCCGTAGCGCGCAGCTACGGGCGGGGCGCTACGGCCGTCCAGGCGCTGCGCGGGGTGGACCTGGCGCTGGCCCGGGGCAGTTTCACGGCGGTGATGGGCCCGTCGGGGTCGGGCAAGAGCACGTTCTTGCAGTGCGCGGCCGGGCTCGACCGGCCGAGCTCGGGCCAAGTGCTGCTCGGCGGCGAGGAGATCACCCGGTTCAGCGAGGACCGGCTGACGAAGCTGCGGCGCGCGCGCATCGGCTTCGTCTTCCAGTCCTTCAACCTGCTGCCCTCCCTGACCGTGCTGCAGAACGTGCTGCTGCCGCAGCGGCTCGCGGGTGAGCGGCAGGACGTACGGCGGGCGCGGCAGCTCCTGGCGGAGGTCGGTCTGCCGGAGCACGCGAGCCGGCGGCCGGGGCAGCTGTCGGGCGGTCAGCAGCAGCGGGTGGCGATCGCCCGGGCGCTGATCACCGGGCCGGAGGTGGTCTTCGCGGACGAGCCGACCGGCGCCCTGGACACCCGGTCCGCCCAGGAGGTCCTCGGGCTGCTGCGCCGCGCGGTCGACACTATGGGCGCGACGGTCGTCATGGTCACCCACGATCCGGTCGCCGCCTCCCACGCGGACCACGTGCTCTTCCTGGCCGACGGGGCGCTCGCGGGGAGCCTGTGGCGTCCCGATCCGCGGTCGGTGGCCGAGCGGATGGCGGCGCTGACCACCGCGGCCGCCGGGTTCGCCGGGGCGGCGGCGTGATGAACGGCCTCGCGCGGGCCTCCGTGCGCTTCCGGCCCGCCTCGTTCATGGGCAGCTTCGTCGCCCTGCTCTTCGGGGCGGGCATCATCACGGCCAGCGGCACCCTCCTGCAGACCGGTCTCACCGCGCAGGTGGAGCCGGTGCGTTACGCGCACTCCCCGGTGGTGGTCTCCGGTGATCCCTACGTACGGATCAGCTACCAGCGGGGCGACGGCAAGGAGTCGCGGGAGAACCCGCTGCCCGAACGCCGCCGTGTCGAGAGCGAGTTGGCGGCTCGCATAGCCGCCCGCCCCGGAGTTGCCGCGGCCCTGCCGGACCTGTCCTTCCCCGTACAGAATCTGTCGGGCGCGCAGAAGTCCGGTGCGCAGACGTCGAGTTCACAGACGGGGGGTACTCGCACGCCGAGTTCACAGGCATCTGGTTCGCAGCCGTCGGGTTCGCTGCCCGCCGTGACCGGGCGGAACTTCGCGGCCGCCGCGATCACCGGCTCCGCCGCGCTCGCCGAGGGGCGTGCGCCCGGGGCCGGGGAGGTCGTGCTCGACCAGGCCACCGCCCGCGCTGCCCGCCTCGCGCCGGGCGACCGCGTGGCGCTGACCGCCCCGGGCGGGAGCGGGACGTACGTGGTCTCCGGGGTGGCGTCCGCGCGGACCGACGGCCCGAGCGCGTGGTTCGCGGACGCGGTGGCCGACCGGCTCTCCGGGCACCCGGGAACGGTTGACGCCATCGCCGTCGTGGCGCGTGACGGCGTCAGCACCGCCACGCTGGCGGAGCAGGTACGCCAGGCGGTGGGCGGCCGCGCCCAGGTCGCGACCGGTGCCGGGCGCGGAGCCGTCGAGGAGCCCGCGCTGGCCCAGGGCAGAAGCCTGCTGAGCGCGCTCGGCGGCTCGTTCGGCGGCATCGCCGCGATGACCGCCGTCTTCGTCGTGATGGGCACCATCGCGCTGGCCACCGGCCAGCGGGCCCGCGAATTCGCCCTGCTGCGCGGAATCGGCGCGACCCCGCGCCAGATCCGCCGCACCATCGCAACCGAGGCGATGCTCGTGGCCCCCGCCGCGGCGGTCCTCGGCATCCTGCCGGGCCTGGCCCTGGCGCGCTGGTGGTTCGGTGAACTCGCCGATCGCGGGGCCGTGCCGCAGCAGTTGTCCCTGGACGTCGGCGTGCTGCCGATGCTGGCCGCGGTGGTCATCAGCGTGCTGGCCGCGCTGACCGCGGGGTACGTCGCCGCGCGCCGGCCCGCCAAACTGCGGCCCAGCCAGGCGCTCGGGGAGGCCGCCGTGGAGCGGGCCCGGCCCGGGGCGGTCCGGATCGTCATGGGCGTGGTCGCGCTCGCGGGCGGCGGTTCGATGGCCGTTCTCGCCTCCCGGCTCAGCGGCAGCGACGCCGCCAACACCGCGCTCGGCGTGGTCATGTGCTTCCTGATCGGGGTCGCCCTGCTCAGCCCGCTCCTTGCCCGGCTGTGCACGAGCGTCCTCGCTCTGCCGCTGCGGGCGGGCGCCGTCGGCGCCGCCGGATCGCTGGCCGCCGACAACACCCGCGCCCAGGCGCGCCGCCTGGCCTCAGCGATCACCCCGATCGTCATGGTCACCGCCTTCTGCGGAACGCTGGTCTTCATCCAGAGCAGCATCCATCACGCCTCCGCGGAGAACGTCAGGAGCGCCGTCGTAGCCGATCACGTACTCGGCTCGAAGGGTCCCGGACTGCCCGCGGCCACCGCCGAACAGGCGGCCCGGATACCGGGAGTGGCCGCCGCGACCGGGGTGCTGCGCACGGGGGCCGTGTACCGGTCCCACGACACGCTGGCCTCGGCGACGGTCCTGGGCGTCTCGGGCGACCCGGCCCAACTCCCCAGAATGCTCGAACTCGGCGTGAACAGCGGGCAGTTGAGCGCGCTGGTCGCCGCGAAGGACACGGTCGCCCTGGACGCCTCGCTCGCCGACACGCTCGGTGTGAAGACGGGCGACCGCGTCCCGCTGTGGCTGGGCGACGGCACCAGGGTCCAGCCGACGGTGGTCGCCACCTACCGGCGCGGGCTGGGCGTGGGCCAGGTCCTGATGCCCCGCGCCGCCCTCGCCCGGCATGTGACGGCCGGCCTGGACAGCCAGGTGCTCGTCGCGGACGCCCCCGGCGCCGACCGCGCGGCCGTGACCCGGCAGCTGGCCGCGCTGTCCGTGCGGCCCACCGTCACCGACGCGGCCGGGTACGGCACCCAGGCCGACCGGGATCAGGAGCTCAGCTCCTGGGCCAACCTGGTCATGGCGGCCGTACTGGGCGGATTCGCCGCCGTCGCCGCCGCGAACACCCTCGTGATGACGGTCCTCGACCGCCGCCGCGAAGTCGCCCTGCTCCGCCTCTCGGGCACCACCCGGCGCCAGATCAGGGGCATGATGCGCTGGGAAGCGCTCCTGGTGGCGGCCACCGGTCTCCTGCTCGGCGCCGCGATCGCCTGGACCACCCTGGTCCCGATCGCCCGCGGCCTGACGGGATCCACCCCGTACATCCCCGCCACCACCGCCCTGCCGCTGGCCGCCGCCGCCATCCTCCTCACCCTGACAGCCACGGGCCTGCCAACCCGAGCGCTGCTGCGTACGCGACCGATCGAGGCGGGGGCGGGGCGGGAGTAGCGCCACTGACTTGTCTCCGCAGCCGGGGCCTGCTGGGAAGGCAGACCAGGGGCCAAGAGTGCCACCGTAACTGTCACCCCAAAGGCGTCCTTCCTGTCGCGTGCGTGCCAGCTGCAGATGGAAGCCCGTCAAGTTCGAAGAGCGCCGACGATCCGCTCGGGCGGCCTTCTTTCCTCGCGGGTGAGTGCGATTGGCGAGGCTCCCGCTGACGCCCCACACGGGTGTCTGACAGTGGCGATTTGCTCTGGGGTGGCAAAACGGTAGCCAACTCACCTTCGTCGACTTTGCCCCCATGGCTGCTGGTACTCTGCTCGCTGCGATGTTTGTCGATAAGGGATGCGCCTCACCATCCACTTCGCGCGAGTCACTCCGCCAACGTCGACGCCGATGCGCTTGTCAAAGCGGCTTGACGACGTACTATGGCGGCTTTCCAGCTGTCCCAAGCGGCGAGCGCTGGGTCCCCAGCGGGAGGATTGTCAGTGCCGTCGTCTATTGTCCCTGCTGCTGGGGATGTGAGTAACACGGTCGTTTGCCGCGCCTACGTGCTTCTGCCCCGCTCAAGTACCAGGTAGAGGGCCGCCACGGTCCGGTTGAAGGAGATGCGAGTGTTCCTGGCTCCTGATGGCGGCGCGAAGCCTGTCCGTTCGAGGAACTTTTCAGTAGTCGGCGCCGGCTCTCTGGAGGACTGGCAAGAGCATCTGCAACCTCCGAAGTCGGAGGTTGTCACCGGAGACGCTCGCACTACGGGGCTGGAAGCCAACTCTGTTGACCTGATTGTGACTTCGCCGCCGTACTGGCAGAAGCGCGACTACGGTCACTCCGACCAAATCGGCCAGGAGAGCACGCCACAGGCGTACGTGGCTGCGATCATGGACTGCCTTCACGAGTGGAAGCGGGTACTGCGCCCGTCCGGTTCGATTTTCCTCAACGTCGGTGATACGTACCACAAGCGGTCGCTCGTCGGCATCCCCGGCCGAATCGAGGCCGAGGCTGTCGATCACGGATGGCTGATCCGCAACCGGATCATCTGGACCAAGGATGGCGGCATGCCGGAGCCGGCGCGCAACCGCCTGGCCAACCGCCATGAGTACATCATCCACCTAACCTTGAAGGCGACGTACTACTACGACCTGTTCGGGTACTCCGAAGCTCTCGGAAGCGGTGCGAATCCCGGCGATGTGTGGAACATCAACCCCGAGCGGAACATGGGAGCTCACCTCGCCCCGTACCCGCAGGAGCTGGTGCGGCGGGCGATCAGGCTCGGCTGTCCACCTCAAGTGTGCAGCACCTGTAACAAGCCGCGCACTCGGTTGATTGAACGTACCCGGCAGCTCGACCCCGAACGACCCCAGGCAAAGCGGGCAATGGAACTCGCCGATGCAGCTGGCCTCACTGACGACCACATCCGTGCGATTCAGGCTACGGGCGTGTCTGACGTGGGTAAGGCAACGAAGTTCCAGACTGGCACGGGGCGGAACACAGCTGAGGTGCAGCGGCTTGCCGCTGAAGCGAAGGAAGCCCTAGGGGGCTACTTCCGCGAGTTTACGTTCGCCAAGAAGGTTACGACTGGGTGGGCAGACTGCGGGCACGGAACCCCGGCCAGAGGCGTCGTTCTCGATCCGTTTATGGGTACCGGGACCACGCTGAAGGCTGCTGTTGAGCTCGGTCGCGACGCGATCGGGGTTGACCTGGTACCGCTCATGCAGGAGACGGAAGTGCCTCGCCAGCCGGAGAGCCTGAAGAAGATTGTGCAGCGATCAGTTCGCTGATTCTGCCTGCCATCTCGGCCATCTCGGCCTCTAGGTCGTCGGTACCCAAGTCGATCCTGTACTGAGCCACCATCACAGATCCAATTCGGCCGACTACGTGCAGGCCCTTCTTGCTGTCGGCGCGTTTGGGGTGGATGGTCATGACGACAGGACTGCGGTAGCGCAGGCCATAGAGCACGATCTGCTCGACCTCGGACCGATCGGCGTAGTCGCGCACGTTCGTATACTTCACATCTGCAACGAGTGGGTGGGTCTCATCTTCCATTCGGAATACCACGTCGGGCTCGGCTTTCGGCGCTGAGCCCCGAAGGGTCGGCACCTCGTACTCCGGCAACTTTGCTCTCGTGGTCTCGGGGACGGTCTCGTAGAGCGAGAGGCGTCCTGGGGCCTGGTTCCCGTCGAGGACGGCAAGCTTTGAGTGGCCGCTGAGTGCCCGCTGAAGGCTGAGCCGGACAAATTGCTCGAATAGGTCCTCGGTCTTGACCAACAGGGATGGCAGGCTCACGTCGCCCCCGTGGGCGTCCAGGCTGATGCCCTGCCCAGTGAGGATGGCCAGGGCCAATTCGAGCGCTGGTCGATAGTAGGACCGGGACTCAGGGAGTGGACGGGCGCCTCTCACCTGCGGATCGTTCAGGCTGAGCGGTCGACTTTCGAGGGTTACATCGTGGAGTACTCTCATCGCCTCACTGAGCCGGGCGATTCGTTCTCGAATGGCGCGGTTGCGTGGTGCGTGTACGTAATGCGCGCAGAGGAAGGCGATGGCGCTCTTCAGACACCTATTCAACGGGTTGTCGATGGTGCGCTCGAACCACGAGTATTGGGCACGGTGATTGATGCCCTGTGCCGCATAGCGGAGTATCGTAGCGGTTGTATTGATCCGGCCGTGCGGGTGTGACGATGTTTCGGTGCGCGAGTGGTAGGTCCGGAATAGGCCGTTGAGGCTGATGGTATTCATGGCGGCGAGTAGTCCGTCCGCCATGACGTCGAGCAGCCACTCGCTCCATCGATCGGTCGCCTTGTATTCCCGCAGCGCGGAAAGTGCCGTGGGTGAGTATCCGCACACGGACACCATGTGCGTGAGGTTTTGTAGAGGAAACCTTGGCTGGACTTGGATGGTGATCCGGTCGGTGAGCGGGATGAGCCCAGTGACGCCCTTCGCAGCGAGACGCAGTTCGCTGTCTTTGAAGTCGGCTCGGACGTATCGGCCCAAGACGCCCGGAGCTATTGCCAGGCGTCCGTCGGGGCCAAGGACATCGCGCGAGTTCACTTGGATTGGGCCGTACTCCCGGCAGGGGATGATGCGGCGATCGGGCGCTGTAAGTCGCTGCAGCGGGGCGTCTGTCATGTCGTCCCAGGATTCGGCTCATCATTGGAGGAGGCCAGTTCCTGGTTCTCGGGCCGTGTCTCGAAGATCGAAAACCAGCGGTTAGTGATATCGGTGCGGGTGTCGGAATCATATCTGAACGCCCGGCCTACGTGGTATTGCAATTGATAGTCCCATACCTCTTGGAGGGTGGCCGCATCCACCACATCTGCGAAGTAGGCATGGCCCACAGCAGCTGCGGGCGTCTGGCCGACGTGGGAATTGATTCGACTGAACCAGGCGAGCAGCCGCCTGCGTATGTTGGGGGCGAGACCATTGCGTTCAAGGATCTCTTCCAGTAGGTCCCGGCTCGGCGGCATGTCGACCTTGGCGAACCGGCGCTCGAACGCGGCGTCCACATCGTCCACTCCCCGATCCAGCGGGTTCATGGTAGCGATCAGGAATAGGTTTATGGGGATCGAACACTTCTGTCCAGAGGGAAGCTGGAAGGTCTGGCCGCGCTTGGACCGCTCGATGTAGGTCAACGCCTCACCGAAGACTCGACCGACGTCCGCGCGGCTCAACTCATCGATGACGATCACGAACGTTTCGTCAGGATGCTTGTGAGCTTGTTTGACCATGCGGAGGAACACACCATCGTAGGGCGCGAATCCCGTGCCGTCCTCCTTCGGGCGGTAGCCCTCCATGAAGTCTTCGAACTGGTACGACGCATGGAACTGGATGTCGGCGCGGCGACTGTCGTCGCCGTTGGTCATCCGGTCGGCGATCTGCCCTGCTAGCCACGACTTACTCGTACCTGGAGGCCCGGACAGAATTACCCCGCCGAAGCGGTTCAGCAAGTTCCCAATCGTCGCAAGCCGCGGATCGTCGAGGTGGAGGACCGGAGCGTCGGGCGCGCTCGATCCGTGCGAGGACTGAGCGCGCGCAGCGTAGCCAATCCCAAGGTCGTCAGCGTTCAATATCCGTACTCTCGGGATCACAGTGATCGGATCAGGCATCGACAGCCTCCTGTCGCTCAGCCGGGACGAACGACTCGTACCAGTCACTCGTGAGGAGCGGGTCTTCATCCTCGAACAAGATGTCAAAGTCCGAACTTTGGCCAAAGAGGAACTCCTGCTTGAAGGCCACGATCAGGTCGGCATAGCCGCCGTCGCCTTCGAACGAGAACCCGTAGTTGCGCAGGTAGTATGCAGCCAGAGCCCAGGCGGGAACCTTCGTGCCTTTGAGGAAGGTTGTAAGCGCCTGCGACGCATGGTCGGATGGCAGGGCGAATCCATCGCCTGCGGGGTTGAGCATGAACTGCGAGGTCGACCGCACCGAACTGGGCGC
Organism: Streptomyces sp. NPDC050485; assembly: GCF_044458185.1. Lineage (NCBI taxonomy): Bacteria > Bacillati > Actinomycetota > Actinomycetes > Kitasatosporales > Streptomycetaceae > Streptomyces > Streptomyces sp. NPDC050485. Next base: position 229,497 of record NZ_JBITHR010000010.1, on the reverse strand, counting down.
GTAACTCCCTGCCAGGTTCCGGTTGAACCAATAGCCGCTGGGATCCTTCAAGTTCCTGGACGCGAACGGCCGGTAGTTTGGCTTGTTCGGTGGGCCCCCTGGCATGTTCAGTAGTTCCCCGACTTCATTCCACGCAGGCTCAATGTCTGTCAACGATCCTGAGGCCAGAGCTCGCTGCCGTAGATGCAGATATGCCGGGAACTGCTCGTGGATGCGCTGTCCCTGCAGCGTGTCGATGCCTGCCCGTACTACCCTCAGCGTCAGAACGCGGAGGCTCGGCTCTTCTCCCGTTGAGGTCACGCCGTCAGCCTATCGAAGCAGCTGGCCCCCTTGATGTGTCGCTCGTCCTGGGAAGAGAAGACGAGGGTCTCAGGTCGAGACATGAGGTAGCAAACCAACGGAAGCTGGCGCCCCAACACGACGGACAGCATGACGAGGCCATCCTGCCCGGGATCTGTGTGGGTAGGTCGATGCCCCTGACCTGCGGCGCTCACTTCGAGCCAGATGTGGGGTGCGGGTTGCGGTGGCCCTGGGAGCGGACATGGTTCTCACGACCTGTTGGGCGAGGCGGTATGTCGGCTTCGTAGACGGTTCCTGACAGCGGATCTGGTGCAGCTCGAAGTGCAGGCGACGCGCACGAGCTCCCCGTCGAGCCGGGCAGCGTGGACCGGGCCCGGGTCGACCGGGTCCTGATGCACGTCGCCGACCCCGCCGCCGTACTCGGCCAACTGCACCGGGCCACCCGCCCGGGCGCCCTGGTCGGGCTCGCCGAACCCGACTGGGATACCCTGATCGTCGACGCGGACGACCTCGGCACCAGCCGCGCCTTCACCCGCTACACCGCCTCCGTCGCGGTCCGCAATGCCACCATCAGCCGCCGTCTGGCCCGCCACGCCGAGCAGGCCGGGTTCACCGTCCAGACCGTGCTGGCCACCACCCCGGTCTTCCGTGACTTCCAGTCCGCGGACCACATCCTGGGGCTCGGACGCAACGCCCAACGGGCCATCGACGCCGGTCACATCGAAGAGACCCACGGCCACCGCTGGTTCGCCTCCCTCGCCGAAGGGCCCTTCCTGGCCTCCTTCAGCCTCTTCACCGTGATCTGCACGCTCTGAGAGACACCAATCGGTTTGCCGCGTAGGCTTGTTGGGGCCGCCGGGGCCGCCCGTGCCCGGCGGAAACCCAGGAGGTGTCAGGGCGCCATCCGGTGGGCGTCGGTGCACCCTCTAGGAAAGCGTGACGGCAGGCGCCGACGCGGACACCGGCCTGTCCCAGGACATGCGGAAACCCCTGCTGGCGGCAGGGGCTTTCCGAGGTGGGGTGTTGAGGAGAAGGTCTGATCCGCGGCCGCAGAGGTGCCGGAGGCGGTCAGACGCCCTGGCGGTTGCCGGTGACCCAGTCCAGGCAGCTGAAGGTGTTGTGCCCGACGACGCCGTCGACGCCACCGGCGCAGTGGAAGTCGCCCTGGAACCGGTTGACCCAGTTCAGGGTCTGCTGGCCGAAGTAGCCGTCCGTCGAGAGTCCGGCCCCGTACGCCTGGTTCAGCTCCTGCTGCAGGATGACGACGCAGCCGTCCTGGTAGTTGGGGGCGAGGGAGAGGTCGTGGTCGGGGACCCAGTAGCTGTGCGGGGCGAGGTCCGAGTTGAAGTAGTAGGAGCCGGAGCAGTTGGTCATCGCCGAGGCGCTCGTGGCGGTGGCCACGGTGCCGAGGCTTGCGAGCATGGCCGCGCCGACGGCAGCGCCGGTGATCTTCTTGAGGTTCATCCCTGGGGTCCTGTTCGTGTTCGTCGCGTGCGCGTGGGTGGTCCGGGGGGATCCCCCCGGACTGTTGATCGGTGGGCCAGGGCCGTCCGGCCGCGCCGGATGGAAGCAACGGCTGCCCGGAAGCGAATCGGGAGACCGGGCCGGGTCCGCCAGCGCTTCACTTGGCGAAGCGGGATTCCCGCGCCGCCCTGCTGACGCCCGTGCCCTCGCTCATCGATCCGCCTGGCCGCGACGGTCAGTTGTAGGACGTCGGGAGGAAGGCGAAGCAGTAGGCGGTGTCGTTCGCGCCGCCGCCGGTGTAGTACGGGTCGCCGTGCGCGATGACGAGGTCACCTGTCCCCGGGCCGACGATCCCGTCCACTGAGACGCTTGAGTCGCGCGAGTGCTCGATCTGCTGGAACGCGACGACCGCCTGCTTCGTCTGCGGACCCCAGACCCCGTCCTGCGCCACGTTCGGGATGTGAACGCCGTAGAAGTCGCCCTGGTTGTGGTTCGCCTGGAAGTAGTTGAGGCTCTCCTGGAGGCACCAGACACCGTGCGTATTGTTCGTATAGCCGTCGCCGATGTAGTGGCTGACGCCCTCCGCGGCCTGCGCCGACGAGGCGACACCGAAGGTGGCTGCGCCCGCGAAGGCCAGCGCGACGGCGCCCTTGGTGAGCTTGCTGCTGAGAGTCATGAGTGGTTCCCTGCCCCTGAGACGTGCTGAGAGCTGCGAAGGTCACGACGTGTGACGTCGCGACGGCGCACCCGATCCACGTCCCGACTCGTCGAGTCGGGAGTTGCAGAGGCGGGCGGCGCGGACGACTCTGCCGGTCGGGCCGCCGCCGACGCAACGGAGGGACGTCCCCTACCCGGCCTGGGACGTCCCCTTCCGTCTCAAGGCTGTGCCCTGCTCCTTGGGACGGCGCTCGGAGCCGGGTATGAGACGTGTCGCCGCGATCCCGGCCCTGGGCGATGCTGTCGCCCGGGTCGGCTTCGCAGGCGAGTTCTCAAGACTGGATCCGGTGCAACTCGAAGTGCATGCCACCCGCCCCTACCGCTGGAGCTCCGTCACGTCGGCGACCACGCAGCTGACGTTGTCGGGGCCGCCGGAGCCGTTGGCGAGGGCGATGAGTTCGCGGACAGCCGGCTCGGGCTCACCGACCTCGGAGAGCACCCGGTGGATCTCCTCGGTCGGCACGACGGTCGACAGGCCGTCGGAGCAGAGCAGGTAGCGGTCTTCGAGCCGGGCGTCGCGCAGGCGCATGTCGGGGGTGGCATCGGCTCCTTGGCCCAACGCCCGGATCAGCAGGGACCGTTGGGGGTGGGAGGCGGCCTCCGCCGGGCTGATGCGTCCTTCGTCCACCATCGACTGCACCATGGTGTGATCGTGGGTGATCTGGAACAGCTCTCCGTCGCGCAGCAGGTAGACGCGGGAGTCGCCGATGTGGACGAGGGCCAGCTGTGAGCCGGTCCAGAGCATCGCGGTGAGTGTGGTGCCCGCATCTTCGGGCGATGAGGCGGGTCCGGCGGCGCCGTTGACGGCCTGTTTGGCCTGTTCGACGGCGTCTTCGAGGAGGTTGAGGAGATCGCCTGCCGGGACGCTGTCGGTTTCGAGGCGCTTGAGCGCGTCGACGGCGGCGGCGCTTGCGGGGGCTCCTTGGCTGCCGAAGCCGTCGGCGACGGCGAGCAGGCGGGACCCGGCATAGGCGGTGTCCTGGTTGCTCTCACGGACCAGGCCCGGGTCGGAAAGGGCGGCGTAACGGATGCTCAGGGGTTTGGCGGTCGGAGACATGGCGGGGGCCTTCCAGGACAGATGGCCGATGAGGAAGGAAGCGAGGTCCCGCCGCGCGGCGGTGTCGGCCTCGACCTGGGCCCAGAACGCGCGGACCTCCCCGGCTGCCGGGCCTGCCTCCAGCGTGCAGACGTGCTGGATGCGGGCCAGAGGCATCCCCAGGCGCCGGAGCCAGGCGACCAGCCGGGCTTGATCCAGCTGTTCCGGGGCGTAGAAGCGGTAGCCGGTCACCGGGTCGACGCGAGCGGGGGCCAGCAGACCGAGCTCGTCGTAGAGACGCAGCGCCTTCGGCGACAGCCGGGACGCCTTCGCGAACGCCCCGATGGTCAGCAACCCCATGCCCGCTCTCCTCCTCATGCCGGGCACGTCACCCGGCCCCACCGATGCTGTGGCCTCCCCCAAGGTGAAGGTCAACCAGGGTTCAGGAGAGGAAACCGGCGCTCGGGCCGCACCGTCTCGAACCGGACACCCCCAAGGCCCCCGCTCACGGACCCCGGCCGCGCCGACGTACTCCGAGCTCGACGTCCTCCGCCGAGGTCCGGAGGCCCTGTGCTGTGGCAGCGAACACTATTGCAAGCATGCGCTTGCAATAGTTAGCACGATGGGTGCACCATCGGGGCATGGCATCGCTCAACGTCGGCAATCTCGGCGAGTACCTCCGCGAGCAGCGGCGCAATGCGCAGCTGTCGCTGCGGCAGCTCGCCGATGCCGCCGGGGTGTCCAATCCGTATCTGAGTCAGATCGAGCGCGGGCTGCGCAAGCCGAGCGCGGACATTCTGCAGCAGCTCGCGAAGGCGCTGCGGATCTCCGCCGAGACGCTGTACGTGCAGGCCGGGATTCTCGACGAACGGTCGCCCGAGGCGGCGGGGACGCGGAGCGTCATCCTCGCCGACCCCTCGCTCAGCGAGCGTCAGAAGCAGGTACTGCTCCAGATCTACGAGTCCTTCCGCAAGGAGAACGGGCTCGACACCGACACACCCCGCACTGCCGACGGCAGCGGTGCCGACGGCAGTGATGCCGACCACCCTCAAGCGAGCAACTGAGCACTGATCCGGGAGGAACACTCATGGCCATCACCGATGACCTGCGCAAGACCCTCACCGACCCCACCCCCCTTTACTTCCTCGCGGGCACGGCGGACATCGCCGGGCAGCAGGCCAAGAAGGTTCCGGCGCTGATCGACAAGATCCAGTCCGAGGCCCCCGAGCGCATCGAGGCCGTGCGGCGCACCGACCCCAAGGCCGTGCAGGAGAAGGCCGCCGCACGGGTCAAGGAGGTCCAGACCGCCGTCACCACCCGGGCCAACGAGTTCCTCGGCGCCCTCGACGGCGACTTCAAGAAGCTCGGTGAGAACGCCCAGGACCTGGCCCTGCGCGGTGTCGGCGTCCTCGCCGAGTACGCCGTCAAGGCGCGCGAGGGATACGACACCGTCGCCGAGCGCGGCCAGGAGGTCGTCAAGCAGTGGCGCGGCGAGGCCGCCGAGGAGATCGCCGAGATCGGCGAGGCCGTCGGGCCCAAGGACGAGCCCGCCCGGGCCGACACGCAGGCCGACGCCGACGGCGCCGACAGCGCCGCGGACAAGCCCGCCGCCAAGAAGGCCACCGCGCGCAAGGCCCCGGCGAAGAAGCCCGCTGCCAAGCCCGCCGAGTAGTCGTCCCCAGCAGGCGTATCCGCTGTCGTCCCACCAGTCGTTCCGGTGGTCATGTGCCGCCGGTTCGCGGGCGGGCACCATTTGGGTGTCCGCCCCGTTGTACCAGGTACTAGTACCTTGGCCGCGAGGCGCTCTCCACTCGTAAGGCGGTGCACGTCATGTTGCTCACGGGATTCAGCCTTCTCACCTCACTGCTCTATCTCGGGCTGCTCGTCATCGCCGTGGTGGCGCTGCTCTTCGCCCTGCTGGCCCGCGAGGACGCGTACCGGGCGGCCGACAAGAAGACCAAGCCGTTCTGGCTGGTGATCCTCGGCCTCACGGTCGTGGTGAACCTGTTCGTGCCGGTGCTGATCCTGCAGCTCGCCGGGCTCGTCGCCTCGATCGTGTTCATGGTGGACGTGCGGCCCGCGCTGCGGCAGGTGTCCGGCGGGGGCCGGGGCGGCCGTCGTGGCGGCGGCTCCAGCAGTGACGGTCCGTACGGGCCGTACAACGGCGGCCGGTAGGCCCGCCCCCTCCGGCAGAGTCCCCGGCATGCGTCGGCGGGCCCTCGCTCAGGGGTGCCCGGCGCCGGCCGGCTCTCAGCCCTGCTGGCGCTTGCGCTCCAGGAGTACCACCGCCACGTCGTCCGTCAGCTCGCCTCCGTTGAGTTCGCGAGCCCGGGTCACCGCCGCCTCAAGGAGTGACTCGCCGCGCAGCCCGGACGCCAGCTGGCTGTTGATCATTTCCAGCATGCCGTCCTGCCCGAGCCGCTGGTTGCCCTCGCCCGTGCGGCCCTCGATCAGGCCGTCGGTGTACATCAACAGGCCCCATTCGCGGCCGAGTTGCACCTGTCGGCGCGGCCAGCGCGCGCGGGGCAGCAGGCCGAGGGCCGGGCCGCTGTTCTCGTACGGGAGCAGACGGGCGTGGTCGCCCCGGGCGATCAGCGGGGCCGGGTGGCCGGCCAGGCACAGCCCGGCGCTGCGGCTGTCGGGGGAGATGTCGACGGTGCAGAGCGTCGCGAAGATCTCCTCGCTGTCGCGTTCGTGCTCCAGGACCTCTTGCAGGGTGGAGAGCAGCTCGTCGCCGCACAGGCCCGCCAGCGTCAACGCCCGCCAGGCGATGCGGAGTTCGACCCCGAGGGCCGCCTCGTCGGGGCCGTGCCCGCAGACGTCGCCGATCATCGCGTGGACGGTTCCGTCGGGCGTACGCACCGTGTCGTAGAAGTCGCCGCCGAGCAGCGCCCGGGAGCGGCCGGGGCGGTAGCGGGCGGCGAAGCGCAGGTCCGAGCCTTCGAGGAGCGGGGTCGGGAGCAGCCCGCGCTCCAGGCGGGCGTTCTCCTGGGCGCGCAGCCGCGACTCGGCCAGCTTGTACTGGGCGGTGTCCGCGCGCTTGCGCTCCACCGCGTACCGGATGGCGCGGCTGAGCAGCCTGCCGTCCAGCTCGTCGCGGAAGAGGTAGTCCTGCGCGCCGACCCGGACCGCTTCGGCCGCCCGCTCCGCGTGGGTGGACGGAGTGAGGGCCAGTACGGCGTGGCGCGGGGCGAGGCGGAGCAGATGGCGCAGCGCGGCGAGCTCGTCGTCGGGGTCGCGGCCGGGCAGCGCCAGGTCAAGGAGTATGCAGTGGACGTCGTCGGTGAGCAGCCGCTCGGCCTCGGTGAGGTTGCGGGCGGTACGGATCCGGCCCCGGGTGCCCGCGGCGTCGAGGAGCTCGTGCACGGTGATGGTGCCCGCCGGGTCGTCCTCGATCACCAGCAGGTTGAGCGGGCCGTCGCCGGAGCCGCACACCGGGGCCTCCGGTGCCGCTCGCTGGTGCGGTACGGGTACGTGCTGGGATGCGGGCATCGTCGGTTCCGGTTCCTTCCCTCCCCCCGAGGGTGGGGGAGCGCCAGTCGGCGCCCCACCAGCCGGGACCCTAGCGTCATCCACGGGCGCGGCGGAATGGCGTACGGCGGCCGATCGGGCATGAGTCGGTTGGCATATGCCTCATGCCCGATTTGTCCGACCCCCAGGAAGTTGCTCCCTGCCCGCCCGAACGCTCCCCGGCTGCCCGGCCGTACCGATCCGGGTGTCCGGGCGGACGAGCGGGCGGGCGGGGGTGGAGGGCCCGTCCGCCTCTATGTCTGGCTACACGTCCGGCTACGCAACCGGCCGCATGTCCGGCTACGTGACCGGCTCCATGTCGTGTCCGGTTTACCTGTCCGGCCGGACGATGCCGAGGATCGGCATCGAACCGGCGCCGGTGATCGTCACGTTCCGGCCGGGCCGCGGCGCGTGCACGATCGCTCCGTCGCCGATGTACATCCCCACATGCGTGGCGTCGGCGAAGTAAATGATCAGGTCGCCGGGGCGCATGTCCTTGATCGCGACGTGCGGCAGCTGCGCCCACTGCTCCTGCGAGGTGCGCGGGATCCCGTGGCCCGCGGCGAGCCAGGCCTGGCTGGTCAGGCCCGAGCAGTCGAAGGAGCCGGGGCCCTCGGCGCCCCAGAGGTACGGCTTGCCGATCTGGTCGGTCGCGAACTTCACGGCCTTCTTGCCCTGCTCGCTCGCGCCGGTGCTGATGGCCTTCAGTATGCCCGTGCTCAGCCAGGCCGTCTGCGAGTCGAACTCCTTCTTCCGCTCCAGCTCGGCCAGCCGCTGGCGGTCCTGCTCCTTGAGCTGGGACTGGAGCTTCTCGGCCGCCGCGATCTTCTCGGTGATGTCCTTCTTCGCGGCTTCCTTCTTGACCCGGTTGTCCTCCAGGTTCGTCCACTGGGCGGTGGCGTCCTTGCCGTACGCCGCCAAGTCGGCCTGGGTCTGGTTCAGTTCGGTGAGCAGGCTCTGGGCGGCCTGCTGGCCCTCGCGCAGCCGGTTCGCGCCGTCGAGGAAGGAGCCGGGGTCGCCGCTGAGCATCATCAGCGCGCCGGGCGGCAGGCCGCCGTTGCGGTACTGCATCCGCGCGGTGGCGCCCGCCTGGTCCTTCAGGCGCTTGATCTTCTCCTGGCCCTGCACTATCTGCTGCGCCAACTGCACGATCTGCGCGGACTGCTGCTTGGTCTGCTCCTCGGCGAGGTTGTACGCGTCGGTGGCCGCGGCCGCCTGCCGGTACAGCTCGTCGATCTGCTTGCCGACCTCGTCGAGCGTCAGCGGCTGCCCCGGCGCTCCGCCGGACGGCGTCGGCGCGGGGTCGGCGAACGCCGTGCCCGGCGCGGCCAGCACGCTCAACGCGCACACCAAGGTGATCGCGGCCGCCAAACGGCGTTTCTTCGGCACTGAAAACTCCCCCTCCGGCCAACCCCGGCCCCACACCGGACAACCCGAATCTGATTTCTCGTCAGTAACATCCAGGCAATGCGCGATGCTGCCACGACCTCCGTCAAAACGACAGGGGCACACGGCGCCTGACGGGTCACATCCCCTCAGGTGGGACGAACGGCGCGCGCCACGCGTTCCCCCGGTGGCGGGAGTTCATTCGCGCGATGCCCGGGGCCCGTGCCGCGGCAACCTGCGGGTCCGGCCTCAACGGGGCGCCAGCGCCGCCCAGTTGACCGTGACCTCGCCCTGCCGCCAGCGCCGTACGCCGTCCGCGAGCGGCCAGTCGGCCGACAGATCCCGTACCGCCCTGATCCACCGCTGCCGCGCGCCGAGCGAGGCGTACGGGGCGGCCGCCGCCCACGCCCGGTCGAAGTCGCGCAGGAACGCGTGCACCGGCTCGCCCGGGACGTTGCGGTGGATCAGCGCCTTGGGCAGGCGCTCGGCGAGGTCGGAGGGGCGGTCGAGGGAGCCGAGCCGGGTCGCGAAGGTCACCGTGCGCGGGCCGGAGCGGTCGAGCGCGACCCACACATGGCGGCGGCCGATCTCGTCGCAGGTGCCCTCGACGAGCAGCCCGCCGGGCGCGAGCCGCCCGCACAGCCGGGTCCAGACGGCGGCCACCTCGGCCTCGTCGTACTGGCGCAGCACGTTCGCCGCGCGGATCAGCATCGGCGGCTCGGCGAGCGGCACCTCGAAACCGCCGTGCCGGAAAGTGAGCCCTTCGCGCTCGTACGGCTTGGCGGCGGCGACCCGGGCCGGCTCGATCTCGATGCCGACCACCGAGACGGCGGGGGCCGCGGTGCGCAGCCGCTGGAGCAGTTCCACCGCGGTCCAGGGGGCGGCGCCGTACCCGAGGTCGACGGCGACGGGGGCGTCCGCGCGGCGGAGCGCGGCCCCGTGCGCGTCGGCGATCCAGCGGTCCATGCGGCGCAGCCGGTTCGGATTGGTGGTGCCGCGGGTGACGGTGCCGACGGGGCGCTTCGCGGACGGGGCGGGTGGAGCCATATGACGAGGGTAGGGGGCGGCGCGGGCGCGGTTTCCGGCCGGAAGCGGCGGAGCCCTCCGTTCCGGTGTCGCGGGTTCCGGTCGGAAACCGGCGGAGCCCTCCGTTCCGGTGCGGCGCCCGGGGCCGGGGTGCCGGTCCCGGCCGCCCGGGTCCGGCAACTTTTTGGCAAAGTGGAAATGAAAGGGGGGATTCCGGTGTTCGGGGCTGTGGAGGGGCGTGTTGGCATGCCCGTCTCCGGAGAGGGCGGGTCCGCCTGTCCGCTCCGTGCCCGAAGGCAGTGCCCCGAGCCGAGGAGGACCTCGACGTGAGCCAGTACGTGTCCCGGTTCGCCGGCACCCTGGCGGGGCCGCCCAGGCTCCGGCTTCCCGGCGGCCACCGCAAACCGCGCCGGGTGGCCATGCTCAGCGTGCACACCTCCCCGCTGCACCAGCCGGGGACGGGCGACGCGGGCGGCATGAACGTGTACATCGTGGAGCTCGCCAAGCGCCTCGCCGCGATCAACATCGAGGTCGAGATCTTCACCCGGGCCACCACCGGCGGGCTCGCGCCGGCCGTCGAGATGTCGCCGGGGGTGCTGGTCCGGCACATCGACGCGGGTCCGTACGAGGGCCTCGCCAAGGAGGAACTGCCGGCCCAGCTCTGCGCCTTCACGCACGGCGTGATGCAGGCGTGGGCGGGGCAGCGGCCCGGCCACTACGACCTGGTCCACTCCCACTACTGGCTCTCCGGCCACGTCGGCTGGCTCGCCGCCGAACGCTGGGGCGTGCCCCTCGTCCACGCCATGCACACCATGGCCAAGGTCAAGAACGCGGCGCTCGCCGAGGGCGACACCCCCGAGCCGGCCGCGCGGGTCATCGGCGAGACGCAGATCGTGAACGCGGCGGACCGGCTGATCGCCAACACCGCCGAGGAGGCCGACGAACTGGTCCGCTTCTACGACGCCGACCCCGGCAAGGTCGCCGTCGTCCACCCCGGGGTGAACCTGGACCGGTTCCGCCCGGCGGACGGAAGGACGGCGGCGCGGGCCCGGCTCGGCCTTCCCCGGGACGCGTTCATCCCGCTGTTCGCGGGCCGCATCCAGCCCCTGAAGGCACCGGACATCCTGCTGCGAGCGGCGGCGGACCTCCTGGACCGGGACCCCTCCCTGCGCTCGCGGATGATCGTGCCGATCGTGGGCGGGCCCTCCGGCAGCGGCCTGGCGAAGCCGGAGGGCCTGCAGAAGCTGGCGGCCCGGCTCGGCATCAGTGACGTCGTACGGTTCAAACCACCGGTCGGCCAGGATCGCCTTGCGGACTGGTTCCGGGCGGCATCCGTCCTGGTCATGCCGTCCTACAGCGAATCGTTCGGCCTCGTCGCCATAGAGGCGCAGGCGGCCGGCACCCCGGTGGTCGCGGCATCGGTCGGCGGCCTTCCGGTGGCGGTACGGGACGGATCGACGGGCTTCCTGGTGCGCGGCCACGACCCGAAGGACTACGCGACGGCGCTGCGCCGATTCGTACAGGACCCCGCGCTGGTGCAGCGCATGGGCGACGCGGCCGCCCGCCACGCCCAGTCCTTCGGCTGGGGGACGGCGGCGTCGGCGACGGCGGACGTGTACACGGCGGCGATGCAGGAGCACCGGCGCAGGGTGCGGGCCCGGCACGGGTGAGGCACGGGGCCCGGTGGGTGCTTTCGGGCGGGCTCGCGGTCCCGCTGACGTGCGGCGGCGTGCCGCGTGCGGAGGCGGCTGCGCGAGCCCTTTCGCGTAGGCTCGCGGCATGGCTGACGTGCGGCAGGTCATCGAAGAGGCCCTCAAGGACGCGGAGCTCTCGTGGGAGTCCCCGGAGCCCGGAAGTTACGTCGTGACCCTGCCGGGCACGCGCAAACTGTCGACCACCTGCTCGCTGCGGGTGGGCCGCCACTCCCTCTCCGTGAACGCGTTCGTCGTGCGGCACCCCGACGAGAACGAACCGGCCGTCCACCGGTGGCTCCTCGAACGCAACCTCCGCCTGTACGGGGTGAGTTACGCGGTCGACCGGCTCGGGGACGTGTACCTGGCGGGCAAGGTTCCGCTCGGCGCGGTCTCGCCGGAAGAGCTCGACCGGCTGCTCGGCGTGGTGCTTGAGGAGGCGGACGGATCCTTCAACACGCTGCTGGAGCTGGGGTTCGCTTCGGCGATCCGGCGGGAGTACGCGTGGCGGGTCTCCCGGGGGGAGTCGACGCGGAACCTCGACGCGTTCACCCACCTGACCCAGACACCGGAATCCTGACCCGGGCCCACCCCGGCCCCTTCCCCTTCGGGGGCTTCGCCCGCGCGCCGGTGTGCGCTCCTTCCTTCGCGTGAAAGCGGCTCCCGCCCAGCTCGCCGCTGGGCAGGCAGGGCAGGAAACGGGGTGACGCAGACGAAGGGTGACGCTCATGGCAAGCGTTGTGCACCGCTACACGGGCCGGATGTTCCTCGCGGCCGGACAGCAGCACTGGTTCGGGTTCAACTACACCAGCGGCGACCCCCAGCCGCGCAGTTGGAACCGCTGGTCGGTGGGCCACACCGGATTCGGCGCCGCCTTCACCTACGTCGACATCCTGCAGGAGCTGGCCGCCTGGGACATCAACGCGACGCCCCGTACGGGATGGAACATGCTGGTCCGCGCCCAGAACGGAGACGCGGACTTCATCATGAGCGCCGTCAGCATTGATCAGTAGAAGCGTGGATCAGTGCAGTAGCAGAGCAGCAAGGGAGAGTCTGATGCGGGTTCAGGTGGCCTACGACCAGCACGGCCGGATCATCGCCCTCGCGGACGTCGACAGCAGCGGCGGGGTGAATGTCCGGCCCCTCCCCATGGACGGCCGCGAGGTCACCGAGATCGACGTACCCGACGAGTACACCGACCTTCCCCTGTCCGGGCTTTACGAGCGCCTCCGCCTGGAAGTGGGCCCTGAGGGTCCGCAGGCCCACTGGCAGGCGTGAACACCCTCAGTTGAACGCGGCGAACATGCCGGGCTCGTACGAACCGCCCCGCTGGTGCACGATCACGGCGAGCCGGTTGGCCGCGTTGACCAGGGCGACCAGGGCGACCAGCGCCGCGATCTGGTCGTCGTCGTAGTGCTTGCGCACCTCGGCCCAGGTCTCGTCGGACACGCCGTCGTGGGCGTCGGCGAGCCGGGTGCCCTCTTCGGCGAGTGCCAGCGCGGCCCGCTCGGCCTCGGTGAACACGGTCGACTCGCGCCAGGCGGCGACCAGGTGGAGCCGGACCGCGGTCTCACCGGCCGCCGTGGCCTCCTTGGTGTGCGCGTCGATGCACCAGCCGCAGCCGTTGATCTGGCTGGCGCGCAGCGACACCAGCTGCTGCGTGGTCGTCGGCAGCGGCGACTGCTGGATGAGCAGGCCGGCGTTGGCGAACCGCTTGGCGAACTTCAGGGCGGTCTCGTTCTCGAACATGTTGAATCGGGTTTCCATGACCTCGTCCTCACGTGTGGTGTCGCTCTGGATGAACACGAGATGCCGCCGGGCCGCGCCCTGTGACGGGGCGGGCGTGTGACGTGCGCCACCGCCCCCGGGTGTCACAAACCCGCGGGGACCGGCGTCTTGTGCGCGTGACGCGGTCGAGAGCGAACAGGCGGGAGCACCCGGAGATGAGCGAGCACAGCGAGCGCACGAAGGACACGGCCGGGCAGCCCGCCGGCGGCGGACGCACGGACCCCGCCACCGAGGCGTTCGTCGCCCACCGCAACCTGCTGTTCACCGTCGCCTACGAGATGCTCGGCTCGGCCGCCGACGCGGAGGACGTCCTGCAGGAGACCTGGCTGCGGTGGGCGGGCGTCGATCTCGGCGAGGTGCGGGAACAGCGTGCGTACCTGGTCCGGATCACCACACGCCAGGCGCTGAGCCGGCTGCGTACGCTCGGCCGCCGCAAGGAGTCCTACGTCGGCAGCTGGCTGCCCGAGCCGCTGCTCACCGCGCCCGACGTGGCCGAGGACGTCGAGCTGGCCGACAGCGTCTCGATGGCGATGCTGCTGGTGATGGAGACCCTCGCGCCGACCGAGCGCGCGGTGTTCGTGCTGCGCGAGGTGTTCGACCTGGGGTACGACGAGATCGCCGAGGCCGTCGACAAGAGCCCGGCCGCGGTCCGCCAGATCGCGCACCGGGCACGGGCGCACGTCGCCGAGCGCCGGCCGCGCGGGATCGTCTCCCCGACCGAGACCCGGGACGCGCTCGACGCGTTCCAACGGGCGGTCGAAACGGGCGACTTGCAGAGCCTGCTCGACATCCTCGCGCCGGACGTCGTCCTGGTGGGCGACGGCGGCGGAGTCAAGCAGGCGGTCCTGCGGCCCGTGGTGGGGGCCGACAAGGTGGCCCGCCTGCTGATCGGGGGGCTGGGCAAGGTCACCGCACCGTCGATGCGGCCGGCCCAGGTCAATGCCTACCCGGCGCTGGTTCTCCGGCTCGACGGCGAGCTCGACACCGTCGTGGCGGTGCGCATCGACGACGGCCTCATCACCGGGCTCTACGCCGTGCGCAACCCCGCGAAGCTGACGCACATGCAGCAGGAGACCGCCCTGCGCCGCTGACCCGGGGGCCCCGCCTTTCCCCTCTACGGGGCTCACGAGGCTGTCAGGCCGCCGAATCTGTACGAAGCTCAGCGCGCGGTACGTCCACGGCGACCGCGGGCCGCTCTACGGGCCGCTCCGCCGGGAGCCCGCGCATGAGCAGCCAGTAGCCGAGCGCCGTCGCCGTGCCGAGGACCGCGCAGGTGCCCCAGAGCCAGGCCGCCCCGTAGTGGTCGATGACGTAACCGGACATCAGCGGGGCGATCAGCGCCGCCACCGACCAGGACATCGTGTAGATGCCCTGGTAGCGGCCGCGGCCGTGGACGGGGGAGAGGCGGACCACCAGGCCGGTCTGGGTCGGGGCGTTGACGATTTCGGCCAGCGTCCACACGCAGATGGTGAGCGCGTAGACGGCGACCGAACCGGCGAACGCGGTGAGCCCGAAGCCGTAGCCCGCGAGCAGCGCCGAGATGATCAGCAGGCGGCGCGGGTCGCGGTGCTGGATGTAGCGGGTGACCGGGATCTGGACCGCCACGATGAGGATGCCGTTGACCGCGATCGCCAGGCCGAAGTCGGCGCTGGAGAAGCCGTCCGTGCCCATCGCGACCGGCAGGCCCACGTAACCCTGCTGGAAAATAAGGGAGATGAGGAAGGAGAGGCCGACCACGCCCATGAAACGGCCGTCGCGCAGCACCGTGCCGATGCCGATCTCCGGCTCGGCGGCCTTCTCCGTGGCGGTCCGCCGCGGCCGGGACTCGGGGAGCTTGAGGAAGACCACGATCGCGCAGACCAGGGTGAGCGTCGCCTCGCCCAGGAAGCCCGCCAGGTAGCTGTACTGGGCGATGAAGCCGGCCGTCATCGAGGAGATCGCGAAACCGAGGTTGATCGCCCAGTAGTTGAGGGAGAACGCGCGGACCCGGTCCTCTGGCTTCACGATGTCCGCCATCATCGCCTGCACGGCGGGTCGCGAGGCGTTGCTCGCCATGCCGACGAGGAAGGCGACGCCCGCGATCGCCGCCGGATCGGTCATGAAGCCGAGCAGCGCGACGCTCAGCGCGGTGGACGTCTGCGCGATCACCAGCGTGGGGCGGCGGCCGAGCCGGTCGGTCATGATGCCCGCGCCGATGGACGAGACGACTCCGCCGAGCCCGTGCAGGGAGGCCACGAGTCCCGCGTACGAGGCCGAATAGCCGCGGTCCAGGGTGAGGTAGAGCGCCATGAACGTGGCGACGAAGGCCCCGAGCCGGTTGATCAGGGTGCTGGTCCACAGCCACCAGAACTCCCGTGGCAGACCGGAGACGGTTTCTCGTGCGGCGCGCCTGAGACTGGCGACGGTCATGCGGTTCCCCCGTGGCTGCGGCTCACGTGCGCAGGTGCACGTGAGCCGACTCGTGTGTAAGTGGTGCGGGCAATGGCCGCACGTTACAAGTGGGCCCGCCCCGGGGGCCACCGAATTGACGCCGTCCGTCAATCGAGACGGCCCGGGTGCCTAGGTCTCCGCGCGCGCAATGGCCCCAGAACGTCGATTAGGCTCGGACGCATGGCCGACGCACCGTACAAGCTGATCCTCCTCCGCCACGGCGAGAGCGAGTGGAACGAGAAGAACCTGTTCACCGGGTGGGTGGACGTCAACCTCACCGCGAAGGGTGAGAAGGAGGCGGCGCGCGGCGGTGAGCTGCTCAAGGACGCCGGCCTGCTCCCCGACGTGCTGCACACCTCCCTCCAGAAGCGCGCCATCCGCACCGCCCAGCTCGCCCTTGAGTCCGCGGACCGGCACTGGATCCCGGTGCACCGCAGCTGGCGCCTGAACGAGCGCCACTACGGCGCGCTCCAGGGCAAGGACAAGGCGCAGACGCTCGCCGAGTACGGCGAGGAGCAGTTCATGCTGTGGCGCCGCTCGTACGACACCCCGCCGCCCGCCCTTGAGGACGGCACGGAGTTCTCGCAGAGCGACGACGCCCGTTACGCGACGATCCCGCCGGAGCTGCGCCCGCGGACCGAGTGCCTCAAGGACGTCGTCGTCCGCATGCTGCCGTACTGGTACGACGGCATCGTCCCGGACCTCCTCGCCGGCCGCACCGTCCTGATCGCCGCCCACGGCAACTCGCTGCGCGCGCTGGTCAAGCACCTCGACGGCATCTCCGACGCCGACATCGCGGGCCTGAACATCCCGACCGGCATCCCGCTGGTGTACGAGCTCGACGCCGACTTCAAGCCGGTCAAGCCGGGCGGCACCTACCTGGACCCGGACGCGGCCGCCGCCGCGATCGAGGCCGTGAAGAACCAGGGCAAGCGGAAGTAGCCCGGTAGCCCTCCGTCACGCCGAAGCCCCCTGTCCGCGGATCTTCCGCGGGGCGGGGGGCTTTTCGTTACGCTCCGCCGTTGACCGGTGTCGCTCCGGTCGCCGATCCGGCCCGGCTGTGGATAGCCTCGGAAGGTGCATTTCACCCGAAGTGGTGGAATGCGGTTCGCCTGGGGGAGTCCGCCAAGACGGGAGTTCCAACGTGAAAGCCACCCTGCGCAGTCGCACGGCCCGGACGCTCGCGGCCGGTGCGCTGTCCGCCGCCCTGCTGTCCGCCGGCGCCGCCGGCACCTTCGCCTCCGCCGCCACCAGCCCCAAGCCCAGTCCGTCCGTGTCCGCCTCGAAGTCGACCGCCGCCATCACCACCATCAAGGCGACGCCGGAGTCGGTGAAGGCCGGCGACAAGGTGACGTTCACCGGCCGCACCAAAGGCATGCCCATAGGCAGCAAGCTGGTGCTCCAGCACATGAAGGGCGGCAAGTGGACGACCCTGCAGGCCAGCACCACGGTCAAGCAGGGCAGCAGCTACAGCCTCGACGCCAAGCTCAACGACAAGGGCAAGCAGGAGCTGCGGGTCAAGTACGACGAGGTCACCTCGCCGACGGTCACCGTCACGGTGAAGTGACCCGGTCGCCAGCCCGCGAAGGGGCCCCGTCCATGATCGGACGGGGCCCCTCCATGTCCGTACGGCGATGCCGGCGGGACTAACCGCCGCACTGGCACGGCGCGCCCGACTGGCAGCCGCAGCCGCAGCCCGAACCGCAGCCGCACGCGCCGATCATCGGCAGCCTCATCGCTTCGGCGGCTGGGACGGGTGCTTCCTGCTGCGGGTCGTTGGTGGGTGAATCGGCCATGGGTCCCTCCCGGAGTAGGCAGACGCAAGGAGCCTTCACCCATTGCATGCCCACTGGGACGGCGCATCAACAGCGCACGCGGGCAAGCCTGTTGGGCCCGGACTGTTCCGCCGGACCGGGCGACCTTGGTCAACTGGGCCTGCCCGCAACCCTGTTGTGGGGTCGGGTCGATCCGGCGGGCCGGGCGCCCTTGGTCAACAGGGCTTGCATGCGGGCCAGTTGGGAGGTCGGACCGATCCGGCGGGTCAGGTGAGCTCGGTCAACAGGGCTCACTCGCAGGCCCGTTGGGCGTGGACCCGTGCGATCGGGGTCAGGCGCCCTCGACCTGCGCGGGCGGCTGGAGCTCGTCCGCGTGCTCGCCCGTCACCAGGTAGACGACGCGCTTGGCGACCGACACCGCGTGGTCCGCGAACCGCTCGTAGTAGCGGCCGAGCAGTGTCACGTCGACCGCGGTCTCGATGCCGTGCTTCCAGCGGTCGTCCATCAGGTGCTGGAACAGGGCGCGGTGCAGCAGGTCCATCTCGTCGTCGTCCTGCTCCAGCTGGAGGGCCAGGTCGACGTCCTTGGTGATGATGACCTCGGCGGCCTTCGCCATCAGGCGCTGGGCCAGCTGGCCCATCTCCAGGATGGTGGCGTGCAGGTCGTGCGGCACGGCCCGCTGCGGGTAGCGCAGCCGGGTCAGCTTGGCCACGTGCTGGGCGAGGTCGCCGGAGCGCTCCAGGTCGGCGCTCATGCGCAGGGAGGTCACCACGATCCGCAGATCGGTGGCGACCGGCTGCTGGCGGGCCAGCAGGGCGATCGCGCGGGCCTCCAGGTCGTGCTGGAGATCGTCGACCTTCTGGTCGGCCGCGATGACGCTCTCGGCGAGCTTCAGATCGGCATCGAGCATGGCCGTGGTGGCGCGCCCGATCGCCGACCCGACAAGGCGGGTCATTTCGACCAGGCCCTCGCCGATCGAGTCAAGTTCCTCGTGGTACGCGTCCCGCATGGGTTTCCCTCTCCTCACATACGAACCAGGCTCTCTGCGAACCGGGGGTCCGGGGGCCGTCCGGGGGCTCCGGCCCCCACGCTCCCACGTTCGGTCCGCTACGCGTCCGATTCGGCCACAGGAAGTGAACCGTCCCCATCACCTCGGTGAACTCTGGGCGACGAACGTTCGAGCGGCCACCCATTTGGCTGGGAGAGTGTCGGCCGGGCCGCATAACCTGGATGCATGGACGTGAACGCGGCGGTCGCCGCATTGGCAGCGATCGCCGGGGTGTGCACCGGCGTGATCGCCATGCTGGCGTTCCGCTGGAGCGAGCGCGACCAGGCGCGGCCCACCCGGACGTCCCTGCACACCGACGCCGTACTGCCGCCGGGCGTGGACACCGTCCTTTCCGTACTGCGCTCCTCCGCGGTCGTCCTCGACGAGAGCGACTCCGTGGTCAAGGCCAGCTCCGCGGCGTACGCGCTCGGCCTGGTCAGGGGCGGCAAGCTGGCCGTCGAGCCGATGCTCCACATGGCCCGCGACACCCGGCGCGACGGCGAGATACGCCAGGTCGAGCTGGACCTGCCGCGGCGCGGCACCGGCCGGGGCGAGGCCCTCGCGGTCTCCGCCCGGGTCGCCCCGCTCGGCTCCCGGCTGGTGCTGCTCCTGGTGGAGGACCTGACCGAGGCCCGCCGCATCGAGGCCGTACGGCGCGACTTCGTGGCGAACGTCAGCCATGAGCTCAAGACCCCGACCGGCGCGCTCTCCCTGCTCTCCGAGGCGGTCATGGACGCCTCGGACGACCCCGAGGCGGTCACCCGCTTCGCGGGCCGGATGCAGATCGAGGCGACCCGGCTCACCAATCTGGTCCAGGAGCTCATCGACCTCTCCCGGGTCCAGAACGACGACCCGCTGGAGGACGCCGAGCCGGTCCGGGTGGACGAGCTCGTCGCCGAGGCCATAGACCGCTCCCGGCACACCGCGTCCACCAAGCAGATCACCATGGCCGCCGGCGGCACCGCCGACCTGTACGTCTGGGGCAACCGCGGCCAGCTCGCGGCGGCCCTCGGCAACCTGGTCGAGAACGCCGTGAACTACTCGCCGGCCAGGACGCGGGTCGGCATCGCCGGGCGGCGCATCGCCGCGCCCGGCGGAGACCTCATCGAGATCGCCGTGACCGACCAGGGCATCGGCATCTCCGAGAAGGACCGGGAGCGCATCTTCGAGCGCTTCTACCGGGTGGACCCGGCCCGCTCCCGTGCCACCGGCGGCACGGGTCTCGGCCTGGCCATCGTCAAGCACGTGGCCGCCTCGCACGGCGGGGAGGTCACGGTGTGGAGCTCCGAGGGACAGGGCTCCACCTTCACCCTGCGGCTGCCGGAAGCCGGTGCCGTTCGGGACCGCGCCCTGGCCGGGCGTGGTCCGGTCACGGTCGACGAGGACGAGGATGTCCCGTACGAGACCTTCAGTTCAGCTGTGCCTCAATCACACGTCATAGTTCCTGCCCCGGAGGTCCTTCCGTGACCCGAGTGCTCGTCGTCGAGGATGAGGAATCCTTCAGCGACGCCCTGTCCTACATGCTCCGCAAGGAGGGCTTCGAGGTCGCGGTGGCGGCCACCGGGCCCGACGGCCTGGACGAGTTCGAGCGCAATGGCGCCGACCTGGTCCTGCTGGACCTGATGCTGCCCGGCCTGCCGGGCACCGAGGTCTGCCGTCAGCTGCGCGGCCGCTCCAACGTCCCGGTCATCATGGTGACCGCCAAGGACAGCGAGATCGACAAGGTGGTCGGGCTGGAAATAGGAGCCGACGACTACGTCACCAAGCCGTTCTCCTCACGCGAGCTGGTCGCCCGCATCCGCGCCGTGCTGCGCCGCCGCGGCGAGCCGGAGGAGGTCACCCCGGCCGCCCTGGAGGCGGGCCCGGTCCGCATGGACGTCGACCGCCACGTGGTCACCGTCTCCGGCGGCAAGGTCGACCTCCCGCTGAAGGAGTTCGACCTCCTGGAGATGCTGCTGCGCAACGCGGGCCGCGTGCTGACCCGTATGCAGCTCATCGACCGGGTGTGGGGCGCGGACTACGTCGGCGACACCAAGACCCTCGACGTCCACGTCAAGCGCCTGCGCGCCAAGATCGAACCGGACCCGGGCGCGCCGCGGTACCTGGTGACGGTGCGGGGGCTCGGCTACAAGTTCGAGCCGTAAGCCGTACCGGGAACACAAGGGAGGGCGGCCCCGGAAGTGATCCGGGGCCGCCCTCCCTTGTCGTACGTCAGTGACCGGTGCCCGCGCTGTGCGACGGCGAGCCGGCGCCGCCGGGCTTGCCGCTGGCACCCGTGCCCGGGGTGTTCGGCGAGGCCGAGCCGGACGGGCTGCCCGAGGGGGTGCCGGACGGGCTGCCCGAGGGGGTCTCCTTCGGCTTCGGGAGCTCGCTGGGGCCGACGCCCTCGAAGTAGCTGGTGGCCGGGACCACAAAGGCGTCCAGGCTCACCGCGCCGGTCCTGCTGAACTGGAAGGTGACCTTCTGGACATCGCCGTTCTTGGCGGCCTCGCGGCCGTTGGCGATGACGGCGGAGGCGTTGTCCTTGCCGCCGAGCTGGATCGAGCCGTGCCCCGGGACGGTGAGCGCGCCCTCGCCCTTGGCGGGGGAGAGCTTCACGGTGGCGCTGCCGACCTGGACGGAGTCGAGGGTCTGCGGGTCGGCGCCGTTGTTGAACAGCGTCGCCGTGACGACGGCCGGGCCTTCGGCGTCGGCCTTCGGCTGGGTGACGACCGTCGCGTTCTGGACCTTGATGTCGCCGACGGTGACGTAGGCGCTGTCGGCCTTCACCCCGAGCGTCTGGGCTTTGTTGCCCGCCGCGCACGCGGAGAGCGAGAGGAGCGAGAACGCGATGGCAGAGGCGGCGAGGGCGCCGCGTCGAAGGCTGCGGCTCACGGCGGCGGCAACTCCTTGGACGTACGAGACGGACTGCTTCGGACGGGCTACGGGTCAGCCGGCCGCGTACCTACGCGTACCTAAGGGCCAGCTAAGGGTGTGTCAGCGGGCTTAGATTACCGAGCCGTCCGACGCGCCCCGCACCCGACCCGCCCCTACGGCCGAAGGGCCCGCCGAACTCCGGCCGATCGCGCGCTGATCTCGGTGTTTCGTACGCGCCGTTCACATATCCCGGGTGATCAATTTCCCGGGCCGCCACACATTCCTTACCGAAAATCCGCCGCGGTGACGCGCCGGTCGGCCCGTTGATCAATTCCCGAAAGAATCCCGGACGGCCGAACGGGTGAACGAGCGCCGAACGGAGTAGATCAAGTTCACCGCTTGGAACCCGGCAAACCGGGACGTTCGGCCTCTCGGAGCCCCGATCCGGGGTGGGTAACGTACGTGTTTCCCGGCCCCTTCGCAGCCGCTCCGACCTGCGAATACCGCCTTCCGCAAGGCTTCCACAGCACGTTCCTGTTGCTGTTGTCAAGCCCCGAGATATGCCCTGACCTGCGAAAACGCCATTCAGAAGAAGCCGTATCCGTGTTACCCTGGATAGCCACGGAAGGGGTACCTGTCACATGACGTTCAAGGTTGGCGACACCGTGGTCTATCCCCATCACGGGGCCGCGCTGATCGAGGCCATCGAAACTCGCCAGATCAAAGGCGTGGACAAGACCTACTTGGTGCTCAAGGTCGCCCAGGGCGACTTGACGGTGCGCGTACCGGCGGACAATGCGGAGTTCGTAGGCGTACGCGACGTGGTCGGGCAGGACGGGCTGGACCGGGTCTTCGAGGTGCTGCGCGCACCGTATGCCGAAGAGCCCACGAACTGGTCCCGTCGCTACAAGGCAAATCTCGAGAAGCTCGCCTCCGGCGATGTCATCAAGGTCGCCGAAGTGGTGCGTGACCTGTGGCGTCGTGAGCGCGAGCGCGGACTGTCCGCCGGCGAGAAGCGCATGCTCGCCAAGGCGCGCCAGATCCTGGTGAGCGAGCTGGCCCTCGCGGAGAACACCAACGAAGACAAGGCCGAGGCCCTCCTCGACGAGGTTCTCGCGTCCTGACGCCGACCCGTTCCGGGGCCCGCCCCGGAATGACCGGCATTGCCGCGGTGCCCGCTGACCAGCAGTGAGAATTGCTGTGTCGCCGGGCGCTGCGGCATGTTCGTATCCCCTCGCCAACAGCTCCCGCACTGTGGTGTGCCGGGCCCGGGCTGCCCGCCTGACCGGTGTCACGGAAGGGCCGGTCAGGGCGGAGCGCCCGGCATTCCCCCACGCTCTTCGAGCAGAGGGTTCCCCCAGGCCATACCCACGTCGTTTGAGGACACAAACCTTGTCAGACGAATCGCGCCCTTTCCGCACCGCCGCGGTGATTCCCGCGGCCGGACGCGGCGTGCGTCTCGGCCCGGGCGCCCCCAAGGCGCTCCGCGCGCTGAACGGCACCCCCATGCTCATCCACGCCGTCCGGGCGATGGCCGCCTCCCGCGCCGTCTCGCTGGTCGTCGTCGTGGCCCCGCCGGACGGCGCCACCGAGGTCAAGAACCTGCTCACGGAGCACGCGCTGCCTGAGCGGACCGACTTCCTCGTGGTGCCCGGCGGCGAGACCCGCCAGGAGTCCGTGAAGCTGGGCCTGGACGCGCTGCCGCCCGGCTTCGACATCGTGCTGGTCCATGACGCGGCTCGCCCGCTGGTCCCCGTCGACACCGTCGACGCGGTCATCGAGGCGGTACGCGACGGAGCCCCCGCCGTCGTCCCCGCGCTCCCGCTCGCCGACACCGTCAAGGAGGTCGAGCCGCGCACCGACGGCGGCCCCGAGCCCGTCGTCGCCACCCCCGAGCGGGCCCGGCTGCGCGCGGTGCAGACCCCGCAGGGCTTCGACCGCGCCACGCTCGTACGCGCCCACGAGACGGTCACCGGCAGCGTCACCGACGACGCCGGCATGGTCGAGCAGCTGGGCCTGACCGTCGTGGTGGTGCCCGGACACGAAGAGGCGTTCAAGGTGACCCGGCCGCTCGACCTCGTACTCGCCGAGGCCGTACTCGCACGACGGAGGGCCAACGATGGCTTCTGAAACCTCTGCCGCCGGTCCCGTGATCCCGCTGGTCGGCATCGGCGCCGACGTCCACGCCTTCGAGCGCGGGCGCGAGCTGTGGTGCGCCGGGCTGCTCTGGGACGGCCCCCAAGACGCGGAATGGGGTCTGGCCGGGCACTCCGACGGCGATGTCGCCGCGCACGCGGCCTGCGACGCGATCTTCTCGGCGGCCGGCGTCGGCGACCTCGGCGCGCACTTCGGCACCGACCGCCCCGAGTGGTCCGGCGCCTCCGGGGTGACCCTGCTCGCCGAGGCCGCCCGGATCGTGCGCGCCGCGGGCTTCGAGATCGGGAACATCGCGGTCCAGGTCATCGGCGTACGCCCGAAGATCGGCAAGCGGCGCGACGAGGCGCAGAAGGCGCTGTCGGCGGCGGCCGGGGCGCCGGTCGCGGTGTCCGGGACCACCAGCGACGGGCTCGGTCTGACCGGCCGCGCCGAGGGGCTCGCGGCCATCGCCACGGCGCTGGTCTACCGGCTGCCGTAGAAGCGCGGCGGGGCCCGGATCACCCCGCGGAAGATCGTCGGTCGGCTCCGAGTCCCAACAGACGCCAAATTGTGTGCCCCGTGGCCCGGAAGGGTCGCGGGGCACTGGTATTGGGCCACTACCCTGGAGTGGTGACCATTCGCCTGTACGACACCAGCGCCCGGCAGATTCGTGATTTCGTCCCGCTCACGCAGGGCTGTGTCTCGATCTACCTGTGTGGCGCCACCGTCCAGGCGGCCCCGCACATCGGGCACATCCGGTCGGGGCTGAACTTTGACATCATGCGCCGCTGGTTCGACTACCGCGGCTACGACGTCACGTTCATCCGCAACGTCACCGACATCGACGACAAGATCATCAGGAAGTCGGCCGAGCAGGGCCGCCCCTGGTGGTCCATCGGATACGAGAACGAGCGCGCGTTCACCGACGGCTACACCGCGCTCGGCTGCCTGCCGCCCACCTATGAGCCGCGCGCCACCGGCCACGTCACCGAGATGGTCGAGATGATGCGCGGCCTGATCGAGCGCGGCCACGCCTACGAGGCGGACGGCAACGTCTACTTCGACGTGCGGTCCTTCCCGGGCTACCTCGCCCTGTCCAACCAGGAGCTGGACAACCTTCTCCAGCCGTCCGGCGACGGCGAGACCGGCAAGCGCGACCCCCGCGACTTCGCGATGTGGAAGGCCGCCAAGCCGGGCGAGCCCAGCTGGGAGACCCCGTGGGGGCGCGGCCGTCCGGGCTGGCACCTGGAGTGCTCGGCGATGGCCCACAAGTACCTGGGCAGCGCCTTCGACATCCACGGCGGCGGGCTCGACCTGATCTTCCCGCACCACGAGAACGAGATCGCCCAGGCCCAGGCGTTCGGCGACGAGTTCGCCAACTACTGGGTGCACAACGCCTGGGTCACCATGAGCGGCGAGAAGATGTCGAAGTCGCTCGGGAACTCGGTCCTCGTGTCCGAGATGGTCAAGCAGTGGCGCCCGATCGTGCTCCGCTACTACCTGGGCACCCCGCACTACCGGTCGATGATCGAGTACAGCGAGGAGGCCCTGCGCGAGGCCGAGTCCGCGTTCGCGCGGATCGAGGGCTTCATCCAGCGCGTGGTCGAGAAGGCGGGGGGCGTCGTCGAGCCCGCCGGCCAGGTGCCGCCGGCGTTCGCCGAGGCCATGAACGACGACCTGGGCGTCCCGGGGGCCCTCGCGATCGTCCACACCACCGTCCGCCAGGGCAACAGCGCGCTCGCCGCCGACGACAAGGAAGCCGCGATCGCCCGCCTCGCCGAGGTCCGCGCCATGCTCGGCGTGCTCGGCCTGGACCCGCTGGACGCGCACTGGGCCGAGGAAGCCGACCGCGGCGCAGAACTGCACGGGGCCGTCGACACGCTCGTACGCCTCGTCCTGGAGCAGCGCGAGGCGGCCAGGTCCCGCAAGGACTGGGCCACCGCGGACGCCATCCGTGACCAGCTGACCCAGTCCGGCCTGGTCATCGAGGACAGCCCCAGCGGCCCCCGCTGGACCCTCGGCCCGCGCTGAGCCCATGCGCGATGTGCCGCCCGGGCGATCGGGCGGCACACTTCATATACGTACGTACACGATCCGCGTCTCCGTGTGGATCGCCAGATGCACAGGAAACAGGTAGGTCATGGCCGGGAACAGCCAGCGCAGGAACCGCCGCACGTCCAACAAGAAGGGCGCTACGGTCGGCAGCGGTGGCCAGCGGCGCAAGGGTCTGGAAGGCCGGGGCCCCACGCCGCCCGCCTCCGTCCGCAAGGGACACAAGAAGAACCGCATCGCCAATGCCCAGGCCAAGCAGGCCCAGGCCCGGCGTCCCGCCCCGCGCCGCGGTGGTACCAAGGGCACGTCCGAGATGGTCGTGGGCCGCAACCCCGTCTTCGAGGCGCTGCGCGACGGCGTCCCGGCGACCACGCTCTACGTCCAGCAGTACATCGACAACGACGAGCGGGTCCGCGAGGCGCTCCAGCTCGCCGGCGAGCGCGGCAACATCAACCTGATGGAGGCCCCGCGCGTCGAGCTCGACCGGATGACGAACGGCCTCAACCACCAGGGCCTCGTGCTCCAGGTGCCGCCGTACGAGTACGCCGACCCGCAGGACCTCACGTCCGCCGCGTACGACAACGGCGAGGAGCCGCTGATCGTGGCCCTCGACGGCGTGACCGACCCGCGCAACCTCGGCGCGATCGTCCGCTCCACCTCCGCCTTCGGCGGCCACGGCGTGGTCGTCCCCGAGCGGCGTGCGGCCGGCATGACGGCGGGCGCCTGGAAGTCGTCGGCGGGCACCGCGGCCCGTACGCCGGTCTCCCGCGTCACCAACCTGACCCGCGCTCTTGAGGCCTACAAGAAGGAAGGCCTCACGATCGTCGGTCTCGCCGCCGACGGCGAGCACACGGTCGAGGAGCTTGAGCAGATCGGCGGCCCGGTCGTCATCGTGATCGGCAGTGAGGGCAAGGGACTTGGCCGACTCGTCGGCGAGACCTGCGACTACCGGGTGCGGATCTCGATGCCTGGTGGCGCCGAGTCGCTCAACGCCGGTGTGGCGGCGGGCATCGTGCTGTACGAGGCGGCCCGCCGGCGCGCCTGAAAGAAGGTGATCTTGACGGGTCTCGGACAGATTCGGACCCGTCAAGCAGTGTCCTAAGCACCCGTCACTCGGTTAGATGAGTGTGGACACCAGAACGCCCCGGCCCGGGATCGACGACCAGCCTGCCCTGAGCATGCTCAAGGTGGACGCCGACCCCGCGCAGGTCATCGTCAACCACGCCAGCTTCCGGGTGCTGTTTGCGCCCAAGTCGCTGCCGAAGCCCCTCATTTCGAGCACCGCGGTGCGCCGTAGGGCGCCCGTGGTGTGGAGCGGCAAGTCGGCGCCGGGGGCGAGCGGACTCCTGCAGGCGGTCCGCGCCACCTCCGTCGTCGGCGGCGAGCGCTACGAGGCCGGTGCGACGCAGGTCATCCCGCGCATCGACGTCGGCGACACGATGCGGTCCCCGCTGCTCGCGGGCCCCGGACCGGAAACCGCGCTGCTTCCGAAGATGCGTTCCCCCTACGGTCAACAACCGTACGGGGAACCCGAGTTCGAGGATCCGGACGGATACGCGGAGGACGGCTCGGACGCGCAGCCGCCGCGCACCGACACCTCGGCCGTACGGCACGCCTATTACCCGGGCCGCCGCATGAACCTCGGCGTCGTGCTGCTCCCGCTGCGCGTGTTCCTCGGTTTCATCTCCGTGTACGCCGGCATGGGCAAGCTGTGCGACCCCGTGTACTTCGACGGCGGCGAGCGCGGCTCGATGGTCAAGTGGCTGAATTCGCTGCACCCTTGGACGCTCGCCGAGCCCCTGCGCGACTTCGCACTCCAGCACCCCGTGGGCGCGGGCCTCACCGTCGCCTTCCTCCAAGTCGTCGTCGGCGTACTGACGATGCTCGGTCTGTGGCAGCGCGTGGCGGCCGTGTTCGGCGCGCTGCTGTCGGCGGCCCTGCTGGTGACGGTGAGCTGGCAGCACGTACGCGCCTACAACGCGCCCGACATCATCTACCTCGCCGCCTGGTCCCCGCTGATCATCGCGGGCGCCCCGGTGTACTCACTGGACGCCCGGCTCGCGGGCGAGGCCTGGCGCAAGCTCGGCCCGCGCTCCGAACTGTGGGAACTGCGGCGCCGGGTGCTGCGCCGCGGCGTCGTCATGACGACCATCGTCGTCGGCCTGACCCTGCTGACCGGCGCGCTGCTCGGCGGCGCGGTCCGCTCCACCACCGTGGTGACGGTGCCGGGCCCCGACGACGACCCGACCAACTACCTGCCCGGCACCCCGCTGCCGAGCGAGACCGGCCCGGCGCTCGCGCCCCGTACTCCCGCCAAGGGCGCCAAGCCGTCGCCGAAGGGCACCGGTTCGGCGAGCCCCTCCGCCAAGCCGTCCAAGAAGCCGAAGGCCCACCAGCCCGCCACGGCAGGCACCACCGGCCAGCCGAGCCACACCGCCGGCACGGGCGGCCAGCCCCCCTCCCACCACCGCACCCCCCAGGCCCCGCCCTCCTCCAGCTCAGGCCCGACATCGGGCAGCACAGGCAGCACCAGCGGCAACCGGAACCCGATCGGGGGGTTGCTGGGCTAGTAGCAAAGAGAAGGGGGCCGGAGATTCCGGCCCCCTTCGGCATGCCGTTGAGCAAAACCAGTCCCGCTCGCAAAACCAGTCCTGCTCAGCGAAAAATCCAGCCCCTCCGGCGATTGAGGAGCGGGGGTCCGGGGGCGGAGCCCCGGCAGGGTGGCAGGCAAGGTCAACCCCGCTGAGCAGCAAGCTCCTTGGCCGCCTCCGTGAGGTCCTTCGCGGTGTCGATCGCCCGCCAGTACGCCCCGTGCGGCAGCGGGAACCCGGCCAGCCGGCGCTCCCGAGCCAGCCGGGGAAACGTGGTGCGCTCGTGGTCGCCGACGTCCGGCAGCATCGCGGTGAAGGCCGCGGAGAAGACGTACACGCCCGCGTTGATGAGGTACGGCGAGGGCGGCGACTCGATGAAGTCGGTGATGTGGCCGAAGGCGTCGGTCTCGACGGCGCCCCACGGGATGCGGGGGCGGGCCAGGGCCAGCGTGGCGGTCGCGTCGCGCTCGCCGTGGAAGGAGGCCATCTCGCGGAGCGAGAAGCGCGTCCAGATGTCGCCGTTGGTGGCGTACCAGGGCTGGCCGGGGTGGGGCAGCGAGGCCGCCGCGTGCTTCAGGCCGCCGCCCCGGCCCAGCGGTTCGTCCTCGACGACCGTGGTGACGCGCAGCGGCAGATCCGTCTTGGCCAGCCAGTCCTTGAGGACGTCGGCGAGGTGGCCGCAGGAGATGACGGCGTCAGTGACGCCCTCGGCGGCCAGCCAGGCAAGCTGATGGCCGATGATCGGGACCCCGGTGCCCGGGATCTCGACCATCGGCTTGGGACGGTCGTCGGTGTACGGACGAAGTCGGGAGCCCTGGCCGCCCGCCAGGACCACGGCCTGCGTCGGAAACGTCGCAGTTGTGCTGGGAGTCATGCGGTGAACGATAGGCGTCCCCACGGCGGGACGTCACCGCTCCTGGGCCACGCCCGAGGCGAAGGAGGTGTCGCAGACGGGGCGGGAGTACGACTGGGCCTTCACGGGGCCGTAGTGCTCCACGGCGGCCCGGCCGAGCGCGCGGGCGATCGACATGCAGTGCTGGGCGAGCGAGGGGCGGCGCTCCACCTCGCGCTGGAGGTGGGTGAGGGCGGTGCCGGCGTCCTTCTCCTGGAGCTCGATCAGGAGCGCGTCGCGCAGTACGTCCTGCGGGGCGCGGGACTTGGCGCGTACGGAGACGTTCTCGGAAGAGGCGGTCAGGATCTGCGATTCGTTGCTGCCGGCCCAGTTGACCCGGGTGACCGCGAGCGTCCCGGAGAGCACGAGGACGACGGGCAGGACGAGGGCGAGGGTTCGGCCGATTCGGCGGGCTGTGTGCGTCACGGAGGCGAGCGTAGCGGGGAGTGATGATTTGGCGACATTTCGTCACCCTGTCGGGGGATGGTTCGACGCCGCCTTTCGAATCACGCGTTGACGAACAAGGTTCGAAATGGGCGGTGTGCCGGGGTATTTGTCGACATCGGACCGCTGCCCCGGAAGTGACGGACCGAAGCTCCGGAAATGACGGACCGCGGCTCCGGAAATGACGGACCGCGGCCCCGCAGATGAGTGCGGGGCCTCGGCCAGCGTATCGGGCCGGGTCAGTCGCTGAGCCGCTCGCCCGTGGAGGTGGAGAACACGTGGGTCTCACCCGGACGCGGGACGACGTGCAGCTGCGTGCCCTTGTCCGGCACGGCGCGGCCGTTGACCCGGACCACCAGGTCCTTCACTTCGCCGCCGACCTCGGCGGAACCGTACACATAGCCGTCGGCGCCGAGCTCCTCGACCACGTTGACGGTGACCGCGAGGCCCGCCGGGGCGTCCGCGGACTCCTTGGTGAGGGACTTCGCGGCGGCGCCGTTCTGCTCCACGATGTCGAAGTGCTCGGGGCGCACGCCGACCGTGACCGTGCGGTCGCCCTTGTCGGCGGCCGCGGACAGCGCCTCGCGGCTGACCGGCACCACGCTGTTGCCGAACTTCACACCGCCGTCGGTGATCGGCACCTCGACCAGGTTCATGGCGGGCGAGCCGATGAATCCGGCGACGAACAGGTTGGCTGGGCGGTCGTACATGTTGCGCGGCGAGTCGATCTGCTGGAGCAGACCGTCCTTCAGGACGGCCACCCGGTCGCCCATGGTCATGGCCTCGACCTGGTCGTGCGTGACGTACACGGTGGTGATGCCGAGCCGGCGCTGGAGCGAGGCGATCTGCGTACGGGTGGAGACGCGCAGCTTGGCGTCGAGGTTGGACAGCGGCTCGTCCATGAGGAAGACCTGCGGCTCGCGCACGATGGCCCGGCCCATCGCGACGCGCTGGCGCTGGCCGCCGGAGAGCGCCTTGGGCTTGCGGTCGAGGTACTCGGTCAGGTCGAGGATCTTGGCGGCTTCCTCGACCTTCTTCCGGATCTCCGCCTTGTTCACGCCGGCGATCTTGAGGGCGAAGCCCATGTTGTCGGCGACGGTCATGTGCGGGTACAGCGCGTAGTTCTGGAACACCATGGCGATGTCCCGGTCCTTCGGCGGCAGGTGCGTGACGTCGCGCTCACCGATCCGGATCGCTCCGCCGTTGACGTCCTCCAGGCCCGCGAGCATGCGCAGGGAGGTGGACTTTCCGCAGCCGGAGGGGCCGACGAGTACCAGGAACTCGCCGTCCTCGATCTCGATCTCCAGCCCGTCGACCGCGGGCTTGGTGGAGCCCGGGTAGATCCGGGTCGCCTTGTCGAACGTGACAGTGGCCATGACTGATGTGTCCCTTCACCGGCAGGAACGTGCCGGACGATCCGAGTAGAGGGAGAAGTGGTGTAGTCCACCTGAGCGGACTGGGTCAGGACGCTACCTGGGGATGTCCGCCGTGTCAGCAGGTGAGCGGCGATGAAATTTCCCGCCGCGCCCGCGCGAGCGTTGGTTACACTTCTCGGGTTGCCTCCTTAGCTCAGTTGGCCAGAGCACCGCTCTTGTAAAGCGGGGGTCGTCGGTTCGAACCCGACAGGGGGCTCTGCCGTAACAAGTCGCAACAAAGCGTCCCGGGCCTGCCAGGTCCGGGACACTTGCTTTTCCGGGGTGTGGGGCGCTCCCGGGACGTGGGGCTTTCCGGGGTGTGGGGAGAAAGGCAGTCAACGCATGAGCCGTCGTTCCAGCGGTCTGGTCGGGATCTGGGCCGAGGCGCAGCGTCAGCAGCAGCGCCAGCGGGAGGCGCAGCAGCGGGCGGTGGTGCAGCAGCAGCGGCAGCAGCGGGCGTACGAGCGTGATCTCGCGCGGATGCAGCGGGAGCAGCAGGCGGCGTACCGGCAGGGGCGGGAGGCGGACGCGCGGCTGCGTACGCAGGAGCTGGAGGGCCAAGTCGCCGCCCTGGCAGGGCTGTTGGCGGCGGGGTGCGGGTCGGCGCCGTTCCGGGCCGCGGCGCTGACCCGGCCGGAGGAGATCGCCCCCTTCGAGCCCGGGCAGCTCGCCCAGCCGGTGCCGATGCCGGATCCGGCGCAGTACCAGGCGCAGGGCGGCTGGACGGCCGGGCGGCGGGCGCAGGCCCAGCAGCAGGCGCAGGGCGGCTGGACGGCCGGGCGGCGGGCGCAGGCCCAGCAGCAGGCGCAGGCCCGCTACCAGCACGACTGGCAGGCGGCGCAGGCCGCCGAGGCGCGCCGCCAGGAGCAACTCGCCGCGTACCGGGCGCAGTACGACGCCTGGGCGGCCGGGCAGCTCGCCGAGGTGCGCGGGCACAACGCGGGCATCGCCGAACTCGCGGACGCGCTGCGGGCCGGGGATCCGGGCGCGGTGGTCGACTACTTCTCGGCCGCCCTGTACTCCTCGGCCGCCTGGCCCGAGGGCTTCCCCCGCCAGCTGGCGGCCTCCTTCGACCGGGGTGCGCGCCAACTGGTCCTCGACTGGGAGCTGCCCGGCTACGAGGTGATCCCTGAGGTCAAGTCCGTACGCTACGTGGCGAGTTCGGACCAGGAGAAGGAGACGGCCCG
Source organism: Streptomyces sp. NPDC050485 (assembly GCF_044458185.1). Classification (NCBI taxonomy): domain Bacteria; kingdom Bacillati; phylum Actinomycetota; class Actinomycetes; order Kitasatosporales; family Streptomycetaceae; genus Streptomyces; species Streptomyces sp. NPDC050485. The sequence goes on along the minus strand of NZ_JBITHR010000010.1, from coordinate 197,753 downwards.
GCCGGTCACCCAGCGCCGCGCGCTGTACCGGGACGCGCTCGCGCAGTGCGTGCTGCTGGTCCTGCGCGATCTGTTCGCGGCCGATGAGTTCGGGGTGCTTGAGTCGGTCGCCCTGAACGGGTTCGTGGATGACGTGGATCCCGCCACCGGGCGGCGGGCCGAGATCTTCCTGGCCACGGTGAGCGTGCCGCGCGCCGCGTTCGCGCAGCTCAACCTCGGGCAGGTCAGCGCTGTCGACTGCCTGGTGGAGGCGTTGCGCGGGCAGCTCTCCGCCCGGCCGGACCAGCGCACCGCCGTACGGCCCGGACGCCGCCCCGCCGACGTGGGCACGGGCGTGGTGTCGCACGGGGGCGGCGCGGAGCCCGACCTGTTCACGATGGACCCCATCGAGTTCGAGGGCCTGGTCGCCGAGCTGTTCCGGGCCCGCGGCATGCAGGCGCTGACCACCCAGCGCTCCAACGACGGCGGCGTGGACGTCGAGGCCCTCGATCCGGACCCGATCAGCGGCGGCCGGATCATCGTCCAGGTCAAGCGCTACCGCAACACGGTCCCGCCGACCGCGGTGCGCGATCTGTACGGCACGGTGCAGGGCGCGGGCGCCAACAAGGGCGTACTGGTGACGACTTCGGGCTTCGGACCCGGATCGTACGGTTTCGCCGAGGGCAAGCCGCTCACGCTGGTCAACGGCGAGGAGCTGGTGGGCCTGCTGCACCAGCACGGCCTGCGCGGCCGCCTCGGCGACGGGAGCGCACCCGCGCCGGCCGTCCCGGAGCCGGCCGTCCCGGAGCCGGCCGTCCCCGCGCGGGCCGTCCCGGAGCCCGCCGTCCCGGCGCAGCGCGTGGTGCCGGAGTGGGTGTCCGAGCAGATGTCCGCTCAGGCCGCCGGCCAGGTGCCAGGCCAAGTGCCCGCTCAGGCCGCCGGCCAGGTATCCGGTCCGGTGTCCGGGGACTTCAACCTGCTCGGCATGACGTGGACCGGCGGGGTCGCGCTCGACGTGTGCGCGCTGGTGTGCCGGGGCGGCCGGGTGCTGGCCGAGGAGCACTTCGTGTTCTTCAACAACCCGCAGAATCCGGGGGGTTCGGTACGGATGGTGCCCGGCACCGGCGGCGACCGGGCGGCGGTACGGGTGGCCTTCGACGCGCTGCCGGAACGCGCCGACCGGCTGGTCCTGGTCGCCGCCGTCGACCCCGAGGCGAACCCGGGCCAGGACCTGGCCGGGTTCACGGAGGCGGCCATCTGCCTGCGCGACCCCGCAGGCCGCGAACTCGACCGCCTCCCGGTCTCCGACGGCCGCCCCACCGAAACGGCCCTGGTGCTCGGCTCGTTCCGCCGCAGACCGGGCGGCGACTGGGACTTCGTGGCCGGAGGGAAGGGGTACCGGGGCGGGCTGGGGGAGCTGGTGGGGGAGTACGGGGTTGTGGTGGCGTAGGGGGCGGCCATATGCCCGGGTAGTTGGGGGTGCAGGGGGCGGAGCCCCCGCCGGGGTTCGAGGGGCGGAGCCCCTCAGGGGGTCTGGGGCGCAGCCCCAGGGCTCAGCCCTTCCAGCCCCGAGTCACGGGCGGGCGGGTGGGCAAACTCCCCCGAGGCCCCGGGCTCAGCGCCGCCCCGCGACCCGGTCCGCCAGCGTTGCGATCCGGTCCGTGGCCACCCCGTGGCTCGCCAGCTCGCGCCGGTCGGCCGCACGGTACGCCGCGTACATCCCCTGGACACCGAGCCAGCGCAGCGGCTCCGGCTCCCACGTGCGGACCTTGTGGTTGACCCACGGCAGGGTGGTCAGTTCGGTGGGCCCCGCCTGCCCGGAATCCTGCTGGACGAGGTCGCGCAGGGTGCGGGCGGCGAGGTTGGCGGTGGCGACGCCCGAGCCGACGTAGCCGCCCGCCCAGCCCAGACCCGTCGTACGGTCCAGGGTGACGCTCGCGCACCAGTCGCGCGGCACCCCGAGCACGCCCGACCAGGCGTGGCTGACGCGGGCGCCGGCCAGCTGCGGGAAGAAGCGCACCAGGATGTCGCGCAGCGCCTCGATGGTGGCGGGCTGGGTGCGCCCGTCGTTGTCCGTCTTCGAACCGAAGCGGTACGGGACGCCCCGGCCGCCCAGCGCGATGCGGTCGTCGGCGGTGCGCTGCGCGTACATGTAGGCGTGCGCCATGTCGCCCAGCGTCTCGCGGCCCGCCCAGCCGATCGCCTCCCACACCTCGGGGCCGAGCGGCTCGGTCGCGATCATGGACGAGTTCATGGGCAGCCAGGCCCGGCGCGCCCCCTTCAGCGAGGCGGTGAACCCTTCGGTGCAGCGCAGGATGTAGGGCGCGCGGACCGTTCCGTACGGGGTGACGGCGTGCCGGGGGCGGATCTCGGTGACCGGCGTCGACTCGTGGAGGGTGACGCCGAGCGCCTCGACCGCGGCGGCCAGGCCCTTGACGAGCTTCACCGGGTGGATCCGCGCGCCGTGCGGGGTCCAGGTCGAGCCGACCGCGCCGCTGACCCGGATGCGCTCGGCGGTCTCCCGCGCCCCCATCAGGACGCGATCCTTCTCGCCGAAGGCCACCTCGGCGGCGTGAAAGTCCTTGAGCCGCCCCAACTGGGCCGGTGTGTAAGCGACTTCGAGCACCCCGCCCCGATGGACGTCGGCGTCGATCGACTCCTCGGCGGCGACGCGTACGACTTCGTCGACCGTGGCGTTCATCGCCAGCTGGAGGCGGACCGCGCTCTCCTGGCCGTGCAGCTTCGCGTACCGGTCGCGGCCCGCGATGCCGTTGTAGAGCCAGCCGCCGTTGCGGCCGGAGGCGCCGTAGCCGCAGAAGCGGGACTCCAGGACGGTGATGTTGAGGAAGGGGGCCGCCTTCTTCAGGTAGTACGCCGTCCACAGGCCGGTGTATCCGCCGCCGACGATCACCACGTCGGCGGTGGTGTCGCCGGGCAGCGGCTCGCGGGGCGTGGGTATGCCGTCGGTTGCGTACCAGAAGGAGATTCCGCCGTTGATCGCGCTCATGGGGCTTGTTCGTACACCCGGGCCGCGGGCGCTGTCCAGCCATGGAATTCGCAGGTGGGCGGGGTCGCTACGAAATCCGTGGGACCAATGGCGGCGTGGGGCGGGACCTTTGGCGGCCGGTGCGGTGCGGGCGGGTGTTTAGTGTCGAAGGTCAGGTAATTTTGCGGTATTTCGCGCCGAAGGGTTGGTTTTTCATGGGTGTACGCACTATCCGTCGTGCCGCCGTTGTGGTGGTGGCGGCCATGGGGCTCGGCCTCTCGGCGACCGCCTGCTCCTCGGGCTCGGGCTCCGGTGCGTCCTCGCAGGCCGAGCTCACCGTGAAGACCGCGCCGGAGGCCGCCACGCTCGCGAAGCTGTCCGCGAAGGTGGAGGGTGCGGAAATCGTCGTCGGCGACCCGGCCGCGCCCCACACCGTGACCGTGTACGAGGATCCGCGCTGCCCGTTCTGCAAGCATTACGAGGGCGGCGGCGCGACGGCGGTCGCCAAGCTCGCGGCCGAGGGCAAGGTCAAGATCCGCTACACGATCGCCTCGTTCCTCGACGCCAACTTCGGCGGGAACAGCTCCAAGCGGGCCGTCAACGCGATGCGGGCGGCGGTCGACGCGGGCAAGTTCCCCGAGTTCCACGCGGCAGTGTTCGCCAGCCAGCCGGAAAAGGAGACCGATGACGCCTTCACCGCCGACAACCTGCTGAAGATCGCCGACAAGGTGCCGGGGCTGCGCGGCGCCGCCTTCGACAAGGCGGTGCGCGAGGACACGTACAAGGACTGGGTGAAGTCGGCGGAGGGCGCGTTCGAGGACTCGGGCGTCAACAGCAGCCCCGTGGTGCTGATCGACGGGAAGAAGCCGGGCGGGGACGGGCGGGCGATCTTCGACGCGGAGGCGTTCGGGAAGGTGCTGGCGTCGGCGGGGGTGTCGTAAGCCGGCCGGAGTTCCTGAGGCCCTGCCGAGGTCGCGCGTACGGGGCCCGGCTCCCGGCCCGGCCCCCTGCGCGTCAGTCCTCGGCCCGCGCCCCGGAGAAGCCGAGGCGGCGGCCGGCGGTGCGCAGGGTCGCGGCCGGGTTCCAGGGGGCGCCGCCCCGCCCGCGGGTGAGCGGGTAGCAGGCCAGGCCGATGAGTACGGATGCGAAGTGGCCCAGATCGGTGAAGGTGCGCGCGCTCAGGAGCGGGGCGGCGTAGATGACGAGGACGCCCGCGAGGTAGAGGTAGCGGTAGGGGCGGGCGATCCGGTACGTCAGTACGGCGACGATGCCGGCGAGGGCGTAACTCACCCCCACATCAAGGGTGTTGACGGCGGAATGGGGCGCGTAGTCGTGCCGGATCGCCCACAGCAGAGCGCCCTCGCTGATGAAGGTGGCGGCCACGTGCGTACCGAAGGCGATGACCAGCCAGCGCAGGGTGCCGAGCCAGCGTTCGGCCTGGGCGTGGAAGACGGTGTAGAGCAGGGCGTACGGGAGCCAGCCGCCGCCGTCGATCCAGAACGCGCTCGCGATCAGCACCCGGCGGGGGTTGGCCGACAGCTCGTGGATGTTGGTGGACCGCTGCCGCAGGAAGTCCGCCTCGAAGTCGGGTGACATGTGGTGCATGGCGATGGTGGTGACGAAGAGCGCGGCCAGCCAGATGTAGGTGCCGGGGGCGCTGCGGACGTAGCGGAGGATGCGGCGGACGGCACCGGCGAGCGGCGCGCGGCGGGACCGTGTGGACTGGGCAGATGTGGGCTGGGCACATGCGGGCTGGGCAGGTGGGTTGGGGGTCTGTGTGCCCGGGGCCCGTGTGCTGCGGGGCGGTGTGCCGGCGGGCCGTCGGCCGGGGGGAAAACGCCTCATGCTGTGATTCACGCACGGGGGTGGGGCAGGACGGGGGATCGACATCCGGACGGGGCGGTGTCCGGGCGGGGCCGGGTGACCTTCTGCAGGGCGGGTGACCTTTCGCGGGCGCCGGAGGGCGTGCCTGAGGGGGTGGCCGTGTGCCCGGCACGAGAGGGCGCGCCCGACCCGCCCCCCGCTCGCACCCTCGGGCAGGATGTCCGTACGACGAAACGGCCGCGCGGAACGGTCGTCCCGCCGCCTACCCTGCGGCCATGATTCGCAACGCCACAGCCGCCGACATCCCCGTGATCCACCGGATGGTCCGCGAGCTCGCCGAGTACGAGAAGGCCCCCGGCGAGGCGCGCGCCACCGAGGAACAGCTCCGCGAGGCGCTGTTCGGCGAGCACCCGGCGGCGTTCGCGCACATCGCGCAGGACGAGTCGGGCGAGCCGGTGGGCTTCGCGCTCTGGTTCCTGAACTTCTCGACATGGCGCGGGGTGCACGGCATCTACCTGGAGGACCTGTACGTACGCCCCGAGGCCCGGGGAGCCGGCCACGGCAAGGCCCTCCTCACCGAACTGGCCCGCATTTGTGTGGCGCGCGGCTATGAGCGCCTGGAGTGGTCGGTCCTCGACTGGAATGTGTCTGCCGTCGACTTCTACCGATCACTCGGAGCAGTGTCGATGTCGGAGTGGACCGTGAACCGGCTCACGGATGACGCGCTGCGGAGGCTGGGCGGGGCGGAGTAGTACCCGCCGGAGCGGTGGAAGGGCCCCGGCCCGACACACGGGGGAACGTGTCGGACGGGGCCTGGGACCCCACGCGCCGGGAGGACCAGAGGCGGGGCCTACTCAGCCTCCGGAAGCTTGTCTCTACGATCGAGCCGCGTCACCAACGACACTTCGGACCAGGTGCGTTCGAAGGTGTCGTGGCCGGGGTTGAGACCCGTGTGGGCCATGCACGCTTCGTCTCCCGCCGCCAGATCGCTGGTCGCGTCCAGCTCCCACCGGCAACCGGGGGCCAGGCAGCGGGCCGTGAGAGTGATCTCTCCTGCCGGATGTCGGCGGATGCGGTGAGCCGCGTACGCGAAGACGGACCTGGTGGTCACTCCCTACCCCTCCGCGCTTGCGGAACGATCCCCAACTCTGGCCCCACATATCGATAGTTGACCATCTCGGCACTGCACTGCGGGAGGTCGGCAGGCTCCACGGCAGCGTCAGCCGGGAGGTCGTAAGCGTCCCGGGGTTCCCAGAGAATGACCGGCGGAATGGCCCACATCAGCGCGTCACCACCGGAGTTGAGAACATGAGGGCGCGCCCCAGCCCCTGAGGCGTTGGGTCCCGCAACAAGTCCGGCCGAACTGCCCACTCCCTGCCACCGCCTGGCGGCCGGAGGCAGACGCTCCCCAGATAGACACCGAGTACCTCCCCAACGTTGCCCGCAGCATCAACCTTGGCGTGCATGTCCGCCTGGTGTGACTTGGCCTCCGTGAGAGCAGGTAGGCAACACGACATCCGCAGTCGCCGAGTCCCGCCTCCGCGACTACTGAGAGTGATTTCAGGTTGCGCGGCGCATCGTCCTGGGTGAGCGTGATCGCGTCGCGGTCCTCGCGACCCGTTGAAAGGACAGCCATGTCGCATCGCACACGCAAATCGACCCGCGCCCGGGTCGCGGCGGTCCTCGCCGCTCCGGTGCTCTGCCTGACGCTGCTGGTTCCATCCGCTGCCGCGGCCGTGCCAGCGGGTCCTCACCACCACGGCCACGCGGTCGTGCAGGACGACACCGGCTTCGACGGAGCCCGCGGTGGCGGTTCCGGCGGAGGCCTCCTCGGTGGCCTCCTGAACACCGTGACCGGACTGCTGGGCACCGTGACTGGACTGCTGGGCGGCCTGCTCGGCTGAGGCTAGGTTCGAGGATGGTGCTGTTGACCACCTCGCTCACCAGGCTGCGGGTGCGGGCGGTACCCGCAGATCAGGGGCTTGGTGAGGGGGGCGGGGGATGGTTGTCCCGGTAGGGCAAGCGGTGGGGTGATCGGTGCCGTCCGTATCCCAATCGTTGATCATCAAGCTAAGTCGCCAGGATGAGGACGCTCCGGGCGGGTACGCCGTGGCCCCTGCCTCCGCACCCTGGCCGCCGCCGCTTCACGAGCGGTCTTACGCGAGTGGTGCCAGGCGCACGGCGTCTGAAGGTTGATCAAGTCATGGTTGTCGCCAGGCTCGATGTGGTCCACGTCGGTACCGGGCTCGGGGCACCGTGGCCCATCCACCAGCCTGGCCACGCACTGGTAGCCATCACGCCGCAGGGCGACCGCACGCCGCTTGCGCCAGTCACTGGGCAGGCGTGAGCGCCGGTCGCTGGTATCCCACGCCACGGCTCGACCTCCATCAGTCATAGCGCTCACAGCGCCCACCACGTGCAGTCAGCTGTGGACGGTGTACCGGCTTACGGACGGGGGCTGGCGGCACTGGGCGGGGCGGTGTAGCCGGGTGCCCTTTGTCTCATCTGGGTGCTTCCGCTTGGTGGTTGGGGTGGCGTCGGACATCGGCTGCGGCGTCGAACCGGGCCCTGGCGTCGTTGGCCTGAATGGCGGCCTCCAGTCGTGCCATGGCGGCCGCGCAGCCACCGCACCCGTCCACCGGATCGGCTGCGTACAGCCACGCGTCCAGAGAGCTGGAGCTCATCGGCGGAACGGCCCACATCAGCGCCACCCCCTGGCTGTGCCGCACGCGTCCGCGGTTTGCCTCTCGTGTGCCATGGCTTGCCGCCCCTTCGGTGCTGTCGTGGTGGTGACGACGCTAAGAGGCGACTCGTTCGGGTCTCTACAAACTTGCATGGGCTTGCACGCCGATATGGCGTATCCGCAAGGGTACTGACGTTGTATCAGCTGCTCGGTCAGGCTGATGCAAGCCCGAGCAAGCACCAAAACCAGGGAGCTGGCCATGGCCGTGGAGTTCATCGGCATCGACCCCGACACCGACCGGGACCACTGCCCCACCGCGTGGGCGGATGCGGAAGCTCAAGAGATCTTGTTGCAAGGATGGAAGCCGGATGCCGAGACTGAAGCGCAGTGCGTGGGCAGCAGCCCCGCGAACGGTCCGGTGCCTGACAATGAAGCCATCGTCAGGATTCCGGCCCGGATGATCCCGATGATCAGGGAGGCGTGTGATGCCGTCGAGCGTGCCCAGCTTCGCTGAGCTGCTCGGTCAGTGCGAGCGGTCCGCCGTACACCTGGAGTTGCGCGACTCCTACGCTCCGACGCCCCGGTTCGAGGCGTGGGAGCGCGGTGAGCGGATCGACTGGGAGGACTGTGCGTCCTGGTGGCACCCTTACGACCAGTTGATCACCGACTCCGTGGCGCGGGGTGTGGTGATCCGCCGGGCCCGAATCGTCTCCGAGCCAGTGTCGGACTACATACGGTGGGAGCACTACGTCACCCGGGCCAACGTCATCGCGGGTGAGCAGGTGCGATGGCTGCCACGGCGACAGGCCACGGACATTCCGCTGCCGGGCAACGACTTCTGGCTCTTCGACGGTGCAGTACTCCGGGTGCATCATTTCTCGGGTGACGGCGTGGTGGTGGAGGACGAGATCACGAAGGACCCGGACACCGTGAAGCTGTGCTCGACCGCCTTCGAAGCCGTCTGGGAGCGAGCGGTCCCGCACCACCAGTACAGAGTCTGACGAAGGCCGGATCCATGCCTCCGCATCCCTCATCGAGCGTTCAGGCGGCCCGAGAAGCCCTGGCAGGCCGGCTGGGGGAGATCCGGAAGGATGCGGAGATCAGCGGGCGGGAGCTGGCCGTCAGGTGCGGCTGGTCGGAGTCGAAGTCGTCCCGGATCGAGAATGCCAGGACACCGCCGTCCGACGCGGACATCAGGGCATGGTGCGGGGCCTGCGGAGCCGGTGATCAGATCCCTGATCTGATCGCGGCGAACAGGCAGTCGGCCGACGCTCACGTGGAGTGGAGACGACTCCAACGGAGCGGTCTGCGCCGCCTGCAGGAGTCCACGGGGGATCTGTACCAACGAACCAGAGCGTTCCGCGCCTACGTATCCGACGTCATCCCCGGTTTCCTCCAGACGCCCGGGTACGCGACTGCCCTCCTGTCGTCCATCGCGGAGTTCCGGGGAGCTCCGGACGATGTGAGCGATGCCGTGACGGCGCGCATGAAACGCAACGCGGTTCTGCACAGTGGCGCGCACCGGTTCGCGTTCGTCCTGGAGGAGCCGGTCCTGCGCTACCGGGTGTGCAGCGCAGAGACCATGGCCGCACAGCTCGGCCACCTGCTCGGTGCTATGGATCTCCCGAACGTCGCCGTGGGCATCATCCCGGTCTCGGCGCAGCGGACGGTCTGGCCCATGCCGACCTTCACGATCTTCGATGACAACAGGGTGCATGCGGACACGCTCGATTCCGCCTCCACGCTCACCCAGCCCAGCCAAGTCGCCTTGTACGAACGGGCCTTTGCGAGACTGTCGCAGCAAGCTGTGCGGGGCGGTGCCGCGCGCACCCTTGTAGCGGGTGCGCTGGCAGCCCTCGGCTGACTGGCCGACCGGCGCCACTACGACACCAGCACCACTTTCCCCACAGTTCCCCGGCTCCGCGCCGTTCTCCTTCACCCGCGCCACCTTCGCCGCGCCACCGGCAAGTCCGATGACCGTCGCGCCCAGGTTCTTCGCGTACTGGACGAGAAGCGTTCCGATCCCGCCCGCCGCGGCGGGAACTATCGCGACCGACTCGGCATTGAGGTCGGCGAACTGAACGATGCCCATGGTGGTGCGGCCGGTCCCGATCATCGCGACCGCCTCGGCCGGGTCGAGGTTTTCGGGGATCTCGTGGAGCCTCACCGCGTTTACGACTCTGTTGAGGTCAACTGCTGTCTCCGTCAAGCGCGATACACGTCCAGGCGGGCGAGTTTGAGAGCTGTCAGGGACAGAGACGCCGCCTCCATCGCGCTGTTGAAGGCGACCTCCGAGAGGACGCCGGGGGCCGCTGTCTGGTCGCCCGCGAGGTACACGCCGTGGCCCCGGTCGATCGCGGGGCGGTCGCGCCACGTGGTGCCGGGCAGGTCGACCGCGCCGGTGCGGCCCGCCGCGAGGGCCTCCCGCCGCCAGGTGGTGCGCTCGCGCCAGCCCGGGAACCCGGCGTCGAGCAGTGCCTCCGCGCGCGCGATCCCGGCCGCCTTCGACTCGTGCGGGGCGATCGGGAAATGGCCCTGGAAGAGCTGCTCGCCGACCGGAGAGAGGGCCGAGTCGGCGTCGTCGCTGAAGCGCTCCAGCCAGCCCGGCGCGTCCAGGTCGGAGACGACGAACGGGTCGGCACGGCGGGCGGTGAGCGCCAGGTCGAGCAGGGCGGTGCGGCCGCTGGGCCAGTCCAGGGTGTCGTCGCCCAGCAGCCGCCGGGCCGCCGCCAGCGAGGTCGCCACGACGACCGGGCCCTCCGCGGCGCCCGGAAGTTCGCCGACGCGGGCGTCCGTCTCGATGCGTACGCCCAGGTCCCAGGCGCGGGCGGCCATCCGGTCGATGAGCGCGCCCCAGCCGCCGACCGGGTAGTGGGCCTCGGGCGGCAGGGCCGCCGCGCGGTGCAGCCGCTCCTGTACGAAACGGGCGGAGAGCGAGCCCGGATCGTGGTGGAAGAGCGCGACGGCGATGTAGTGGGCGGCGGCGCGGGCGCCCCGGGCGCCGACGGTCCGGGTGGCCCAGGTGGTGAAGTCGGCGTCCACCGGGGCGAGTTCGGGTGATTTGCGGGCCAGTCGCAGCAGGCCGAGCGGCGGGGTGCGGCGCAGGGTTCCGTCCCGGTGGAAGCGGAACCGTACGGCTTCCGCGGGGCGCACCGGCGCGACCGGCTGGAGCAGCCCGCGCTGTTTGAGCCAGGACCAGTGCGGGCCCCCGTTGTACAAGGCGTGCGGGCCCTCGTTGGTGCGGTACGGGGCGTCGGCGGTGCGGGCGCGGCCGCCGAGGGTGGCGTGCGCCTCGTACAGCGTGACGGCGGCTCCAGCCTCGGCGGCGGTGATCGCGGCGGTCAGACCGGCGAAGCCGCCGCCGATGACGGTGACGCGGCCGGGGTGGGACGGGCGGGGGGCCTTGCCGGGGCGGTGCATGGTGGTCTCCTTCGCGGGCTGGCGCGTTTCGGAGATATGACGGGGCGGGCTCGGCGAATGTGACATGTCCGGGCCGCGAATTTACGGAGCGGGGCCTTCCCCCGCTTCCGAGCAGGGGTGATTGTCAGTGCCATGGTCCAGCATGGGGACATGGCAGCGGCACGGAGTGCGAAGAAGACGGCGGCGACGGCGGGAGCCCGCAGGACGGAGGTGCGGTTGCCACCACTGGCGCCGTTCGGCGCGGGTGAATTGGAGCCGGAGGGTGACTATGACGGGCTTGAGTTCAGGGACCTCGACCTCGGCGGACAGGAGGCGCGCAGTGCCCGCTTCCTCGACTGCGGCATCTACGGATGCGCGCTGGACGAGACCCGGCTGAGCGGTGCCCGCTTCATCGACTCGGTTCTGTCGGGGGTCCGCGGTGTGGGTACGGATCTGTCCCGGGCCGGTCTGCGGGATGTGGAGGTGCGCGACGTCCGCATGGGCGGAGTGCAGTTGCACGGGTCGGTGCTTGAGCGGGTGCTGATCAAGGGCGGGAAGATCGACTACCTGAATCTGCGCGAGGCCGAGCTGCGCGATGTCGTCTTCGAGGACTGCGTCCTGTCCGAGCCGGACTTCGGTGGGGCGAGGCTGGAGCGGGTCGAGTTCCACGGCTGCGAACTGCGCGCGGCGGACTTCAGCGGCGCCCGGATGCAGGGCGTCGATCTGCGCGGGGTGACGCTGCTCGACATCGCGCGCGGGGTGGAGCGACTGGCGGGCGCGGTCATCACGCCCTCCCAACTCCTCGATCTGGCACCTTCGTTGGCCGCGCAGATCGGGGTGCGGGTGGAGGCGTAGGGGGTTCTTGTCACGGGGGCCCGGGCGGCCGCAGTCCGCCTGGGGTGGCGGGCCCCCAGGGCCGGCCCGCGGGCCGGTCAGGCCATCCTGGGGAAGCGGGCCTGGAGGTCCCAGACGATCGGGTTGTCGCCGAGGCCCTCGTGCATGTCGGTCAGGTCGGCGATCAGGTCGTGCAGGAAGTCCCTTGTCTCGCGGCGGAGTTCGGCGTGCGAGAAGGTGAGGGGCGGCTCGTCGGCGGGCATCCAGTCCGCCTCCACGTCCACCCAGCCGAAACGGCGCTCGAAGAGCATCCGGTCCGGCGACTCGGTGAAGTCGATCTCGGCGTACTGGGGCTGCGAGGCGCGCGAGCCGCGCGGGTCCCGGTCGAGCCGCTCGACGGTGTCGCACAGCGCCCACGCGAAGTCGAGCACCGGCACCCATCCCCAGGCTGTGGACACCTCGCGGTCCGCCTTGGTGTCGGCGAGGTAGACGTCTCCGCAGAACAGGTCGTGGCGCAGGGTGTAGACGTCCGCGCGGGCGTAGTCGGTCCGCGTGGGGTCGGGAAAGCGGCGGGAGAGGGAGTAGCCGATGTCGAGCACGGGTCGATGGTGTCATGGCCGGGGCCGGGGCCTCTTCCGCAGCCCCCCTCGCCCCGGCGGCCCCGGGCTCGGGTGGCCCGCCTCGGTGTCCCGGGCCTCGGTGGCCCCCGCCTCGGTGGCCCCGGGTGCCCCGATGCTCAGGAGCCGTGCCCGAAGCCGTCCCGGGCGTAGCGGCGGGTCAGAATGGCGAGCAGCGGGCCGACCGCGAGCAAGGGAGCGTAGGTGAGGCCGGTGACCAGGTGGCCGGCGGCGCTCTGGTTCGGGTCCGGGGTGACGAAGAACCACAGCACCGGCTGGCTGAGGGAGAACAGCGTCAGCACCGAGGCCGTCGCGCCGGCCACCCGGGTCCCCAGGCGCGGCCGGGACGGGCCGCTGCACTCATCGTCACCCGGCCCGGCCACCCCCGCATCAGCCGATCGGCTTACGGCCCCGCACGCCGTCCCGTACGCCGTCCCGCACGGCGCGAGCAGCCGGTACGCCGACCGGAAGGGGTCGCGACCACCCCGAGGGCCGACACATGAACCTCAGGCGCCTCGCCGGGCCCCGAACCTCAAGGGCATCCCCGGCACCCTGTTCCTAGCAGGTGGCGCGCCCGGCCGGGCGAGGGGCGCCCCGGGGTCGCGGGCATCGGGTGGCCGGCGCCCCGAGCAATGACCTGGACGAGAAGTGCGCACAGGCGGGCGTCGCGGAGCTGAAGCAGTAACCTCCGCCCGCAAGGCCCTCGCAGCGCCCGTAGGATCGCAGACGTGGACAAACGACCGGAGAGGCGGACGGCAGTGAAGGGGCGAGGGAAGTCGACCCCTGTCCGCCTCGCCGCCGCGCTGCTCACCGTCCTCGCCGTCACCTCCTGCACCGGCGGCGTCGACGGCACCCCGGGCTCGTCCGGCACGCACGACCCGCTCTTCCCCCGGCTCGGCAACGACGGTTACCACGTCCAGCACTACAGCCTGGACCTCGACTACGACCCGGCCTCCGGGCACCTCAAGGGCGGGGCCACGATCGTGGCGCGGGCCACCAAGGACCTCAGCGCGTTCGACCTCGACTTCGCCGGGATGGACGTGGCGGAGGCCACCGTCGACAGCCGGCCCGCAGCCGTCAACCGGGCCGGGGACGAGCTCACACTGCGCCCCCGCCAGGAGCTGACCGAGGGCGCGACGTTCACGGCGTACGTCCGCTACTCGGGCAGCCCGAAGACCATCACCGATCTCGACGGCTCCGTGGAGGGCTGGCTGAAATCGCCGGACGGCGGCGTGCTCGCGCTCGGCGAGCCGACCGGTTCGATGACCTGGTTCCCGTCCAACAACCACCCGCGCGACAAGGCCACGTACGACATCAACGTGACCGTGCCGGACGGTCTCCAGGCCGTGTCCAACGGGGAGTTGGCGGCCAAGACCTCCAACAAGGGCCGCACGACGTTCAGTTGGCGTACCAAGGAGCCGATGGCGACTTATCTGGCCACCGTTGCCATCGGGCCGTACGAGATCGACGACAAGGGGATCACCAAGTCCGGGATTCCCGTCTACACCGCCGTCGACCCGAGGGTGAAGAAGCAGACCGCCGCCGTCGTCGCCCAGCTGCCGGACATCATGGCGTGGGAGGAGAAGAACTTCGGGCCGTATCCGTTCTCCTCCACCGGTGTCATCGTCTCGCCCGCGAAGAGCGCCGGGTACGCCCTGGAGACGCAGAACCGGCCGGTGATGCCGCTCGACCACTTCGACACCACCACCCTCGTGCACGAGCTGACCCACCAGTGGTTCGGCGATTCCGTCACGCCCGCCACGTGGCGCGACATGTGGCTGAACGAGGGCTTCGCGCAGTACTCGGAGTGGCTGTGGAGCGAGGAGCACGGCGGCCCGTCGGCGCAGCGGCTCTTCGACCAGGAGTACGCCAAGGACGACGGCGACGAGATCTGGTCCTTCCCGCCCGCCGAGCCGCCGACCGCCGCCGAGGTGTCGGCACGGCCGGTGTACGTGCGCGGCGCCATGGTCGTCCACAAGATCCGTCAGGCCGTCGGGGACGAGAAGTTCCACGCCCTGCTGCGCGACTGGGTGGGCACCCACCGGCACGCCAACGCCTCGACCGCGGAGTTCACCCGCTTCGTGGACAAGGAGGCGGGCCAGAGCCTCCCGGCGGTGTGGGACACCTGGCTCTACGGGGACGGCAAGCCCGACTCCCCGTAGAACCAGGTGAGTTGACGCTACGTCATATCTGACGCGTCACATCTACTTCTTCGTCTCTGTCTCTACTTCTCTACTTCACGTTGATGGCGGTCCACGCCGCCGCCACCGTCTTGTACTCGGTGCTGCTCGCGCCGTACAGATCGGCCGCCGCCTTGAGGGTCGTGGTGCGCGCCCCCGCGTAGTTGGTGGTCGAGGTCATGTACGTGGAGAGCGCCTTGTACCAGATCTTGTACGCCTTGACCCGGCCGATCCCGGTGACCTTGGAGCCGTCGTGGGTCGGCGAGTTGTAGCTCACCCCGTTGATCGTCTTCGCGCCGCTGCCCTCGGACAGCAGGTAGAAGAAGTGGTTGGCGGGGCCGGACGAGTAGTGCACGTCGAGGCCGCCGACGCTCGCTGACCAGTAGTCGGCGGACTTGCCGTCCTTGCTCGGCTTGTCCATGTAGCGCAGCGGGGTGCCGTTGCCGTTGATGTCGAGCTGCTCGCCGATGAGGTAGTTGCCCGGGTGGGACTTGTTGTTGGCGTAGAACTCCACCGAGGTGCCGAACATGTCGCTGGTCGCCTCGTTGAGGCCGCCGGACTCCCGGCTGTAGTTCAGCTTGGCGGTGGCGGCGGTCAGGCCGTGGCTCATCTCGTGACCGGCCACGTCCAGTGCGGTGAGCGGCTTGGCGTTGCCCGCGCCGTCGCCGTACGTCATGCAGAAGCAGCTGTCGTCCCAGAACGCGTTGACGTACGCGTTGCCGTAGTGGACCCGCGAGTAGGCGGCCTTGCCGTTGCCCGCGATGCCGTTGCGGCCGAACTCGGTCTTGTAGAAGTCCCAGGTGACGGCCGCGCCGTAGTGGGCGTCGACGGCGGCGGTCTCGCGGTTGGAGGCCAGGCCGTTGCCCCAGGTGTCGGTGGACTTGGTGAAGAGGGTGCCGGTGCCGGAGCTGCCGTGGTTCAGGTCGTACGTCTTGTGTCCGCCGCGCGCGGCGTCGGTGAGGCTGTAGCTGGAGCCGCTCTTCGTGGTGCCGAGGGTGACGGTGCCGGAGTACTCGCTGGTCCCGGTGCCGGTCTCGATCTCCTCGTGGGAGTACAGCTCGGCACCGGTGGTGGCGTCCGTGACGATGTCGCGGCGGCTCGGGGTGCCGTCGGGCTGGGTGCCGGTGACTGTGCGCTCGTAGGCGAGGACGGGCTTGCCGGTGGCCGCCCAGATGACCTTGCGGGCGCCGGTGGGGGCGGCTTTGAGCGAGGTGGTGGCGGTGGCGACGGATATCTTCGCGTCGGTCGCCTTGTTGACGCCCTTGAGGGCGCCGTCCTTCGCGGTGTGCACGACCAGGTCGCCGCCGAGGACGGGCAGACCGTCGTAGGTGCGCTCGTAGCGGGTGTGGACCGTGCCGTCGGCGTCCTTGATCACATCGCGGACGACGAGCTGTTCCTTCGCGCCGAGCCCGATCTGGCGGGCGGCGGCGGGCGCCGCGTCCTGGGCGGCGCTCAGGGCCTCGGCCTGCTGGGAGGTGCTGAGGGGAAGCGCGGTGGCACCGGCCTGGCGGTCGGCGGCACCGGCGGTGGATCCGGACTGTACGCCGACGACGACCATGGCGGCGGATGCAGCAAGAGCGGCGGCACGCAGAGTGGTTCGCACTCGGTGGTCTCCTTCACTCGTTCCGTGGGGGCGAGTTGGAGACTGCCAGCAGATGACCACATCTTGACAGTGTGCCGACAACTATTTGACTTGATCGTGTCCGGAAGGGGGTTGCCGATGTCCGCTGAACGGCGAATTCAAGCCGCGCGTAAGGCAGTTGATGCAGTTGATGCCCCCGGCGTGAACGCCGGGGGCATCAACTCGGAACGTCAGGCCGTCGGGACGTCGGGGCTGGGGCGCCAGGAACGTCAGGCCGTCAGGGAGTCGGGAACGTCAGTTGCGTCAGACGTTGACGCCGAAGTCCTTCGCGATGCCGACCAGGCCCGAGGCGTAACCCTGGCCCACGGCGCGGAACTTCCACTCCGCGCCGTTGCGGTACAGCTCGCCGAAGACCATCGCGGTCTCGGTCGCGGCGTCCTCGCTCAGGTCGTAGCGGGCGATCTCGGCGCCGCCGGCCTGGTTGACGATACGGATGAAGGCGTTCCGCACCTGGCCGAAGTTCTGCGAGCGGTTCTCGGCGTCGTAGATCGAGACCGGGAAGACGATCTTGTCGATGTCGGCGGGCAGGCCGGCCAGGTTGACGTTGATGGACTCGTCGTCGCCCTCGCCCTCGCCGGTGGTGTTGTCGCCGGTGTGGACGATGGTCTGGTCCGGCGTCGACTTGTTGTTGAAGAAGACGAAGTGGCCGTCGGAGTAGACCTTGCCCGCCG
This sequence comes from Streptomyces sp. NPDC050485, assembly GCF_044458185.1. Lineage (NCBI taxonomy): Bacteria > Bacillati > Actinomycetota > Actinomycetes > Kitasatosporales > Streptomycetaceae > Streptomyces > Streptomyces sp. NPDC050485. The sequence goes on along the minus strand of NZ_JBITHR010000010.1, from coordinate 180,938 downwards.
CGTTCACCGCTATGGCCGAGGCGTCCAGGTCGAAGTCGGTGCCGGTGGTGGTGCGGACGTCCCAGCCGAGGCCGACCGTGACGGCGGTCAGGCCCGGGGCCTCCTTGGTGAGCGAGATGTTGCCGCCCTTGGACAGGCTTACAGCCATGGGATGTCCCCTTCGTCGTGATGCGCGGGCCTCGGGCCGTCCCGAAGCCGCCGTCATCCCTCATAACGTCGGCGGGGGACCGGGAGGTTCCAACCGCCTTTACTTTCTTTGCCAAGCGGCCGACAGGAGGGCGACAAGGAGCCGACACGGGAGGCGGCAGCTTCGGGACGGACCGAGGCGCGCGTTACGTGGGGAAAAGCGGGTGACGGGGTGCCGCGGAGCCGTCACCATGGATGTCATGTCCGGGCCCTACCTCATCCGCGGCTCCGTCTCCCTCCCGGAGGCCGAGCTGATCTGGCGTTTCTCCCGGTCGTCCGGGCCCGGCGGCCAGCACGTCAACACCAGCGACTCCCAGGTGGAGCTCCGCTTCGACCTCGCCAAGACCGAGGCGCTGCCGGAGGTCTGGAAGACCCGCGCGCTTGACCGGCTCGCGAACCGGCTGGTGGGCGGCGTCATCTCGGTACGGGCGTCCGAGCACCGCTCGCAGTGGCGCAACCGCGAGACCGCCGCCGTCCGGCTCGCCTCGCTGCTCGCCGAGGCGACCGCCCCGCCGCCCAAGCCGCGCCGCGCCACGAAGATCCCGCGCGGCATCAACGAGCGCCGCCTGCGCGAGAAGAAGCAGCGCGCCCAGACCAAGAAGGGCCGCACCGGCCGCGACTGGTGAGCCGCGCCGTTGCGGGAACAGCGCCGGGTGACCGGGGCCCCCGCGGCTGGCGGTGACGGGTGACCCGCGCCCACGCCTGAAGCGCGGCCGCTCAGCCCAACTGCCGGTACTTGCCCCGGAAGTACGCCAACGGTCCGCCGTCCGCGCTCGGCAGGCCCACCGTCAGGACGCGGCCGATGACGAGGGTGTGGTCGCCCGCCACGATGTGCTGCTCGGTGCGGCACTCCAGGGTCGCGAGCGCGCCGCCGACCAGCGGGGCGCCGCTCACCTCGCCGCTGCGGTACGGGATGTCCTCGAAGAGCAGCCGGTCGCTGATGCGGCCCTTCATCGCGAACCGGCCCGCGATGTGGCGCTGGCTCTCGGACAGCACCGACACCGCCCACAGCGGCTGCTCCGCGAGGAGGTCGTCCATCCGTGAGCCGTTGCGCAGCGAGACGAGGACCAGCGGCGGGTCCAGGGACACCGACATGAAGGCGGTCGCCGTCATGCCGACGTCCTCGCCTCTGGGCCCGTCCTCGGTGTCGTGCGCGGTCACCAGGACCACGCCCGCGGCCAGCCGGGACATCGCCGCGCGGAACTCGTCATTGCTCACCCCATCAGGATGAGGGGTCCCCGGGGGAAGTGGGGGAAGTGCGGAAAGCGGGGAAAGGGCGGCGGAAAGGGGTGTCTGCAACACAACCGGAACGCTAGTCTCCTCGCACCGTCGGCCGCATCGGGCCCTGGAACCAGCCGGGACCTAGGTCTCGCGGCCGAGGCCCCGCCCGCTCCCGACGCCCGCACCCCTGGGGTGTTTGCGTTCAGGAATGGTAGGGGGCAAAGACGGAAAGACCGTCCAACTCTTCATCATCTGCTGTGACTTGAGTCACAGAGGGCACTATTTGTTGACCCTGTGTACCGGCTAGACAGCTCGCTGTGATTCAGTGGCGGGGACAGTGGAAAAGGTACGCCGATCTGAAGCCAGGAGTTGCTGTCGAGGTCTCGGGGAGAGCGAGCAATGGAGACCGAGTCGGAGCCGTACGTCCGTCTTGCGACCTTGCGGCAGCTGCATCAGGTGGTTGCGGAGCTGAACACCGCCCGCAGCCTGGCCGACACGCTGCAGACCGTTGCGGACGGCATCACCGCCGGACTCGGCTACGAGCTGGCCTGCGTCAACCTCGTACGTCCCGACGGTGACCTGGTCGTCGCCGCCTTCGCGGGCAACGCCGCCGCCGAAGCCCTGATCACCGGCCGGGTCGGCTCGCGTGCCTCCTGGGAGCGCCGCCTGGCGATGGGCGAGGACTGGGACGGGCTCCGCTTCATCCCGCACACCGAGGGCTGGGTGCTCCTGGAGGACGACGTACCCCAGTGGTACACCGAGGGACCCGATCCGCGCTTCGAGGACGAGTGGCATCCGCAGGACCGCCTCTACGCCCCGATGTACTCCGCGGGCGGCGCGCAGGAACTCCTCGGCGTCATCTCTGTCGACAAACCCCGCAACGGCCGCAAGCCCGGTGCCTGGGGGAGGGAAGCGCTCCAGATGTACGCCTCGCAGTCGGCGATTGCGATCAGCAACGCCCGGCTCCGCGCAAACATGCAGCGCGCCCTGGTCCGCCTGGAGCGCGAGCAGCAGGCGCTGCGCGCCAGCGAGGAGAGCTTCCGGCAGGCCTTCGAGTACGCGCCCTCCGGCATGGCCATCGCCGAGATGGGCGGCGACCAGCACGGCCGGCTGCTCCGCACCAACGACGCCCTGTGCCGGCTGCTCGGGCGGCCCGCCTCCGTGATGCGGCGCTACTCCTTCGCCGACCTCGTCCACCCCGAGGACATAGGGACACTCCTGCGCACCTCCGCCGAGGGCGGCCGGGCCGAACTGCGGCTCGGGCGGCGCGACGGCACTTATGTGTGGGTGTCGCTGCGCAACTCCGTGGTCGCCGACACCGCCGACGGGCCCCGCTTCCTGCTCACCCACGTCGAGGACATCGAGGACCGCAAGCGGCACGAGCTCCAGCTCGCCCACCGCGCCTCGCACGACGCCCTCACCGGCCTGCCCAACAGCGCCGAGCTGCGCGCGAGGCTCTCGGCCCGGCTCTGTCCCCGGCCGCACTCCGTCGGCGGCCCGGCGAGTGCGGCCGAAACCCTGGACGCGGCGTACGACCGGCTGCCCGCCGTCGGCGAGAGTGAGGCGCACGGGCACGCGTTCCGCGCCGACGGCTTCGACTTCGACGCGGTGCCCGGCGGCGGACCGTACGACCACCACGTCCACGCCGTGGCCCCCGGCAGTGAGATCGACGACGGTACGAAGGGGCTCGCGGTGCTCTTCTGCGACCTCGACGGCTTCAAGTCGATCAACGACAGGTTCGGCCACCACACCGGTGACGCCGTCCTCATCGAGGTCGCGCGCCGCCTCACCACGGGCGTGCGGGACGGCGACACCGTCGCCAGGCTCGGAGGTGACGAATTCGTCGTCCTCGCGGACGGGCTCGGCGCGGCGGACGCCGCCGACCTGGCGGTTCGGCTGCGCAACGCGATCATCCCGCCCATTCGCGTGGACGGCAGGGCGGTCCGGGTGGGGGCCAGTTTCGGCATCGGCTGGGCGAGCTGCGGGATGTCCGTGGAAGAGGTCCTGCGCTCCGCCGACCAGCGGATGTACATCGAGAAGCGGTCGCGTTCCAAGGTCCACCGCCGGGCCGGCTGATCGAACGGCCTCGGTCGGGTGTGGTCAAGCCCAGACGGGGCAGTCGCCCGTTCGGGGTAGGCTCGGCCGGTCGGCGACGGCTGGCGGACAGTGAGGAGTGACCCCGGATGACGACGCCCGGCAACAACGGCGCGAACACCCCCGAGGACGACGATCCGTTCGGCTACCTGTACGCGGACGGGCAGGCCTCAGGCGCCAACCCGCCCCGCACCGGTGGCGGCTACGGCTACCCCGGGCCGACAGTGGGGCAGCAGCAGCCCGGAGTCCCCAGGACGTCGTACAACCAGGTGCGCACGGTCGGTGAGCGCCAGTACGGACAGATCCCGCAGCAGCAGTACCAAGGGCCCCCGCAGCAGCAGTACGGGCAGCCGACCGCCCAGTACGCGGCGCCCGAGACCTACCCGGGCGGCGCCCCGCCCCGGCAGACCCCGCCGCCCCCGGCAACCCCGCAGGGGCGCGGCCCCAACACCAAGGGGCTGCTGATCGGCGCGGTCGCGGTGGTCGCGGCCGTCGTCATAGGCATCACCGTGGCGCTGGCCAGCAACAGCGACAACACGGCCAAGAAGAGCGACACCGCCAATCCTGGCAAGTCCGCTTCCAGCCAACCCGCGACGCCGAGCACCGACCCGTCGTCCTCGGCCTCCGCACCGGCCGCGCTCCCCAAGGACGACGCGGCGACGCTGACGCTCGGCGGCTCCGCGCAGGTCGGCACCAATGTGCCGGGCGCGCAGGGCACCGGCGGCGCGTTCGTCGGCAACTTCAACAACGTGGGCGCTTCGGTGACCTGGAAGCCCGACGTCCCGAAGGCCGGCTCGTACAAGCTGAACCTGCGCTACGGCGTGCCGGGCGCCGACGCGAACGCGACGATAACGCTCAACGGCAAGGCGCAGACCCGCCCGATGAACATGAAGAACTTCGCGGCCTCCCCGGCCGGCGACTGGGCCAAGGGCTGGCAGAGCACCTTCGCCATAGTGCAGCTCAACAAGGGCGCCAACGAGATCAAGCTGTCCTGCGAGCAGGGCAACCAGTGCCAGGCCAACCTTGACCAGATCTGGCTGACCCCCTCCTCCTGAGGAGGCCGCTTCCTCCCAAGGAGGACGCCTCCTCCTTGAGGAGGTCGCTCGTTCAGTGCGCGTGCCGGGTCACGCGCACTGAGCCGAGCAGTTCCTCGTACGCCTTCCGGTCGAACTCGCCCGCCGCGGGCGCCAGTACGGTCGCAGCCGACAGGGCCACCGCGCGCGTCAGGCGGCCCGGCCAGTCGAGCCCCTCGACCAGAGCGGACAGCAGCCCGGCCACCGCCGAGTCGCCCGCGCCCGTCGGATTGCCCTGGACGGCGGCCGGCGGGGCCGCCTGCCACAGCCCTTCGGGGGCGGCCGCGAGGAGGCCTTCGGGGCCGAGCGAGGCGACCACCGTGTGCGCGCCGCGCCGGCGCGCGTCCCCGGCCGCGCGCAGCGGCTCGCGCGAACCGGTCAGCTGGGCCAGTTCGGCGGCGTTGGGTTTGACCAGATCGGGCCGGGCCGCGATGCCACGGCGCAGCGGCTCGCCGCTGGTGTCCAGGAGCACCGGCACCTTCGCGGTACGGGCCTGGCGCACCAGCTGGGCGTACGCACCGACCGGCAGCCCCGGCGGCAGACTCCCGCACAGCGCCACCGCGTCGGCGTCGGCGAGCAGCCGCTCGTACGTCGCGAGGAAGGCGTCCCACTCGGCGGGCGAGACGAGCGGGCCCGGCTCGTTGAGCTGGGTGGTGTCGCCGCTCCCCGCGTCCACCACGGCGATCGTGCGGCGGGTGGCGCCCTCGATGGGGACGAGCGCGTCGACGGGCGCGAGGTCCGCGAGCAGCGCGCGCAGCACCTCGCCGCTCGGGCCGCCCACGAACCCCGTCACGACTGTCTCGTGCCCGAGCGCGGCGAGCACCCGGGCGACGTTGAGCCCCTTGCCGCCGGGGCGTTCGGTGACCTCTTCGACGCGATGGCTCGCGTGCGGTACGAGGGCGGGGACGCGGTAGGTGATGTCGAGCGCGGTGTTCAGCGTGACGGTCAGAATCACGGGGTGATCATGCCAAACGGACGGCGGCAGGCCCAGACCCCGAACTGCCGCCGCGCCAAAACCGGGTGTAATCAGCCGAGTTGCGGCTCAACCACCCAAGCGCCCTTGCGCAGCACGCCCTTGACGGTGAACTCGGCGTCCAGGACCACCAGGTCGGCGTCCTTGCCGGGATCGAGCGAGCCCACCTTGTCGTCGATGCCGAGCAGCCGGGCCGGATTGGCCGAAAGTGCCCGCACCGTGTCCTCGACCGAGATGCCGTCGATCGTCACCGAGCGCTTGAACGCGCGGTCCAGGGTGAGCGTGGAGCCCGCGATCGAACCGCCCTCCACAAGCCGCGCCACGCCTTCCTTGACCTCGACCTCCAGCGGGCCCAAGTGGTAGAGGCCGTCGCCGAACCCGGCCGCGTCCATGGCGTCCGTGATGAACGCGACCCGGTCCGCGCCCTTGTGGCGGAAGGCGAGTTCGAGGGCCGCGGGGTGCAGATGCGTACCGTCGTTGATGAGCTCGACGGTGATCCGCTCGTCCTCCAGGAGGGCCGCGATCGGGCCCGGCTCGCGGTGGCCGAGCGGGGGCATCGCGTTGAAGAGGTGGGTGGCGACGGTGGCACCGGCGTCGATCGCCTCGACGGTCTGCTCGTACGAGGCGTCGGTGTGGCCGATCGCCGCGACGACGCCGTGCTCGGCGAGCAGGCGTACGGAGTCGAGGCCGCCGGGCAGTTCGGTGGCGAGCGTGAACATCTTCGCGGTGCCGCGCGCGGCGTCCATCAGCTTGCGGACCTCGGCCGGGTCCGGGTGGCGCAGCAGGTCCTCGCTGTGCGCGCCCTTGCGGCACGGCGAGATGAACGGGCCCTCGAAGTGGATGCCGGCCAGCTCGCCCTGCTCGACCAGTTCGGAGAGCAGCCCGGCGCGCTGGGCCAGGACGTCCATCTCGCCGGTCACCGTGGAGGCGACCACCGTGGTCGTGCCGTGCAGCCGGTGGGTGTGGAGGCCCTTGAGTACGTCCTCGACCGTGCCGTTGGTGAACGAGGCGCCGCCCCCGCCGTGGTTGTGCATGTCCACGAAGCCGGGCACGACCCAGTGGCCCGACAGGTCGAGGGACGGCGCGCCGTCGGGGGCCGCCCCGGCGATGGCCGTGCCGTCGACGATCACGCGGCCGTTCTCGACGACCCCGGTCGGGAGGACGACGCGGGCGCCGGAGAGAACTTTCGATGCGGCCATCAGGCGGTTACCTCACTGGAGTCGGTGGTCGTGGCGACGAGGTCCCAGGCGAGCAGCCCCGCGCCCAGGCATCCGGCGGTGTCCCCGAGGGCCGCCGGGACGATCTCGGGCAGCTTCTGGAACGTCACGCGCTCCTCGACGGCGGCCCGGAGCGGTACGAACAAGGTTTCCCCGGCTTCGGCGAGTCCGCCACCGATGATCAGCGTGCGGGGGTCGAGCAGGGTGAGCGCGGTGACCAGGCCATCGGCGAGCGCGTCGACCGCGTTCTGCCACACGGCGATCGCCCGCGGGTCGCCGGACTCGACGGCCTTGGCGCAGTCGGCGGCGTCCGCGTCCGGATCGCCGCTCGCCCGAGCCCAGGCCAGCGTCACCGCGGAGGCGGAGGCCAGGCGCTCCAGACAGCCCCGCTGGCCGCAGGGGCAGGCGATGCCTCCGGGGCGTACGACGATGTGGCCGATCTCCCCGGCGAAGCCGTGCGCGCCCGGCTCGACCCGGCCGTCGATGCCGATGGCGCCCGCGATCCCGGTGCCGAGCGGCACGAACAGGAAGCGGTCGGCGCCCTTGCCCGCGCCGATCCGGCCCTCGGCGAGGCCGCCGGTGCGCACATCGTGGCCGAGCGCGACCGGCACGCCCCGCAGCCGCTCGCTGAGCAGCCGGCGCATGGGTACGTCGCGCCAGCCCAGGTTGGCCGCGTACGCGGCGATCCCGTTCTCGGCGTCGACGATGCCGGGCACGGCGACCCCGGCCGCGACGGCGCTTTCGCCGAAGTGCTCCTCCCCGTACGCCCGCAGATCGGCGGCGAACGCGAGGATCGACTCGACGACGGCGTCGGGCCCGCGCTCCCTGCCGGTGGGCCTGCGCGCCTCGTGGAGCAGCGTGCCGTCCACCCCGACCAGGGCGGCCTTCATCCCGGTGCCGCCCACATCCAGGGCGATGACGTGTCTCACGGGGGACAGTCTCGCGCCAACACCCACTAAAGGTCTAGTCCACTCGCCGGATGGAGTAGAAAGCGCTTTCCCCGCTCAAATTTCTCCAATGTACTCTTGCACCGGGCGTTGCGGAAGCGATATGCGACTGGTGTAGACCTCATGCCCCCGTATGAGGGAAAATCGCAGCTCACAACAGGACGTCACGGGGGACCGACTGGATCCGCCAGGATCACAACGAGGGTGGGATAGCGCGTGCAGCGGCGCTTCTTGGGCTTGACCGCGGCAGTGGCCGCATTCGGCATGACGGCAGTGCTCTCGGGGTGCGGCGGGCAGAGCGGATCCGGCAGCGTCACCCTCAAGCTGGTGGCGGCGGACTACGACATCGCAGGCGGCGGCAGTACGAAGACGTACTGGGACAAGGTCGTCGCAGACTTCGAGAAGAAGAATCCCGGCATCAAGATAGACGTGTCGATCTTCTCCTGGGACGTGGTCGATGCCAAGGTCGCCGAGATGGTGAAGGCGGGCCACGCCCCCGACATCGCGCAGATCGGCGCGTACTCGGACTACGCGGCGACCGGCAAGCTCTACAGCGTCGACCAGCTGCTCTCCATCCCCGTGCAGGCCGACTTCCTGTCGTCGCTCGCGGACGCGGGCCAGGTCAAGCGCGTCGCGTACGGCATGCCGTTCGTGGCCTCCACCCGGCTGCTCTTCTACAACCAGACGCTGTTCGACGAGGCGCACATCAAGGCGCCGACGACCTGGGCCGAAATAGCGTCCGACGCCAAGGCGCTCAAGGCCAAGGGTGTGAAGACCCCCTTCGCGCTGCCGCTCGGCAGCGAGGAGTCGCAGGCCGAGACCATGATGTGGATGCTCAGCGGCAACGGCGGCTACACGAACTCGGTCGACGGGTACGACATCGACTCGCCCGAGAACGTCCAGACCTTCGACTGGCTGAAGACCAACCTGGTCGAGCCCGAGCTGACCGGTCCGGTCGCCCCCGCCAAGCTCAACCGGCAGGCCGCGTTCGACGCGTTCGCCAAGGGTGAGGTGGGCATGCTCAACGGCCACCCCTCGCTGATGGAGCAGGCCAAGAAGAAGGGCATCAAGTTCGGCATGGTCCCGCTGCCCGGGCCGAACGGCCCGGCCAAGGCGGCGATGGGCGTCGCCGACTGGATCATGGGCTTCAAGCAGAGCGGGCACCGGGCGCAGATCGGGAAGTTCCTCGACTTCACGTTCTCCGACCAGAACGTGCTGAACTTCGCCGACCAGTACGACCTGCTGCCCTCCACGGTGTCGGCGTCGACGGCACAGTCGGCGGACGCCAAGTACAAGGACCTCAAGCCGTTCCTGGCCGCCCTGCCGACGTCCGTGCTGCCTCCGGTGGGCAAGACGTCGTGGCCGAAGGTGAGCGAGACGGTGAAGAAGAAGATCGGCGCGGCGGTTACGCCGGGCGGCTCGCCGAAGTCGGTACTTCAGGACATCGCGAAGGTGGCGACGGACGCGGAGAACGCGGAATAACCCTGGGTTCCTTGGGGCTCCGCCCCAAACCCCCCGGGGGCTCCGCCCCCGGACCCCCGCTCCTCAAACTCCCCCAAGGCCTAAAGGGCCAGGGGGACCCCCATGAGAGGCTTGATTTTTGCCGACCGGCCCCGGATACGGTGGGCGGTATGAGTGAGTTGGACGACCGCGCGCAGGCCGTGCTCCGCATGGAGGGGCGGTCCTGGCCCACCCCGGGTGCCAAGGAACGAGCCATCCGCGAGGAGCTCGGCATCTCGCCCACCCGCTACTACCAGTTGCTCAACGCCCTCCTCGACGACACCCGCGCCCTCGCCCACGACCCGGTCACGGTCAACCGCCTCCGCAGGGTCCGGGACGAGCAGCGGAACCGCCGCTGAGGGGCGCGCCCCGTTGCGCCATACGTGCACCCGCCCCCAGCGGCCCGCACCCCGATAGGGTCGGGCGCATGGGCAGCCAATCGCACCCCTTGCCGACCCCCGCCACCCAGTCCGGCCGCGACGGGCTCGCCGCGATCGTCGCGCGGCCGGAGCGGGCCGTCATCGCGCTCGACTTCGACGGCACGCTCGCCGAGATCGTCGCCGACCCGGAACAGGCCCGCGCCCACCCCGACGCCGTTCCGGCGCTCACCGCGCTGGCCCCCCACGTGGCCTCCGTCGCCGTGGTCACCGGCCGGCCGGCCGGGGTCGCGGTCCGCTACGGCGGCTTCGCGGGCGTACCCGGCCTGGAGCACCTCGTGGTCCTCGGCCACTACGGCGCCGAACGCTGGGACGCGGTCACCGGCACCGTCCACACCCCCGCCCCCCACCCCGGCGTGGCCGCCGCCCGCGCCGAACTCCCCGGGGTCCTCGACTCCCACGGCGCCTGGCGCGGCACCTGGGTGGAGGAGAAGGGCCAGGCCGTAGCGGTCCACACCCGCCGGGCCCAGGACCCCGAGGCCGCCTACGAGGCCCTCCGCGAACCCCTGGCCGACCTCGCGACCCGCCACGGCCTGGTCCTCGAACCAGGCCGCCTGGTACTGGAGTTGAGGCCCCCCGGCATGGACAAGGGGGTGGCGCTGGCCGCGTACCTGCGAGAGGTCGGCGCCGAGTCCGTCCTGTACGCGGGCGACGACCTGGGCGACCTCCCCGCCTTCGCCGCCGTGGAAAAGCTCCGCTCGGACGGAACCCCGGGCGTGCTGGTGGCCGCCGACACGATAGTCCCCGAACTCTCCGACAGGGCCGACCTGTTGCTGAACGGCCCGGCGTCGGTAACGACGTTCCTGCGGACTCTGGCCACCCATATGTAGCCGGGGAGCCCGGTGGCTCATCCTGCTGCCAGCGCCTCCAGCTGCTCCAGGAACCACCGCCGGGGCGACACCGCCGTCCCCGCCGCAGCGAGCCGCTTCGTCCGCTCCCCCCGCTCCCCGTCCCCCATGGACAGCGCCGAGTGCAACGCGGCAGCCGTCCCCGTCACGTCGTACGGGTTCACGACCAGCGCGTCCTCCCCGAGCTCCGCACACGCCCCCGCCTCCCGCGACAGCACCAGCACGCACCCCGCGTCCGACACCACCGGCACCTCCTTCGCGACGAGGTTCATGCCGTCCCGGATGGGGTTCACCAGGGCGACGTCCGCGAGCCGGTACGCGGCGAGCGAACGCGCGAAGTCGTCCTGGACGTGCAGCACGACGGGGGTCCAACTTGCCGTCCCGTACGCCGAGTTGATGTCGGCGGCCACCCGCGCGACCTCCGCCGTGTAGTCCCGGTACACCGCGAGGTCCTGCCGCGAGGGATACGCGAAGGCGACGTGCACGACCCGCTCCCGCCACTCGGGGTGCGCATCCAGCAGATGCCGGTACGCGTGCAGCCCCCGCACGATGTTCTTGGACAGCTCGGTGCGGTCGACCCGCACGATCGTCCTGCGGCCCGCCCCGATCTGCTCGCGCAGCGCCGCCATCCGCTGCGCCACGTCCGCCTCGCGCGAGCGCCGCCGCAGGAAGTCTCCGTCCGCGCCCAGCGGGTACACCGCGATGTCCGTCTCGTGCGGCGCCCGGCCGGGCACGGTGTGCCGGATCCAGTGCCGCCCCTCGCCGGACGGAACGAACGCCTCCGTCCGCTGCCCCTCGCCGGACGGAATGAACGCATCCGTCTCGGCAGGGAGCGTGGCCGTCACCGTGTTCATGAACGCGCCCGCCCACCGCCGGGTGAGGAACCCCAGCCGGTCCGCGCCGAGCATCCCCCGCACCAGCTGCCCCGCGATGTCGTCCGGCAGCATCCGGAAGTAGTCCACCGGCGCCCACGGCGTGTGCGAGAAATGCCCGATCCGCAGGTCGGGGCGGAGCTCGCGGAGCATCCCCGGCACCAGCGCCAGGTGGTAGTCCTGCACCAGGACCCGCGCCCCGTCCCCGGCCGCCGCCGCCAGCGCCTCGGCGAACGCCCGGTTGTACGCCTCGTACGAAGCCCACTGCCGCCGGAACTCCGCGTCGAAGACCGGCTCCAGCGGCGTCTGGTACAGCATGTGGTGGACGAACCACAGCACCGAGTTCGCGATGCCGTTGTACGCCTGGGCGAACACCTCCGGGTCGATGTCCAGCATCCGGACACCTTGTTCACCCACGCCCCGCCGCACTGCCTCGCGGTCGCCGTCCCCGAGCGCCGCGCACACCCACAGCGACTCCACCTCGTCGCCGATCGCGCTGAGCCCGGAGACGAGCCCGCCCCCGCCCCGCTTCGACTCCAGCGAACCGTCCTCCTTGAGGACGTACGAGACGGGGCCGCGGTTGGACGCGACGAGTACCTGGACCTTGGGGGTGGCGTGCGCGGAGACCATGAGCGGAACCTAGCCCGCCGCGCAATCGCCCAAACACGCGTACGCCCGGCCCGGGGGGCGGTATCCGGCCGTCCTTCCCGGCCCCTACGCGGCGCGGTGGAGCGGGTACTCCTCGATGTCCCGCATCGGCGGCCGCTCCTCGGTGTCCACGGCGTACGTGCGCGGTACGAAGCCGTGCTCGCCCCGCTCGAACTGGGTCAGCTCGGGGCGCACGAGATGGCCCCGGGACAGGCGGAGCTGGGCGGTGCGGTAGATCGCGGCGGCCATCCGGCCGAGCGCTTGGCCGTCCTGGTGGCGGTGCTTGCGTACCCCGACATCGACCTGCGCCAGCGCGTCGAGGCCCACCGTGTGCAGCGCGTCGACCAGCAGGGCGAGCTCCACTCCGTACCCGACGGGGAACGGCAGCCGTTCCAGGAGCGAGCGCCGGGCCGCGTACTCTCCGCCCAACGGCTGGACGAATCCCGCCAGTTGGGGCCAGTGCAGGTTGAGCAGCGGGCGCGCCACCAGCTCGGTGACCCGGCCGCCCTGACCGGCCGCCTCGCCGAGCGGGCGGTCGTACATCGCCTTGACGAAGTCCACGTCCGGGTCGGTGAGGAGCGGCCCGACGATCCCGGACACGAACGCCGGGTCGAAGTCCTTCAGGTCGGCGTCGATGAAGCACACGATGTCGCCGCTGGTCACCAGGAGCGAGCGCCACAGCACCTCGCCCTTGCCGGGCAGCGCCGGTATCCGCGGCAGGATCGCGTCCCGGTGCACGACCCGCGCGCCGGCCGCCGCCGCGACCTCGGCCGTACGGTCGGTGGAGCCGGAGTCGATCACGACCAGCTCGTCCACGAGCGGCGTCTGCCCGGTCATCAGGGTGCGGCGGATCGCGCCGACGATGTCACCGACCGTAGCTTCCTCGTCAAGGGCGGGCAGGACGACGCTGACGGTGGCTCCGCCCTTGTGCTTCGCGGCCATGATCCGGTCCAGCGGCCGCTCGGCCGCGGACCAGGAACGCCTGCTCAGCCAGCGTTCCACCTCTTCCAGCACGGTCCCCGGCCTCCTCATGTGATCCATCTCGCGGTTCGGACGGCTATCTCAACCGTCCAGGGCTTCGGTTACAGTCTTGAACAACGCGGATGACCGTCGCATGTCGGGGGTCGTCACCACGCTGACAATCGAATACCGCTCATCCAGAGGGGCAGAGGGAAACGGCCCGTTGAAGCCCCGGCAACCCTCCAGTCGGTTCTCGTCGATCAAGACAACGAGGCCACCGGCTAGGGAAGGTGCCAAATCCGTCTCATGGCGACGTTCGCCATGAGGAAGATGAGGAGAAAGGGCCTCCCCTCCATGTCTGCACAGACTGTTGAAAGCCGCACCTCTGTCGACACTTCGGTCGATACCTCTGTTGATCTCGGTCCGGCGTCCGGGCTTTCCTGCCGCGAGTGCGGCCAGCGCTTCGAACTTGGCCCGATCTTCGCCTGCGAACTGTGTTTCGGACCGCTCGAAGTGGCTTATGACCTGCCGCTCGGCGACCCCGAGGCGCTGCGCAAGCGGATCGAGGCCGGCCCCGAGAACATCTGGCGCTACGCCCCGCTGCTCCCCGTCCCCGCCGACGTGGCCGACAAGCCGAACCTGAACCCCGGCTTCACCAAGCTCGTCAAGGCCGAGAACCTGGCGCGCGAGCTGGGCGTCGAGCCCGGCAAGCTGTTCGTCAAGGACGACTCCGGCAACCCGACGCACTCCTTCAAGGACCGCGTCGTCGCCCAGGCCCTGGAGGCCGCCCGCGCCTTCGGCTTCACCACGCTCTCCTGCTCCTCCACCGGAAACCTCGCGGGCGCAGTCGGCGCCGCCGCCGCGCGGGCCGGATTCCGCTCCTGCGTGTTCATCCCGCACGACCTGGAGCAGGGCAAGGTCGTCATGGCCGCGGTGTACGGCGGCGAGCTCGTCGGCATCGAGGGCAACTACGACGACGTCAACCGCTTCTGCTCCGAGCTCATCGGCGACCCGCTCGGCGAGGGCTGGGGCTTCGTCAACGTCAACCTGCGCCCGTACTACGGCGAGGGTTCCAAGACGCTGGCGTACGAGATCTGCGAGCAGCTCGGCTGGCGGCTGCCGGACCAGCTGGTCATCCCGATCGCCTCGGGCTCCCAACTCACCAAGATCGACAAGGGACTTCAGGAGCTCATCAAGCTCGGCCTGGTCGAGGACAAGCCGTACAAGATCTTCGGCGCGCAGGCCGAGGGCTGCTCGCCGGTGTCGACCGCCTTCAAGGCCGGCCACGACGTCGTACGCCCCCAGAAGCCCGACACCATCGCCAAGTCCCTGGCGATCGGCAACCCGGCGGACGGCCCGTACGTCCTGGACATCGCCCGCCGCACCGGCGGCGCGGTGGAGGACGTCAACGACGAGCAGATCGTCGACGCCATCAAGCTGCTCGCCCGCACCGAGGGCATTTTCGCGGAGACGGCGGGCGGGGTGACGGTGGGCGTCACGAAGAAGCTCATCGAGGCCGGTCTCATCGACCCGTCCCTCACTACGGTTGTTCTCAACACGGGTGACGGCCTCAAGACGCTCGACGCCGTGGCCCCGACCACCGGCCCGACCGCGACGATCCGCCCGAGCCTGGACGCGTTCCGCGACGCGGGCCTCGCCCACTGAGCCACTGCCGAACGACTAGGAGCACCGAACCATGAGCGTGAACGTCCGCATCCCCACGATTCTCCGCACCTACACCGGCGGTCAGGCCGAGGTGCCGGCCGAGGGCGGGACCCTCGCCGAGGTCATCGCCGACCTGGAGAAGAAGCACACCGGGATCGCCGCGCGCGTCCTGGACGACCAGGGCAAGCTGCGCCGCTTCGTCAACGTGTACGTCAACGACGACGACGTGCGCTTCGAGCAGGGCCTTCAGACCGCCACGCCCGAGGGCGCCGGAGTCTCGATCATCCCGGCCGTCGCCGGAGGCTGATCCGTCGCGCGTTTCCCCCGAATTGCCCTCTCCGCACGAGAAGCGGAGGGGGCAATTCTGCATGGTTGATCGCGGTACAGTTGGGAAGGCCCCTTCGCTTCGTGTGCCAAGTGCATATGAGAACGCGACAACATGGGGTCAAAGTGTGCGAGCCATTTGCTCCTTAAGTGCACTTTGCCCGGCCCGACTTGCCCCGGAATGTTGAATTCATGGCATTCCGCTCTCCGAGTGTGCCCGGAATTCTCGTCCGATTGACCTGTTGCAGAGGGCAGTTGGGCAGATACATTCAGCCGCGGTCGACGCGTTCCGGCGCACACCCTCTCCTGTCGGAGGGTGGAGGTCTGACCCGGGTCCGCGAAGTGCGGTCCCGTGCAAGGGCCAGTAATAGGGGAGTTAGGCATGGCTCAGGGCACCGTCAAGTGGTTCAACGCGGAGAAGGGGTACGGCTTCATCGCGGTCGACGGTGGTGCGGATGTTTTCGTCCACTACAGCGCGATCCAGATGGACGGCTACCGCACCCTTGAAGAAGGTCAGCGAGTCGAGTTCGAGATCTCGCAGGGCCAGAAGGGTCCGCAGGCGGACATGGTCAAGCTCGCCGTCTGATCTCGGCGCGATCGACCACCGACGCACTCACGCATGAGGGGGGCTGCCCAAAAGGGTGGCCCCCCTCACGCGTTCCTCCGTCCCAGGGGGCTGCCCCTTCAGGGGCGCGGGGAACTGCGCGACCAGCCACGCACGGTCCGCAGGCGTATTCCCCGAAGCCCCTCCGGAGTTTGAGGAGCCGGGGCGTGGGGGCGGAGCCCCCGCCGGTGCCGGGTCGCAGCCGAGGGAGGCCGACAGAGGACCCGGGTTCAAGAGACTCGCTTGCACTCGCAGGGGCCGAGTGCTAATCATTGGCGTTAGCACTCTCCCAGTGAGAGTGACAGAACTTGGATCGGGTCAGTGAGGCCCGCAGGCCGGGTGGGGCAAGGAACCACAAGGGCTGCAGGCCGTCCGTCGCGGGCACCGGCACGGTCCACGAAGAACGCCACCCCTGTCCGGGAGGACCACTTCACATGGCCAAGATCATCGCGTTCGACGAGGAGGCACGGCGCGGTCTCGAGCGCGGGATGAACCAGCTCGCCGACGCCGTCAAGGTCACCCTTGGCCCCAAGGGCCGCAACGTCGTCCTCGAGAAGAAGTGGGGCGCCCCCACGATCACCAACGATGGTGTTTCCATCGCCAAGGAGATCGAGCTCGAGGACCCGTTCGAGAAGATCGGCGCCGAGCTGGTCAAGGAAGTCGCCAAGAAGACGGACGACGTCGCCGGTGACGGTACGACCACCGCGACCGTCCTGGCCCAGGCCCTGGTGCGCGAGGGTCTGCGCAACGTGGCCGCCGGCGCCAACCCGATGGCCCTCAAGCGCGGCATCGAGAAGGCCGTCGAGGCCGTCTCCGGCGCCCTGCTTGAGCAGGCCAAGGACGTGGAGACCAAGGAGCAGATCGCCTCCACCGCCTCCATCTCCGCCGCCGACACCCAGATCGGCGAGCTCATCGCCGAGGCGATGGACAAGGTCGGCAAGGAAGGCGTCATCACCGTCGAGGAGTCGCAGACCTTCGGTCTTGAGCTTGAGCTCACCGAGGGCATGCGCTTCGACAAGGGCTACATCTCGGCGTACTTCGCCACCGACATGGAGCGTATGGAGGCGTCGCTCGACGACCCGTACATCCTGATCGTCAACTCGAAGATCAGCTCGGTCAAGGACCTGCTGCCGCTCCTTGAGAAGGTCATGCAGTCCGGCAAGCCGCTGCTGATCATCGCCGAGGACGTCGAGGGCGAGGCCCTGTCGACCCTGGTCGTCAACAAGATCCGCGGCACCTTCAAGTCCGTCGCCGTCAAGGCTCCGGGCTTCGGCGACCGCCGCAAGGCCATGCTCGGTGACATCGCCATCCTCACGGGCGGCACGGTCATCTCCGAGGAGGTCGGCCTCAAGCTGGAGAACGCCGGTCTCGACCTGCTCGGCCGCGCCCGCAAGGTCGTCATCACCAAGGACGAGACGACGATCGTCGACGGTTCCGGTGACAGCGAGCAGGTCCAGGGCCGCGTCAACCAGATCCGCGCCGAGATCGAGAACAGCGACTCGGACTACGACCGCGAGAAGCTGCAGGAGCGCCTGGCGAAGCTCGCCGGCGGTGTTGCGGTCATCAAGGCCGGTGCCGCGACCGAGGTCGAGCTCAAGGAGCGCAAGCACCGCATCGAGGACGCCGTTCGCAACGCGAAGGCGGCCGTCGAGGAGGGCATCGTCGCCGGTGGTGGCGTGGCTCTGCTCCAGGCTTCCTCGGTCTTCGAGAAGCTGGACCTGGAGGGTGACGAGGCGACCGGCGCCAACGCCGTGAGGCTCGCCCTGGAGGCCCCGCTGAAGCAGATCGCCGTCAACGGTGGTCTTGAGGGCGGCGTCGTCGTGGAGAAGGTGCGCAACCTGGCCGTCGGCCACGGTCTGAACGCCGCCACGGGCGAGTACGTCGACATGATCGCCGAGGGCATCATCGACCCGGCGAAGGTCACGCGCTCCGCGCTGCAGAACGCCGCCTCCATCGCGGCGCTCTTCCTCACCACCGAGGCCGTCATCGCCGACAAGCCGGAGAAGGCCTCTGCGGGCGCTCCGGGCGGCATGCCGGGCGGTGACATGGACTTCTGATCCCTCACGGATCAGTAGCTCCATAAAGCGGCACAGCAGTACAAGCGGTACGAAGCTGTACGCCGAGGGCGGTATCCCCATCAAGGGGGTGCCGCCCTTCGGCTTTTCCGACCCCAGGGGGTACGGAAAAGTGGAAGGGCAGTAGGGGTGCTGGGTTCATGGCGGGAGCCTTCGGACCCGGTTACGTTGGTGATCAACGGCGGCAGCAGCCCGAACCGCCCCAACTGACCGACACCCGGGGGACTTTCATGCGTACCACACAGCTGCGGATCCGCTCCATCGCGGCCGTGACCCTCACCGCGCTCGCGGTCGGCGCGCTGGGCGCGTGCGACGTCGTGAACGACAAGGTGTTCAAGGACGACAGCAAGGTCTCGCAGAAGATCACCTCGGTACGCATCGACACCAAGTCCGGGGGCGTACGGCTCCGGGGCAAGGAAGGCCTCGCCAAGGTGTCCCTGCACCGTGAGGTCACGTACCGCGGTACGAAGCCGGAGGGCTCGACGTATCGCGTCGAGAACGGCGTTCTGGTGCTCAACGACTGCGGCTCGCACTGCTCGGTGGACTACACGGTCGACGTCCCGGCCGGGATCCCGGTGACCGGCTCGGCCAAGGCGGGCGGCATGAAGCTGTCGGCGGTGGGCGAGGTGAAGGTGTCCACCAGCGACGGGGAGATCATCGTGGACGGGGCGAACGGACCCGTCGACGTCCACACCACCAACGGCTCGATCAAGGCCGGCGGCCTGAAGGGCACGGGCATCAAGGCGCAGACCTCCAACGGCTCGATCTCCATCACCCCGGCGATCGCCCAAGACGTCCGCGCGCAGACGTCCAACGGCAGCATCAGCGTCACCGCCCCGTCCGGCCCGTACCGGGTCTCCGCCCAGACCCACAGGGGCGGCAAGAACATCGGCATCGCGGACAACCCGTCCGCCGCGCACCACCTGGACCTGACCACCAGCAACGGCGAGATCACGCTGAAGTCCACCAAGTAGACAGCCCTGTGGGAGCCCTCTCGGGTCGTCGGGTCGCTGCCGCGCGGGCTTCGGCAGCATGGGCGCGGACCCTGTCGGACGGGAGAGCGGCGCGGGGTAGGCGTGGTTCGCCTCGGCAGGAGGCGCACTCACCGCCCGGCAGAGCCTCTGGGCGTCCAGGGGCGCCGCACTTCGCACACTCCAGAACGCGCAGGGCCGGACGCGGGGGCGGTGGTTCCGGCGGTAGCTTGCCGATGAGGCGGGTCCGGGTGATGGCGGCGGCACTGTAGACCGGGGTCGGGAGACCGGCGGTCAGGGCACGCAGTACGTCCTGTTCCGTCGCGCCGCGCTCGAACCAAGCGGCCGCCAGCGGTTCCAGGTCCGAACAGTCCCTCGCCGAGAGGGAAAGCGCCGGTGCGGTACGCCCCAGCGCGGCCAGCAGTATGAACGCCCGGCTGCGGGTGGCCGGTTGAGCAACAGTGGGAGCGGGGGAGAGGGAGGGAGCGAGGGCAGAGGGAGGCGGGGGCGGCGGCGACGGGGCCGTGTCCTCGACACCCCCTCGGGTGAATTCCGCCCACCATGCGTCGTCCCGCGCCGTGCGCGAGAACCAGGTGCGGGTCACCCATCGCGCGCTGTCCGAGCCGAGCAGATGTTCGCGCCCCCGGCGCAGGTGGCCCGCGCCCACGAGGTACTGAAGAGCGGTACGCAAGGCGCACTGGCCGTATGGCAGCACCTTGGCCAGCGTCTTCACGGAGATGTCCGCGCCTTCCGGGAGCCGGTCGACGTACGCGGCGATGGCTGCCTCGCGGGGCGGAAGGTGCGCGAAGTCGTTGTTCGTGCGGTCCGGTTGGCCGGGTGTCGAACGCTTTCCGTAGCCCGGATTGGCCATGGGATGCGGGTCTGCGTGCGCGGTGGAGGGCACGGCACTAAAGTGGCTGTCAGCCATCAGATCGGCCTTTGATCGTGGTGGTCAAACCGCCGGATCGGTCGTTTCGATCTTGCGGTCAAGCCCCCGGAGGTGTTCCCGCACCTGACGGGGGCTGTTTGCTGTCTGGGACGCTAGAGGGTCGTCACCCTCCGTGGCAAGTCGAACGCGGAAAGTGCGAATTCTTCAACGCGTGCGCCCAACTGGCAGGGAGGGAGGGCGGGTTGAGGCCCTCCGCCCATTCCTTTTCAAGCACGGCTCGGGGCTCACTGCTTGAGCTTCGGGACATGCGCGACGAGCCGGCCACCGTATGACGGCGACCGGCTCGTCCTCGGCGAACGGGGAGTTCAGCCCGCCATGTTGGATCCCTTTACGTCGGCGATGAAGGCCGACCACGCTGCGGCTCGGAACACGAGCGTCGGGCCGCCGGGGGCGGCCTTGGAGTCGCGTACGGGGATGATGTGGGCGAAGTCGTCCGCGACTTCGAGGCAGTCGCCACCGTCGCCCCCGCTGTAGGTGGACTTGCGCCAGCGGCCAACTTCGAGGCAGTTGCCTCCGTCGCCCCCGCTGTAACTGGACTTCTGCCAGCGGGCTATCTCAAGGCAGTCGCCTCCACTGCCGCCGCTGTAACTGGACTTGTGCCAAGTGGCTTTGCTCAGGTCGTACTCAGGGCTGATCCTCATGGGCGTAATCCTCCGCCACTGATTTGATCAGGGCCAGGGATTGTTGAGGTGACAGTGCGCTGGCCCCCAGTAGATCGTAGGTCAGTTCGTACTGGGCGACGGTGGCCGGGTCGTCCTGCAAGCGTCCGGTCCCCAGGCCCTGGAGATAGGCAAGAGGGGGAGCGTCCTCGAAGGCCATGAGCTTGAGTGAGCCTTCCAAGGCCATGTGCGCGCCCGCGTCGAAAGGCAGGACTTGCACGATGACGCGGTGCTGGGATCCCAGTGCCGCCACGTGGGCCAACGCCTCAGCCATCACAGCAGAGCCGCCAACCACTCTCCTCAGTACAGCCTCGTCAATTACCACCCACAACAGGGGGGTTGTTGGATCACTGAGGAGCTGTGCCCGCTCCAGCCGAGCCGCCACCAGCTCATCGATGACGGTGTCCGGGGCTGTGGGTTGGTAGGCGCGGAACACGGCCCGCGCATACGTCTCAGTCTGAAGCAAACCCGGGATGAGAAGAGGCGCGTACTCCCGAATGGTGACGGCGACGGCTTCGGCCTCCGCCGCTTCGGCGAAGTGGTCGGGGTACTTGGACTTGGCGGCGGCGACGCAGTTGCGGGTGAAGAAGCTCTCGGTGCCCAGGATTTGGTCGATCTGGCGGGCGTATTCGAGGTGCATGCGGCGGGTGCCGGATTCGAGTTGGCCGATGAAGGAGCCGGAGACGAAGAGGGGCTGGCCGAGTTCTTCCTGAGTGAGTCCGGATCTCTCGCGGGCGAAGCGGAGTTCGGCGCCGAGGAGGGCGCGGGGAGAGGAGGAGGGGTCGAGGTTCTTGGGGCTTGACATGGGCAACTCCCTTGGACATGCGGGGCTGTTGGGTTGCCGTCGGTAGTCAGGCTAGCGGGAGTCGGCCACGCTGGGTGAGGGAAGTAGAACACTCGGTGTGCGGGAGGACAAGAGAGATGGCGCTGACGGCTATGGAGCGGGTCCGAGCGGTGGAGGTGGCCGTGGAGCAACTGCGGGAGGGCCTGGCGCGGGCCGGGGTGGTGCTGCCGTCACTGCGGATCGACCCGCTGACGTGCGCGGGGGAGGTGCTGTTCCCGCTGGTGGACCTGGGCCGCTGCAACCTGGACATGGCGCTGCGGCTGGCGGCGGTGCTGGGGACTACGTGAGGGGGTGCGGGAGGTGAATCGGAGAGGGAGGTTGCCGTGGTCCGGCGCCGGGTTGCTGCATCGCTCACACGATCGTGGGACGCTGAGGAATGTGGGCGCCGGGCCCGATGAGCGCCGGTACGTTCATGTCGTGTGAGGCCGAGATCGGGAGGTCCGCGGTGACCGCTGAAGTGGTGGAAGGCGGCTCCCAGTGGGGACGCCTGCTTAAGGCCTGGCAGGACATGGACGTGCCCGACGGTTGGCGGGCCGAAATCGACGAGGGCCGGATCATCGTGGTTCCACCCCCCAGCAGCGGCCACAATCTCATCGCCGACCTGGTGTCGCAGTGGCTGTACAGGTGCCTGCCCGACGGCTACGGGCTGTATCAGACACTCGGTGTGCACATTGCGAGCCTGGGCAAGCTATACGTTCCCGACCTGGTCGTTTTCGAGCGGGCGGAGCTGGCGCAGCGGGCAGCCGACGCGGGTGAGGACCCGCTGCCCGTCGACGGCGCCGACACACTGCTGGTCGTGGAGATCGCCTCGAAGAGCAATGCGAAGGACGACCGGACCAAGAAGCTGTGGGCATACGCCCATGCGCCGGTCCCCGCGTATCTGCTCATCGATCGGTTCGACGCACGCGGGCCCATGGCGACGCTGTTCACGGAGCCGGAGGGCGGGGTGTACAAGCACGACGATCCGGTGCCGTTCGGCAGGACCGTCGCCTTCCCCGAACCGTTCCTCTCGGCGCTCGACACGGGCGGCTTCCCGCGCTGAGCTACTTCCGCCCGAGTTCCGGGGCGATGGTGACCGGGAGCCGCAGGCGGACAGCCAGGCCCGAAGACCCCTGCTGCTCGGCCGTACGACGCGTCAGACCACGGCGAGCCGGTCCACCAGTAGTTCGGCTCTCCGCTCGGCGTCCCCTGTGGGCAGCCGTCCCGCCCGGGTCAGGGTCGCCAGGCCATGCAGGGCGGCCCAGAACGTCTCGGTGAACAGCCCCGGGTCGACGCCGTCGCCGGCGACCTCGCCCAGGCTCTCCAGGAGCGCGGCGAAGGCGTCCTTCAGAGGCTCCGGGGTGTCCTCCTGCGCGTACGGGAGACCGCCGTCGAGCTGGAAGATGGCGTCGTAGACCGCCGGGTTGCGTGCGGCGAAGTCGAGGTAGGCGCGCGCGAGGGCGGCGACCCGCTCGCGCGGGCCGTCCGCGGCGGCGGTCGCGGCCCGCACCGCCACGGCCATCTCTGTGGCGCCCTGGAGGGCGACGGCGCCGATGATCTCGCGCTTGCCGCGGAAGTGGCTGTAGAGGACGGGCTGGCTGTACTCGATGCGCTCGGCGAGCCGGCGGGTGGTGACCGCGTCCCAGCCCTGCTGCTCGGCGAGTTCGCGGGCCGTCGCCACGATGAGGCGCTCGCGGACCGCCCGTTCGCGCTCCTTGCGTTCCTGTACCGACATGATTCGATCCTAGCATCGCTAGACAATCAAGCGGCAGCAGTACTAGCGTTGCCCCATCACCTAGCAACGCTAGATCCTGGGAGGGGTAGTCATGCTCAACGCGCTTGAGATCGTCACCACCGTGATCGTCGGCCTGATGGTGGGGGTGGAGTTCTCCGTCGCCTTCGTCCTCAACCCGATCTTCAACGCACTCCCCGAGGACAGTGGCCAACTCGGCCGCGCCCACGGGGGCCGGATGCTCGGCGCCGTGATGCCGTTCTGGTACATCGGCTCGCTCGTCCTGAGCGCGGTCTGGGCCATCGCCGGATGGCATCACCACGGCGCCGGCCTCGTCGTCACCGCCGGCGCGCTGCTGATCTTGAGCGTGATCATGTCGCTTCTGCTGCTCGTCCCGATCAACAACCGGGGCAAGACGTGGACCCCCGAGAACCGGCCCGAGGACTGGAAGGAGCAGATGAACCGCTGGGACCGCTTCCACTACGTCCGCGTCGCCGTCATCATCGCCGCCTTCGCCCTGCTGGTCGCAGCCCTCGCCTGAGCCCGCGGGCCGACACCGCGCTGGTGGCGCACGATCCCAGTAAGGGGGCGGCACCGCGCGGCTCGCCGTCGAGCTTCAGCAGAGTCAGGGGGCCGGAGTGCTGGGGGTTGGGGTGGTGGCGGACCAGAAGTCGTCGTGGATGTAGGGGCGCGGGAGAGGTTTGCCCCCTTCGTAAGCGGGGGTGCTCGTGTCGACGTTGGACGGCGTAGTGGGATTCCGTACCGGGGAAGAGTGGGCGCAAGGTGTGGTGACACCGAAGCGGAACTGGCCCTCGCCCCCTACGGCGACCTCCACGCGGAAGCCGTCCGGGGTCGACGCGAACATGGCGGGGAATTCGCTGTCGGACCGGGTGTTCGTCATGGTGAACCCACGGGCCTTCCACCCGCGTTCCACGACTCCGAGGAGGCTGCCCCGGCGCTCGGGGGAGACGATCGTCATGATCATGAGCCCACGGTTGACGTAGCCGGTTCCGGCATCGGCGTTCTTCCAGTCCGTGCAGCCGCTTTGGCCCGGTGCGTCGTGGACCCAGCGCAGCCCCGGACTGATCCCGGCAACGGTTTCCTGGAGGATGGTGTCGGCCCTGTCGGCGACTTG
This sequence comes from Streptomyces sp. NPDC050485, assembly GCF_044458185.1. NCBI lineage: Bacteria > Bacillati > Actinomycetota > Actinomycetes > Kitasatosporales > Streptomycetaceae > Streptomyces > Streptomyces sp. NPDC050485. The sequence goes on along the minus strand of NZ_JBITHR010000010.1, from coordinate 157,025 downwards.
CTGCATGTTCATGTTCGTCGGCTCCCGTTCCTTCTTGCCCGCGGCGACTGGCGAAGTGAGGCCGCACCCCGCTATGAACACCAGCAGGAGCAGGCCGCACGCGCGACGGAGGTGCTTCATCGGGGCTCCGGTGGAACGCGTATGTGGGGCGGAGAGTCAGGGGGCCGGAGTGCTGGGGGTTGGGGTGGTGGCGGACCAGAAGTCGTCGTGGATGTCGGGGCGCCAGGGGTATTCGCCTTTACGGGGAGGCGTGTTGGGCTGGGTGGCTGGATCCGGCACGCTGCTTTGGGCGTAGCAAGGCGTGGATACGGAGAACTCGAACTGGCCTCCGCCGCCGACCGCCACGCTGATCTGGAAGCCGTCGGGCGACGCCGCGTTGATCGCCGGGAACTCCTTGCCTGCCTCCACGCTCGCGATGGTGAGCCCCCGGGACCGCCAGTTGCGCTCGACCACCCCGAGCAGGCTGCCACGCCTCTCCTTGGAGACGATCGTCAGGACATCGATGCGCCGCGTCACCGTGCCGGTCCCCGTGCCCGAGTTGTTTCCGGTGCTGCAGCCGATGTCGCTCGAAGGCCCGTGGGTCCACCGCAAGGCAGGTTTGATGTCGGCCAGCGTCTGCTGAAGGATCCCGTCGGCCTTCTCGGCCCCTTGCCGCATGTCCATGTCCGGTCCTTTCCTTCCTGGAGTGCCGCTGCCGGAGATCGGCCCGCAGCCGGTGGCAGCAAGAAGCAGAAGCACCGCAACGGAGCGCAAAGCATGGTTCATCGAGGCTCCTGCGTGGTGATCTCGCGACGGTGACCGGAGACGATCTTGGCGATGTTGCGGGCAGACGTCTGGTCCTCGCCCTGGTCGGAGTCGAAGTAGTTGGAGTGTGCGGGAATGCCGTCCGCCCCCACAGGGGGACCGTCGGCGACGGCGAAGCGATGCGCTCCGAATTCGCGACTCGCGGGGTCGGTAGCGAAGTAGATCTCCGACGGGTCGGAAAAGAGTTGTCCAACGGCATAGCCCAGATGGGAGCCCCGGACAGCGCTGTAGACGGGGCCGAGCGGCGTGGCGGCTCCTTCCACGAACCCGAGAGGGCCGCCGGCCAGAATGCCCCCAGCCTCCGGGAGGCTGGGAAGCCGAGTCACCAGATCGTTCTTGGCCGCACCGACGTACACGTGGTCACGGCCGACGCCGAGATCGTCAGCGCTCTTCGCCTCGGTGCCGGGGCTGCCGACGAGGATGACGTCGTCGGCGCCAGGAATGCCGCCGGGCTCCTGTGCGGCCAGGCCGACGGTGAGGGAGCCGTAGGAATGGCCGATGGCGGTGATGTGCGGATCCGCCACCTGGCTCGTCGTGGAAACCCCAGCCATGAACCGGTTGTACGAGGCCGCCCCCGCTTCAGCATCTCCCGTGCCCATCACTGCGGTGTTGTCGAGGAGCTTTTCGGCGGGAATCTGGGGCGCGTCGTAGCCGAGCCAGGCGATGGAAGCGCTGGACGGGTCGTAGAAGCGGGCGCCAATGGCGGTGTTCCGGGCGCGCTTGATGTCCGTCGAAGCGAAGTGCTCGTCGAGCTTGGTGTTCAGCCCAGGGACGTACGCCGAGACGTTCTTCGCTGTATCCGGGTTGCCGAAGGAGACGATGGCGCGGCCGTTGCCTTCGTCGCCGATGCCGAGCAGGTACATCGGTGGCGCGCCGTCCCTCGGCACGGCCCTCAACTGGTTGTCGATGGAACGCAGTCCCGCCAGCTTGGTCTGTGCCTCGGGGTTGCCTTCCTCCGCCGCCAGCTTTCCGATCAGGATCTGGAGGTTGTCGCGGTTGGCGTGGTCTCTGACCTCGCTCGGGATGCCGTCCAGGTTTCCGATGATGTCCGGGTAGGCGGCGAGGTACTCCTCGCGCTCCTTGGCGGTGAGGTAGGTCCACCAGGCCTTGCGTTCGGCCGGCGACTTGTCCGTGGGGATGTCGTCCTTCAGGTAACGGCCGGAGACTTCGCGTACTGCGGCCGCGTCGGTGGCGACGTCCTCCCACGTCGCGGTGGCCACACTCAGCCCGGGTTCGGCTTTGAGTCTGGCGAGGGTGGTGCTGAACCGTTCGTCGATGCGGTGGGCCTCCCGCAGCGCGTCGAGGATCCGGTCCGCGATCGCCTGTGCCTTGGCGTGGTTCGGGTTGGCGTTGGGGAGGCCGAGCTGCGGCCCGCCCGGAGTCGGCGGGCGGGCCATCAGGGGTGAGCCCCCGCTCGCGCTGCCGCCGGGGAGCGGCTGCTTCGACATCAGGTTCTCGCCGCCGGGCGGGTAGCTCACCGATCCATCGGCACCCACGCCGAACTTCAGTGCCGCCGCATCATCCAGCGCGTCCCTCAACTTCCGCTGCGGTCCCGCGAGTTCGTAGGCGAGCGAGTCGAGAGAGGTCCGGACGAGACCACACTCGATGTGTACGTAGTCGTAGTTGCGGTCGAGCCCCCTGAGCCGGACTGCCGCGCTGTCGGCTGCGGTGCTGGACTGGGTCTTCTCGATCGCGCCCAGCATTTCGTTGCTGAGCCGGTTCCGGGCGGCGTCGGCGTGTCGGCTGACCGCCCCCCACCCGTCGGCCGCGCCCTGGAGTTCGGCCAGCTTCAGGTCCCGCAGTTGCTGCCAGGTGAGCACCCCGGTCACCGGTCCTTCGCGTCGGCCGGGGCCGGGGCGGCGTACCCGGTGATGGAGGACTTCACGCCGTGGTCCGTGCTGCCCATGGTGCGGGCGACCTCGCGCAGCTTCGGTTCGAGGGAGCCGCACTCGTCGTGCACAGCGGTCAGCCGGTCTTCCCAGGACGTCAGTACGGTCGTGAGCGTGGTGGCGCTTTGCAGACCGGCGGTGCCCGCGCCGAGTCCGGCGTGCGCCATGGTCAGGGCGCTCTTCGCGGTGGCGGTGTCCGTGCGCAGCGTGTGGGCGGCTCCGGCCGCGTCGTTCCAGGGCTTGGCGGTGTGCAGCAGATCGCCCCCGCCCGAGCCGGCCGAGGCCAGGGCCATGGACGGGTCGGGCGGGCCCGCCATGTCGAGCAGTTGCTGCCAGCTGTTCGAATGCGGCGCTGTACTCATGTCCCCCGTGCCCCCTGTGTCCCCGACGGCCCCTCCGCCGCACCCGTCCGACGTTAGGGGGCGCGACCTGGGGCTGTGCAAGCGCGAACAGGGGCTTGGCCGAAAAAGGCGGGGCGTTGCGTAGCAGGGCGAGGGAGGGGCACGCAAGGGCGTTCCGGCTCAGGTCGTACCTGGTGGCGCACTCGGTTCCGTAGGGAGGGGAGAGACACCGTACGGACGACGCTTCCGGCAGCTAGGCCGCAGGGTGGGCGATGAAGGTGACCTCTTCGTGGTCGTCATCCAGGGCGATGTTCAGGGAGGCGTTCAGCGCTCGGGCGAGACGGCGCAGGAGGGGCAGGGTGGGGACGGCGTCGGCACCCTCGACGCGGGAGACCTTGGCCTGGGTGAGCCCGGAGCGCTCGGCCACCTCGGCCTGGGACAGGCCCAGTTCCTTGCGGCGGTCGTAGACGGCCTTGGCGAAGGCCATGGCCAGTCGGATCTCGGCGCGCTCGGCGGCGACCTCGGGAGGTTCGACGTACCCCTCGGCGAGTGCCTTCTCGCGAGCCAGCTTCCAGCGGGCGTGGTTCATGACGCGTCCCCTTCCTCGCCACGGCTGTACGTCTTGTGGGCCGGGCCGTGCTCGCTCTCGCACACCCCACCTCGATCACGTACGGGTCCGTCATGGCACGCAAGCTGTTATGTCGTTGACGGCATAATAGCCACTCCTGTGAGACTTTCGCTCCTTCCGGTGGAGACGTCTGCGCCGTTGACGCGCGGCGTGCCGGGGGCGGAATGTGCGGGTTGAGTCCGCGCATGAGGGTGCTGGGGTGCGAGCCGGCGGTGGGGCGCGAGGTGCTCGGGAGGCCGCGCGCGTTCCGCTCGTGGGCGTGGGAGCGCGCGGACGACTTCCGTCAGGGATGACGGGCGGTGCTCAGGCGCGTGGCGGTGCCCGGGGCGGGTGGGTCGTGCGTGGTCAGTGGGTCGTGCGGGCCGCGTCCAGCGCCGTGCGCAGGTGGCCCCCGGTCTCGTTCAGGAGGCGCGTTGCCGTCGGGCCCGCGACGGCGCCCAGGATGACCAGGATGGCGTTCTTCACCTCGCCGTCCGTGGCGGCGAGCGCGGCCTCGATCTCCGGGTCGTCCGCGCCGGTCGCCAGGGCCACGATGCGGCGGGAGCGGGCGCGCAGCTTCTCGTTCGACGCCTGTACGTCGACCATCAGGTTTCCGTAGGTCTTGCCGAGCCGGATCATGGTGATCGTCGAGATCATGTTGAGGACGAGCTTCTGCGCCGTGCCCGCCTTCAACCGGGTTGATCCGGTGAGCAGTTCGGGGCCCACCACGATCTCGATGCCGTGTTCGGCGGCGGCCGCGAGCGCGCTGTCCGCGTTGCAGGACAGGCCGATGGTGAGCGCGCCCAGGCGGCGGGCGTGCTCGACCGCGCCGATCGCGTACGGGGTGCGGCCCGAGGCCGAGATGCCGACCACGGTGTCGAGCGCGGTCAGCCGCAGCGCGTCCAGGTCCTCGGCCGCCAACTCCCTGGAATCCTCGGCGCCTTCGACCGCCCTGACCATCGCGGCGGGGCCGCCCGCGATCAGCCCGACGACCTCGGACGGATCGGTGTTGAACGTCGGCGGGCACTCGCTCGCGTCGAGGACGCCGAGCCGCCCGGCCGTACCGGCGCCCGCGTAGACGAGCCGGCCGCCGCGCGCCATCCGCGCGGCCGTGGCGTCGATGGCGGCCGCGATGGCCGGGAGCCGCTGCGCCACGGCGGCGGGGACGGTGGCGTCCTCGCTGTTCATGATCCGCGCGATCTCGGCGGTCGGCAGCTGGTCGATCTCCGCGAGTTCGGGCCGGAACGCCTCGGTGGTGAGGGTGGCCAGCTGGGCGCGGAGCTCGGCGTAGTCCTGGGTGGTCATGGTGACGGCGGCTCTTTCTCGTGTTCTCGTGCGTACGCCCATGTTCTCGTGCGTACGGCGCTCACGTCTTGTGGTGGCTGGTCGACTGGCCTGTCCGGTACGGGTCGGAAATGGCCAACTGGCCTATCTGGTACGGGGGTTGTGCCGGTGGGCCAGGGCCTCGTACGAGGCGGCGAGGGCCGGGGCCGCCGTTTCGTACGTGCGCTGGGCGACGCCGATGAACAGGCAGTCCACGACGAGGAGTTGGCTGGTCCGGGAGGACATCGCGGCCGGGCGCAGCTCGCTCTCGCGGGCCGTGGAGGTGGTCAGGACGTGGTCGGCGTACTGCGAGATCGGCCCGTCGGGGCGGCCCGTGATCGCGATGGTGGTCGCGCCGTGGTCGAAGGCCACCCGCAGCGGCTCGATGACGTCGCCCGTCGACCCGGAGTGGGTGATCGCGACCGCCGCGTCGCCGGAGCGGAGCTGCACGGCGTTGGTGACGGCGAGGTGCGGGTCGGTGTGGGCGTGCGCGATGAGGCCGATGCGCAGCAGCTTCTGCGCGAGGTCCTGGCCGACCAGTGAGGAGGCGCCGACCCCGTAGATGTCGATGCGCCGGGCGGCCGCCAACGCGCCGACGGCGGCGCCGAGTTGGACGGTGTCGAGGGCGGCCGCGGTGTCGGCGAGGGTCTGCTGCTCGTCGTAGGCCAGCTTGGCGACCACGTCCGCGATCGGGTCGTCGACGGCTATGTCGGCGGTGACCGCGGGGGCCCGGCCCGACTGCTGCTGGGCGGCGAGCCCGGCGAGCGCGAGGCGCAGGTCCCGGTAGCCGGGGTAGCCGAGCAGGCGGGCGGTGCGCACCACGGTGGCCTCGCTGGTGCCGGTGAGCTCGGCGAGGCCGGTGACCGTGAGGGCCGCGCAGCCGGCCGGGTCGCCGGCGACGGCTTCGGCGACCCGCTGCATGGAGCGGGTCATGGACGGCGCGAGCGTGCGCACCTTGGCGGCGAGGGCCGCCGGCGCGGGCGGGGCGCCGCCGCTGAAACTTTCCTTCACATCATTGGTCACTATTGAAAGATATTTTCGGGACGTTCTCCGGTCAACCCCCTTCGGTCCCTTCGGCGCCGGGCCCTTGGTCCCGTCGGGCCGCGTCGAGGGCGGGGCTTGCGGTGGGTGCTCCTGTTGCGGGTGGGGTGACAATGGTGTGCATGGACGACGTACAGCCCTTGGAGCAAGCACTGCACGCGGCCCGCGCTCTGGTCCTGGCGGATCTCGCGGCGCGCGATGTGGCGCACGCGGATGTCGTCTCGCTGGTCGAGGACGCGGTGACCCACCGGCGCTGGTGGGTCGAGCAGTGGCCCGAGGGCACGGAGTACGTCGCGGGCCTGGTTGCCCAGGACGTACAGGACGCACTCCTGGAGCGGTACGGCCGCTGGCCGCTGTGCCCGGTGTGCGACGCGGGTGATCCGCACGCGCTGGACGTGGAACCGGAGCTCGGGCCCGACCCGCACTGGGTGTGCGGCAAGGCGGGCGTCGTGGTCGCTCCGGTCGGCGGACTCGGCGGATGACGCGCGGATGACGCTCTACATCGACCCGCCGACCTGGCCGGGCCATGGCCGCCTGTGGTCGCATCTGGTCAGCGACGTTTCGTACGAGGAACTGCACGTGTTCGCGGCGTCCATCGGCTGCCCGCCGCGCGCCTTCGAACGCGACCACTACGACGTGCCCTCGCAGCGCTACGCGGACGCGGTGCGTGCAGGCGCGGTGGAGATCGGCTCGAAGGAGCTGGTACGCCGTCTCACGGAGGCGGGGCTGCGCAGGCCGAAGGGCCGGCCCGCCTGAACGGGCCCAAGTGTTGGCGCGGGCCCGCCTGAACGGGCCCCGCGATGGCGCGCCGGCCGGAACTTTCACCGGTTCGGCTGCGGCCCGTAGCCAGACGACTGCGGATCGGCTAACTTCCTTGCCAGTAGTCGTGGTTCCGAAGTCTCAGCGCCCGCGGTTTACGCCGTGGGCGTCTTGCTGTGCAGCAATGTCCGAGGACCAGGGCGATCACCTTACCCAGGGGTGCTGACAAGCCAGTGCCCCACGATCCTCGACAGGGGAAACAGATGGCTACCGGCACCGTGAAGTGGTTCAACGCCGAAAAGGGCTTCGGTTTCATCGCGCAGGACGGCGGCGGCCCCGACGTCTTCGTGCACTACTCCGCGATCAACTCCGCGGGCTTCCGCGAGCTTCAGGAGAACCAGCAGGTCACCTTCGACGTCACGCAGGGCCCGAAGGGTCCGCAGGCGGAGAACGTCACCCCGGCCTGACCGGACGACGGACACCGAGGCGCCCCGCACCCTTCAAGGGTGCGGGGCGCTTTGCTGTGTCTCTGTGTTCCTGTGTCCCTGTGTCTCCGCGTCCCCGTATCCCCGTCAGACGTGCGCGCACGCTTCGGCGGGTGCCTGGTCTGTGGAGCGGGCGACCACGCGGGAGCGGGACTTGTGCAGCCGCAGGGAGACCGAGACCAGGCCGATGGCGAGGACCGTCATCGCGGCGCCCGCCCAGGCGGTGGCGGCGAAGCCGAGGTTCGCGCTGATCACGATGCCGCCGAGCCAGGGGCCCGCCGTGTTGCCCAGGTTGAAGGACGAGGTCGTCGTCGCGCCGGCCAGCGTCGGGGCGGCGCCGCCGACGTTGAACATGCGGGCGTTGAGCGCGGGCGCCGTGTAGAACGCCGAGCAGCCGATCAGGAACGACAGCGTGATCGCGACGGCGGGCGTCGAGGCGAACAGCGCGAGCGCGACCAGGAAGACCGTCGAGGCCGTGATGCCGCTGAGCAGCACGCCGAAGAGGTGCGCGTCGGCGACCCGGCCGCCGATCGTCGTACCGACCAGGGCGCCCACGCCGAACAGGCCGAGGACGGCCGGGACCCAGCCCGGGTCCAGGTGCGCGACATCGGTGAGGAGCGGCTTGAGGTAGCTGAACGCGCAGAACACGCCGCCCGCGGCGAGCGCGGTGATGGCAACCGAGATCAGCACCTGCGGGTCGCGGTAGATCCGCAGCTCGCGGCTGAGCCGGGGCTTCTCGGCGGGGAGCGGGATGCGCGGGATGCGGGTCGCGATGCCGACCAGCGCGATCGCGGAGGCGGCGCCGACTGCCCAGAACGCCGAACGCCAGCCCAGGTTGTCGCCGAGCACCGCGCCGAGCGGCACGCCGAGTACGTTCGCGATCGACAGACCGCCGATCATGACGGCCATCGCGCGGGCCCGCGCGTTCACCGGGACCATCGCGATGGCGACCGCCGCGCCGACCGCCCAGAACCCTGCGCAGGCCAGCGCGGACACGACCCGCGAAGTGAAGAGCAGCGCGTAGTTCGGGGCCAGCGCACCGGCGATCTGGCCCAGGCCGAAGACGGAGATCAGCGCGATCAGGGTGGTTCGGCGGGGCAGGCGCAGGGTGGCCACCGCAAGCAGCGGGGCGCCCACCACCATGCCGATCGCGAAGGCGGAGATCAGCAGTCCCGCCTGCGGAATCGACACGTTCATGTCGTCCGCGATGGAGGGAAGCAGCCCGGTGAGCATGAACTCACTCGTGCCGAGCGCGAAGACGGACAGGCCGAGGATGTAGACGGCGAGCGGCATGCGCGGGGCAGCGGAAGGGGTGCTGGGGGTGGGGGTGGTGGATGCGGGGGCGGGCGCGGGTATGGCGTCGGCGGGCATATCGCATGCTAACGGGTTGGCTGGATCTGCTATTCCCGCCAGATCTCGGTCCCGGTCGCTGTTTCGGCCTTGGTTTCGGCCTCGGTCCCGGTCCCGGTCCCGGCCTTGGTTTCGGTCCCGGTCCCAGTCGCGGTCCCGGCCTTGGTTTCGGTCCCGGTCCCGGTCGCGGTCCCGGCCTTGGTTTCGGTCCCGGTCCCGGTTTCGGTCCACGTCTCGGTCCACGTCTCGGGCCCGGTCTCGGCCGGAGCCTCGCGGACGCTCCGCTCGAAGAGGTGCTGGGCCTCGCGGCCGCCGATCGGGCGCGGGGTGTCGCCGATGCGCGTGAAGCCGGCCCGCTCCAGAACCCGCTGCGAGGCGGTGTTGTCCTCGTCCGTCGTCGCGTACACCGTCTCGACGCCGGGCTGGGCGAGCGCCCAGGCGGTGAGCGCGCTGAGCGACTCGGTCGCGTATCCGCGGCCGCGCGCGGACTCCGCCAGGTCGTAGCCGATCTCCACGCGGCCGTCCTCGGGCGGGCCGTGGAAGCCGATGCCGCCGATGGCCCGGTCGTCCTCGGTACGGACCATGACGTACGCGCCCCAGCCGGTCAGGTGCCGGTCGGCCATCATCGCCGCCAGCATCTTCCCGGCGGCGAACCGGCTGCCCTCGTGCGGACCGCCGGGCGCCCACTCCCAGCCGCCGGAGCCGCCGAACTGGAGCTCGGCCGCCGACGCGCGGGTCAGCTCGTGGAGGGCGATGCGGTCGGCCTGGACGGTCACGGGGAGCACGCGGGATACCTGCTTTCCGTACGGGAGCGAGCCGCTTTCGGCTCGGGCCGATTATGCGGTGAGCAGGGCCAGTTCCGCCCGGAGATTCGCACGGGCCGCCGCTTCCCACTCGCGTTCTCCGTGCGGGGTGCGGAACAGCCTTGGCAGCGCGAGGAGTTGGCGCAGCACGACGGCTCGGCCCGCCCGGAACGCCGGGTCCGGTACGAAGGCGTACTCCTCGCGTACGGCGGCGGTGTACGCGGTGTACGCATCGGGCGCGGCGGCCAGGATCGCGAGGTCGGCGTCGCACAGGACGGCGCCGTTGGTGTCGCCGTCCTCGGGGGCGTGGGTGACGGTGAGGCGTACCAGGCGGGCGACCTCGGCGGTGGCCTGCGCACTCAAACCGGCCTCGGGCAGGGCGCGTTCGGCGAGCCGGGCCGAGCGTTCCTCGTTCTCGGAGCGGTCCGGGAGGTACACGGCGTCGTGGAACCAGGCGGCGAGGCGCACCAGGTCCGGGTCGTGCGCGTACTGCTCCAGTACGTCGATGCGGTCGAGGACGGCGGCGAGGTGGGCGGTGTCGTGGTAGCGGCGCTGGGGTTCGGCCCAGCGGGCCAGGAGGTTCTCGGCGTACGGGTCCGGATCCGGGCCGCCGTTGCCGCGGGCGGGGCGGGCGGCGAGGAGGGCGCGGCGCCAGCGGAGGCGGAGGTCGTGGCTCTGGGGCGGCATGCGGTGAGGGTAGCGGGGGTGGGGCGTTCTCCCACCCGCCCGCCCCTTCCGCCGGGTTGGGAAGCCGGGCCACCTGTGGGTGGTGCATCGCCGTCGGCGCCCGCGGCCCGGTGGGTCGGCGCCCGCCTCCGGCGGGCCTCATTTTCCCACCCGCCCACCCGTTCTGCCCGCTCGGATGGTTGAGCACCTGTGGTTGGTGCCCGCCGTCGGCGACTGCGGGCCGGTCGGCCGCCAGTGATGCTCAGCCACGCACAGGTGGCCCACCCTCTCCACCCGGCGGAACGGGCGGGCGGGTGGGAAAGAAAGGGGGCCCGCCGCAGGCGGGGTGGCTGCGGCGGGCCGGGGCAGCGGGGTCAGTTGCCCGTGGGCTGGAAGCCTCGCAGGCGGAGGGAGTTGCCGACCACGAACACCGAGGAGAAGGCCATCGCGGCCCCCGCGATCATGGGGTTCAGGAGGCCCGACGCCGCCAGCGGCAGCGCGGCGACGTTGTAGGCGAAGGCCCAGAACAGGTTCGACTTGATCGTGCCCAGGGTCTTGCGCGCGAGCCGGATCGCGTCCGCCGCCGCCCGCAGGTCGCCCCGTACCAACGTCAGGTCGCCCGCCTCGATCGCGGCATCCGTGCCCGTACCCATCGCCAGGCCCAGGTCGGCCTGGGCCAGGGCGGCCGCGTCGTTCACACCGTCGCCGACCATGGCGACCGAACGGCCCTGCGCCTGAAGGGACTTGACCACATCGACCTTGTCCTGCGGCATGACCTCGGCGTAGACCCGCTCGATGCCCACCTCGGCCGCCACCGCCTCCGCGACCGCCCTGTTGTCGCCGGTCAGCAGGATCGGGGTGAGGCCGAGGGCGCGCAGGCGCCGGACGGCCTCGGGGCTGGTCTCCTTGACCGCGTCGGCGACTTCGAGGACCGCGCGGGCCTCGCCGTCCCAGGCGACCGCGATGGCGGTGCGGCCCGCCGCCTCGGCCTCATCCTTCGCCCTCTTCAGAGCGGGGGTGAGCTCCATCGCCCAGTCCAGGAGCAGCTTCTCGCGGCCGACCAGCACCGCGTGCCCGTCCACGATGCCCTGCACGCCGAGCCCGGCGATGTTCGCGAAGTCCTCGGGGGCCGGCAGCGTACCGACCCTGGCGGCGGTTCCGTCGGCGACGGCGCGGGCGATGGGGTGCTCGGAGGAGTGCTCCAACGCGCCCGCCAGGCGCAGCACTTCGGCCTCGTCCGTCGTGTCCGCGGTGTGCACGGCCAGCAGTGTCATCCGGCCCGTCGTCACCGTGCCGGTCTTGTCCAGGACGATCATGTCGACCTTGCGGGTGGTCTCAAGGACCTCCGGGCCCTTGATCAGGATGCCGAGCTGGGCTCCCCGCCCCGTACCGACCATGAGGGCGGTCGGGGTGGCCAGACCCAGGGCGCACGGGCAGGCGATGATCAGTACGGCGACGGCGGCGGTGAACGCGGCGGTGAGTCCGGATCCGTTGCCGAGCCAGAAGCCGAGGGTGGCGAGCGCGAGGCCGATCACGACCGGCACGAAGACCGCCGAGATCTTGTCGGCGAGCCGCTGGGCGGCGGCCTTGCCGTTCTGGGCGTCCTCGACAAGCTTGGCCATACGGGCCAGTTGAGTGTCCGCGCCGACGCGGGAGGCCTCGACCACCAGGCGTCCGCCCGCGTTGAGGGTGGCGCCGGTGACGGAGTCGCCGGGGGCCACCTCGACGGGTACGGACTCACCCGTGAGCATCGACGCGTCGACCGCGCTGCTGCCCTCCACCACGGTCCCGTCGGTGGCGATCTTCTCGCCGGGCCGGACCAGGAAGCGGTCGCCGACCTTCAACTCGGCGGTGGGGATGGTGACTTCGCCGCCGTCGGGGCGTACGACCGTGACGTCCTTGGCGCCCAGTTCGAGCAGCGCCTTCAGGGCCGCGCCCGCCTTCCGCTTCGAGCGGGCCTCGAAGTAGCGCCCCGCGAGGATGAACGCGGTGACTCCGGCGGCGGCCTCCAGGTAGATGTTGCCCGCGCCGTCCGAGCGGCCGATGGTCAGCTCGAAGGAGTGCGTCATGCCGGGCATTCCGGCGGTGCCGAAGAACAGGGCCCACACCGACCACAGGAACGCGGCCGATGTGCCGACCGAGATCAGCGTGTCCATGGTCGCCGCGCCGTGCCTCGCATTGGTCCAGGCGGCCTTGTGGAAGGGCCAGGCAGCGTACGTCACGACCGGCGCGGTCAGGGTGAGCGAGAGCCACTGCCAGTACTCGAACTGAAGGGCCGGGGCCATCGACATCGCGATGACCGGCAGGGCGAGGACGACCGCGGTGGTCAACCGCTGGCGCAGCGGCCGCAGTTCGCCGGCGGGCCCGGCGTCGCTGCCGTCGGACCCGGACCCGGATGCGGATTCGGATGCGGACCGCGGGGGCGCGGGCTCCTTGGCGGTGTAGCCGGTCGCCTCGACGGTGGCGATCAGGTCGGCGACGGACACGTCCTCGCGGAAGGTGACCTTCGCCTTCTCGGTGGCGTAGTTGACGGTGGCCTCGACCCCGTCCATACGGTTGAGCTTCTTCTCGATCCGGGCCGCGCACGAGGCGCAGGTCATGCCGCCGATGGCGAGTTCGACGTCGGCCGCGCCGGGTGTGGTGGTGGTCATGGCTGCTGCTCCTCGTAGGACGGTTCCCCAAGCTTATACCCCCTGGGGGTATTCCCTATCCCCATGTATACCCCCGGGGCGTATCGGATGCAAGGGTCGGCCGACCGCCTTCGCCGCCGCGCTCGGTGCGCCGCGTTTACCGTCCACGTGGGCGGGCAGTCCGCGGCGTAGGGTAGTCAATGGACTAGACCTATTGGGCCGAGCCGGGCCCGGGTGACGGAGGAATGGGGTCAGATGAGCAACCGCGCACTGCTTGAGGTGATCGCGCTCGACGCGCAGGACGCCGTCGCGGCCCAGGCCGGCGGGGCGGACCGCCTTGAGCTGGTCACCGACATGGCGGCCGACGGACTGACCCCGCCCCTGGCGACCTTCGCGGCGATCCGCGCCGCGGTCGACATCCCGCTGCGCGTGATGCTGCGGTCGGCGGACGGGTTCGCGGCGGGTGACGTCGACGCGCTGGTACGGGATGCCGAGGCGCTGCGGGCCGAGGGCGCGGACGAATTCGTCCTGGGTTTCCTCGACGAGACCGGGGCGCCCGACATGGTGGCGGTACGCGCCCTCGCCGCCGCGCTGTCCGGATGCCGCTGGACCTTCCACCGGGCCATCGACCGGGCCGCCTCCCGCGACGCCCTCCGCAAGGAACTGGCCGGGCTGCCCGGCCTCGACACGTATCTGACGGCGGGATCGGCGCTGGGCGTGGACGACGGGCTCCCCGTCCTGCTGGCGGAGGCGGCGCGCCGCGGCGAGCCCGGCTACGAGCCCCGGATCCTGGTGGGCGGCGGGCTGCGGCTCTCGCACCTGCCGGTGCTGCGGGCGGCTCGCATCGACGCGGTCCACATCGGCGGGGCGTCCCGGCCGCACGGGTGGGGGGCGTCCGTCGACGCGGCGGCGGTCGCGGAATGGCGCACGGCGCTTGACGCGTAGCGGGGGCGGGGGAGGGGTGTTTTCCCGCCCGCCCGTGACTCGGGGTTGAAAGGGCCGAGCCCTGGGGGCTGCGCCCAGACCCCCTCGGCGGTCTCCCCACCTCGAATTCGCCAACGGGCGGGGGCTCAGGGCTGGTTGAGGTGTGCGAGGACTATGCGTCGATGTCGTACTGAAGTAGGTAGCTGTTGCCGTCCAGCACCATCTCGTTGACTTCCAGCGGCCTTCCGTCCTCTTCGAACGCGGTGCGCACGATATGGACGACCGGTACGCCGGCGGCCAGCTTCAGCACCTTGGCTTCGTCACCGATGGGCATGCGCGCACGCACTTCTTCACGGAAGCGTGCCGGCGGGTGACCGAGGTCGAGCAGTCTCGCGTAGACGCCGCCGGGTCCGGTGTCGGGTTGCGTGATGGGCGACCCGACAACCAGCTCGGCGGGCAGGTAGGAAGTGGAGAGTTGGACGGGGCGCCCTTCCGAGAGGTGCGTGCGACTGCGACGCCACACGTGGCCACCGGCAGGGATCCCCAGGATTCCAGCGATCCGTTCCGGCGCCACGATCTCCTCGACGTCGACATCCTCGGCGCTGGGGCGCCCCTGCATGTCGGCCGACCAGATTGAGCGCCCTTCCCCCCAGGTGCTCCGGGAGAGTCTCCTGTTCGCCGACCGCGGGATCAGTTGGAACTGGCGCACGAAGTTACCCGCACCGCGCCGGGTATCGGTAATGCCTTCATGCCGAAGGACCGCGAGCGCATCACGCGCCGTGTTGCGCGAAACGCCATGGTCTCGGATGAGGTCGTTCTCGCCAGGGATGCGTTGTCCTGGCTGGTATTCGCCTCGCTCGATGGCGGCACGCAGGGCGTTCGCGATCTCTCGGTACTTCGGCGGTTCGGTGCGCTTCGGCAACGCGGCCCTCCTTGCCAGCTTCTCCAGAGAACCACGCTACAGGTAGCCCAAGAAGCGAGATCAATCCTCTGACCTGCAAGGGCTACCTCGGCATCCCTCCGCAGCATTGACTTCTATGGTAGATGTCGCCACACTCCCACTAGAGATGTAGCCGCAGGGTTAACGGTGTGCGTTTGGCCGACTACACAGGATGCGCCATTGTGATGCGCTCAGTGCGCGGCTCATCAACACCCGGAAAGCAGGCACCAGATGAAGCGGATCGTCGCCCGGTTGTGGCGGATTATCAGAGGCCCGTTACAGTGGCGCGTCCTGTGGCTGGCGCACGCCAAGTTCATGATCGGCGTGACCGGTGTCGTGCGGGACGACCAGGGGCGGGTGCTGCTGCTGCGGCACCGCATGTGGCCTCCGGAGCACCCGTGGGGGCTGCCTACGGGCTACGCCGTCAAGGGCGAGGAGTTCCCGCTCACCATCGTCCGCGAGGTGAAGGAGGAGACCGGGTTGGACGTCAAGGCCGGTCGGCTCGTGCACCTGAAGAGCGGATACAAGCTCCGGCTCGAAGTGGCCTACGAGGCCGAGTTGGCCGGAGGAACCCTCAAGATCGACTCCTTTGAAATCCTGGAGGCATCATGGTTCTCTCCGGACTCCCTCCCCGAGGGACTCCAGGAATCACACCGAGCCCTGATCCACGGCCGCACAACGGTCTGATCGGGACGCTCCTCGCCCCGCATGAACATCTGAGGGGCGCCGACACGGCACCGCTACTGCTGGCGCTGGCACGCTTGCGCACTAGCGGCGATCTGACCTCGCTGCATCCCGATCACGTCTTCCTGCCACTGTCGCGGGCCCTGCGCCAGTGGCAGGACATGGGCGTGAATGTCACCCCGTTCCACGACGGGCATGCGCTGCTGCGCCACCGCTACGCCACCCTGGGACTCACCCAACTGTTGCCGCTGGAGCGGGTCATGGTGGCTGTCCGCTCGTCGCGGGCTGGGGCGTTCGGAGGCTTCCACCACCCTGACCAGGGCTATCGGCATCTCCAGATGCGGGCCGTGGTCACCATGTACGGCGGCCTGCGCGGGGGCGCCCCCGAGGCCCCCGCCCTGGCTGTCCTGGATGTGCTGCGGGCCTACGCGCACGACTGTCTGCACTACGGCTCGTACCGCAGCTACCAAATGGACGGCGGTCAGGTGACCCGCACGCAGTACGGCCTCAACTTCCGTCGCTCCGACGGGCGGAGTTACTCGACGCCAGACGGATCCTCGTCCTCCACTACCCGGAACATCGGGGTCGTGATGGAGGGCGCCTGCGACCGGGAAGCGCGGTCGATCACCCGTCAGGTGGCTGCCGGGCACGGCATCGCAGCATCCGGCGGGACCGACGGGTTCGCGTTCCGCGACGTCACTGGACGGCTCGACTGCGCCGACGTCGCCGCACTGGCCGACGCCCCGCAGGCGGCTGTCCCTGAGGAAGCCTCATATCTCGCATCAATGGGCCGGTACGAGGCCGGCGTGAATGCCCGGTACGGAGCACTCCTGGACGAGATCGGGCAAGTGGAGGCCGAGGACCTGCACAGCCTGATCCTGGCCACCGCGATCAGCGGCGACATGAGAGGACTCTGCTCGTGGCTCGATGACCGGTATGGACCTGGGGCGTTCGCCGCCCTGTTCATGTCCCCCGGCTACCTGGCGCCCAAGCAGCCTCCCGAAGCAGCTGGCCTGACGCTGGCCAGCTGACACAAAACGGCCGGGGTGCGGAGACCTCGGCCGTCCAATCCAGCGGCGTACATCCTGAGCCCTGGGGCTCCGCCCCAGACTCCCTGAGGGGCTGCGCCCCTCGAACCCTGGCGGGGGCTTTGCCCCCTGCGCCCCGATTCCTCAAATGCCGGACGGCTGGGATATGCCGCTCAGCCAAAATGCAGCCCCTCATGGGGGTACCCCCTGGCCCTTAAGGCCTTGGGGGAGCTTGAGGAGCGGGGTCTGGGGCGGAGCCCCAGTGCCGTCCAACCCCAGGAGGGTTTCGGGAAGGGGTGGGCTGGGGAACTCCCGCTGTCACAGCGCGAGTTCGGCCCACACCGTCTTCTGCGGGGCCAGCCCCGCCACCGTGCCCCAGTGGTCGGCCAGCGCCTGGACCAGGAGCAGGCCGCGCCCCGACTCGCGGTCGTCCGGCACCGCCGACGCCACCACCGGCAGCGCCTTGTCGGCCCGCGTGTCCGTCACCTCGATCCGCAGTACGCCGTCCTCGCGCAGCAGCAGCCCCAACTCGAATCCCCGCCCGGACACATACGCGTGCAGCACCGCGTTCGCCGCCAGCTCCGCCACAAGGAGCGCCACCGTGTCCGACGGCTCGCTGCAGTACGCGACGCCCCACGCCTCCAACTGCCCCTGTGCCAGCCTCCGCGCGAGCCCCGCCGCACGCCGGGTCGAGGCGAACCGCTTTCTGAATACACGTACGGTAACCGGAAGTTGACCGGCGATTGCTTCAGCTTCGAGGTGCATGGGCCCACCCTGGCCGGGCCATCACTCCGGCGACCAGGCATCCGGCGCGTACGCTGCGCGAGCGTACATGCACGCACTGTAGACAGTACGCTCAATCTCCCGTAACTCTGGGTGAGTTGCGTACGCGGGGCGATCTGTTCACCGGGAGGTGGCCGCCGATGGCATGGGACCACGAAGGACACGACGGAGAGCCCGACTCCTCCGACAGCTTGCGGACGTTCGGCGCGGTCCTCCAGGCGCTGCGCGAACACGCCGGCCTCAGCCGCGAGGACTTCGCCCCGCTCGTCGGCTACTCCAAACACACCGTCGCCTCAGTGGAGTTGGGCCGCCGTATGCCCGACCCCGAGTTCATCGAGCGCGCCGAGCCCGCGCTGGGCAACACGGGCGCGCTGCGAAAGTCCGCCCCACACCTGAACCGCCAGCCGGGCCTGGCGTCCTGGTTCAGGAAGTGGGCGAGGTTGGAGCAGCAGGCGATCAGCCTGTACACGTACGAGTCCCGGCTGGTGCCGGGTCTGCTCCAGACGGAGGCGTACGCCCGTACGTTGTTCGGCCAGCGATTGCCGCCCCTCGCTGACCAGCAGCTGGAGGCGCAGGTGGCGGCACGACTTGAGCGCCAGCAACTGCTCATCGACCGCCCCAACACCTCGTACAGCTTCATCATCGATGAGTACGTCTTCGCGCGGCTCACCGGCGGCCCCGAGGTGACTCGGGAGCTCATCGACCACGTGCTGGTGTGCGTGGCGCCCCGGAACGTCGATCTGCAAATTATGCCGATGAATACGGGAGTTCATGCAGGGCTCGATGGCCCCATCCGACTCCTGGAGACTCCCTCCAACAGGTGGTTCGGTTACTGCGAAGGACAGGAGAGCGGCCAGTTCATCTTCGATCCCAAAGTGATCAGCACGCTCCATATGCGGTATGCGAAACTGCGCTCACAGGCCATCAATGCACAGGAATCGGTGAGCCTGTTGGAGAGACTGCGAGGAGCGCTATGAGCACCACCGAACTGGCTTGGTTCAAGAGCAGCTACAGCGGCGACTCCGGTGACGACTGCATCGAAGTCGCCCTCGTCTGGCGCAAGTCCACGTACAGCGGAAGCTCGGGCGACGACTGCGTCGAGGTCGCCCTCCCCTGGCACAAGTCCACCTACAGCAGCGGCGACGGCGACGACTGCGTAGAAGTCGCCACCTGCCCCGCCACCATCCACATCCGGGACTCCAAGGACAAGCAGGGTCCTCAGCTCGCCGTATCGCCCACCGCCTGGGGCGACTTCATCGCGTACGCGGGCGGCGGCGCTGACACCGTACGGGCCTGACGTTCGCGCGTCGTCACGTACGCCATTCCAACAGCAGCCAGCATCAAGGCAGTTGAGACCAAGGGGAACCAGCGGTCGCCCAGGATGGCGATGGCGGCGCTGCCTGTGCCGCCCGCTGCCGCGATGCCCAGGTACAGCGCGGTGGAGTTGAGGGACAGGAGCAGCGGCGCGCTCGGCGGGTCGAGGGAGACCAGGCGGGCGGGCAGGGCGACGGCGGCCGACCAGCCCGCGATCGGGTTGAGCGCGGAGGCGATCACGGCTGTCGTCATGGACTGCATGAGCCACGGCAGGGCGAGGGTGACGGCGGCCGAGAGCGTACCCGCCGTGAGCAGCACGACGCGCGGGCCCCACCTGTCGACTATCCGGCCGCCCGCGTTGCTGCCGACGATGGAGAAGATGCCCGAGACGAACAGGAGCAGGGTCAGTCGGGACTGGTCGCCGCCGGTCGCGGGGGCCGAGGTCACGGTGTAGTAGATGAACACGGTCTGGTAGGCGAGGAAGACCAGGAAGGTCGTGGTCGCGGCGCCGAGGACGCGGCGGTCGGTGAGCGGGGCGAGCCGGGTGCGCAGGGAGACGGCGGGGGCCGGGGCCGGGAGGTCGCGCAGCATGAGGGCGAGTCCCGCGAACGCCGCCGCGCCGAGCACGGTGACCAGCCACATCGTGAGCCGCCAGTCGCTGCGGCCGATCCAGGTGCCGAGCGGTACGCCGAGCGCGGTGGCCACGGTCATGCCGCCCATGACGGTGGCGATGGCCCGGCCGCGCCGCTCCGGCGGGACCAGTGAGGTCGCCACCGCGCTGGCGGTCGGGGTGTAGAGCGCGGCGCCGACGGCGGCCAGGACCCGGGTCAGGAGCAGCGTCCCGAAGGTGGGGGCGAGCGCGGACAGGGCGTTGGCCAGGGTGAAGACGGTCAGCGCGATGAGCAGGGTCCGGCGCCTGGGCCACTTCGCCGTCACCGTGGCGAGGACTGGGGCCAGTACAGCGTACGAGAGCGCGAAGACGGTGATCATCTGGCCGGCGGCCGCGACGGAGACGCCCAGGTCATGGCCGACGAGGCCGAGAATTCCGGCTATCACCATCCCGTCCGTGCCGACGGCGAAGGTGCCGAGGGCGAGCAGGATGAGGCGTAGGCGCATGGGTGGTCCCCTTCCACGGGCAGCGCGGTGCGAGAATGGTTTGACACACGTCAAACGAAGCGACACCTCGAACAATAGAGGTTGTTTGATGGTTGTCAAACAGTTTTGGTGGAAGGGAGAGTGCGGGCATGGTGCAGGAGCAGGAGCAGGACCCCGAGGGCGACGAGTGGCTTCCGCAGCCCGACGTGGCCGACATCGAGCTGGTGAAGGTGCTGCACGCGCTGGGCGACCCGGTACGGCTGTGGCTCCTCAAGGTGTACTCGGACGGCGAGCAGTACAGCTGCGCCCCGGACGCGCTCGGCCTCGGTCACCTGCACAAGTCGACCGTCTCGCACCACATGCGGATCATGCGCGAAGCCGGCGTCACCTCGACCCGCGTCGTCGGCCGCAACCGCTACGTGAGCCTGCGCCGTGAAGACCTGGACACCCGCTTCCCGGGCTTCCTCGACGCACTGATCAAGTCGCTGCCGTATTAGGTGAGTTGGGCCGGGAGTGGGGCCGCGTGCAGGACTGTCAGGCCGGAGACCGCTCGGGTCAGGGCGACGTACAGGCGGCGCAGGCCGGTGCGTTCGTCGGGCTCGCCGTCGACCACGGCGGCGGGCTCGTCAAGGACCACGTAGTCGTACTCCAGGCCCTTGGCCAGCGAAGCCGGGACCAGGGTCAGCCGGGACTCGGCCGTCGTCTCCTCGCCGGGGGCCAGGTAGGCGTGGCCCGCTGCTTCAAGTGCCGCTGCCAGTACGGGAATTCGCGCATCGGCGGCGATCAGGCCGATCGAGCCCTCGTGTGCGAGGGACGCCACGCACGCCGCCACCACATCCGCGTCCAGGTCCGCCGAAGCGCGGACATCGAGCGAGCCCGGCGTCTCACGCACCGACTCCACCGCCGTCAGTCCCGGCGAGATCGACGGCAGCAGCTTCGAGGCGTACGCGATCACCTCGCGCGGCACGCGGAAACCGGCCGTCAGCTCCTCGACCACCGCCTCCTCCTTGCCGAGATGACGCAGCGCCTCGCCCCAACTCGCCGTCGCCCAGGGCGTGGTGCCCTGCGCCAGGTCGCCGAGCACCGTCGCCGAACCGGTCGTGCAGCGGCGGCCGACCGCGCGGTACTGCATGGGGGAGAGGTCCTGCGCCTCATCGAGGACGACATGGCCGAGCGAGTGGGTGCGGGCCACCAGGTCGTTCGCCTCGTCAATGAGGACGGCGTCGGCCGCCGACCACTTCGCCGACTTCACGCTGCGGGCGGGCTTGGGCGCGATGATTGCCTTCTGCTCGTCGGCGGTGAGGATGCCGGTGGCGTGCTCGGCCAGGAAGTCCGGCTCGTTCAGCAGGCGCAGGACCAGCTTCGCCGGGTCCACCGGGGGCCAGATTTGCTTTACGGCGGCCTTCACCGCTGTATTGCGCGCCACCGCGTCCTGCACACGGTCGTCGGGGGCCTCCCCGGCCTGCTCCATCCTTACGAGGACGGTGTGCGCGATCCGCTGCGGCAGGGCCTCGCGGGCGGCGCCGTACCGGATGTCGCGGTCCCTCAACTGCTCGACAATCTCGGCGAGTTCGTACGCCGGAACGCGCCAGCGGCGCGAACCGCGCACCACGACCAGGGGCTCGGTGGGGGTGGCGACGTGCGACCAGACCGCCCTGCGGAGCACCTCGGCCATCCGGGCGTCGCCCTTGACGACGGCGGACTCCGCCGGGTCGGTGCCGCGCACCTCGACGTCCTTCGCCACGAGATCGTCCACCGTCGCCTGCTTCACCTCCAACTCGCCGAGCGCCGGGAGCACTTGCTCGATGTAGTGGAGGAAGGACTTGTTCGGGCCGATGACGAGGGTGCCGGTGCGGGCGAGGCGGTCGCGATGGGCGTACAGGAGGTACGCGACGCGGTGCAGGCCGACGGCGGTCTTTCCGGTGCCGGGCCCCCCTTGCACGCAGACGCTGCCGGAGAGGCCCGAGCGGACGATTTCATCCTGCTCCGGCTGGATCGTCGCCACGATGTCGCGCATCGGGCCCACGCGGGGGCGCTCGATCTCGGCCTGGAGGAGCTTGCTGGTGGTGGCGGCCTCGGCGGGGTCCGTGAGGTGCTCGTCCTCGTACGCCGTCAACTCGCCGCCGGTGTAGCCGAATCGGCGGCGCAGCCCGATGTCCATCGGGTCCTTCTTGGAGGCGCGGTAGAAGGGCTGCGAGACGGGGGCGCGCCAGTCGATGACCATCGGGTCGCCGTCGGCGTCGTGGACGTGCCGCCGGCCGATGTAGAACCGCTCGCCCTCCGCCCCCTCGGCGAGGTCGGCGCCGGGGGCGTGCAGATAGTCGAGGCGGCCGAAGAAGAGGGGGGTGTGGGTGAGGTCGGCGAGGGCCTTGATGCGGTCGTCGATCTGGCGCTGGAGGACGGCGGCGTTGACCCAGTTCGCGGTGACGTCCTTGATGTCCAGGGCCTGGACGTCTTCGCGCATCGTGCGGAGCGCTGCGCGGGAGTCGGTGAGGTGGGTGCGTTCGCGGTGCAGGGGGTCTGCGGGGTCGTGCGTCTGCACGGGGTGCCTCCGGCGGTTTGGCGGAGGGGGGATTTTAGCTGCGGGGGTGGGGGCGGGGCGAATGATTTTTCCCCACCCCCCCCCGTCCCCAACGGGGGGGGGGGGGGGGGGGGGGGGGGGGGGGGGGGGGGGGGGCG
>NZ_JBITHR010000010.1:18577-134870 GCF_044458185.1 Streptomyces sp. NPDC050485 | reverse complement strand
GTGGCGGGTGTGCTGGGGGTCCCTCGGGGGTTTGGGGGGGGGGGGGTTTTGGGGGGGGGGGGGGGGGGCGGGGCGAATGATTTTTCCCCACCCCGCCCCTTCCCGAACTGGGGCTCCGCCCCAGACCCCGCTCCTCAAACGCCGGAGGGGCTTAATAACGCAGACCAGGGTCAGAGGGCCAGGAATGACACGTCCAGCGTTCCCGTGCGCTCCGGGTCCGCCAGGATGTTGAGTTCGGTGATCTTGCCGTTCTCGCCCAGGGTGAATGCCATGACCGAGTACACCCGGCCCTCGACCACCGAGACGATCCCCGGTGTGCCGTTGATCAGGACCGTCCGGGACAAGGACGCGAACTTGCGGAAGCTGTAGGCCTGTCCGGCCACCGCACGCGCACCCCGTACCAGCTTCGTCGCCGGCAGCAGCCCCGCGTCGGCCCGCAGCAGCACATCCGGGTCGAGCAGCGCGAGCAGCGCCTCGAAGTCGCCGCCCCGCGAAGCGGAGATGAACGCCTCGACCACCTCGCGCTGGCGGCCCCGGTCGGCGGAGGGAGACGGCCCCTGCCCCTGCACCCGCCGCCGGGCCCGGCTGGCCAGCTGGCGGGTCGCGGCCGCCGTCTTGTCGACGATCGGCGCGATGTCCTCGAAGGGCACCGCGAACATGTCGTGCAGGACGAAGGCGAGGCGCTCGGCGGGCGCCAGGGTGTCCAGGACCACCAGGAGCGCGAGGCCCACCGAGTCGGTCAGCAGCGCCTCCTGCTCGGGGTCCAGCACGTCCACCCGGCCGAGTACCGGATCCGGCACGTGCACGTGCTCGTACTCCCCGACATCGAGCGCCGCCTCGTGCCGGGCACTGCGCGAGCGCAGCATGTTCAGGCAGACCCGCCCGACGATCGTGGTCAGCCAGCCGCCGATGTTCTCGACCGCGCTGCTGTCCGCGCGGCTGGCCCGCAGCCAGCCCTCCTGGACGGCGTCCTCGGCCTCGCTGAGCGAACCGAGCATCCGGTACGCCACCGCGCGCAGGTGGCCGCGATGCTCCTCGAAATGCTCGGCGAGCTGTTCGTGGTCGGGGGCGCGGTTGGGGGAGTGGGAGTGCTTGGGAGCGTGGTCGCGGTCGGGGCCGGGGGCGCGGTCGGGGGCCTGTTCGTCCATCGTCGTCAATCCTCCGTGGAGACGCGGGCTCATACCCGTAGGGGATGGGGTCGGACCAAAGGAGTAGGCGGGGGGTCAGGAGGTTCAACCCGGGGAGCGATGTGACTCGGTTGTCCGAGTTACATCATGGATATATGAGCACCGCGACCTTCAACCCAGCCCCCTCCGCCCGGCCCGGCACCCCCAGGGGCGCCACTGCCTCGGGCGCCGTTCTCCACCGTACCCACAAGATCGGCAATGCGGTCAGGGCCGCCAAGGTCCTGGCCGGCGCCGCGTTCAGCGTCGTCGTCCTCGGGGAGTACGCCGAGGAGGCGGGTGTGCACCGCAAGCACTGACCCGCACGGCGCCAACCCCGTCGGTATCAACCCCCTCGCCGCTAGGGTCACTTCATGTGACCGAACGCGCACCTGCTGTCAATGCCCCCACCGTCACCGTCGCATCGGGCGCCCTTCTCGCGCTCTCGCTCGCCGTGCTCACCGCACTCTGCGTCGCCCTGCGGATCCCCATGGCGGACGCCCTGGTCTACCGGGCGGAGGGCGCGGCCGTCGCCAACGGCACCGATCTCTACGGGTTCACCGTCACCGAGTGGCAGCTGCCCGCCACCTATCCGCCGTTCGCCGCCCTGCTGTTCGTGCCGGCCGCCTGGCCGCCGCTTTCGGTGCTCAAGGTGGCCTTCGTCGTCGGCAACGCCGCGCTGCTCGCGCTCCTGGTGCGGCTCTCCTGCCGCTTCGCGGGTCTGAGGCCGCACCTTCCGTACGTCCTTGCCGCGACCGCCGCCGGGCTGTGGCTCGAACCCGTCTTCCAGACCCTGCTCTTCGGGCAGATCAACCTCGCGCTCGGCTGTCTCGTGCTCTGGGACCTGTCCCGGCCGGCGGGCGCCGCCGGCAAGGGGTTCGCGGTCGGGGTCGCCGCCGGGATCAAGGTGACACCGCTGTTCTTCGTGCTGCACCTGCTGGTGCGGGGGCGCCGCCGGGAGGCCGCCACCGCCCTGGCCGGGTTCGGGGCGACCGTACTGCTCGGCGGGCTCGTACTCCCTTGTGCCAGCGTCGAGTTCTGGACCCGGCGGCTCTTCGAGACCGGGCGGGTCGGCAAGGCGTGGATCGTCGACAACCAGTCCTTGCAGGGGCTCCTCGCGCGGCTGCTGCACACCCCCGAGCCGGGCGCGGTGTGGGCGGTGTGCGCGGTCGCCGTCGGCGCCGCCGGGCTGTGGACCGCGCGCCGCGCCGACGAACGCCGGGCCCTGCTGGTCACCGCCTTCACCGCCCTGCTGATCTCCCCCATCAGCTGGTCGCACCACTGGGTGTGGTGCGTCCCGCTGCTCGCCCTGCTGGTGGCCGAGGGCCGCTGGCGTACGGCCGCCGCACTCGCCGCCGTCTTCACCGCCCGCACCCTGTGGCTCGTCCCCCACGAAGGCGGCCTCGTCCTCCAACTGCCCCTGTGGCAGCAGCCGTTGGCGTCCCCGTACGCGCTGGTGGGGCTTGCGGTGGTGGGGTGGGTGGCGTGGCGGGCCCGGACGCCCGCAGCCAACTCTCAGCTGTCCGCGCAGCCAACTCTCAGCTGTCCGCCAGGAGTTCGTCCGCGTCCATGATCCGGTAGGCGTAGCCCTGTTCGGCCAGGAAGCGCTGGCGGTGGGCCGCGAAGTCCTGGTCGATGGTGTCGCGGGCCACCACCGAGTAGAAGTGGGCCTGGTGGCCGTCCGCCTTCGGGCGCAGGACGCGGCCCAGGCGCTGCGCCTCCTCCTGGCGGGAGCCGAACGTGCCCGACACCTGGATGGCGACGGTCGCCTCCGGCAGGTCGATCGAGAAGTTCGCGACCTTGGAGACCACGAGCACGCTGATCTCGCCCTCCCGGAACGCGCCGAAGAGCTTCTCGCGCTGGGCGTTGGAGGTCTCGCCCTTGATGACGGGCGCGTTCAAGTGCTCGCCCAGCTCGTCCAGTTGGTCGATGTACTGGCCGATGACCAGGATCTGCTGGCCCGCGAACCTCCGTACCAGCGCCTCCGTCACCTTCCGCTTCGTCGCGGTCGTCGCACAGAAGCGGTACTTCTCCTCCGTCTCGGCGGTCGCGTACGCGAGCCGCTCCGAGTCGGTGAGATTCACCCGTACCTCCACGCAGTCGGCCGGTGCGATGTAGCCCTGCGCCTCGATCTCCTTCCACGGGGCGTCGAACCGCTTCGGCCCGATCAGCGAGAACACGTCCGACTCGCGGCCGTCCTCCCGCACCAGCGTCGCGGTCAGGCCGAGGCGGCGGCGGGCCTGGAGGTCGGCGGTGAACTTGAAGACGGGCGCGGGCAGCAGGTGCACCTCGTCGTAGACGATCAGCCCCCAGTCGCGGGAGTCGAACAGCTCCAGGTGCGGGTAGACGCCCTTGCGGCGGGTGGTGAGGACTTGGTACGTCGCGATGGTGACGGGCCGGATCTCCTTGCGCGTACCGCTGTACTCGCCGATCTCGTCCTCGGTCAGCGAGGTCCGCTTCACCAGCTCGTGCTTCCACTGGCGGGCCGAGACGGTGTTGGTGACCAGGATCAGCGTGGTCGCCTTCGCCTCGGCCATCGCCCCGGCCCCCACCAGCGTCTTTCCGGCGCCGCAGGGCAGCACGACGACACCGCTGCCGCCGTGCCAGAAGCCCTCGACGGCCTGCCTCTGGTACGGGCGCAGCGCCCAGCCGTTCTCCGCGAGCTCGATGGGGTGCGCCTCGCCGTCGACGTACCCGGCGAGGTCCTCGGCCGGCCAGCCCAGCTTCAGCAGGGTCTGCTTGATCTGGCCGCGCTCGGAGGGGTGCACGGCGACCGTGTCGGGGTCGATGCGGGCCCCGACCAGCGGGGTGACCTTCTTCGACCGCAGGAT
The DNA here is from genome assembly GCF_044458185.1 of Streptomyces sp. NPDC050485. Taxonomy (NCBI): domain Bacteria; kingdom Bacillati; phylum Actinomycetota; class Actinomycetes; order Kitasatosporales; family Streptomycetaceae; genus Streptomyces; species Streptomyces sp. NPDC050485. Next base: position 130,876 of record NZ_JBITHR010000010.1, on the reverse strand, counting down.
CTCTTCGAGTACGGGCCGGTCGGTGGAGGTCAGCACGAGGCCGTGCACGGGGTGCTTGGAGAGGGTGAGGCGGCCGTAGCGGGCCATCGTCTCGGCGATGTCCACGAGCAGGGCGTGCGGGACCGGGTAGCGAGAGAACTCGACCAGCGCGTCGACGACCTGCTCGGCGTCGTGCCCGGCGGCCCGCGCGTTCCACAGGCCCAGCGGCGTCACCCGGTAGGTGTGGATGTGCTCGGGGGCCCGCTCCAGCTCGGCGAAGGGCGCGATGGCACGACGGCAGGCGTCGGCCTGCTCGTGGTCGACCTCCAGGAGCAGGGTTTTGTCGCTCTGGACGATGAGTGGTCCATTCACCTGGGGCGTGTCCCTTCCGACGGATGGCCACCCTGGCATGGGCGGGCAAACTTCCAGTCTGCCGTATCCGGAGGTGCGGCGGGGCCACACATGGGCGCGGGTACCTGCGGGCCGGGTGTCCGGGATGAGTAGCGGCTGAGTACGTGGGCGGTGCCGGCGGGGTGGGGGCGGGCGGTGGGATGGGGGCATGACGACGCAGTGGAACCCTTCCGCGTACCAGGGGCAGCGCATCCCCGCCGGGCAGTGGATACCGGCCGACGCCCGCGACGAGTGGTGGTGGGTGGTGCCCTCGCTGGCCACCGGGCTGATGTTCCTGTTCGGCTGGCTCGACCTCTCGGTGCTGTCCGGATTCGGGTCGCGGTCCGGGTCGACGGCCCTCACCGTGGCGCTCTACGCGGTACCGAGCGCGCTGATCGCCGCGAGCTGGCTGCTTCCGCACCGGCGGACCCTGCGGCCGGCGCGGATCGGGCTGGGGGTCGGCGGCGCGATGCTGGCCTTCGTCCTCACGAAGATCTCCGCCATGGCAATCTTGATCGTGTTCCTCTGCGTGGCCCTGATGTTCGGCTGGAACCTGCACGACTAGGTGAGCCGAACCCCAGGTCAGGGCCGGGATCGTGGGTTCCGGTCCAACACAGGGTGGCCCGAGCATAGGCCCCTGATCCGCACGGGTCTAAGGTCTGAAATCCAGAACCAGAACGATGGGGGGCGCCAGGCCGTGGAAGAGGACTATGCGGTCATCGGCTGTCCCGGAGTGCTGCTCGTGGCCACTCGCGGAGCCGCCGGTCCCGGCGAGATCCTGGTGAGTGTCAGGGGCGGCTCCGAGGCCTTCCTCGCCTGGTCGGAGGAACCCCTTCCGAAGGGGACGACCGTGCTCGTGATCGGATCGCGTGGCACCCGCCAGGTGGACGTCATCGAGTGGGCCGATCCGTTGGACGCGTTGGGCGGCGGCGCCGCCGACGCCGGTTAAGGAGACAAAGGATGTTCGGTTACCGGGTTCCCGCCCCCGACGAGGCAATGCTGATCTCGGGTGGCAGGCGCGGCCTCGGGGGCGCCCCGTTCCGCGTAGTGACCGGCCACGGCAAGTTCGTCCTGCCGGTTTTCCGCAAGACCCGCTTCCTCACCCTGTCGATGTGCGAAGCCGAGGTCACCGAGACCTGTGTGACCCGGCAGGGCATCGCGCTGCACGTGCGCGCCGTGATCGCGTTCAAGGTCGGCAACGACAACGAGAGCATCGTCAACGCGGGCCAGCGCTTCCTGTCCGACCAGGACCAGATGTCGGTCCTGACCGGCCGGATCTTCGCCGGTCACCTGCGGTCCATCATCGGCTCGATGACCGTCGAGGAGATCGTCACCGAGCGGCAGAAGCTCGCCGCCGAGGTCCTGGAGACCTCGAAGACCGAGATGGCGAAGATCGGTCTGATCGTGGACTCGCTGCAGATCCAGTCGATCGACGACGGCGATGTCGGCTACATCGACGCGATGTCGGCGCCGCACAAGGCCGCCATCCAGCGCCAGGCGCAGATCGCCCAGGCGCAGGCCACCCAGGCCTCGGTGGAGGCGGAGCAGGTCGCCGCGCGCAACCAGGCCGAGTACGCGCGGCAGACCGCGGTCGTGAAGGCCGAGTACTCCGCCGAGGTCGACCGGGCCCAGGCGCAAGCGTCCCAGGCCGGTCCGCTCGCGCAGGCGCACGCCCAGCAGGAGGTGCTCGCCGCGCAGACCGAACTCGCCCAGCGCGCCGCGGAACTGCGCCAGCAGCAGCTGGTCGCCGAGATCGTCAAGCCCGCCCAGGCCGAGGCCGAGCGCATCAAGGTGCTCGCGATCGCCGAGGCGGAGCGGATGAAGATCCAGGCCGAGGCCGCCGCCTCGTACGACCGGGTCGCGCTGGACCGGATGCTGATCGACCAGCTGCCGCAGATCGTGAAGGAGGCCGCGGGGGGCCTCGCGGGGGCGAACGTCAATGTGCTCAACGGCGCGGATGGGTTGGGCGAGATCGCGGCGGGGCTTGTCGGGCAGGGGCTGACGATCCTCGACTCGGTGCGGCAGAATCTCGGATCGCCCGAGCACCGTTCCGAGAAGAGTGGCAGGCAGCTCAGTCTCCCGGGACTGCTCTCGGGCAAGCCGGAGGGCAACGAGGGGAAGGGCGACGGGCCGGTCAACGTCGACTAGGCGCTCCGCGGGGAGGTGCGTTCGTCGGCTGCGGGCCGATGGGGGTCCCCGCTGCGCATGGGGGTCCCCCCTGTTCGAGCGAAGCCGAGAACTTGGGGGAGAAGTTGAGAGCTTGGGGGAGGCTGGTCGCGCAGTTCCCCGCGCCCCTTGAGGGGGCCGGATGTCGACTGCGGGCCGTGCCCGGTTGCTCGCGCAGTTCCCCGCGCCCCTTCGGGGCGCGTTACGCCGGGTCGTCGGCGAGTTCTGCGACGCCTGTGATGCGGTGCAGGGGGTAGGTGCGGACTTCGTCCGCCGTGTGGTCGTACGCGGTGACGAAGCCGCCCTCCACCCGTACCGGCGCGATGACGCGCTGGCTGGCGGTGCCCTCCGCGTTCACATAGCCGATCCAGACCGCCGAGCCGGTCATGGCCGCCGCCTGCACGGTGGCAAGGGTCTCGGCGGGCGAGGTGCGCGGCAGTGAGCCGTCGGTGCGGGCCGCCTCCGGCTCCTTGCGTACGACGGTGGCCGCCGTGTCGCCCGCCCGGATCGCCCGCACGGCCGCGCCGAGCAGTGTCTCGTCGGGCAGCGGCGGGCCGTCCGGGACCGGCACCGGCGGGGTGCGGCGCGGGGTGCGGCGGGCGTCGGCGCGGGTGATCAGGACATCGCCCTCGGCGGACTCGGCGGCCGGCGCGTACCCCATCGAACGCAACCCGTCGAGCAGGACGGCCGGTTCGGCCGTGGTGGCCAGGACCGTCGGGGCGAGCCGGCGCAGCCGCAGCGGCTGGCTGCGCTTGTCGGCGAGGATCTCACCCAGCATCGATTCGTCGTCGCAGCGCACATAGGCCGAGGCCACACCCACCCGCAGGTGGCCGTGTCGGCGGGCCACATCGTCGATCAGATAGCTGAGCGGCTGCGGCACCGGCGTACGGCTGTGCTCGGTCAGGAAGGCCTGCAGGTCGGTGGCGGTCTGGCCGGCGTCGAGGGCGCGGCGCACCGAGCCCGGGGTGAAGCGGTAGACGGTCGCGCCGCCCTTGGACTCGATGTCGGCGAGCACCCCGAGCATCGCGGCGAGCGGCCGCCGCAGCGGGCCGGGTGCGACCGCCGTCAGATCGGCCTGGAGCAGTACGTGGTCGACGGGCTCGGGAAGGTGCGGGTCCAGGGCATGGGCCGCGAGGTGGCCGAGGGCGTCGAGTTCGAGGGCGCCGGAGGCCGGGGCGAGGAGCGTACGGCCGTGCGTGGTGAGCGCGCCCCGGCCGGTCACCCCCAGCAACTCGGCCTCGGACAGCGCCCATTGGGCGAGGCGTGAGCGCAGGTCGTCCGGTCCGCTGCGCGCCGGACGCTCCCAGCGCAGCCGGGCGAGCAGCGATTCGGGGTCCGGGGCGGTGGCCTCGGGCAGGGTGGCGAGCAGGGCGAGGACGCGGTGGCGGACCTCGGGCGCGGGGGAGCGGTCGAGTTCGGGGCCGAGGGCGGAGAGCGTACGGCCCTTGGTGTCCTGGTCGCCGACGAGCCCGGAGGTACGGGTCGCGGCGAGCCAGGCCACGGCGAGCCGGCCCCACCGTTCGGCGGGCGGCAGCTCCAGCCAGTCGTCGTACTCGGGGGTCGGCGCATAGCGCTCGTCCGCCTCGCCGTCTGTCGCCAACAGGCCTGCCGCGTAAGCGAGTTCGAGCCAGAACGCGGCGACCGGCTCGGTGGCGTCCAGGGCGGTCGCGGTGCGCTTGAGATCGCGCACGGACAGACCGCCGGCGCGCAGCACGGCGGGGCCGCCCTCGTTCCACTCGGCGAGCAGGTCCTCGACGGTGGACAGCGCGGTGAACGCCTGGCCCGCACCGGCCGCGTCCACAACCTGTGGACGGTATTCGCGCAGCGGCACTACGGCGGGCGGCACCGGTCCGGGCGCCCGGTGCGCGCGCCCGGCGCGCAGATGCAGGGCGACCTCGCGTGGCAGCACCAGGGTGCGCGGGGAGGCCGGGAGGAGCAGGCCGTGGTCGCGCAGCCAGCGCACCGGCGGCGGCGGATCGGCGGACACCTCGCCGTACGGCGGCCCCCACACCAGGCGGTCCAGGACCGTCAGCGCCTCGGATGGCGCCGAGTCGAGCAGCGCGGCCATCCGCGCGCGGTCGGTGAACAGGGAGGTCAGCGCGGCGACCGCGGAGACCGGGTCGTGGGTGGCCGGGAGCCCGGCCGCCTTGAGGATCTCCTGGACGCGGCCCGGCGACATCCCCGCGGTCGCCTCGGCGACGGTCGGCCCGAGGCCGGTGGCGGAGGGATGCGTGGGGGAGGGGGCGAGCAGTTCGCGGGCGGTACGCACGAGCCGCAGCCGGTCGTCGCCGCCCCACAGCAGCGCCTGCTCGCGCAGCGCCACGACGGCGCCGGGCAGCGCGTCCTCGACCGCCGGATCGCCGTCGTCCCCGGCGAGCAGGCTCCGTACGGTGTCGTACGGGGCGGGGTCGGGCGCCACGGCGAGCGCCTGGGCGGTCTGGAGCGCGAACGTGTCGAGCCGCTCCAGGGCGCGTACGACGGAGGCCCTGGTGCCGGCGCGGGTGGCGAGCTGGGTGAGGTCGCCCGGGACGGGGCTGAGCAGATCGGGGCGGATCCGCAGCAGCGCGGCCAGGGAGTCGTCGGGGCGGGCGCGCAGGGCCTCGGCGAGGGTGCGGGGTGCCGAGGCAGCCCTGCTCGTCGCGCCGGCCGTGCCGGTCGTTGTGTCGGGCACGTGCGCCTCCTGATTGCGCTGGCCGGTCCCCATCCGCCCCACGTTAGCCGCTGCGCGCTACCGTCAGGACCCAGAGCCGGTGTCCGAAACGCGACCGGTCCGGCGGACGCGGCTCTCAGGGAGGGTGGGAGTCCCCGCTGCTCCTCAAGAGCTTGGATGGGGGTCCCCCCTGCTCTTCAAGAGTTTGGGGGAGGGCGGGGCCCGGGGAGGGGAAACGCGCGTGGGCATCGAGAGCGACCAGCTGGTCTACGACTACCTGAGCCGGGTGGGAGACCTGGCCCAGCAGCGGCAGCTGCCGTCCGGGGACCGGATGCGGCTGGTGTCGGCGCTGCGCGACGACATCGACCGGCAGCGGGCGAAGTACGCGAATGAGACGCCTGCGACGGTGCGGCGGATCCTCGGGCGGTTCGGGACGCCGGAGGAGGTGGTGGAGACGGCGGCGTCGGGGTCGGGGGCGGGGCCTGGCGGGTCTGGTGGGTCGTACGTTCCGCCGTCGCCCGGGCCGGAGGCGGCCGTGCCGACCCAGCGCGACCGGCTGTTCCCCGGCCGGGCCAAGCGGGTCCCGCGCCCGCGCAAGACGGAGGCGGCGGCGCCGCCGGTGGTGCCGTCGCCGCCGCATCTGGCGGGCATGGACGAACTCGGCGCGCAGGGCGTCGAACCGGACTGGTGGCGCGTCGCGCCCGGCCCGCTCGGGGGTGCGGGGGACTCCGTGGCGGGGTTCGTGGGCGGGGTCGAGATCCCGGACATGATGAAGCCGCCGGAGGAGGAAGCGGAGGCCGATGAAGCCGGGGAGGAGGAATTCGAGGAGGCCGCGGCCGAGGCCGTCCCGGCTCGGCGCAGGCGACTGAGCCTGCGCCGCTCGCCCGGCGCGGGAGCCGGCCTGGCGAACCCCCTGCTCCTGCTCGCGGCAGCGCTGCTCGTGGCGGGCGCGCTGTCCGGGCTGTGGCCGGCGCTGGGTGCGGGCTGGCTCATCGCGTACGCATCCCGCAGGCTCAGCCGTACGGAGGCGAAGTGGGCGGTACTGGGCATGCCCGGCCTGACCCTGCTGGGCGGCCTTGTCTGGCTCTGGGGCCGCCAGGACGGGCGCTGGGGCGACCCGATCGCGCAGGGCGAGATGGGGGCGGCGCTGAACGGAATGTGGCCGTGGCTGATCAGGGTGGCGGCGGTGGCGTCGGCGGGGTTCGTGGTGTGGCGGTCACAGCGGGGTGCGCGCTGAGGGAGGGCCGTTTTCCCACCCGCCCGCCCGTAGCGCAGAGTTGGACGGTGCGGCCCCCCTGGGGCTCCGCCCCAGACCCCGGAGGTGCCCCACCCCACCCCTTCCCGAAACCCTCCGGGGGGTGAGGGTTCGGGTGCGGCCCGATGGCTGCTGGGGCTTTGCCCCAGACCCCGCTCCTCAAGCTCCCCCAAGGCCTAAAGGGCCAGGGGGGACCCCCATGAGGGGCTTGATTTCACCGGCCCAGGGTTCAGCATTCCGCTCAGCTCGTCCAGGATCCGGTTCGCCGCCGTGTAGCCGATGCCCTGGATCCAGAGCTGGTCGTCCACCGTGTGGACCCGGCCCGCGCGCACCGCCGGCAGCCCCCTCCACAGCGCGCTCCCCAGCGTCCGCGTCTGCTTCGACTTCGCCGGGTCGCCGTACGTCGCGTGGAAGATGACATCCGCGTCCGCGAGGTCGATCCGCTCGGGGCTCACCTCGTACGAGAAGCCGTCCTGCGCCTTGTCGACGACCGGGGGGCGGCCGAGGCCCGCATCCGCGAGGACCGTCGCGATGTAGTTCTTCCGCCCGTAGATGCGGATGTCCGCGCCCTCCACGAAGCGGACGACGTTGACCTTCAGTGCCGCCGCCTTCGCGGGTCCGCCGAGGCCCGCGGTCACCTGGCGGGCGTGCGCCGCGTACGCCTCCGTGACCCGCGGCACCTCCGCCTGCTTGCCCAGCGCCTCCGCGTGGACCAGGAAGTTCTCCTTCCAGGTGTAGCCCGTGGACTCCGTCATCACCGTCGGCGCGATCTTCTTCAGCTCCGCGTACTTGTCGCCGTGGCGCACCTTGCTGGTGAGGATCAGGTCGGGCTTGAGCGCGGCGATGGACTCCAGGCTCGGGTTCATCATCTCGCCGACGTCCTTGATGCCGGTGAGCCTGTCCTTGGGCAGGTAGTCGAGGAACCCGGACGCGACATCGGCGTGCGTCGAGCCCACCGGCTGCACGCCCAGCGTGATCGCCGAGTCGAGTTCCGCGGTGTCGAGGACGACGACCCGCTGCGGGTGGTCCTTGACCCGTACGTCCCCCATCGCGGTGTGCATGATGTGCGAACTGCCGCTCTGAGAACCCGATTTGCCTGCGCCCGATGAGCATGCGCTCAGTGCCAGCGCGCCCGTCAGGGCGAGCGCGCCCGTCACCAGGGTGCGGCGGGAGATCGTCGTCATCGGGATGTCCTCTCCAGGGCGGGTGAGTAGGGGGCGCCGGGCACCACCAGCGGCGAGCCCGTCACCGGGTCCGGGACCACCACCGAGTCCAGGCCGAACACGTCGCGTACGAGATCCGCCGTCACCACGTCCTCGGGGCGGCCCTCGGCGACGATCCGCCCGGCCTTCATCGCCACGAGGTGGTCGGCGTACCGCGCGGCCTGGTTCAGGTCGTGTAGGACCATGACCACCGTACGGCCCCGCTCGTGGTTCAACTGCCGTACCAGATCCATGACTTCGACCTGGTGGGCGATGTCCAGGTACGTCGTCGGCTCGTCCATGAGGAGTACGTCCGTCTCCTGGGCGAGTGCCATCGCGATCCACACGCGCTGGCGCTGGCCGCCCGACAGCTCGTCCACCGGGCGGTCGGCGAGGGCCGCCACGTCCGTGCGCTCCATCGCGTCGGTGACCGCCAGCTCGTCGGCCTGCGACCACTGCTGCCACCAGTGCTGGTGCGGCTGGCGGCCGCGCGAGACCAGGTCGGCGACGGTGATCGCCTCGGGCGCCGCGGGCGACTGCGGCAGCAGGCCTATCGACTGGGCGATCTTCCTGGTGGGGATGCGCGCCAGCTCCGTACCGTCCAGCAGGACCGCGCCGCCCCGGGGCTTGAGCAGCCGGCCCAGTGCCCGCAGCGTCGTGGACTTGCCGCAGGCGTTGGGGCCGACGATGACCGTCACCCGCCCGTCCGGCACGGCGAGGTCGAGGCCGTGCACGACCGTGCGGTCCTCGTAGGCGAGCGTCAGCTCGCGGGCCGTGAGCCGGCTGGTCATCGCTTTCCTCCAGTCGTACGGCTGCGCACGATCAGCCAGATCAGATACGGGGCGCCGATCACCGCGGTGAGCACGCCCACCGGAAGCTCGGTCGGCGAGAACAGCTTGCGGGCCAATAGATCGGCCAGGACCACGATGACCGCACCCATCAACGCCGAACAGAACAAGGGTATTTGGGCGGTACGGGTCATCCGGCGGGCGATCTGCGGGGCGAGCAGCGCGACGAAGTCGACCGGACCGGCCGCGCCCGTGGCGACCGAGGCGAGGACCACGCCGGTGCCGACCAGGCCGAGCCGCACCCGGCCCAGGCGTACGCCAAGGGCGGTCGCGGTGTCGTCGTCCAGGGAGACCGTGCGCTGGGCGCGGGCCGCCCACAGCACGGCGGGCACCAGCGCGAGCAGCACCCGGCCGAGCGGCGCGGCCTCGTCCCAGCCGCGCCCGTTGAGCGAGCCCGTCATCCAGATCTGCGCCTGCTGGGCGACCAGGTAGTCGCCCCTGGTCATGAACAGCGTGGTCACCGACCGCAGCGCGATCGCGCAGCCGATGCCGATCAGGACGAAGCGGGTCGCGTGCAGCCCGCCGCGCCACGCGAAGACGTACACGAGGGCGGCTGCCAGGACCCCGCCGGCGACGGACAGGTAGGGCAGCACGGTGTACGACGTCACGCCGAACGTCATCGCGCCGACGGTGAGCGCCGAGGCGCCCTGGCTGACGCCGATGATGTCGGGGCTGGCGAGCGGGTTGCGCGCGACGGTCTGGATGAGCGCGCCCGCGATGCCGAACGCGGCGCCGACCATCAGGCCGACCACCAGGCGCGGAAGTCGCAGCGTGCCGACGACGAGTTCGGCGTACGAGTCCTGGCCGGTGAGGACCTTGAGGACGTCGGCGGGGGCGACGAAACTCTCGCCGACGCAGAGGTAGGCGACGCAGAGCGCGGCGAGCAGCACCAGGAGCGACGCGGCGACCGCCGTCGCCCTGCGGTGCAGCAGGAAGGCCGCGCGGCCGGCCTGTACGACGGTGTATCCGGCGGGGCGGAGCCGGGCCCCCCGGGTCCCATCGAGGGTGCTCATGCCGGGACCGCCTTCCTCGTGAACGGTGTGTTCCTCATGCCGGGACCGCCTTCCGGCGGACCAGGGTGACCAGGAAGGGCACGCCGATCAGGGCGGTCATCACGCCCGCCGGGATCTCGCTCGGCGGGAAGACGACCCGGCCGATCGTGTCGGCGACCAGCAGCATCACCGGGCCCACCAGGGCCGCCATCGGTAGCACCCAGCGGTGGTCGCTGCCCACGATCGCGCGGGCGATGTGTGGGATCGCGAGGCCGATGAAGGCGATCGGCCCGGCCGCCGCCACCCCGACGCCGGTCAGCACGGTCGCGCCGATGCCGCCCAGGACGCGTACCGTCGCCACGTTCTGGCCGAGGCCCTTGGCGACGTCCTCGCCGAGCGCGAGCGCGTCCAGGCCGCGCGCCACCCATGCCACCAGGACCACGCCGACCAGCAGGAACGGCCAGATCTGGTGGGCGACTTGGGCGTCCCGCCCGGCCAGCGAGCCGACCTGCCAGAAGCGGAACTCATCGAGGGCTGCGGCCTTGGTGGTGAGGACGCCCATCGTCACCGACACCAGGAGCGCGTTGATCGCGGCGCCGCTGAGCGCGAGCTTGACGGGGGTCGCGCCGCCGCGCCCGCTGGAGGCGATCGCGTAGACGACGACGGAGGCGAGGGCCGCGCCCGCGAAGGCGAACCACACGTACCCGGTCAGCGTGTGCACGCCGAGGAACGCGATCGCCAGGACCACTCCGACCGAGGCGCCCTGGCTGATGCCGAGGACGCCGGGGTCGGCGATGGGGTTGCGGGTGATGCCCTGGAGGACGGTGCCCGCGACGGCGAGGGCGGCGCCGACCATCAGCCCGATCAGGGTGCGCGGCACCCGCAGTTCGCGTACGACCTCGGCGTTGGGGGTGTGCGCGCCGCCGAACAGCGCGTCCAGGACCTGCGACGGCGGGATCTGGCGGGCGCCGACGGCGAGCGAGAGCAGGACGGCGACAAGCAGCGCCGCGACGGCCGCCGCCGTCGCGAGCACGCGTCTGGTCCGGCGGGGTGCGGCGGCTGGCATAGGGCCCATCACAGGTCGGCGTTTGGTAAGGCTTGGCTAACTGCGGGCGCCAGTCTAAGGGCCTGTGTCTCCACCCCGCCCGGGTCCGCGGCGCCCGGCTCCACGGGCCGGCCGCCCCGCCCACCTGGGCACAATGGCCTCCATGCCCATAGACGCACCCACGGTCGGCTTCGACCTCGACATGACCCTGATCGACTCCCGGCCCGGTATTCGCGCCGTCTACCAGGAGCTTTCCGCGACGACCGGGACGTACATCGACGCCGACCAGGCCGTCAGCCGGCTCGGGCCGCCGCTCGACTGGGAGCTGCGGCACTGGTTCGCCGAGGAACTCATCGAGGAGATGATCCTCAAGTACCGTGAGATCTACCCCACACGAGCGATCCTGCCGACGCCCGCGCTGCCTGGCGCGGCCGACGCGGTGCGCGCGGTGCAGGAGCTCGGCGGCCGGGCCCTCGTCGTCACGGCCAAGAACGCACCGCAGGCCAGGCTGCACCTCGACCACCTCGGGATCACCCCGGACGAGGTCGTCGGCGGGCTCTGGGCCGAGGGCAAGGCGACCGCGCTGCGCGAGCACGGCGCCGCGGTGTACGTCGGCGACCACCTCGGCGATGTGCTCGGCGCGCGCACCGCGGGCGCCCTGTCGGTCGCGGTGCCGACCGGGCCGATCGGCGCGGACGAGCTGCGCGCGGCCGGCGCGGACGTCGTCCTCGACGATCTGACGTCATTTCCGGCCTGGTTGAAGGATTACGTGGCCGAACGGGCTTGACAGCGGGGCCTCGCACTTACGTACAGAGCGGGTCGCCCCGGGTGCCTCAGGTGCGGGCCCGGCGGCGCTGGTCCGCGATGGAACGCAGCACGCCCGCGCCCGCGATCAGGAAGCCGACGCCCATCAGCATGCAGACGAGATAGGCGAACGACGGGAACGGCGCGGTGTGCAGGAACAGCGGCGCCACCGTGACCAGCGTGGCGAGCGCGCCGACGAAGAAGACGACGGCGCCGACACGAACCAGCCGATCACCGGGGCCCGGGGCGTCGTGGTCGGCCTTGGCTTGGGTTTCGGTACTCACCCCGCCAGGGTAGTTCCCCTGCACGTAAGGACAGCCCGGGACGTCTTGTCAGCAGCCCCTGGACCATTAGCCTTGGTGTCGGCGGGTCGGAAGGCGACCCGCTGTAGTGCTATCCAGAGCCGTTTTCGGCGCCCCGCACACAACGACGAGTACGAGGACGAGGACAGACGTGCCCACCGGCAAGGTCAAGTGGTTCAACAGTGAGAAGGGCTTCGGCTTTCTCTCCCGGGACGACGGCGGCGACGTCTTCGTCCACTCCTCCGTGCTCCCCGCTGGAGTCGACGCACTCAAGCCCGGCCAGCGCGTCGAGTTCGGCGTCGTCGCCGGCCAGCGCGGTGACCAGGCCCTCTCCGTCACGGTCCTCGACCCGGCCCCCTCGGTGGCCGCAGCCCAGCGCCGCAAGCCCGATGAACTGGCCTCCATCGTGCAGGACCTGACGACGCTCCTTGAGAACATCACGCCGATGCTGGAGAAGGGCCGCTACCCCGACAAGGCGGCGGGCAAGAAGATCGGCGGCCTGCTGCGGGCGGTCGCCGACCAGTTGGACGTGTAACCCCGGCACACGAAGACGAAGGCGGGTAACCCCGTCACATGAAGGCGGGGTTACCCGTCACACGAAACTGAGCGCATCGCGGCCGAGGGGCGGGACGAGCCCCTCGGCCGCGGCGCGGGTCAGGAGCCCGCGCACCGCGGCGTAGCCGTCCTCGCCGAGGTCGGCGGTGAACTCATTGACGTAGAGCCCGATGTGCCGGTCGGCCACCGCCGGGTCCATCTCCTGGGCGTGCTCCAGTACGTACGGCCGGGACGCCTCCGGGTCGTCCCAGGCGAGCCGCACGGAGGTGCGGGCCGACTCGGCGAGCAGCCGCAGCGTGTCCGCGCCAAGGGAGCGCTTGGCGATGATCGCGCCGAGCGGGATGGGCAGCCCGGTGGTCTGCTCCCAGTGCTCGCCCATGTCGGCCAGCGAGTGCAGCCCGTACTGCTGGTAGGTGAACCGCGCCTCGTGGATGACCAGGCCGGCGTCGACCTTGCCGTCGCGCACCGCGGGCATGATCTCGTGGAACGGCATGACGACGACCTCGCCGACCCCGCCGGGCACGGCGTCCGCGGCCCAGAGGCGGAACAGCAGGTACGCCGTCGACTTCTCACTCGGCACGGCGATGGTCTTGCCGGTGAGTCCCCCAAGCTCTCGGCTTCGCTCGAGCAGGGAGGTGCCCCCATTCCCCGCTTCCTTGGTGAGGACGAGCGGGCCGCAGCCCCGGCCGAGCGCCCCGCCGCACGGCAGCAGCGCGTACTCGTCGAGGACCCACGGCAGCACCGCGTACGACACCTTGAGCACGTCGAACTCGCCGCGCTCCGCCATGCCGTTGGTGATGTCGATGTCGGCGAACGTGACATCCAGGGCGGGCGCGCCGGGCACCCGGCCGTGCGCCCAGGCGTCGAAGACGAAGGTGTCGTTCGGGCAGGGAGAGTAGGCGATCTTCAGTGCCGGTCCGGTCGGTGCCGGTTCGGTGCTGGCCGGTTCAGTCATGTGACGTCCAACTCTCCAGTACGGGCGGGAACTTCCCGAAAGCATCGGTGAGCGCGGCGAGCGCGTCGCCGATCCGCCAGGCCGAACGGTCGCGCGGGCCAACGGAATTGGAGATCGCGCGGATCTCGATGGCCGGCACGCCGAGCTGGGCGGCGGCCTCGGCGACGCCGAAGCCCTCCATCGCCTCGGCGGCGGCGGCCGGATGGCGGGCGAGCAGCCCGGCCGCGCGATCGGCGGTGCCGGTGGCGGTGGTGACGGTGAGGACCGGGCCCTCCAGCGCGCCGAGCGCCCGCGCCACCGCGCGGCTCAGGGAAAGCGGGGGGTGCAGTGTGTCGCGCCCGAAGCCGAGCGAGGTGACGGGGATGAATCCGTCGGGGGAGCCGGCGCCCAGGTCGGCCGCGACGATCTCGGAGGCGACGACAAGCGAGCCGAGCGGGGCGCGGGCGGGGAAGCCGCCGCCGATCCCGGCCGACACGACCAGGTCGTACGGGGTACGGGCGAGCGCGAGGGCGGTACCGGCCGCGGCGGCCGCCGGTCCCACCCCGGCGGGCAGCACGTCCACCTCGTGACCACCGCCACCGCGGAACCGGGTGGGCGGCGGCGGACCGACAGGGCGCACGGATCCGGGTACGGAGCCGGGTACGGGGTCCGGCGATGCGGGTCCGGCGGGTACGCGCACCGAGCCCGGTGCGGGGTCCGGCGATGGGTGCCCGGCCGGTACGCGTACGGATCCGGGTACGGGGTCCGGGGAGCCGTCTTCGGTGGGTACGCGTACGGAGTCGGGCCCGGGGTCCGGCGCTGCGTGGCCGACGGGTACGCGTACGGGGGCGGGTTCCGGGCCCGGCGGGGCGTATCCGGCGCGGGCGAGGCCGGCGGCGACGGAGTCCGCCTCCGCCGCCACCGCGGTCACGACCAGTACGCGCATCAGGCGGAGCCCGGTCGTCAGGAGTTGGTGCGCTTGAGCGTGAAGCTCCAGACCGACTCGGGCTTGTTGTCCTTGTCGACCTGCACGATGCTGACCTTCTTCTCCTTCGGCGCGGCGCCCTGCCCGCCGGTGGAGAAGACGTCGGCGCCGGGGAAGCTCCGGTACGTCTGGCTGGACGCCTCGGTGATCGGGCTGCCGTCGAGCAGCGCGATCCACTTGCTGCCGTTCTCGACGACCTTGGGGTCGACGCCGAGGCGCAGGGTCGCGCCGGGCGCGTAGTCGATCGACTTGGCGTTCTTGACGCCGCTCAGGCAACTGGTGAGCTTGTCCTCGGCGAGCGGCTTGCCGTCGCCGCTGCAGGAAGCCTCGGTGTTCACGGAGTTCGTGCCGACCGTCACGGTCGCGAGAGGCGTCGGCTTGTCGCAGGCGGAGAGGACGAGGAGTCCGGCGGAGGCGGCGGCGAGTGCGACGCCGGCCCGGCGGGTCCTACCGGAAGTGAACGCAACGGTCATGGGCCGAAGGCTATCGGTCGCCCCGAGCCAAGCCGCGCGGGGGTGCGGAGTGGTGTGTCGGCCGGCCCGCCCGGCCGACCGCTGATCAGGCCGCCGGTCCCCGTTCAGGCCAGCCGCCGGCGCGGGGTGCCGTGGCGGGCCGCGCCGAGCAGGGCGCGTACGGAGACGGCCGCGCCCAGGCCGAGCAGAGCCGCGGCCACCGACATGCCGAGGACGCCGTTGAGCGGCAGCGCGATGCCGATGGCGCCGCCGAGGACCCAGGCCATCTGGAGCAGCGTCTCGGAGCGGGCGAACGCGGACGTGCGGACCTCCTCCGGTACGTCCCGCTGGATCATCGCGTCCAGGGCCAGCTTGGCCAGCGCCTGGGTGAACCCGGCGGTCGCGCCGAGCACGGCCACCATCAGGCCGCTGAAGAACGCGGCGGACAGCACCGCGGCACCCAGCGCGGTCGTCAGCATCGTCACGATCAGAACCTCGGGCCCGCGCGCCCGCAGCAGCGAGCCGACCGCCGTGCCCAGCGCGTTGCCGACCCCGGCGGACACGCCGACGATGCCGAGCGAGACCGCCGCGCTCTGCCCGGCGAGCGGGTGCTCGCGCAGCAGGAACGCCAGGAAGAAGATCAGGAACCCGGAGAGCGAGCGGAGCGCGGCATTGGCGTACAGGCCGTTCTGTACGGATACGCCGACCGTGCGCAGGCTGGGCTTCTGACCGCCCCGGTCGGAGAGCCGCGCCTTGTGCTCGCCCTTCGCCGAGTCGACCTTGTGCGGCAGCGTGAAGGCCAGGAACGTACCGCCCGCGAAGACACAGCACGCCCCGTACAGCGGCCACTGGGGCCCGATGCGGGAGAGCCCGGCGCCGATCGGGGCGGCGGCGCCCGTCGCGAGCAGCCCGGCGAGGGTGACCCGCGAGTTCGCCTTCACCAGCGAGAAGCGGGGTGGCAGCAGCCGCGGCACCACGGCGCTCCTGACGACGCCGTACGCCTTCGAGGCGACCAGCACGCCGAGGGCCGCCGGGTAGAGCTCCAGGCCGCCGGTGGCGACCGCGCCGGACATGGTGAGGGCGAGCACGGCGCGGGCGAGCATCGCGCCGGCCATCGCGGCGCGGCGGCCGTGCGGCATCCGGTCGAGCAGCGGGCCGATCACGGGCGCCAGGAGAGTGAACGGCGCCATGGTGATGGCGAGGTAGAGGGCGACCCGGCCGCGCGCCTGGTCGGTCGGCACGGAGAAGAACACGGTCGAGGCGAGGGCGACGGTGATCATGACGTCACCGGCGCCGTTCACCGCGTGCAGTTCGATCAGTTTGCCGAGGCCCGACTCACCGGCGCCGTGCGCGTGGGTGGCTTTTCTGATCGAGCGGGCCGTGCCGGTGAAGGGCAGATGCAGGGCGCGGCCGAGCGCCCGCCCCGCTCTGCGGAGGCGGCCGGACCCGTCCGAAGACCCCGACGACCTTGCGGTTGCCACCCCGTCATAGTGCCCCAAGCCCGTCCGACCCGAACCGGGATTCGGACGTGCAGGTGGGCCGGGGGCCACGAAGGGGGTAGCGTGACAGGCGCGCCGCCCGCGGCTGCCCATGGCCGCGCGCCTTCCCGCGATCCCGCAGAATGGATTGCAGAAGGTGCGCCCCCCAGGCTCGTCACGAGCTACCGGGGTCCCCGGCCAGTGAACTGGACAGCTGCTGGGCAGTTGATCGCTCGGGCGCGGACGTTGACGCGGCCCCCTGGTCCGCTCCGCCCGCCACCCGTACGGATTCGGCTCCCCGGCGCACCCGTGAGACGGCGTAGGAGAGAAGCGAGACCTGTGAGTGCTGCGACGACGCGAAGCCGTACCCCTGACCGCCTGTGCGCCGAGGCGGTCGACCTAGCCCGCGAGGCGGCGGAGGAAGCCGCCGCGCCGGGTGTGGTCGGCGAGCATGTGGCCCTGGCTTCGGAGGGCGACCGGGTCGTCACGCACTTCTTCGAGTGCAAGGAGCTGGGGTACCGGGGCTGGCGCTGGGCGGTGACCGTCGCGCGGGCCTCCCGGGCCAAGCTGGTCACCCTCGACGAGACGGTTCTGCTGCCCGGGCCTGACGCCCTGCAGGCCCCCGAGTGGGTGCCGTGGAGCGAGCGGCTGCGCCCCGGCGACATGGGCCCGGGCGACCTGTTGCCCACCGAGGCCGACGATCTGCGCCTTGAGCCCGGGTACTCCGGTGAGGACGCCCCGCCGCCGAACTCCGTGGTCTCCGAGCAGATGGCCGAGCGGGTCGAGGCGGAGGACGCCGAGCTGGTGGCCCCGGCGGCCACCACCCGCGGCTCCATCGCGGCCGTCGCGGAAGAACTCGGCATGCGCCGGGCGCGGGTCCTGTCGCGGTACGGGCTGCACGCGGCAGCCGACCGCTGGGAGGAGTCCCACGGCGGCAAGACCGCGATGGCCCAGGCGGCTCCGGCGTCCTGCGTGTCCTGCGCGTTCCTGGTCCCGATCGCGGGCTCCCTCTCGCAGGCCTTCGGCATCTGCGCCAACGAATTCGGTCCGGCGGACGGGCATGTCGTGGCCCTGGACTACGGCTGCGGCGGGCACTCCGAGGCGGCGGTCATGCCGAAGCCGCCGCGGCCGGCTCCGCCGGTGCTGGACACGGTGGCGCCGGATGCCTTCCCGCTGCATCCCGTGCGGGACGAGGGGTCGGTGCCGGAGGCGCCGGACGCGGTGTCCGACGACCTGGGCCACTCGTAGCCCACCCAGGCCAGGGGGTTTGCCCTCCCGCCCGTTGCTCGGGGTTGGATCGCCCGGGCCTCCTGGGGCTGCGCCCCAGACCCGCTCGGGGGCTCTGCCCCCGGCCCCCCCGGGGAGTTTGCCCACCCGCCCGCCCGTGCAGGGGGTTGGGGAGGCTGGCCCCTGGGGCTTCGCCCCAGACCCCCTGAGGGGCTCCGCCCCTCGAACCCGGCGGGGGCTGCGCCCCCTGCACCCCTGGCGGGTTGCCCACCTGCCCGTGCCGGGGGTTGGGAAGCCCGAGCCCTGGGGCTTCGCCCCTGCACCCCCTGCCCCCCCTTCGGGGGCTCCGCCCCCTCGGCGTGTCGGCCCCCGCCCGCATCCAAACCCAGCCCCTCCGGCGATTGAGGAGCGGGGGCCGGGGGTGGAACCCGCGGTTTCGGGGAGGGGCGGGGTGGGGGAATTGAAGTCGGCCCCGGCCCGCGCGGTACCTTCGGGCCGCATTCACTTCCCGGCATCGGTGCCGGGACGGACAGAGCGGAGTACGGCGTGATCGTCAAGGCGATGGCGGCCGGAGGGGCCGACCCCTTCGGCACGGCACGGCTGCGCCGAGGGGTGCTGAACGCCTGGGGCGCGGGCCCGGCCAGGTTCCGCGAGGACGCCAACGCCGAGGAGGACCTCGCCCTGGGCGGCTACCGCGACCGCCTCGTCGTGGAGCTGGCCCAGAACGCCGCCGACGCCGCCGCCCGCGTCCACACCACCGGCCGGCTGCGGCTGACCCTGCACCCCGCCGACCAGGACACCCCCGCCGTGCTCGCCGCCGCGAACACCGGCGCCCCGCTGGACGCCGCCGGCGTCGAGTCGCTGTCCACGCTGCGCGCCTCGGCCAAGCGCGCCGACACCGAGGCAGCCGTTGGCCGGTTCGGCGTCGGGTTCGCCGCGGTGCTCGCCGTCAGCGACGAGCCCGCCCTGGTGGGCCGCACCGGCGGCGTGCGGTGGTCGCTCGCCGAGGCCCGCGAGCTGGCCGCCGAGGCCGCCCAGGCCAGCCCCGGCCTGGGCGACGAACTGCGCCGCCGGGACGGCCACGTACCGCTGCTCAGGCTGCCGCTGCCCGCCGAGGGCGCCGCCCCCGAGGGGTACGACACCGTCGTGGTGCTGCCGTTGCGCGACGGCACCGCGGAGGATCTCGTACGCCGCCTCCTGGACGGCATTGACGACGCGCTGCTGCTCACCCTCCCCGGGCTGAGCGAGATCGTCGTCGAAACCCCGGACTCCACGCGGGTGTTGAGGCGGTCGGTGCACGAGGAGTACGTGCACATCGAGGACAGCCGAGACGAGCGCACCCACCGCTGGCGCACCGTCAGCCATCACGGCCCGATCGGCAAGGAGCTGCTCGCCGACCGCCCGGTCGAGGAGCGGCTGCGCCCGCACTGGACGGTGACGTGGGCGGTGCCGGTGGACGAGGAGGGGGCGCCCGAGCGGCCCCGTACCGCCGCCGTCGTCCACGCGCCCACGCCCACCGACGAGCCGCTGGGCGTACCGGCGCTGCTCATCGCGTCGTTCCCGCTGGACACCGCGCGCCGCCACCCCGCGCCCGGCCCGCTCACCGACTTCTTGGTGGCGCGCGCGGCCGACGCGTACGCCGAACTCCTGGGCGCCTGGCGTCCGGTGTCCACGGCCACCGTCGACCTGGTGCCGGGCCCGCTGGGCCGGGGCGAGCTGGACGGAGCCCTGCGCGCGGCGGTCCTGGACCGGCTGCCCCGGGTCGCCTTCCTGGCGCCCGCCGCGCCGACCGAGGAGCTCGTCGCGCTGCGCCCGTTCGAGGCCGAGGTGGTCGAGGGCGCGGGCGCCGACACGGTACGGGTCCTCGCCGAGGTCCTGCCCACCCTGCTGCCCGCCGGTCTCGAACGCCGCCCGGAACTGCGGGCGTTGGAGGTCGGGCGGCTCTCGCTCGGCGACGCCATCGAGCGGATCGCCGGTGCCGAACGCGCCCCCGAGTGGTGGTACCGGCTCTACGACACGCTCGCCGGGGTGGACCCCGACCGGCTGTCCGGGCTTCCGGTACCGCTCGCGGGCGGCCGTACCGCGATCGGCCCCCGGCAGATCCTGCTGCCGCTCGCCGACACCCCCCGCGACCTCGCCCGCCTCGGCCTGAAGGTCGCGCACCCGGACGCCGCGCACCCACTGCTCGAAAAACTGGGCGCGCTGCCCGCCACCCCCCGCGCCGTCCTGACGACCCCTCAGGTACGGGCCGCCGTCGCCGCCTCGCTGGACAACGACAGCTGGTACGACGGCGAGGCCGACGTCCTCGACGCCGACGAACTCGCCGACACCGTACTGGCGTTGGTGCGCGAGGCGAATCTCGCGCCCGGCGACGAACCCTGGCTCGGGGCGCTCGCGCTGCCCGACGAGGACGGCGAACTCGCCCCCGCCGGTGAACTCGTCCTGCCCGGTTCGCCCTTCGCCGCCGTCATCCGCGAGGGTGAACTCGCCGAGGTCGACCGCGAGTTGGCAAGCCGCTGGGGCGAGCAGCCGCTCACCGCCTGCGGGGTGCTCGCCACCTTCGCCCTCGTCCGCACCACCGATGTCGTCCTGGACCCGGACGAACTGGAGCCCCGCGAGGGCGACTTCGCGGAGCCGGACGACGCGGGCCTGCTCGACGCGGTGGACGTGTGGTGCGAGGACGTCCTCGACCGCCTGCCGGACTCTCCCGTTCCGCCGGTCGCCACCGAGATCGTCGCCGTACGCGATCTCGACCTGGTGGACGACGACGCCTGGCCGCGGGCGCTGGCCCTGCTCGCCCAGCCGCCGCTGCGCGACGCCCTGATCCAGCCGGTGCGCGTGCTGCTCCCCGACGGCACGACCGAGTCCGTACGCCCCTACACCGCCTGGTGGCTGCGCGATCACCCGGTGCTCGGCGGCCGGCGGCCCGCCGGTCTGCGTGCGGCGGGCTCCGATCCGCTGCTCGCCGGTCTGTACGAGTCGGCGGACGCGACCGGCTTCGATGACGTGCAGGTCCTGCGGGCCCTGGGGGTACGCACCTCGGTGGCCGCGCTGCTCGACGAACCCGGCGGCGCGGCGGAGCTCCTCGGCCGCCTGGCCGACGAGGACCGCCCGGTGTCGGGGACTCAACTGCACGCCCTGTACACGGCGTTGGCGTACCTCGACCCCGAGCAGGTCACGCTCCCCGATGAGCTGCGGGCCGTGGTGGACGGGGAGGTCCGGGTGGTCGACGCGGCCGACGCGGTGGTCGCGGACGCGCCCGATCTGCTGCCCCTCGCGGGCGGCGTGGCCCTGCTGCCGGTCGCCCCGGCGCGGGCGGCGGAGCTCGCGGAGCTGCTTCAGGTGGGGCGGCTGAGTGAGTCCGGGGATGCGGAGGTGGCGACGGTGGGGGTGGAGCACGCGGTGCCGGAGCGGGTGCGGGTGCTGCTCGGGCCTGCCACGCCCGCGACGTACGTCGAGCACGAGTCGCTGATGGCGGGGGGTGTGGAGCTGGACTGGCGCCGTCCGGTCGACGGCACGGTGCATGCGGCGACGCTTGAGGGGGTGGCGGCCGGTCTCGCCTGGGCGGCGGGCCAGTGGCCGCGCCGCTTCGAGGTGGCGGCACTCCTTGAGGACCCGTCACGGACGGAGGAACTGGCCCGGGACCGCTGGTTCGACTAGTCAAACGCCGGAGAGGCTCAACGGGTTGAGCCTCTCCGGCGTTTGAGGAGCGGGGTCTGGGGCGGAGCCCCAGGACCACCGGCCCGCACCCGAATCTCACCCCCGGAGGGTCTCGGGAAGGGGCGGGGTGGGGAATCCTCCCTAGTCCGGCCAGCGGCGGCCCACCCAGCGCCACGCCAGCTCCAGGACCACCGACGCCACCACCGCGATGCCGACGGCGGTCCACGGCATGACCGCCCCCACCAGCTTCAGCGCGAAGAAGTGCTGGAGCCACGGCACCGCGAGGACCAGCAGGAACGCCACGCCCATCGAGAGCACCAGGGCGATCCGCCACCACGTGTAGGGGCGGGCGATGATCGCCAGGACCCACATCGAGACCAGGAACAGGGTGAGCGTGGTGACGCTGGTCTGCGCGTCCAGCTCGCCCGGCCCCGAGTAGTACGCCCGCGCGATCATGTACGTGACGAACGTGGCCACCGCCGCGATGACCCCGCTGGGGATCGCGTACCGCATCACCCTCCGTACGAAGTGCGGTTTGGCGCGCTCCTTGTTGGGGGCGAGGGCCAGGAAGAACGCCGGGATGCCGATGGTGAAGGTGGAGAGCAGGGTCAAGTGCCGGGGGAGGAAGGGGTATTCGACCTGGAAGCAGACCACCAGGACGGCCAGCAGGACCGAGTACACCGTCTTGGTGAGGAAGAGCGTGGCGACCCGGGTGATGTTGCCGATCACCCTGCGGCCCTCCGCCACCACCGAAGGCAGCGTCGAGAAGCTGTTGTTGAGGAGGACGATCTGGGCGACCGCCCGGGTCGCCTCCGAGCCCGAGCCCATCGATACGCCGATGTCGGCGTCCTTCAGGGCCAGTACGTCGTTCACGCCGTCGCCGGTCATCGCGACCGTGTGGCCGCGTGACTGGAGGGCGGCGACCATGTCGCGCTTCTGCTGCGGGGTGACCCGGCCGAAGACCGCGTTGGCGTCGAGGACTTCGGCCATCTCGGCCTGGCCGGCGGGGAGTTGGCGGGCGTCCACGGTGTCCGCCGCGCCGGGCAGGCCGAGTTTTCCGGCCACCGCGCCGACCGACACCGCGTTGTCGCCGGAGATGACCTTGGTCTTGACGTTCTGCTCGCCGAAGTAGCGCAGGGTGTCGGCGGCGTCCGGCCGCAGTCGCTGTTCGAGGACGACCAGCGCGCCGGCCTTGGCGTCGGACGCGATGTCGGGGTCGTCGAGTTCGCGGGACGCGCGGGCCAGGAGCAGGACGCGCAGGCCCTTCTCGTTGAGGGTGTCGATCTCGGTCAGCACCGGGTCGCCCGGCTTCAGGAGCACGTCCGGCGCGCCGAGCAGCCAGGTGCTGTTCTCGCCGTCGCCCTCGCTGAACGCGGCGCCGCTGTACTTGCGGGCCGAGGAGAACGGCAGTGACTCGGTGCAGCGCCACACCTCGCTGTCGGGATAGGCGTCGATGATCGCCTGGAGGGAGGCGTTCGGCCGGGGATCGGACTCGCCGAGCGCGCCGAGCACTTTGCGTACGTACATCTCGTCCGAGCCGTTCAGCGGGCGGAGCTCGGTGACGTCCATGCCGCCCTCGGTGAGCGTGCCCGTCTTGTCGAGGCACACCACGTCGACGCGGGCCAGGCCCTCGATCGCGGGGAGTTCCTGGACCAGGCACTGTTTGCGGCCGAGGCGGATGACGCCGATCGCGAAGGCGACCGAGGTGAGCAGGACGAGGCCTTCCGGGATCATCGGGACGATGCCGCCCACGGTGCGGGCGATGGAATCCTTGAAGTTGTTGTTCTTCACCACGAGCTGGCTGATGACCAGGCCCATGGCGGTCGGGATCATCATCCACGTGACGTACTTGAGGATGGTGGAGATGCCGCTGCGCAGCTCGGAGTGGACGAGGGTGAACCGGCTGGCCTCCTCGGCCAGTTGAGCCGCGTACGCCTCGCGGCCGACCTTGGTGGCGGTGAACGCGCCGCCGCCCGCGACCACGAAGGATCCCGACATCATTTTGTCGCCGGGCTTCTTGAGGACCGGATCGGCCTCGCCGGTCAGCAGGGATTCGTCGACCTCCAGGCCGTCCGCCTCGACCGCCTGGCCGTCGACCACGATCTTGTCGCCCGGCCCGAGCTCGATGACGTCGCCGAGCACGATCTCGGAGGTGGAGATCTCGGCGGCCCTGCCGTCGCGCCGTACGGTCGGCTTGGCCTCGCCGATGACGGCGAGCCCGTCCAGGGTCTTCTTGGCCCGCATCTCCTGGATGATGCCGATGCCGGTGTTGGCGATGATCACGAAGCCGAAGAGGCTGTCCTGGATCGGCGCGACGACGAGCATGACCGCCCAGAGCACACCGATGATCGCGTTGAACCGGGTGAAGACGTTGCCGCGGACGATCTCGGCGGTGGAGCGGCTGCTGCGGAGGGGTACGTCGTTCACCTCGCCGCGCGCGACCCGCTCGGCGACCTCGGCGGTGGTCAGACCGCCCGCCCGCCGTGCCGGTGGCGGCTGCACGGGATGGACGGGGTCGAGTTCCGCCCCGGCGTCGATGTTGGCGCGCTGCGTCATGATTTCGACGGTACGGGGGGTTTGGGCGCTTCACCTGCCGGGACGGCCGAACATCCGACCCTGGGAGGAGACGAATGGTCCTCTGGCGGTACGCAGGTCCCGGCGGCCGGTGACTTTCGGCTCTTGCGGCTATTCCTTCTCGGCTGCCTGCTGGGCGGCGTGCCGCTTCAGTGCCGCGTCGCGGCCGCGCACGTACCAGATGCCGATCAGGCCGAGCCCGCCGCCGGCCAGGCAGGTCCACACCCACCACAGATGGCCGTGCGCGTCGAACCAGCCGTAGAAGGGGAGCTGGACGAGGAAGAGGACGAACCAGAGGATCGTGCCGCCGGTGACGGTGGCGACCACCGGGCCCTCAAGGGGCTCCGGCGCCTCGTGCTGGGGTGCTCCCTTGGGAAACGCAGGCATGCGATCAGTGTAGGGCGCGGCCTTTCCGCCCTCTGTTCAGACGGCTGCGCGCAGGATCCCCTTGGGTCTACGCGCGGAGATGGTGATCTTCGACTTATGTATTCATACTGAAACGGCTTACGGCTGACTCATTCTGTTCGTTAAAACGTCCAAAGAAGCTCGGGTACGTGCCGTTTCCCCGCCCCCGTCACGACTGAGGTTCCGCATGAACGGCCTGGACCGCTACTTCAAGATCTCCGAGCGGGGTTCCACCGTCGCCCGCGAGATCCGTGGCGGATTCGCGACCTTCTTCGCGATGGCGTACATCATCGTGCTGAACCCGATCATCCTCGGCAGCGCCAAGGACATGTACGGGCACCAGCTCGACAGCGGGCAGCTGGTCACCGCCACCGTGCTCACCGCCGCCTTCACCACGCTGCTCATGGGCGTCATCGGCAATGTGCCGATCGCGCTCGCGGCGGGGCTCGGCGTCAACACCGTGGTCGCCCTGCAGCTCGCCCCCCGGATGAGCTGGCCCGATGCCATGGGCATGGTCGTCCTGGCCGGCTTCGTGGTGATGCTCCTGGTCGCCACCGGTCTGCGCGAGCGCGTCATGAACGCGGTGCCGCTCGGACTGCGCAAGGGCATCGCGATCGGCATCGGCCTGTTCATCATGCTGATCGGCCTGGTCGACTCCGGCTTCGTCTCGCGCATCCCGGACGTCGCGCACACCACCGTGCCGCTTCAACTCGGCGGCAACGGGCACCTGTTGGGCTGGCCGGTGCTCGTCTTCATCCTCGGCGTGCTGCTCACGCTCGCGCTGATGGTCCGCAAGGTGCCCGGCGCGATCCTGATCTCCATCGTCGCGATGACCGGCCTCGCGATGATCATCAACGCGGTGACCACCGTGCCGTCCTGGGGTCTGACCACCCCGAAGTGGCCGGGCAACCCCGTCGACACCCCGGACTTCGGGCTCGTCGGCCACGTCAGCCTCTTCGGCGGGTTCTCCAAGGTCGGCCTGCTGACCGGCATCCTCTTCGTCTTCACGGTGCTGCTCTCGACGTTCTTCGACGCCATGGGCACGATCATGGGCATCAGCGACGAGGCGGGACTGACCGACGCCCAGGGCAACATGCCCGGCATGAGCCGCGTCCTGTTCGTCGACGGCATCGCCGTGGCGGCGGGCGGCGCCTCCTCCTCGTCGGCCACCACCTGCTTCGTGGAGTCCACGGCGGGTGTCGGCGAGGGCGCGCGCACCGGCCTCGCGAACGTGGTGACGGGCGGGCTCTTCACCATCTCCCTCTTCCTCACCCCGCTCGCCACGATGGTGCCCTCCCAGGCGGCCACCCCGGCACTGCTCGCGGTCGGCTTCCTGATCATGTCCGCGTCGATCAGGGAGATCGACTGGGCGGACTGGACGATCGCCGTCCCGGCGTTCGTGACGATGCTGATGATGCCGTTCACGTACTCGATCACCAACGGCATCGGCATGGGCTTCATCACCTTCACGGTGCTGCGCCTGGCGGCCGGCCGGGCCCGCGAGATCCCGGTCGCGATGTACATCGTCTCGGCGGTGTTCACCTTCTACTACCTGATGCCGGCGCTCGGGCTCACGTAGGCGCTGGGACTCACGTAGCTCACGCCGCCCCGTAACTCGCGTAGCTCACGTGGCCCGTAGAACTTCTCCGTCTCGTCGACCGCCGCGTTGAAGCGTTCGTCGAAGTCGTCGCGTATGAGCGTCCGGACCACATAGTCCTGGACGCTCATCTGGCGTTTCGCGGCATGGTGCCTGAGCCGTTCGAGCAGCTCACCGTCAATCCGCAGGCTGAGCACGCTGGTCCCCATGGGACGAGGGTCGCCGCCCGGCCCGCCCGGGCGCGTCACTTTCCGCGCAGGTCTCACTCGTTCGAGTGATGTGTGGCGCGGTGGCACCGGTGTGGCGCTGGACACCCGGATCCGGAGCGGTGGTATTTAGCCAGAGTAATGAGTTACTCTAACGAACATGTCTGACCTGCCCCACGGCAGCGGCGCGGATGCCGCCGCCGTGAACTCCCTGCGCTCGGCCGTCATGCGGCTGAGCCGGCGCCTCAAGCACCAGCGCGTCGACGAATCGCTCAGCCCGACCGAGATGTCGGTGCTCGGCACGCTCGCCCGCTGCGGTTCGGCCACCCCCGGTGAGCTGGCCCGCAAGGAGCACGTCCAGCCGCCGTCGATGACCCGCATCGTCGCGCTCCTTGAGGCGAAGGGCCTGGTCAGGCTGGAGCCGCATCCCGATGACCGCCGCCAGAAGGTGGTCAGCCAGACCGAAGAGGCCGAGGCGATGCTCGAAGAGAGCCGCCGCAAGCGCAACGCCTGGCTGGCCTCCCTCGTGGAAGGCCTGGACGAGGACGAGTGGGCGAAGCTGCGCGCGGCCGCCCCGGTCCTGGAGAAGCTCGCACACCTGTAAGGCGCATAGCTAGGAGGCGAACCCTTTTTGAGTACGGGAACCGGATCACCATCCGCCCCCGCACCGACCCCCACCTACAACAAGCGCGGCGGGGGGATGTTCTCCTCGCTCGCGGTCCGCAACTACCGGCTGTTCTTCTCCGGCGCCATCGTGTCCAACATCGGCACCTGGATGGCCCGGATCACCCAGGACTGGCTGGTCCTGACCATCACCGGCTCCTCGGTGGCGGTCGGCATCACCACCGCCATGCAGTTCCTGCCGATGCTCCTGTTCGGCCTCTACGGCGGCGTCATAGCCGACCGGTTCGCCAAGCGGAACATCCTGTTCGTGACGCAGGCCGCGATGGGACTCGGCGGGCTCTTCCTCGCCGTGATGACCTTGTCCGGCAACGTCCAGGTCTGGCACGTCTACCTGACCGCCTTCTTCACCGGCCTGGTCACCGTCGTCGACAACCCGACCCGGCAGTCCTTCGTCTCCGAGATGGTCGGCCCCGACCGGGTACGCAACGCGGTCAGCCTCAACTCGGCGAACTTCCAGTCCGCCCGGCTCGTCGGCCCCGCCGTCGCGGGCGCCGTCATGGCGGCCGTCGGCCCCGGCTGGGCGTTCCTCGCCAACGGCCTGTCCTTCACCGCCCCGCTGCTCTGCCTGACGCTGATGCGCACGAAGGAACTCCAGCCGACCAAGCTCGCCCCGCGCGGCAAGGGCCAGCTGCGGGAGGGACTCGCGTACGTCTCCGAGCGGCCCGAGCTGATCTGGCCGATCGTGCTCGTCGGCTTCGTCGGCACCTTCGGGTTCAACTTCCCGATCTGGCTGAGCGCGTACGCCTCCGACGTCTTCCACGGCGGATCCGGCATGTACGGGGTGTTCAACAGCCTCATGGCGATCGGCTCGCTGATCGGCGCGCTGCTCGCGGCCCGGCGCGGCACCACGCGGCTACGGGTCCTCGCGCTCGCGGCGCTGCTGTTCGCGGTCCTCGAACTCGTCGCCGCCGGCGCCCCCGGCCTCGGCGTGTTCATGGCGCTGCTCATCCCCGTCGGGATCCTCGGCCTGACGGTGAACGTGACCGCCAACGCCTCGGTGCAGATGGCCACCGACCCCGAGATGCGGGGCCGCGTCATGAGCCTGTTCATGATGGTGTTCACCGGCGGCACCCCGCTCGGCGGCCCGCTCTTCGGCTGGCTGACCGATGTCTACGGCGTCCGCGTCAGCCTCGCGCTCGGCGGCCTGATCTGCGGCGCGGCGGCGATCGGCGTCGGCCTGATGCTGGCCCGCGCGGCGAACCTGCGCCTGAAGGTCGACGTACGCCCGGGACACCGGCACGTCGAGTTCGTACCGCGCAAGCAGTCGCTGGTGGCGGCCGCCTGACGGAACACGGAACGGCCCGGCCCTGTCATCGGGGGCCGGGCCGTTTCTCCGCGTACGCGAGCCCAGGCCGTCTGAGGGGGTCGCCCGCACCGAAGCCCGATCTTGCTCTTAACTGTCCCCATGCGACTCTTCGCCGCCGTACTTCCCGCAGCCCCAGCCCTGCATGAACTCGGCTTCGCCGTAAGGAAGTTGGGCGCGCTGCCCGGTGCGGACGCGCTGCGCTGGACCGGGTGGGACGGCTGGCACCTCACCCTCGCGTTCCTGGGCGAGACCGACGAGGCGCTCCTTGACGAGCTGTACGCGCGGCTCGGCCGGGCGGCCCGCCGCACCGAGCCCTTCGCGCTGCGGCTGCACGGCGGCGGCCGCTTCGACGGGCACGCCCTGTGGGCCGGGGTCGCGGGCGCCCTCGACCCGCTGCGGCTGCTCGCCGAACGCGCCGACGCGGCCGCACGCCGCTCCGGCATCCCCATGGACAAGCACCGCCGCTACGTGCCGCACCTCACCCTGGCCCGGTCCCGCACGCCCGTGGACCTGCGCCCGTACGTGGCGGAGCTCGCCGCGTTCGAAGGCACCTCGTGGCAGGTGGAGGACCTGGCCCTGGTCCGCAGCACCCTCCCGCACAGCGGCGTACCCGGCGAACGGCCCCGGTACGAGACGGTCGCCCGCTGGCCGCTCGGCGGGGCCGGTTAGGCTCAAGGGGTGGACCCGAAGACCAGGAACCGGATCATGGCCGGTGTGCTCGTGCTGATGTTCGTCGTCGTGGCGGTGGCGGCCGCCGTCGGCTGAGAGCCTGTGTCCTGACTCTGTCCGGACCCGGGCGGGGTCTGGACACCGGCTCCGAGGACGGCCGCCCGCCCGTAACGACTACCAGGCGAAGGCCTCCGGCGAGGGGCCGGGGCCGGGGAAGATCTCGTCCAGCGCGGTCAGCACCTCCCCGGACAGGTCGAGCTCGACCGCCCGCACCGCCGCGTCCAACTGCTCCGCCGTGCGCGGGCCGACGATGGGACCGGTCACGCCGGGCCGCGAGAGCAGCCAGGCGAGCGCGGTCTCGCCGGGGTCGAGATCGTGCTTGGCGAGCAGGTCCTCGTACGCCTGGACCCGATTGCGCACCGCCGGGTCCGCGAGGGACTGGGCCGCGATCCCGCCCTTGGAACGCGAGCCCGCGCCCTCCCGCTCCTTGCGCAGGATCCCGCCGAGCATCCCGCCGTGCAGCGGCGACCAGGGGATGACCCCGAGCCCGTACTCCCGGGCGGCCGGGACGACCTCCATCTCGGCGCGCCGCTCGGCGAGGTTGTAGAGGCACTGCTCGCTGACCAGGCCCAGGCGCCCGGTGCGGGCGGCGAGCTCATTGGCCTGGGCGATCTTGTAACCGGGGAAGTTGGACGATCCGGCATACAGGATCTTGCCCTGGGTGATCAGGACGTCGATGGCCTGCCAGATCTCCTCGAAGGGGGTCAGGCGGTCGACGTGGTGGAACTGGTAGACGTCGATCCGGTCGGTGCCGAGGCGCTGGAGCGAAGCCTCGACGGAGCGGCGGATGTTGACCGCCGACAGCTTGTGGTGGTTGGGCCAGGGTTCGCCCGCGGCCATGTTGCCGTTGAGCTTGGTGGCGAGGACGGTCTTGTCGCGCCGGCCGCCGCCCTGGGCGAACCAGCTGCCGATGATCTCCTCGGTACGGCCCTTGTTCTCGCCCCAGCCGTACACGTTGGCGGTGTCGAAGAAATTGATGCCCGCGCTGAGCGCGGCGTCCATGATCGCGTGGCTGGCGGCCTCGTCGGTCTGCGGTCCGAAGTTCATCGTCCCCAGGACGATCCTGCTCACCTGAAGACCCGTGCGTCCGAGCTGCGTGTACCTCATGGGAATCCAGCCAACGTCCTTGAGTGCGCTCCAGGCAAGAGGACGGGCCGGGACTTTGCGGTCCCGGCCCGTCGTGGTGCGTACGTCCTACCAGGCGAAGGCCTCCGGCGACGTCCCGGGGCCCGGGAAGATGTCGTCGAGCGCGGCCAGCACCTCCCCGCTCAGCTCCAACTCCACGGCGCGCAGCGCCGATTCGAGGTGGGCGGGGGTGCGCGGGCCGACAATGGGGCCGGTGACGCCGGGCCGTGAGAGCAGCCAGGCGAGCGCGGTCTCGCCGGGGTCGAGGTCGTGCTTGGCGAGCAGGTCCTCGTACGCCTGGATCTGCGCGCGTACGGCCGGATCGGCCAGGCCCGCGCCGGAGCGGCCGCTGGTGGTGCGCGAACCGGCGCCCTCGCGCTCCTTGCGCAGCGCGCCGCCGAGCAGGCCCTGGTGCAGCGGGGACCAGGGGATGATTCCGACGCCGTACTCCTGGGCGGCGGGGATGACCTCCATTTCGGCGCGGCGCTCGAAGAGGTTGTAGAGGCACTGCTCGCTGACCAGGCCGAGCCGGCCGGTGCGGGCGGCGGTCTCGTTGGCCTGGGCGATCTTGTAGCCGGGGAAGTTGGAGGAGGCCGCGTAGAGGATCTTGCCCTGCTGCACGAGGACGTCGACCGCCTGCCAGATCTCCTCGAAGGGGGTCGCGCGGTCTACGTGGTGGAACTGGTAGACGTCGATGTGGTCGGTGCCGAGGCGCTGGAGCGAAGCCTCCACGGCGCGGCGGATGTTGACCGCCGAGAGCTTGTTGTGGTTGGGCCAGGGGGTGCCGTTCCAGGCGGTGCCCTGTGTCATGTCGCCGTACATCTTGGTGGCGAGGACCACCTTGTCGCGGCGGTCGCCGCCCTTCGCGAACCAGGACCCGAGGATCTTCTCGGTGCGCCCCTTCTCCTCGTCCACGCCGTATATGTCGGCGGTGTCGAAGAAGTTCATGCCCGCGTCGAGGGCGGCGTCCATGATCGCGTGGCTGGTGGCCTCGTCGGTCTCGCCGCCGAAGTTCATCGTGCCGAGGACGAGACGGCTGACCTGGAGTCCGGTGCGTCCGAGCTGTGTGTACTTCATGGGCCCATCAAAGCCGGTTGGAGCAAGCTCTAGGCAAGGGTTTCGCGCAACCTCTACGCAGGCTTTCGCTCAACTTCCCAGCCAGCTCGACGCGTCGAGGCGGAAGGCCTCCGGCGGGACGGCCGTACGCAGCGACGCCTCAAGCTCGCGCAGCCGGTCGCCGCCCAGGGTGTCGGCCCAACTCGCCCTCAGGTCATCGAAGATGGCGGCCGAGCGGCCGAGCGCGTCGAGTCCGTGCGGGGTGAGGCGGACCAGTTTGCGGCGGGCGTCGGCGGGGTCGTCGGCGCGCTCGGCGTAGCCCAGGGCGATGAGGCGGTCCACGGTCTTGCCCGCCGCCTGCTTGGAGACGCCGAGCCGCCGCCCGATCTCGCTCGCGGTCGATCCGGGCAGCCCGATGGCCTGGAGGGCGAAGCCGTGCGCGGGCCGGATGTCCGGGTGGCCCTGGCGGGCCAGCTCGGCGTGCAGCCGGTCGATGAGCGAGCGGAACCCGGCGAAGAGGAGCAGGGGGAGCTCGTATCCGGGGGCGTCGGGCTGCGGCGCGGGGCCGCTCCGGGGCGCGCCTGTGCGCCGTCCGGCGCTCGGGGCGGTGCGGGCGGGCCGCCCGGCGCCCTGTGCATTGCGCGAATCGACAACCTGGTTTACCTTTTCTTCGTCAACCACGTTGTCCATTCTAGTTCCGGGCCCGCTGGATCCTCGGGTCCGGACCCCTGGATTCTCAGGTCCGGACCCTGGTTCCGGACCGTATGGAAGAGGTCCCACATGGCATTCACCGAGCACACCCTCGAATCGGCCCCCGCCGCCTCGCGCAAGTCGATGGAGGCCACCATCCGCCACCTCGGCGGCCTCGCCTCGCCGGTCGCCAGGATGGCCACCTCCCCGCACATGCTGGACGGCTTCCTCGCGGTGAGCGGGATCTTCGAGCAGTCCACCCTGGAGCCGCTGGCGCGCGAGGTCGTCATCATGACGGTGGCCGTCCGCAACGAATGCCACGTGTGCGTGGCCATGCACACCGGCAAGCTGCGCACGCTGGGCGCGGACGAGGACCTGGTGGGCGCCCTGCACGAGCAGCGCCCGCTCGCCGACCCGAAGCTCGATGCCGTACGCCGCTTCACGCTCGCGGTGCTCGCGAAGGCGGGCGGGGTCGAGGACGAGACCGTCAAGGACTTCCTCTCGTACGGGTACACCGAGCAGAACGCCCTCGAAGTCGTCCTCGGCATCGGCACCTACACGCTGTCCACCTTCGCCAACCGGCTCACGGGCGCGGGCCTGTGAGGCGTCAACTGAACGGCAGGGGAGCCTACTTGGACCCTACCGGGCTGATGTACGTCCCCGGATGTGTCGCCCCGTCCTGGAGCAGGACCGAGGAGTAGGTCCAGGGCAGGGTGTGGGAGTGGGTCTCGTTCGGCGGGGTGATCACGATGCTCTTCGGCGTGAACTCCTGGCCGCTGCCCTTGGTGAACGGCAGGTAGAAGATGTTGAAGGTGGTCGTCGCGCCGGGCCGGACCGTGACCGTCGCCGGGGTCTCGGCGGTCCCCCGGGTCAGCGGCCACCTGGTGGCGCCGCCCACCAGATCGACCCCCGGATAGCCCTTCATCGCACAGGACTTGGTGCCCTTGTTGGTGAGCGTGACGGTCACCGTGCCCTGCGAGCCGTCCGACTTGGCGCCGCTGCTGGGGCTGACGCCGAAGGTGAGCTGCGACGTCGCGCAGTGGTTGCCGCCGTGGTCGGCGCCGGTGCCGGTGCCCGCGTTCGTACCGCCTCCAGTGCTGCCGCCGGAGGGCGCCATGCTCCCGCCGCCGGTGCCGGGCGAGCCGGACGCGGTGCCGGTGCCGGTGCCGCTCGGGGTGTCGCTGGTGGCCACCTTGCCGGAGCCGCTGCCGCCGCCGCAGGCGGTCAGGGTCAGTGCGGCGGTGAGTACGGCGATCGCGGCAAGGGGTGCGGTGCGCAGGCGAAACACGGCGATCCTCTCCTTCGTTGTCCCTTCGGGTGCCCAGCGGACCCGGATTTCAAGCGCGCTGGGACGTGCGGCGCGCCGGAGGCGGTCGGCGGGGTACGGAACCGGGTGCTCCGGGCTGTTGGACGCCCCGTACCGCCAGACGGTTTCACCGCGCGTCCGCATCCGGCGGTCGGCGCGCCGAAGCGGCCCTGGCGGGCGGTCCGCGGCGCCTCCTCGGGCGGGGGTCCCCCGGCCGCGAGGGCATCCGGGCCACCATGGCGTACGACCGCGCCGGGCGCGAGGGTTCACGCCCTGAAATGTTGTCCACAGCCTGTGGACGACGAGAACCCCTCGGCACTCACATCCGGCCGTCACGCACCCGCGACCTCCGTCATAGAGTCGGCGAAGCGGCACGGGAACACCTGTCGTGCGAGGACGCGGGAGGTACGTGGTGGAAGCCGTCGAGGCCAAGGAGGCCGTGGACCGGGCGTTCGCGGCGGCCCTCTACATCGAGGGCGACGCGGGCCTGGACACCGGCGCCTCACTGCTCGCCGCCGCGCCCGACGCGGACGGTGAACTCGCCCTGCGGGGGCGGGAGTTCGTCAGGCGGGCCTGGGAGCGGGGCTGGCAGCCCGCCGATGTCGTACGGATCGTACGGCGCGACCTGGACGAGCCGCAGGTGCGCATCCTGAGCACCCTGGTCCGCGCCGAGCTCGCCCGCTACGAGCGGCTGCCCGCGCGCTGGCAGGAGCAGGTCGACGAGCTGCCCGGTGAGGCCTGGCGCGCGGACCGCTTCTCGTACGCCACCGCCGTTCTGGAGCTGTACCGGCTGCTGCTGCGGCTGCCCGCGATCGAGCCGGTCGGCCCGGTGCCGGGGGCCGCGCCGATCGGGCCGCCGGTGCACGGCGAGCCGAAGATGCTGGCCCGGATCCGGGCGCTGCTCGCGAAGGCCGAGGCGACCGGGTTCCCCGAGGAGGCGGAGGCGCTCAGCGCCAAGGCGCAGGAGCTGATGGCCCGGCACAGCGTGGACGAGGCGCTGCTCGCGGGGCGCGGGCCGGGCGGCGAGGTGCCGGGGGCCTGCCGGATCGGGGTGGACGCGCCGTACGAGACGGCGAAGGCGATCCTGCTCGACGCGGTCGCCGGCGCCAACCACTGCCGGGCGGTGTGGAGTTCGGAGCTCGGCTTCTCGACGGTCGTCGGCTTCGAGGGCGACCTGGAAGCGGTGGAACTCCTCTACACCTCCCTCCTCGTGCAGGGCACGGCCGCGATGACCCGCGCGGAGGCCGCGCAGCGGGCGGGCGGCCGCAAGCGCACCAAGACCTTCCGCCAGTCCTTCCTCCTGGCTTACGCCAACCGCCTCGGCGACCTCCTCGCCGCGACGGCCCGCCATGTGGCGGAGGAGTTCGGCGGTGACCTCCTCCCGGTCCTGGCCACCCGCGCGGTGGCGGTGGCGGGCCGCGCGGAGGAGATGTTCCCCAAGACGGTGACGACGAGGGTGCGCGGCGCGACGGACGAGGAGGGCTGGACGCACGGCCGTGCGGCAGCGGACCAGGCGCACCGGGGTGGCAGGTCCAAAGGAATCCAACCCTGACCGGCACCAATCAAGCCCGTCCGGCGATTGAGGACGCAGCGGGGGCGCCGTTCCGTGCTGGGCAGGGCAAAATCCAGCCCCTCCGGCGTTTGAGGAGCGGGGGTCTGGGGGCAGCGCCCCCAGGGTCCGGAAGCGGCAGGGTGGTAAGCAGCCCACTACGCTCAAAAGCATGGGCTGGCTCCGCGCGCTGAAGGAGACCACGCGCTCGGGGCTCACGGTCGAGCGCCGCCGACTCGAACCCCTCGTCGCCCTGCGCGGAGCGGCCGGCCTCGCCATCGTCGTCGGCATCAGCCTCACCCTCTTCGCCCCCGCCGTCGCCGCGAGCTCCGCGTTCGGCGCGTTCCAGGGCGCCATCGCCACGTACCAGCGCAGCTGGCGCCCGCGGCCCGTACTGGCGCTCGCCTCCGGCCTCTCCCTCGCGATCTCGACGTTCCTCGGCTATCTCGTCGGCACCCATTCGCCGTTCTTCCTGCTGCTGCTCGCCGTGTGGACGTTCGGGGCGGGCCTGTCGTGGGCGGTCGGTCCGACCGTCGGTGTGATCGCCTCCTCGAACGTGGCGATCATGCTGGTCACGGTCACCCTGCCCAGTTCGCTCGCCGACGCCGCCGGCCACGCCGCGATGATCGCGTTCGGCGGGGTCGTACAGGCCGCTCTGGTCGTGGTCTTCCCGATCCGCAGATGGGGCGCGCAGCGCGACGCGCTCGCCGACGCGCTGGCCGCGGTGGCCGACTACGCGCGCCGGCTGCGGCACGACCCGGTCGCCCCCTTCGACCCGCAGCCCCTGATGACAGCCCGGCTCGCGGCCGCCGTCACCCCGCGCGAGGCCCGCCGCCGCCCCGCCGAACTGCACGGCGCCCGGGGCGTCGCCGAGCGGATCAGGCCGGTCCTCGCCTCGCTCGCCGACCCGGCGCTCGGCGTCCCCGATGAGGGCGTGGAACGCGACCGGGTCAGGGAGTTGCTCGCCGCCGCCGCGACCGTCATGGACGCCGCCGCGCGGGCCGTGCGGCACGGCGAGCCGGTCCGCATCCCGCCGGGGGCGAAGGCCGCGCTCGCCACCCCCGACACCGGTGCCATCCTCACCGGGCCGGCCCGCCGCGCCGCCGCCCGGCTCACCGCGCTGCTCGCCGATGTGGTCGAGACGGCGGGCGGCAGCGGCACCGACGAAGGCGCGGCCCCGCTGCTGAGGCCCACCCTGCTCCGCCTGCTGCCGGTCGCGCTGCGCACCATGCGCGCCGAGCTGGGCCGCCGCGACTCACCGGTCTTCCGGCACGCGGTGCGGGTCTGCGCGGTGGCGACGGCCGGCTACCTCCTCGGCCACGCCCTCCCGCTCGGCCACGCCTACTGGGCCCCGATGGCCTCCGTGATGGTGATGCGGCCGGACTTCTCGCTCACGTACGCCCGCGCGGTCGCCCGGTTCGGCGGCACCCTCGTCGGCGTGGCGCTCGCGACCGGCATCGTGCAGCTCACCCACCCGGACACCGCCACCTCCGCCGCCATCGCGGTGACCTGCGCGTTCCTGGCGTACCTGCTGATGAGTACGGGGTACGCGGTGCTGAGCGGCTGCGTCTCGGCGTACGTCGTGTTCCTGCTCGGCATGGGCGGCCTCCAGTGGACCCAGACGGTGCCCGACCGGGTGTTCCTGACCCTGCTCGGCGGGACGCTCGCGATGGTCTCGTACGCCCTCTACCCGGCCTGGGAGACGCCGAGGCTGCGCACCCGGCTCGCCGACTGGCTGGTCGCGGACGGCCGGTACGCCGCCGCCGTCATCGACCAGTACGCCGACCCCGGCCGCGGCTCCGGCGAGATCCGCCGGGCGCTGCTCGGCACCCGGGCGGCCCGCATCGCCTGGCAGGAAGCCCTCGACAAGGCCAGGCACGAGCCGGTCCGGCACCGGGGACTGTCGCGTTCGGCGGCCGACGAAGCGGCCCGCGCGCTGCGTCAGTTGGGGCGTACGGCCATGTTGATGGAGGCGCATCTGCCGGACCGGGACGCGGTTGCGGTGCCGGCCGCCGCGAAGCTCGCCGAGGCGCTGCGGGGCGCCACCGAGCAGGGCGCCAAGGCGGTGCGCGAGCGGCGGGTGCCGCGCTGGGCGGAGGTCGAGCAGGCCCTCGCCGCCTGGGACGGCGAGGGCGTGCCCGACCGGGTGGTGCGCCGGGGAGCCGGTCTGGTCCTGCACTGCCTGGATGACCTGACCGACGCCCTTACGCCGTCCAACTCCCCTTAGTAATAGGGGAGTTACGGGGACGGCGGGGTCGGCAGTCCGGCCGTGGGGAGATTGCTCGGGAGCGTGCCCGCCTTGCCCCGGGTGAACGTGTCCGTCCCGGAGCCCTCCCACTTGACCTCAAGGGTGTCGCCCTTGACCGTGGCCATGCCCTGGGTGCGCTCGGTGTTCCGGTCCGCGCACTTCAGGGTGATCATCATCATGCCCCCGGCCTCGGCCGCGGTGCCGGAGCACACATGCGGCGAGAGCAGGGCCGCGGTCTTGCCCGCGACGGCCATCGTGACCGTCTTGCCACCGGTGGTCGCGGTCCAACTCCCTTGCAGATCACTGCTCTTGGCCGGAGTTCCGCCGCCGTCCGGCGCGGACGGCGCGCTGCTGCTCCCCGCCGGGGACTTGGCGGCCGGCGGGTCGGACTTCTTGCCGCTGCTGCCGCAGCCGGTCAGTACGAGTGCGACCGAGAGCCCGGCGGCGGCGAATCCGGCGGTACGTATGTGCCTGTGCACGGCTTGTCTTCCCCCTGTGAACGGTGTTCGGGACCGCGACAAGCTACCAGCCAAGCCTTGGAGCCCTACCAGGAGGACTTGCGCACACCCGGCAGGAACCCGGCGTGGGCCTCCTCCCGCAGCCGTACCCGGGACAGGCCGAACTTCCGGAAATGTCCGCGCGGCCGGCCGTCCACGGCATCGCGGTTGCGTACCCGCGTGGCGCTCGCGTCCCGCGGCTGGCGCTGCAACTCGCGCTGCGCCGCCGCCCGTTCGGACTCGCCGGAGGACGTGCTGCGGATGACCGCCGTAAGCACGGCCCGCCGAGCCGCGTAGCGGGCGACGACGGCCCTGCGCTTCTCGTTCTTCGCGATCTTGCTCTTCTTCGCCATCAGACCTTCACTCCCCGCGCACGGATCCGGGCGACAGCGGCCTCGATGCCGATGACGTCGACCGTCTTGATCGCCTTGGCGCTGAGCACCAGGCGCACATGGCGGCCCTCGCTCGGCAGCCAGTACCGCTTGCGCTGGATGTTGGGGTCGAAGCGGCGGGAGGTGCGCCGGTGGGAGTGCGAGATGCGGTTGCCGAATCCCGGCTCGGCGCCGGTCAGTTGGCAGTGGGCGGACATGTCCGTTCCTCTCGGAGAAGTCGATGGGGCGGGGCCCACCCTAGCGGCTCTTGCAAATGAAAACCATTTCCATATACTGGGGGTCATGGCACGCAACGAACTCCGCCCGGTCATCAAGCTCCGCTCCACGGCCGGAACCGGCTACACGTACGTCACCCGCAAGAACCGGCGCAACGACCCGGACCGCCTGACCATCCGCAAGTACGACCCCGTGGCCGGCCGCCACGTCGACTTCCGAGAGGAGCGCTGACCAGCGATGAAGCCCTCTATCCACCCCGAGTACGGGCCCGTCGTCTTCCGTGACAAGGCCGCGGGCCACGCCTTCCTGACCCGCTCCACGCTCGTATCGAGCGTGGCCAAGCGGATCGAGTGGGAGGACGGCAACGTCTACCCCGTCGTCGACGTGGAGATCTCCAGCCTGAGCCACCCCTTCTATACGGGCAACGCCCGCGTGCTGGACACGGCGGGCCGCGTCGAGCGCTTCGAGCGGCGGTACGGAAAGGCATGACCGATCAGAAGCTGCCCGTCGCGATCGTCGGCGGGCTGCACGCGGACGCCCGCCGGGCCGTGGTGGAGCGGCTGCTGCGCATCGTGCCCGGCAGCGTCGCGCTCCACCACGACCTGGCGGCGGCCGCCGAAGGCACCGTCCGCCGCACGGTCCGCGACACCCTGGTCGTACGCGACGAGGGCGAGGTCCCGCTGGTCAACGACTGCGCCTGCTGCGCCCTGCGCGAGGACCTGGTCCCCGAGCTGGAGCGCCTCGCGGGCGGCGGCCGCACCCGGCTCGCGGTCGTGGAGCTCTGGGACTCGGTCGAGCCGAAGGCGATGGCCGAGGTCGTCGCGGCCCACGGCGAGTTCCTGACGGTCACCTCGGTCATCACCGCCGTCGACCCGGCGCTCCTGCTCCCGTGCCTGGGCAACGGCGACGACCTCGCCGAGGCCGGACTCGCCGCGGCCGCGTCCGACCAGCGCACGGTCGCCGACACCTGGGCCCGCCAGCTGGAGTACGCACCGGTCCTGGCCATCGTGGACTCCGAGCAGGCGGACGACGAGGACCGCGCCCTGCTCGCCCAGCTCCATCCGACGGCCCGCCAAATCCCCTATAAATCCGGCGAGTTGGCGGAAGCCGCCTTCGCCGGTTTCGACGTGGAGGCGGCCGCCGCCCGCCAGCATCCGGCCTGCGCGCTGCTGCCGCAGGACGCGGACGACGCCGGCGTCGGCACGTACGTCTGGCACCGCACCCGGCCCTTCCACCCGGAGCGGCTGTACGCGGCGCTTGAGGACCTGTGCTGTGCGGCCGCCCGCAGCCGGGGCCGGTTCTGGCTCGCCGACCGGCCCGACACCCTGCTCGCCTGGGACTCGGCGGGCGGCGCGCTCTGCGTGGAGAACGCGGGCCCCTGGCTCGCCTCGCTGCCGGACGCCGCCTGGGAGATGGTCCCGCCGGTGCGCCGGGCCGCGGCCGCCCTGGACTGGCACCCCGAGCACGGCGACTGCTGCCAGCACCTCGTCTTCACCTCGCCGGGCCTGGACCGCGACGGCCTGACCGCGCTGCTCGACTCCTGCCTGCTCACCGACGCGGAGTACGCCGCGGGCCGCGAGGCCTGGAAGCGGCTGCCGCCCGCCTTCGACTCCCTCCTGGAGGTCTGACCCGTGCCCAAGCCGCCCCGCACCCCCGCGAAGTCCCGGCCCAACCCGCTGGACCGCGACGGCATCACGTACATCGACTACAAGGACACCGACCTGCTGCGGAGGTTCATCTCCGACCGCGGCAAGATCCGCAGCCGCCGGGTCACCCGGGTCTCGGCCCAGCAGCAGCGCGAGCTGGCCCGCGCGATCAAGAACGCCCGCGAGATGGCCCTGCTCCCGTACGCCTCGACCGCCCGGCCCTGACCGGACCGCCGCACTCCGGCCTCCGTAGCCCCCTCTAAGGGGGCCGACGGAGGCCGGTTTCGTATGCCGGGGCAGGGGTGATCACGCGGCCGTTTGAACCGCGGGCGCCCGGAATGCGTCTGCTCCTCATGTACGGGGATGCGATCCCGGTGGCCCGCGCAGCGGCTGTAACCGCCTGGGCACCCCGCGTGCACGTGCATCTTCCCATGCAGGCGCACATGAACACAGCTATGATCCGGGGCAGTTGACCAGTACACAGATGCACGTCTGCACATCCCGGGAGCGACCTTGCACCACGCATACAACGGCATGGCGGCAGCGGAGCTTCAGGGTGTCGCGTGGCAGAAGAGCCGGCACAGCAACTCGCAGGGATCCTGCGTCGAATTCGCCAAACTGCCGGGTGGAGGGGTGGCGGTACGCAACTCACGCCACCCGGACGGGCCCGCCCTGGTCTACACCAGGGCCGAGATCGAGGCGATGCTGCTCGGCATCAAGGACGGCGAGTTCGACCACCTCGTGCTGGACTGATCCCCTGGGCGACTGGCCTCGTAAAGGACTGGACCCGTACGGTACTGAACCCGCCCCGCCGGTCCGGCTAGTCGGCGGGCTGGAGCCGGAACAGTGCCCATACGACCTTGCCGCCGAGCGCGCCCGACAGCGGGTGCCAGCCCCAGCTGTCGGCGAACGAGTCCACCAGGAACAGGCCGCGCCCGCACTCGGCGCCGAAGTCGTCGCCCTCCCGCTCGACCGGGCTCTCCTCGCTGGGGTCGCGCACCGCGCACACCAGACGGCTGGTCCACCGCATCAGATGCAGCCGCACCGGCACCTCGCTCTCGCGCGGGGTGTCGGCGGGCAGCGCGTGCCGCAGCGCGTTGGTGACGAGTTCCGAGACGACCAGGGCGACATCGTCGAAGCGGTCGCCGAGGCCCCACTGCGTGAGCGTCGATCTGGTGAACTTCCGGGCCCCGCGCACCGCTTCGTAGCGGGCGGGCAGCGCACAGGACGCCGAACCCGAGACCGTCGAGGGGTCGATGGAGGGAAGCGCCTGCCTCAAGGGCTCACAAGGCTCCAGCATGGTCGATCCATTCGTCCCCATGCGAGGCACTCCCGGGTTCGCGGCCGTGGCGGTACAGGACGCAAGCAACTAGCAACCAGACGCAGTTGAGCACGCAGGTGCGCGGGGACCATGGTTCCGAATGCTTCGGCCCGATGCAAGGGCAGATGCACGTGCACGCGACCGACCTGTCCAACCCCGTGCCGTTTCTTGCTCATTTCTTCCTCGGAAGTTCCTCAGGCCGATTTCACTCCTTGACCATTTCCGTAATCGCTCGGGTACGGGCTGAAGCGTTTTGATGGCAGACTGCGCACCACATTCGGATGGGGAGGACGGCGAAGTGACCGCAGGGGAGGCATGGGGATCCCCCCGGCCGAGCGCAGTCGAGGCCGGCGGAGGTTCGGTGGTCCGGCGCATTCTGCTCGGCTCACAGCTCAGGCGCCTGCGCGAGTCGCGCGGGATCACGCGGGAAGCAGCCGGCTATTCGATCCGGGCGTCCGAGTCCAAGATCAGTCGTATGGAGTTGGGGCGGGTGAGCTTCAAGGCCAGGGATGTCGAGGACCTGCTCACGCTCTACGGCGTCGGCGACGAGTCCGAGCGCATGTCACTGCTCGGCCTCGCCAAGGAGGCCAACATCGCGGGCTGGTGGCACAGCTTCGGTGATGTGCTGCCCGGATGGTTCCAGACGTACATCGGTCTGGAGGGCGCCGCCTCGCTCATCCGCATCTACGAAGTCCAGTTCGTACACGGCCTGTTGCAGACCGAGGCCTATGCGCACGCGGTGGTCTCGCGCGGAATGCAGGGTGCGCCCGCCGCCGAGATCGACCGCCGGGTCGCGCTGCGCCTGGAGCGCCAGAAGGCCCTGGTCTCGGAGCGCGCCCCACAGTTCCACGCCGTCCTGGACGAGGCCGCGCTGCGCCGTCCGTACGGTGAACGAGACGTGATGCGGGGCCAGTTGAAGCATCTCATCGAGATGTCAGAGCAGCCCAACATCAACCTCCAGATCATGCCGTTCAGCTTCGGCGGGCACGCGGGGGAGAGCGGCGCCTTCACGATGCTGCGGTTCCCCGAGTCGGACCTGTCGGACATCGTCTATCTCGAACAGCTCACCTCCGCACTGTATTTGGACAAGGCGGAGGAGGTCGCGCAGTACGAACGGGCGATGGCCCGCCTCCAGAAGGACAGCCCGGGCCCGGAGGAAAGCCGCGATCTTCTGCGCGGACTCCTCCAACTCAGCTGACTCATCAGTAGGATGACGTCACATCAGGCCAGTAGTTAGGGATGGCATGTCCTTCTTCACCGACCTCGCCCACCAGTTCATAGACGGCCAGTGGCGCACCGGCAGCGGGTCGTGGGACATCATCGACTTCGATCCGTACAACGGGGAGAAGCTCGCCGCCATCACCGTGGCCACCGTCGAGGAGGTCGACGAGGCCTACCGGGTGGCCGAGCGCGCCCAGCGGGAGTGGGCCGCGACCAATCCGTACACCCGCAGACTCGTCTTCGAGCGCGCCCTGCGCATCGTCGAGGAGCGCGAGCCGGAGATCATCGCGGCGATGATCAGCGAGCTCGGCGGCACCCGGCTCAAGGCGGTGTACGAGGTCCACCTCGCCAAGGAGTTCCTGCGCGAGGCGATACAGCTGGCGCTGCGCCCGGAGGGCCGCATCCTGCCCTCGCCGGTCGACGGCAAGGAGAACCGCGTCTACCGGCTCCCGGTCGGCGTGATCGGGGTGATCAGCCCGTTCAACTTCCCGTTCCTGGTGACCCTCAAGTCGGTCGCTCCCGCACTGGCGTTGGGCAACGCGGTCGTCATCAAGCCGAACCAGAACGCGCCGGTCGTCGGCGGCGGGCTGATCGCGAAGATCTTCAAGGACGCAGGGCTGCCCGCCGGGCTCCTGAACGTCCTGGTCACCGACATCGCCGAGATAGGCGACGCGCTGATAGAGCACCCGGTCCCCAGGGTGATCTCGTTCGCGGGCTCCGACCGCACCGGCCGCCATGTCGCCTCGGTCGCCGGCAGCCACTTCAAGCGCGTCATCCTGGAGCTGAGCGGCAACAGCGCGCTGGTCGTCCTGGACGACGCGGACCTCGACTACGCGGTGGACGCGGCGGTTTTCAGCCGCTTCGTGTACCAGGGCCAGGTCTGCATGGCCGCCAACCGGATCCTGGTCGACCGGTCGATCGAGGAGGAGTTCACCGGCAAGTTCCTCGCCAAGGTGACCTCGCTGCGGACCGGCGACCCGGCCGACCCGGCCACCGACATCGGCCCGGTCATCAACAGCTTCCAGGCGGAGGCGCTGAGTTCACTGGTCGAGCAGGCGCTCGCCGAGGGCGCCACGGCGCTCGTACGGGGCCGCACGCGAGGCAGCCTGGTGGAGCCCACCGTGCTCGCGGGCCTGCCCGCCGACTCTCCCGTACTGCGCCAGGAGATCTTCGGCCCGGTGGCGCTGCTCATCCCCTTCGACGGGGAGGAGGAGGCCGTACGCATGGCGAACGACAGCCCGTACGGACTCAGCGGCGCGGTGCACACCGCCAATGTGGAGCGCGGGGTGCGGTTCGCCAAGCGGATCGTCACCGGGATGATGCACGTCAACGACTCGACCATCCAGGACGAGCCGCTGGTGGCCTTCGGCGGCGAGAAGTACTCGGGGCTCGGGCGGCTGAACGGCGACTCGACGGTCGAGGCGTTCACCACCCAGAAGTGGATCTCGGTCCAGCACGAGCGCAGCCCGTTCCCGTTCTGATCGCCCGGAGAGCGTCAGAGATCGCGGCCATTGAGGACAGGATCTGACCTCATTGCTGCCTAACGTGGTCCTTGTCAACACGGCAGAACACGAACGAAGGCGGTCCGGATCATGGTTACTCACGTTCCCGCAGAAGCCCAGGGCGACGAGCGCGGGGCGCTCCTGGCCTTCGTGGAGGCCCAGCGCGGCGGGCTGCGCCGCGCGCTCATCGGCCTCACCGAGGAGCAGGCCGCGAGCCGCCCCAGCGCCAGCGAGCTCTCGCTGTCCGGACTCGTCAAGCACGTCGCCGAGTGCGAGCTGAACTGGCTGCGGATGGCGCAGCAGCGGCCGAACGAGAAGCAGCGCGACCTGTCGAACTGGCACGAGAGCTTCCGGCTGGCCGACGACGAGACGACCGAGGGGACGCTGGCCTTCTGGGCCGAAGTGGCCCGCGAGACCGAGGAGTTCATCGGCAAGGTGGCCTCCCTCGACGACACCTTCCCGCTGCCGGACCAGCCGTGGTTCCCGAAGGAGGGCCGGGTCTCGATGCGCTGGCTGATGCTGCACCTGGTCGAGGAGTTCGCCCGGCACGCGGGGCACGCGGACGTCATCCGCGAATCCCTGGACGGCAAGACCGCGTTCGAGCTGGTGGCGCTCGCAAATAGCTGAGGTCATAGGCTGGCGCCATGTCAGCGATCCGTCTCCTCGTCCTCGGCGCGGTACGTCAGCACGGCCGGGCGCACGGCTACCAGGTGCGGAGCGACCTGGAGTA
Organism: Streptomyces sp. NPDC050485; assembly: GCF_044458185.1. Taxonomy (NCBI): domain Bacteria; kingdom Bacillati; phylum Actinomycetota; class Actinomycetes; order Kitasatosporales; family Streptomycetaceae; genus Streptomyces; species Streptomyces sp. NPDC050485. The sequence goes on along the minus strand of NZ_JBITHR010000010.1, from coordinate 86,952 downwards.
CTGGGGCGCCCACGAGTGGTCCAACGCCAAGCCCGGTTCGATCTACCACGCGCTCAAGCAGATGGCGAAACAGGGCGTCCTCCTCGCCCACGAGGTGGCGCCCAGCACGGCCGGTGGTCCGCCCCGCACGGAGTACGAGCTGACGGAGGCGGGCCGCGCGGAGTACTTCCGGCTGCTGCGCGAGGCGCTGTCCTCGTACGACCAGAAGACGGACGTGATGTCGGCGGCGATCGGCTTCATGGTGGACCTGCCACGTGCGGAGGTGATCGCCCTGCTGCGCGACCGGCTGGAGAAGCTGGCGGGCTGGCGCCGCCAGGTGGTGGAGTACTACATGGTGGGGGAGGGGCCCGACCAGTTCGGCCACATCGGCGAAATCATGAACATGTGGGTGCACTCGTCGGATGCGGGGGCGGAGTGGACGCGGGGGCTGATCGTCCGGATCGAGGCGGGCGCGTACGCCTTCGCGGGCGAACCTGGCTGGACCCCGGACTGGGGCTCCGCCCCGGACCCGCCGGACACCCCCTAGTGGTGGAACGCGGTTGACACCGATTCGTCCCGGCCCAGCGGCGCGGACTGGCGGCGCAGTTCGGGGAGCAGGCGGCTCAGGTCCTCGATGAGCAGGGCCGCCAGGTCGGAGGAGAAGCCGTTGCGGCAGACCACCCTCAGGACCGACAGGTCCTCCCGGTTCGCCGGGAAGGTGTACGCGGGCACCAGCCAGCCCCGCTCGCGCAGCCGCCGTGACACGTCGAACACGTCGTAGCGCGTGACGTCCGGCGAGGTCGTGAAGGCGAAGACGGGCAACTCGTCGCCCCGGGTGAGGAGTTGGAAGTCGCCGAAGGCCTCCACCCGTTCCGCCAGGCCCCGCGCGACGTCCCGCGTCGTCTGCTGCACCGCCCGGTACCCCTCCCGCCCGAGCCGCAGGAACGTGTAGTACTGCGCGACCACCTGCGCCCCCGGCCGCGAGAAGTTCAGCGCGAACGTCGGCATGTCGCCGCCGAGGTAGTTCACCCGGAAGACCAGTTCCTCGGGGAGCTCCTCGGCCGAGCGCCACAGCGCCCAGCCCACCCCCGGGTACACCAGGCCGTACTTGTGCCCGGAGGTGTTGATCGAGGACACCCGGGGCAGCCGGAAGTCCCACATCAGGTCCTCGTCCACGAACGGCGCGACCATCGCCCCCGACGCCCCGTCGACATGCACCGGGACGTCCAGACCCGTACGCTCCTGCAAATCGTCCAGCGCCGCGCACAGCCCGGCGATCGGCTCGTACGACCCGTCGAAGGTGGAGCCGAGCACCCCGACGACCCCGATCGTGTTCTCGTCGCAGAGCGCGGCGGCGGCCGCGGGGTCGAGGTGGAAGCGGTCGCCCTCCATGGGCACCTGGCGCGCCTCGACCTCCCAGAAGGTGCAGAACTTCTCCCAGCAGACCTGCACATTGACGCCCATGACGAGATTGGGGCGGGCCTCGCGGGACGGGTAACGGTCCGCGTTGCGCCGCATCCAGCGCCGCTTCATCGCCATCCCCGCCAGCATGCAAGCCTCGCTGGAGCCGGTGGTGGAGCAGCCGACCGCGGTGGCCGGGTCCGGCGCGTGCCAGAGGTCGGCGAGCATCGCCACGCACCGCCGCTCCAGCTCCGCCGTCCGCGGGTACTCGTCCTTGTCGATCATGTTCTTGTCCCGGCACTCCGCCATCAGCACCCCGGCCTGCGGCTCCATCCAGGTGGTGACGAACGTCGCCAGGTTCAGCCGGGAGTTGCCGTCGAGCATCAGCTCGTCATGGACCACCTGGTACGCGGTGGCCGGCGCCAGCGGCCGGTCGGGCAGCCGGTGCCGGGGCGGCGCGGAGGTCATCGACCCGACGGGGTCGGCCTCCCCGTAGAACGGGTTGACGGCGAGCCGCCCGCCCTCCTTCTCGTCGGCCTGCTCCTTCTCGCTGCCGCCGCGATGCAGTGCCATGAGGTGTCAACATCCTTCCGTGGAACGGGAGTTGCCGGAGGGGCGGGCGACCGTGCCCAGTTACTCGCTCAGTTACATGCTCGGCTGCGTGCTCAGTTGCGGGAAAGGACCACCGCGGTGCCGTACGCGCACACCTCCGTACCGACGTCCGCCGCCTCGGTCACGTCGAACCGCATCATCAGGACCGCGTTGGCACCCCGCGCCTTCGCCTGCTCCACGAGCCGCTCCATCGCCTGGTTCCGCGTCTCGACCAGCGTCTTGGTCAGGCCCTTCAGCTCCCCGCCGATCATGGACTTCAGTCCGGCGCCGATCTGGCTGCCCAGGTGGCGGGAGCGTACGGTGAGTCCGAAGACCTCTCCGATGACCTGCTGCACCGTGTACCCGGGTACGTCGTTCGTCGTCACGACCAGTACGTCGGACTGCGCACCCTGTCCGCCGCCGTACTCCTCGATGCCCATGTGGTCTTTCCTTCCGGTCGCCCTTGTCGGCCCTACCCAGCCTGCCCCTGGAACCATGCTTTCGCGCGTTACGTTGATAACTTTGGCTGCCGACGGCGGACAGCCCGCCCGACACCCACACCCAGGAGCCCGGTACCCGTGACTGACCTCGCCCTCGGACCGAGCTGGCTGGACCCGGACCATCTGCTCCAGACCTTCGGTCTGACCGGACTGCTGATCGTCGTGTTCGCCGAGTCCGGACTGCTGATCGGCTTCTTCCTGCCGGGCGACTCGCTGCTGTTCACCACCGGCCTCCTGGTCACCACCGGCAAGCTGGGCACCCCGCTGTGGCTGGTCTGCGTGCTCGTGGTGCTCGCCGCGGTCCTCGGCGACCAGGTGGGCTATCTCTTCGGCAAGAAGGTGGGCCCGTCCCTCTTCAGCCGGCCCGACTCGAAGCTCTTCAAGCAGGAGAACGTCGAGAAGGCCCACGAATTCTTCGAGAAGTACGGCCCGAAGTCGCTGGTCCTGGCCCGCTTCGTGCCGATCGTGCGCACCTTCACGCCGATCGTCGCTGGCGTCAGCGGCATGAACTACCGCTCGTTCGTCACCTTCAACCTCATCGGCGGCACCCTGTGGGGCGCGGGCGTGACGCTGCTCGGCGCGGCGCTCGGCAACGTCGCGTTCGTGCACAAGAACATCGAGCTCATCCTGGTCGCGATCGTGCTGATCTCGGTCGTGCCGATCGCCATCGAATTCCTGCGGGCCCGCTCGAAGGCGAAGAAGAACCCGCCGGTGGGCGACGGCCCCGGCGCGGCCTCGCAGCGCGGCGGCCGCCACGCCAAGCGCTGACGGGTCCCTTCACCGCCGGTCCCTTCACCGCCGTACGAGCAGCTGACCGGGCCCTCGCGAGTAGCCGTTAGAAGCCGCGGGTCCGCTTGGCCGCGGCGCGGCTCGCGCCCGGCGCTCTGAGGAAGAGCCGGGCGACCTCGTTGCCGAGGTTCACGCCGATCGCGATCGCCAGGGCCAGGGCCGCCGCCTTGGCGAGGGAGGCGATGCCCTCGTTCAAGTGGTTCTGGGCGATCGAGAGGACCCCGAAGTACATGGCGCTACCGGGCAGCAGCGGGCCGATGGCGGCGGTGACGTACAGCAGGGCCGTGGTGTTCCAGTACCGCGAGAGCAGCTGGCCGAACAGGCCGACCAGGCCGGCCGCGACCGCCGTCGCCATGATCGGCGAGCCCTTCGCGGTGACCGCGATCGCGGCGTACACCACCCAGGCGACCCCGCCGTTCGCGGCGACGATCAGCACGGTGGAACGGTCCTGCTGGAGCAGGACCGCAAAGGTCAGGCAGAGCACGAACGACGCCAGGATCTGGACGACCGGGCGGTCGATGGGCTTGAACGTGCCTTCCGGGTTGAGCTCGGCGTGGATCTGGAGCCCGCCGTACAGGACCGTCAGGACGCCCACGACGATCGCGACGAAGAAGTACCCCACTTCGAGCAGCCGCGCCGAGGCGGTGACGTAGAAGCCGGTCAGTCCGTCCTGGACGGCCGCCACCAGGGCCCGCCCGGGGATCAGCGCGAACAGGCCACCGGTGATCACGGCGGACGGACTGAGGTTCCAGGAGAGCAGGCTGAGCGCGACGCCCATCGCCGCGGGCGGCATCGCGGCCACCACGAACTGGTAGAACTCCGGCAGCCCGCGGGCCGCGCACAGCCAGGCGAGCCGGTCGCCGAGCACCGCGCCGACCGCCGCCACCAGGAACACCGCGACGCCGCCGCCGAGCAGTACGGACGCCGCACCGGCAAGGAGTCCGCAGGCGGTGGTCAGCACCCAGCCGGGGTAGGGGTGGCGGTTGCGGCGGATCTCGGCGAGGCGGCGGTAGGCCTCTTCGAGGGAGACGTCGTGGTCGGCGCTGGTCATGTCCGTGACGAGCCGGTGCACGGCCGCGAGACGGGTGTAGTCGGTGCCCCGGCGGCGCACCGTGCGGTTGGCCGTCACCGGGTCGTCCACAAGCGACGGCTGGTGGGTGATGGCGAGCATGGTGAAGGTGACCGTCGGCTCGCAGTGGTCGAGCCCGTAGCTGCGGCAGATCGCGAACATCGCGGCCTCGACGTCCTCGGCGCCCTCGCCGCCCGCGAGCAGCAACTCGCCGATACGCAGCGTCAGGTCGAGCACGCGGGGCACCGCGGGGCCCGTCTCGTCGGGCTTCTGCACCGGCTCGGGCACCGGCCGCTCGCCGACCGGCATCCGCAGCATGGTGCGCATCCGGTCCTGCCAGGGCGCGTCCTTGGACAGCCGCACCAGCGGGAGGCCGGCGGTGGTGATCAGGGCGGACGGCACGTCGCGCGCGGTGTAGGTGCTGGGCGTCGCGAAGGCGGAGGCGGGCTGGTCGGCGACCGGCTCGGCGGGCGCAGTGGCGACTCCGGCGGGCAGCGCGAACTCGGAGGTCGGTGAATCCTCTTCGGGCGGCTGCGGCTGCTCCACTCCCTCGGGGGGTGCGAACGCGCTGCGCGCCTCGTCGGACTGCGGCTTGCGGTCCTCGGACTCCGGCTGCTCAGCCACCACGTTTCCCGTGCCTCCCTTCGGCCGCTTCGGTGCGTGTGCCCAGTATGTGGGCGATTATCGGCTGGTACGACAACGGGCGGTGCACCCCCCGGAGGGGTGCACCGCCCGCTCGCTGCGGAGGGACGCGCGTCAGTGCGCGCCGCCCGCCGCCTCAAGGCGCTTGTAGGAGGCCTCGACCTCGGCCTCGGCCTCGACGCGGCCGACCCAGTTGGCGCCCTCGACGGACTTGCCGGGCTCCAGGTCCTTGTAGACCTCGAAGAAGTGCTGGATCTCCAGGCGGTCGAACTCGGAGACGTGGTGGATGTCGCGCAGGTGCTCGACGCGCGGGTCGGACGCCGGGACGCACAGCAGCTTGTCGTCGCCGCCGGCCTCGTCGGTCATCCGGAACATGCCGATCGCGCGGCACTTGATGACACAGCCGGGGAAGGTCGGCTCGTCGAGCAGGACCAGGGCGTCCAGCGGGTCGCCGTCCTCGCCGAGGGTGTTCTCGACGAAGCCGTAGTCGGCCGGGTAGCTGGTCGAGGTGAAGAGGCGACGGTCCAGGCGGATCCGGCCGGTCTCGTGGTCGACCTCGTACTTGTTCCGCGATCCCTTCGGGATCTCGATGGTGACGTCGAACTCCACGGGTGGCTCTCCTCCATGATCAGCACATGCATCGGACGGGTGCTGCGTCGGGTGCCATGTTCGCGGCAAGACGCAGTTCTGGTGATTAAGTGTCCCTCACGCAGGTGTGTGATCGCGAAAGGGGCTGGTCCTCGGTGCCGGGACCCAAGACATGGCAGCTCACGGCGGGTGCGGCGGCGGTCGGCCTGGCAGTCGCGGCCGGGACGGTGGCCGTGGCCGGACCGTGGGACTCAGGCCAGCGTACGGCCGAGCGTGACCTGGCCGCAGCGCGGGACGCCCGGGGTGGCGGACATCACCAGCACCCGGCGGATCCGGACGGTCCCGCTCCGGCTCCGAGCGCGCCCGGCGTCCTCGTCGCACTGGGCACTCCGGTCGGCGCCGCCGTCCCGGCCGGGCTGCCCGGCGCGCTCGCGCCGCTGCTCGGCGACCCGGCGCTGGGCACGCGTCCGGCCGCCTCGGTCGTGGACACCGCGACCGGCAAGGAGCTGTACGGGGCCCGCGCGGACGCGGCCATGACCCCGGCCTCCACCGTCAAGATCGCGACGGCGGCCGCGGTCCTCACCGCGTTCGCCCCCGACCACCGCCTCGCCACCACCGTGGTGGCGCCGGCCGACGCCGCCGCGCTCACCCTCGTCGGCGGCGGTGACCCCACCCTGGACAAGGCCCGCCTGGCGGCCCTCGCCGACGACACCGCCCGCGCGCTGCGCGCCCGCTCGCTCGACCACGTACAACTGGCCTACGACACCTCGCTGTTCAGCGGACCCTCGGTGCATCCGATCGGGCCGAACGAGAACCTTGCGCCGGTCGTCGCCCTGATGACGGACGAGGGCCGCCTGGACAGCTCCGCCGGATCCACCAGCGGGCCCGCGGCGCGCACCGCCGACCCGGCGGGCGACACCGCCCGCGCCTTCGCCGAACTCCTCCGCCGGCGCGGCGTGCTGGCGGACGCCCCGGCGCCGGGCACCGCACCGGCGGGCGCAAGGCCGGTGGCGAGCACCCTGTCCGCGCCGCTGCCCGCGATCGTCGAGCGGATGCTGACCAACAGCGACAACGACATCGCGGAGGCCCTGAACCGCCAGACCGCGCTCGCCATCGGGAAGCCCGCGAGCTTCGACGGCGGCGCCGAGGCCGTGCCCGCCCAGCTCGCCAAGCTCCAACTCCCGCTGGACGGAGCCAAGTTCGCCGACGGCAGCGGGCTCGACCGGTCCGACAAGGTCACCGCACAGCTGCTCACCCGGCTGCTCGCCAGGGCCGCCGAACCGGCCCGCCCCGAACTGCGGCCGATCCTCACGGGCCTGCCCGTCGCCGGCTTCACCGGCACCCTCAGCGGCCGCTACGACACCGGCTCGGCCGCGACCGGCCTGGTCCGCGCGAAGACCGGCACCCTGGGCGGCGCGGGGGTCAACACCCTGGCGGGGACGGTCGTGGACGCGAGCGGGCACCTCCTCGCGTTCGCCTTCCTGTCGGCCGGCACCCCCGGAGCCGACCCGCTCCCCACCCAGAAGGCCCTCGACAAGCTGGCCACCCGGCTGATCGCGCACTGAGCGTCGCCAACCGGGTCCCCTCGCGGGGTCGACAACGTACGGTTGACGCATGACTGGCATCGGCGGTGCAGGTACCTCTGGGATGGTCGACTGGAACCTCGCGGTCGCGACCGCGACCCGGCTGGTGCGGCCGGGTCCCGAAGTGACCCGCGACGAGGCGCGCGCCGTCGTCGCCGAACTGCGGCGGCACGCCAAGGCCGCCGAGGAACACGTGCGGACGTTCACCCGGATGATCCCGGAGGGCGTCGAACCGGAGGAGACCCCGGTCCTGGTCGTGGACCGGGCCGGCTGGGTGCGGGCGAACGTCGCGGGCTTCCGCGAGGTGCTGCGGCCGCTGCTCGACAAGATGCAGGAAAGGCGCGGGAACACCCCCGGCGGGGCCGTGCTCGGCGCGGTCGGCGGCAAGGTCACCGGCGTCGAGCTCGGCATGCTGCTCAGCTTTCTGTCCTCCCGGGTCCTCGGCCAGTACGAGACCTTCGCGCCCGCGAGCCGGGAGTTCCCGGCGGCGCCGGGCGGCGGGGGCCGGCTGCTGCTCGTGGCGCCGAACATCGTGCACGTCGAGCGCGAACTCGACGTGGACCCGCACGACTTCAGGCTCTGGGTCTGCCTCCACGAGGAGACCCACCGCACCCAGTTCACGGCCGTGCCCTGGCTGCGCGACCACCTGGAGGGCGAGATCCAGTCATTCCTCGGCGAGACCGAGGTCGACCCGATGACCGTTCTGGAGCGGCTGCGCGAGGCCGCCCAGTCGCTCAGCGGCGGCCGGCCCGAGGGCGAGGAGGGCGAAGGCGGTCCCTCCCTGGTCGAGCTGGTGCAGACCCCGGCCCAGCGCGAGATCCTGAGCCGGCTCACGGCCGTGATGTCGCTGCTCGAAGGGCACGCGGACTACGTGATGGACGGGGTCGGCCCGCAGGTCGTGCCGTCGGTGGCGGAAATCCGCGAGAAGTTCAGGGAGCGCCGGGCCAAGGGCGCGTCCCGGCTCGACATGGCGCTGCGCAAGCTGCTCGGCCTGGACGCCAAGCTGCGCCAGTACCGCGACGGCGAGCGCTTCGTGCGGGCCGTGGTGGAGGAGGTGGGCATGGACGGCTTCAACCGGGTGTGGACTTCCCCGAACACGCTTCCGACCAAGGCCGAGATCGCCAAGCCGGCGGACTGGGTGGCGCGGGTGCACCGCAAGGCGGACTCCTGACGCGAAAGCCGCCGGTGGAAGGTGTCAACGCGGGAATCACCCATCCGAGGGACCGTGGGGCATGGGTAGGCGTGCAATGCTCGGGTAACGGCTCTGTTCTGTCACCATCTACGCACTCTGTGTGACTGAACGTCTCTCCTGCTCCTCCTGCTTCCTCTGTTCCCCCCGCTTCCTCTCCGCGCCAGAGGCACCCCCCAACTTCACCGAAGGGCACCGGACATGGGTCCCCATCCTGCGGTCGCAGCGATACGCCTGGCGGTTCGCCGCGTACTCCACGACGTACTGAACGATCAATCCCGCGACGACTCCCGCGACCAATCCCGCGACCACTCCTGCGACACCGATAGCGCCCGGGCCGCCGGGACCGGCGCCCGCGCCGCCGCCGAGCCCCTCGTGCTCGTGGCCTGCTCCGGCGGCGCCGACTCCATGGCGCTCGCCTCCGCCCTCGCCTTCGAGTCCCGCAAGCTCTCGCTGCGCGCCGGCGGCATCACCATCGACCACGGCCTCCAGCACGGCTCCGACCTGCGGGCCGCCGAAGTCGTCTCCCGCATGACCGGCCTGGGGCTCGCGCCCGCCGAGGCCGTCGCCGTCCACGTGGGCCGCGAAGGCGGACCCGAGGCCGCCGCCCGGGACGCCCGCTACGCCGCCCTGGACGCCGCCGCGGAGCGCCACGGCGCCGCCGCCGTCCTGCTCGGCCACACCCGCGACGACCAGGCCGAGACCGTGCTGCTCGGCCTCGCCCGCGGCTCCGGCACCCGTTCGCTGTCCGGCATGGCCGCCGTCTCCGGGGCGTCCGGCCGCTATCGGCGCCCCTTCCTGGAGATCGACCGGCAGACCGCCCGCAAGGCCTGCATGGTCCAGTCGCTGCCCGTCTGGGACGACCCGCACAACGCCGACCCCGCCTACACCCGCTCGCGACTGCGCCAGGAGGGCCTGCCCGCGCTGGAGAAGGCGCTCGGCAAGGGCGTCGTCGAGGCGCTGGCCCGCACCGCCCAGCTCTCCCGCGACGACGCCGACGCCCTGGACGCCTGGGCCGTCCAGGCGGACGTGACCGTACGTGACGACGCCGGGCTCCTGGAGTGCGCCAAGCTCTTCGCGCTGCCGCCCGCCGTGCGCCGCCGCATCGTGCGCCGGGCGGTCATCGAGGCGGGCTCGCCCGCCGGTTCGCTCTTCGCCCGCCATGTGGAGGAGGTCGACAAGCTGATCACCGGCTGGCGCGGCCAGCGGGCCATCAATCTCCCGGGCCGCGTCGTGGCGCGTCGGCAGGGTGGCAGACTGGTCATTCGGCAGGGCTGAGCTCACGTACGTAACTCGGCTCGCGCACGGACCATGAAATCCCCCAAGAAAGCGGCCCGGGTGAACGAGAAGGACATGGGCACCGACCTTCAGTCGGTGCTCATCACCAAGGAAGAGATCGACTCGAAGCTGGCGGAGCTGGCCGGGAAGATCGACGCGGAGTACGCGGGCAAGGACCTGCTCATCGTCGGTGTCCTCAAGGGCGCAGTGATGGTCATGGCGGACCTGGCCCGCGCGCTGTCCACCCCGGTCACCATGGACTGGATGGCCGTCTCCTCATACGGTGCGGGCACCCAGTCCTCCGGCGTCGTACGGATCCTCAAGGACCTGGACACCGACATCAAGGGCAAGCACGTCCTGATCGTCGAGGACATCATCGACTCGGGTCTGACCCTGTCCTGGCTGCTTTCGAACCTCGGATCGCGCGAGCCCGCGTCGCTCGAAGTGTGCACGCTGCTCCGTAAGCCGGATGCCGCAAAGGTCGCGATCGACGTGAAGTGGATCGGTTTCGACATTCCCAATGAATTCGTGGTCGGTTACGGCCTCGACTATGCCGAGAAGTACCGCAATCTCCCGTTTGTCGGGACACTCGCCCCGCACGTGTACGGCGGCTGACACAGCCCGGGCCCGTTTCGGGGAACCACAGCGCCCCTCCCGCCGTTGGAGCAGGGGAAGGGGCCTTTTGTCAGCCGTACCGTGCGGCCACGGGTGACAATGCTGGGGTACCGTCCGAAGAACAGTCTTTACACACAGTCTTAGTCATACTCACAGCAGCATTTACCTACGGGCAGGAGGGACGGGGCGTTCTCGCGCTCCGTATGGATGGACGTGAAGCGATACTTCCGTGGGCCGGTCATGTGGATCGTGCTGGCCGTCCTCGCCGTGGTCGTGCTGATGCAGGTCGTCGGCTCGGGTGGCGGCTACAAGGCGGTCGACACATCCGATGTCGTTCAGGCGATCAGTAACAAGCAGGTCGAACAGGCCAAGATCACCACAGGTGACAGTCAGGTCATCAAGATCGACCTGAAGGACGGCCAGAAGGTCAAGGGCAGCAGCAAGGTCCAGGCGAACTACATCGGGGACATCCAGGCGAGCTCGCTGGCCGATCAGCTGCAGACGAGCGTCAAGGCCGGTGACATCCCCAAGGGGTACACCGTCTCGCCCGACAAGCAGAACCCGTTCCTCGGGATCCTGCTCTCCCTGCTCCCCTTCGTCCTCATCGTCGTGGTCTTCCTGTTCCTGATGAACCAGATGCAGGGCGGCGGCTCCCGAGTCATGAACTTCGGGAAGTCCAAGGCCAAGCTCATCACCAAGGACACCCCGAAGACGACCTTCGCCGATGTGGCGGGGGCCGACGAGGCCGTCGAGGAACTCCACGAGATCAAGGAGTTCCTCCAGGAGCCGGCGAAGTTCCAGGCCGTCGGCGCCAAGATCCCGAAGGGTGTGCTGCTGTACGGCCCGCCCGGCACGGGCAAGACGCTGCTCGCCCGCGCCGTCGCGGGTGAGGCCGGCGTTCCGTTCTACTCGATCTCCGGCTCCGACTTCGTGGAGATGTTCGTCGGTGTCGGCGCCTCCCGGGTGCGCGACCTGTTCGAGCAGGCCAAGGCGAACGCCCCGGCGATCGTCTTCGTCGACGAGATCGACGCCGTGGGACGCCACCGCGGCGCGGGCCTCGGCGGCGGCCACGACGAGCGCGAGCAGACGCTCAACCAGCTGCTCGTCGAGATGGACGGCTTCGACGTGAAGGGCGGCGTCATCCTGATCGCCGCCACGAACCGGCCCGACATCCTGGACCCGGCACTGCTGCGCCCCGGCCGCTTCGACCGCCAGATCGCGGTCGACCGCCCGGACATGCAGGGCCGTCTGGAGATCCTCAAGGTCCACCAGAAGGGCAAGCCGGTCGCTCCGGACGTGGACCTGGCCGCGGTGGCCCGGCGTACGCCGGGCTTCACCGGCGCCGACCTGGCGAACGTGCTGAACGAAGCGGCGCTCCTGACGGCGCGCAGCGACCGGAAGCTGGTCGACAACAACGCGCTGGACGAGGCGATCGACCGCGTCGTGGCGGGCCCGCAGAAGCGGACCCGGATCATGTCCGAGAAGGAAAAGAAGATCACCGCGTACCACGAGGGCGGTCACGCCCTGGTCGCCGCGGCTTCGCCCAACTCGGACCCGGTCCACAAGATCACGATCCTGTCGCGCGGCCGGGCCCTGGGTTACACCATGGTCCTGCCGGACGAGGACAAGTACTCGACCACGCGCAACGAAATGCTCGACCAGCTGGCGTACATGCTGGGCGGGCGCGCGGCCGAGGAGCTCGTCTTCCACGACCCGACGACGGGTGCGGCCAACGACATCGAGAAGGCCACGGCCACCGCCCGCGCGATGGTCACGCAGTACGGCATGACCGAGCGGCTGGGCGCGATCAAGTTCGGTGGCGACAACACCGAGCCGTTCCTCGGCCGTGAGATGGCGCACCAGCGCGACTACTCGGAAGAGGTCGCGGCGCTCGTCGACGAAGAGGTCAAGAAGCTCATCGAGACGGCGCACAACGAGGCCTGGGAGATCCTGGTCGAGAACCGCGACATCCTCGACAAGCTGGTCCTGGAGCTCCTGGAGAAGGAGACCCTCAGCAAGGAGCAGATCGCCGAGGTCTTCTCCGGGATCGTCAAGCGCCCGGCCCGTCCGGCCTGGACCGGCTCCTCGCGGCGTACGCCGTCGACCCGGCCGCCGGTGCTGTCGCCGAAGGAGCTGGCGCTGACCAACGGCGCCGCGAGCTCCAACGGCTCGGTGCCGCTGGACAAGACGACGGACGCCGTCCCGGCCCCCGAGGACCGTCCGGAGAGCTGAGCCCGGGGCCTCACAGGCCCCGGAATGCATGCCGCGCCCCCCAGGTTTTAGCCTGTGGGGGCGCGGGTGCTTTTCGGCCACGCGCCATGGAAGACAGTCGAGGAACGAGGCACAGATGACCGACCCGGTGACGCTGTACGGCGAGGCCAACATCGGCGAGTTCGACGAGAAGCGGGCCGAGAACGCCGTGCGCGAGCTCCTCATCGCGGTCGGCGAGGACCCGGACCGCGAAGGACTCCAGGAGACGCCGGGGCGGGTGGCGCGCGCCTACCGGGAGATATTCGCCGGCCTGTGGCAGAAGCCGGAGGACGTGCTGACGACGACGTTCGACCTGGGCCACGACGAGATGGTCCTGGTGAAGGACATCGAGGTCATGAGTTCCTGCGAGCACCACCTCGTCCCGTTCGTCGGCGTCGCCCACGTCGGCTACATCCCGTCGACGGACGGGAAGATCACCGGTCTGTCCAAGCTGGCCCGTCTGGTGGACGTCTATGCCCGCAGGCCGCAGGTGCAGGAGCGTCTCACCACGCAGATCGCGGACTCCCTGATGGCGATCCTGGAGCCGCGGGGCGTGATCGTGGTCATCGAGTGCGAGCACATGTGCATGACCATGCGGGGTGTCCGCAAGCCCGGTGCCAAGACGATCACCTCGGCGGTGCGCGGCCAGCTGCGCGACCCGGCGACCCGCAACGAGGCGATGAGCCTGATCATGGCTCGCTAGCCTTCTCGCCCAACTTCCGTACGGGGCCTGCCGGTTGGGGTTCTGTACGAACGGCCCCAGGTCGCCCGCTCGTCGCGGGGTCTGCGCGAACGGCCCCGGTCGCCTGCATCAGCAGGGGGCCGGGGCCGTCGGGTTCCGCGCGGTGGGGCTCAGGCGGCGGGCGCCTTGTTGTCGTCCTCGTCGTCCGGGAGCTTGCAGATGCGCTCCAGGAACAGGGCGGCCGCGATGACGCCGATGCCGGCCACCACCGAGAACCCGGCGTAGATCGCCTGGTCGCGGCGGGCCGGGATGTCGAGGTAGCTCAGCAGATAGACGCCGGTGCCGCCGTACATCCCGCACACCAGGGCCGCCACCAGGGCGCTGGCCTGGCCGAAGACCACCGCGCGGGCGGCCATCAGCGGCTCCACGCCCTTGGCTCCCGGGCGGCGCTCGCGCTGGGCGCGCAGCCGGGAGCGGATGGACAGCGCGGTCGCCAGCAGGATGGCGGCGATCACCCCGAGGACGATCGGCGCCGCGATCGGTACGCCGGGCAGGGTGCCGACCGAGTCCCACAGCCGGGCGCCCGCCCAGGAGAGCACCCCGGCAATGACGAACAGTCCGGCCAGTACGCCCAGCCGCAATTGCTTCACGGAGTAGTGCCCTTCGCGTCTCGGGTGGTCGACCTCAGAAGCGTAACGACTGTCGGGTGGTCGACCTCAGAAGCGTAACGACTACTCGGGCAGGCGGAGTTCCAGATCGGCGCGGGGCAGTACGCCGTCGCGGCCGACACCGGTCAGCAGGTCGGCGACCGGGCCATGGCCGGGCAGCTGGGCCTCGGGCTCCACGTCGTGCCACGGGGCGAGCACGAACGCCCGCTGGTGGGCGCGCGGGTGGGGGAGGGTCAGGACCGGGTCGTCGGAGACGATGTCCGCGTACGCGACGATGTCCACGTCGATGGTGCGCGGGCCCCAGCGCTCGTCGCGCACCCGGTCGAAGGCTTCCTCGATGGCGTGGCCGCGCTCCAGGAGCGAGGCCGGCGGCAGCGTCGTCTTCACGACGACCACCGCGTTGAAGTACGAGGGCTGGGAGCCCGGGTCGACGCCCCAGGGCTCGGTCTCGTACACCGGCGAGACGGCTTTGACGCGCAGACCCGGGGTGTCCTCCAGGGCGTCGATGGCGCCCTGCAGGGTCTCCAGGCGGTTGCCCAGGTTGGAGCCGAGGGCGATGACCGCGCGGCGCGGGTTGGAGAGCGTCACATCGGCCGCGTCCACCTGCTCGACCACGGAAGCGGGCACCGGCTGTACGGTCGGGTCGCTCTGGCCCTGCGAGAACACGCTCATACTCGGCTCCGGGTGATGGTGATGGTCACGTCGTCGAACGGGACGGTGATCGGCGCGTCCGGCTTGTGGACGACCACCTCCACCTCCTGGACTCCTTCGTGCTTGAGGCACTGCTGGGCGATCCGCTCGGCGAGCGTCTCGATCAGGTCGACGGGCTCGCCCCGGACGACGTCAACGACTTCCTCGGCCACCACGCCGTAGTGCACGGTCTTCGCCAGGTCGTCGTCGGCCGCCGCGAGGCGGGTGTCGAGGCCGAGGACCAGGTCCACGATGAAGGTCTGGCCCTCCTCGCGCTCCCGGGGGAAGACGCCATGGTGCCCACGGGCCTTGAGGCCGCGCAGCGCGACACGATCCACGCGAATCACTCCTGCTGTCGTTGGTCAGACGGACATGCGGCCGCGTGCGGGCGGCACGGTGCCCACAATCGAATCTACCTGCGGGCACTGACAGTGCTCGCCCACGGGGGCTATGGACAGATCCTCAAAGGGCTGGTAGCCGCCCCTACCCGATGGCGGGGAATTCAATCCTCCAAGGCCCCCAATCGTGCCCGGATTCAGTCCTCTTCCGGCTCTTCGTCGCCCGATTCGGCGAGTACCGGCGAGCCGTGGTGGGACCAGAGCCGCCAGCCGTTGGATGTGCGGCGGAACACATTGGTGGCGACCACGAGCTGCCCGACGAGCGGTCCCAGTTCGCCGCTCTCCTCGGCGGGGCCGCCGCTGAGGATGTTCTCGGTGCAGGTGACCAGGGCGGTGTCGCCCAGGATGACGACCTTCACATCGGTCAGGAAGAACTGGATGTACTCGGTGTTCGCCATGATCAGCGCGTACGAGCGGAGCACCTCGCCGCGCCCGGAGAGCACCGGCCAGCCCGGGTGGACGCAGGAGATCCCGGTGTCGCCGGCCTCGGTGGCGCTCAGCCAGAGCTCGGACAGCTCGTCGAAGTCGCCCCGCTCCAGCGTCTCGTAGAACGCCGTGTTGGCGCGCTCGACCGCCTCGGTCTCGGTACGGGGGCTCACCTGGCTCCTTCGACGGCGCGCGCCACGCGTACGGCGTCGGCGGTGGCCCGCACCTCGTGGACGCGGACCGCCCAGGCGCCCTCGTGCGCGGCGATGGCGGAGACGGCGGCGGTGGCCGCGTCGCGCTCCCGGGCGGGTGGCGGCGCGCCCTCGTCGCCGGCCAGTACCCGGCCGAGGAAGCGCTTGCGGGAGGCGGCGACCAGGACGGGACGGCCGAGTGCGCGCAGCTCGGCGAGGTGGGCGACGAGCGCGAGGTCGTGCCCGGCCTGCTTGGCGAAGCCGAGGCCGGGGTCGATGACGAGGCGCTCGGGGGCGATGCCGCCCTCGATGACGGCCTCCGTACGGAGGCGCAGTTCGGCGACGACTTCGGCCACCACGTCCGCGTACACCGCGCGGCTGTTCATGTCCTGGCTGAAGCCGCGCCAGTGCATCACGACGAAGGGGGCGCCGGTGGCGGCGACGGTGGGGATCATCGCGGGGTCCGCGAGGCCACCGCTGACATCGTTGACCAGGACCGCGCCGGCGGCGATCGCCTGCTCGGCGACGCGGGCGCGCATGGTGTCGACGGAGACGGTGACGCCCTCGGCGGCCAGGCCCCGGACGACCGGGATGACGCGGCGCAGCTCCTCGTCCTCGTCCACGCGGGAGGCGCCGGGGCGGGTGGACTCGCCGCCGACGTCGACCAGGTCGGCGCCTTCGCTGACGAGGTCGAGGCCGTGCTTGACGGCGATGGAGGTGTCGAACCACCGGCCACCGTCGGAGAAGGAGTCGGGCGTCACATTGACCACGCCCATGACCGCGCAGCGGTTCCAGTCGGGCAGGCCTTCGACGGACCCCCGCCCGTTCAACGTACTCATACGTCAAGCGTAGGCGTCAGCCGGAGGTTCCCGGACCACGCTCGGGGGTGGCGAAAAGGCGCTGGAGCAGATCCTGCAGGGCGACGCGGTCGGCGTCGGGCAGGGCGTCGAGGGCGGCGTGGGTGGCGAGCATGCCGGTCCGCACGGTCTCCACGGTCCGCATGCCGTCGTCGGTCAGGACGACGTTCTTGACCCGGCGGTCGGTGGGGCTCGGCTCGCGGCGCACCAGGGCGCGGGCCTCCAGGCGGTCGACGATCCCGGTGACGTTGGAGGCGTCGCAGTGCAGCGTGGTGGCGAGCGAGCGCATGGAGGCGGGGCCCCGGCGCAGCACGGTCAGGGTCTTGGCCTGGCTGGAGGTGAGGCCCTCCTCGGCGGCCGCCGAGGAGAAGTCGCCGTAGAAGCCGGCCAGGGAGTCCCAGATGGCGTCCATGAGCGCGACGTTGCTGACGGCGGTCGGGCGGTTGGTTCCAGGCATGCCGTCCACTGTACCCGCGATTCGAGCGAAACTTGACTATCTCAACCTTTGATGTTTACCTTCATTAAGTTGCTTGAGGTAATCAAGCTTCATCGACTCAAGTACCTCCTCCTGCCGTACGGAAGAAAAAGTGACCACTAACCAACGCCCCCGCGGCGGCACCGGGCTCGTCCTCGTCCTCGGCCTTGCCGCCATGGTCGTCTCGATGATGCAGACGCTGGTCGTGCCGATCCTCGGGATCATCCAGAACGACCTCGGCACCTCCACGTCGGGCGTCAGCTGGGTCACCACCGCGACCCTGCTCTCCGCGGCCGTCTTCACCCCGCTGCTCGGCCGCTTCGGCGACATGCACGGCAAGAAGCCGACCCTGATCGGCGTCCTCGTGGTCATGGTCGCGGGCTCCGTGCTCGCCGCCACCACCAGCTCGCTCACCCTGCTGATCGTCGGCCGGGTGCTCCAGGGCGCGGCCACCGCGATCTTCCCGCTGGCGCTTTCCGTACTGCGCGAGGAGATCCCGCCGCAGAAGCTGCACGGCGCGATGGCGCTGGTCAGCGGCACGCTCGCGTTCGGCAGCGGCCTCGCCCTTGTCGGCGCGGGCCTGCTCACGCAGGGCTCGCACCCCGACTACCACCGGGTGTTCTGGCTCGCTGTGATCCTCGCGGTCCTCGCCCTGATCGCGGTCATCGCGGTCGTGCCCGCCTCCCGCACCAAGACGGGCGGGCGCACCGACTGGTTCGGCGCGGCCACCCTCGCCGCCTTCCTCGTGCTGCTCCTGCTGCCGATCTCGCAGGGTCACGAGTGGGGCTGGGGCTCCGGCCGTACGATCGGGTTCTTCGTCGGCGCCGTGGTGATGGCCGGGCTCTGGGTCCTGGTCGAGCGCAGGGTGAAGGCGCCCATGGTGGACATGCGGATGTTCGCGCACCGGCCGGTGCTCTTCACCAACCTGGCCGGACTGCTGCTCGGCTTCGCGATGTTCTCGCAGTTCATCGGCGTCTCCTACCTGGTGCAGATGCCGGACAAGCTGACCGGCTACGGCTTCTCGGCGTCCGTGCTGCGCGCCTCCGTCGAGTACCTGCTGCCCACCACGCTCGTGTCGCTGGTCGCCGCGCAGTTCGGCGGGCTGCTCGTCGGGCGGATCGGGGCGCGCTTCACGCTGGCGGCCGGTGCGGCCTTCGGCGTCCTCGGCTTCGCCTGGCTGACCGGTGCGCACGACTCGACGCCGTCCGTGATCCTCGCGGGCATGCTGATCGGTGTCGCGATCAGCTTCGGTTACGCGGCGATGCCGGCGCTCATCGTGGCGAGTGTCCCGCATCACCAGACGGGCATCGCGAACGGCATCAACTCGATCTCGCGCTCCGTGGGGTCGGCGATCGCCAGCGCGGTGATCACCTCGCTGCTCGCCTCGAAGGTGATCGAGGGGCTGCCGAAGGGGGTGCCCGCGCTGCCGGCCGAGAGCCAGTTCACGCTGAGCTTCGCGCTGGCGGGGATCGCGTTCGTGCTGGTGGTGGGCGTGGCGCTGGTGGGCCTGACGTCCGACAAGGCGAGGGCGCGGCGGGTCGAGGCGTCCTCGGAGGATGCGCCGGAGGCGGAGCTGGAGCGGGCCTGATCTGCCGCACAGCAACGCCGGAGGGGCTGGACATGCCGCTAGTGGCATGTCCAGCCCCTCCGGCGTCTTTGAGGAGCGGGGTCCGGGGCGGAGCCCAGGGCCACCGGGCCGCACCCCAAAAAACACCGCACCCCGGCCCCGGGCCCCCGCAAGGGAACCCGGCACCGGGGTGCGGCAGGGTTGCGGCTACGCCGCACTGACCTCGTGGTCCGGGGTCGTCACGTGCGCGCAGGCGCGTTCGCGGCGGGCGGCGCGGGTCAGGCGGGCCAGCGGGCCCGGGAGGCCCAGGTTCACGAAGCCCTCGGCCTGCATCACGGCGAAGCCGATGCGGGGGAGGTCGGCGTGGGCCCGGTACACCATGAAGCGCGGCTCCCACCGCGGCTGGAACTTCGCGTTGAACTTGTACAGCGACTCGATCTGGAACCAGCGGGAGAGGAAGACCAGGAGCCCCCGCCACATCCGGAGCACCGGGCCCGCGCCGATCTTCTCGCCGCGGGCCAGCGCCGAGCGGAACATCGCGAAGTTGAGCGATACCTGGTTCACGCCGATCTTCTCGCAGGCCTGGAGCGAGGCCACGATCAGGAGTTCGTTCATGCCGGGGTCGGCGGCGCGGTCGCGGCGCATCATCTCCAGCGACATTCCGTCCTTGCCCCAGGGCACGAAGTGCAGGATGGCCTTCAGGTCGCCGTACGGGCCCGGCGCGCCGGACTCCTCGTCGTCGGCCTTGTGGGCGGTGGCGATCACGCAGTCGCCGTCGTTGGGGTCGCCGATGCGGCCGAGCGCCATCGAGAAGCCGCGCTCGGTGTCGGTGCCGCGCCAGTCCTCGGCGGCCCGGCGGACCCGCTCCAGCTCACCGTCGGAGAGGTCACGAACGCGCCGTACGCGGGTTTCGTAGCCATTGCGCTCGATGCGCTTGACCATCTGGCGTACGTTCCGCATGGCGCGTCCGGCCAGCGAGAAATCCGCGACGTCCACCACCGCCTCGTCGCCGAGCTCCAGGGCGTCGAGTCCGGTCTCGCGGGTCCAGACCTCGCCGCCGGTCTCCGAGCAGCCGACGACCGCCGGGGTCCAGGAGTGCGCCTTGGCCTCGTCCATGAAGCGCTCGATGGCGCCGGGCCAGGCCTCGACGTCGCCGATCGGGTCGCCCGAGGCGAGCATCACACCGGAGACCACCCGGTAGGTGACGGCCGCCTTGCCGCTGGGCGAGAAGACGACGGCCTTGTCGCGGCGGAGCGCGAAGTGGCCGAGCGAGTCGCGGGCACCGTGCTTGGCGAGCAGTTCGCGCAGCTTGTGCTCGTCGTCCTCGGTGAGCCGGGCGGCCGGGTGCTCGGGCCGGAACGCCAGGTAGATCGTGGTGACGGCGGTCAGCAGGCCGAGCGCGCCGAGCGAGTAGCCGACGGTCCAGCTGGTCTTGCCCTGGTACTCGACGGGTCCCTCGAAGCCGAAGAGGCCGAACATCACGTGCTGGATGCGGTCCACGATGCTCGGGTTGCCGACCGTGCGGTTGGGGTGGACGCTCACGATGACCAGGCCGAGGCCCAGGGAGCCGGCGCCCATCAGGAAGAAGTTCGCGACGGCCTTCCAGCGGCTGCGCGGGTCGGGCAGCGCGTTGAACTCGCTCCGATGGCCGACGAGCAGCGTGAGGAGTGCCAATGAGATCAGCACGCCGACGATCGAGTGCCGGTACCAGAACTCGGCCACCGCCCCGATGGGCAGCAGCACCACCGCGGCCCGCCAGGCCCGCCGCTTGCGGCGCTTCAGGCCGTGCGCGAGGAGCAGCAGGAGGATGCCGACGCAGAGCGCCACGGCCGCCGCGAAGGGGCCGAAGGTGCCCGGCAGCACCTCGCTGACCGTGTGGAACCGACTGTGCCGGACGCGATCGAAGACTCCGGCCGAGACGTCCACCAGACCCACGACCGTGCAGGCCGTACCGACGACCTTGGGAACCGACTCGGGGCGCGGCCCGCGGAGGACCTTTCGTACACGAGTCGGAACCGAACCGTTTTTGTCCCCATCTATCCTGACAGACATCGCTTCCCGTGACTCCGCGAGAGATTCAGTTGGCCGGGGGACGGCGTCCACACCGTCCAGCCGGACAATTTGCGCCCTCTAGGACGGCACATCCAGGGGGAGGGTTCCCTTGGTCTCAGGAAAATCTCAGTCAGAAAGTTTCATCGACTCATGGGTCTCACGAGCAACAAGGTTCTGGCACTCGCCGTGCTCCTGGCGGTGGTGCTGTTCGCGGTCACCATCTGGTTGTGGCCGCGACTGGCACGGCGCAGCTGGAAGGCCCTCGTGGGCCGGGTCGGGCTGCTGCTCGCGACCCAGTTGGCGATCTTCGCCTCGGTCGGTCTCGCGGCCAACAATTCGTTCCTGTTCTACGGGTCCTGGGCGGACCTGTTCGGCCAGGAGCAGGACATGGGCAAGGTCGTCGACCACTCGGCGGGCGGCACGAACATCCGGGTCGTCGGCAAGCAGAAGCCGGAGACCCCGGGCGCGGGCAAGCCGCAGCTGGGCGGCGAGATCCAGAAGATCGTGCTGGCCGGGGAGAAGTCGAAGATAACCAGCCCCGCCTACGTGTACCTGCCCCCCGAGTACTTCCAGAAGGCGTACGAGAAGAAGACGTTCCCGGCCTCGATCGTGCTGACCGGCTACCCGGGCACCGCCGAGAACCTGCTCAAGGGCCTCGCGTACCCGAAGACGGCGTGGACGCAGGCCAAGCAGAAGAAGATGCAGCCGATGATCCTGATCATGATGCGCCCGACGGTGGCGGGCCAGCGGGACACCGAGTGCGTCGACATACCGGGCGGCCCGCAGACCGAGACGTTCTTCGCGAAGGACGTTCCGGGCGCGATCTCCGCGAATTACCGGGTCGGCACCAAGCCGCAGAACTGGGGCTTCATCGGCAATTCGACCGGCGGCTACTGCGCCCTGAAGATCGGCATGCACCACCCCGAGCAGTTCGCGGCGAGCGCGGGCCTCTCCGCGTACTACAAGGCGGCGGACGACCCGACGACCGGTGACCTCTTCCACGGCAACAAGAAGGAGGAGAACCGCGCCAACCTGCTGTGGAGCCTGGACCACCTGGCGCCGGGCAAGTCGTCCTTCCTGGTCACCAGCTCGCTGTCGGGCGAGGACAACTTCAAGCCGACCCAGTCCTTCATCAACAAGGTGAAGACGCCCGGCCGCGTGTCGTCCATCACACTCGACAGCGGCGGCCACAACTTCAACACCTGGCGGCGCGAGATCCCGCCGACCATGGACTGGATCAGCGGCCGGCTCAGCGCGAGCTGACCGACTCGACCGTCACCTCGGTCCGGGGCACGTCCTGGGCGTCCGCGTCGATGGAGCGGCGCAGCGCCTCGTGGAGCCGGGCCGGCGTGAGGACGCCGAGGAAGCGGCCGGTCTCCGCGCGGTCGATCACCGCGATCCACCCGGCGTCGTGCTGGAGCATGGTGGCGAAGGCCTGCTTCAGCGAGGCGCCCACCGGCAGCCAGGCCTCCATCCGCCGGGCGTGCTCGCGGACCGTGCCGGTGCCGAGCCGGGCCTGCTCGGCGGAGATCCAGCCGTGCAGATTGTCCTCGCCGTCCAGGACGACCGCCCAGCGCGGGACGTCGGCCGGCAGCGGGTCGTCGAGGTGGACCACCGGCGGCTGCTCCAGGTCGTCTTCCTCGATGGGGGTGACGGAGAGCCGCTTGAGGCCCCGGTCGGCGCCCACGAAGTCCGCGACGTACGGGTTGGCGGGAGCGCCGAGCACGGCGGCGGGGGCGTCGAACTGCTCGATGGCGCCCTGCCCGTAGACGGCGATGCGGTCGCCGAGCCGGACCGCCTCCTCGATGTCGTGGGTGACGAACAGGACCGTCTTGCGCACCTGCGACTGGAGCCTGAGGAACTCGTTCTGCAGCCGCTCGCGCACCACCGGGTCGACCGCGCCGAACGGCTCGTCCATCAGGAGCACCGGCGGGTCCGCCGCCAACGCCCTTGCCACGCCCACCCGTTGGCGCTGACCGCCGGAGAGCTGCTCCGGGTAGCGCGAGCCGTACGTCTTCGGGTCGAGCCCCACCAGATCGAGCAGCTCGGCCGCGCGCTCGCGGGCCTTGGCCTTCTTGACGCCGAGCAGCTGCGGGACGGTCGCGGTGTTCTCCAGGACCGTCTTGTGCGGAAAGAGCCCGACCTGCTGGATCACATAGCCGATACGGCGCCGCAGTTGGACCGGATCGACGGTCGATATGTCCTCGCCGTCCAGGAATATCCGCCCGCTGGTCGGCTCGATGAGCCGGTTGACCATTTTCATCGTGGTGGTCTTGCCGCAGCCGGACGGGCCGACGAGGGTGACCAGTTCACCCTCGGCCACCTCGAAGGAAAGGTCGTCCACGGCGGTGGTGCCGTCGGCGTACCGCTTGGTGACGTGCTCGAACCGGATCATGATTCCCCATTGTGCCGGGCGGCGACCGCGCTTGTGTGAAGCCCATGTTGCTGTACTGCGAAGGCCCGAGGCGATTGTCAGTGGTCAGGGTTAGGGTCGTCAGACATACGTACGGTACGGGCCGGGGGAGGTGGGGGGAGTGGCCGGGAACTGCCTGGCGGCGAACGACTGGATCTGCTGGGAGTACGTGAGCTCCCGCAGCCAGGAGCTGACCGACGCCACGGTCCAGCACATCTGGATCACCGCGGTGTCGGTGCTGATCGGGCTGCTCGTCGCCTTCCCCCTCGCGCTGCTCGCGCGCGGCCGCAAGGGCGTCGCGGCGACCGTCCTCGGCTTCACGACGGTGCTGTACACGATCCCTTCCCTTGCGATGTTCGCCCTGCTGCTCCCGGTCTTCGGCCTCTCGGCCGGGCTGGTCATCACGGGCCTCGTGCTGTACTCCCTGACGATCCTGGTACGGAACATCCTGGCCGGGCTCGAATCGGTGCCCGCCGACGCGCTGGAGGCGGCGCGCGGCATGGGGTACGGGCGGATACGGCTGCTGTTCGAGGTCGAACTGCCGCTGGCGCTGCCCGCGCTGATGGCCGGGCTCCGGATCGCCACGGTCGCCACCGTCGCGCTGACCACGATCGGCTCGCTCGTCGACCACGGGGGCCTGGGCAACCTCATCGAGCAGGGCCTGCCCACCTTCTTCAAGGCGCAGATCCTGACCGCCTCGGTGCTGTGCGTGGTGCTCGCGGTCGCCGCCGATCTGCTGCTGCTCGGGCTCCAGCGGCTGCTCACCCCCTGGACCCGCATCCGTACGGCGAAGGCGGGCTGAGCCATGGGAGTCTTCGCGCAGGCCTGGACGTGGCTGACGACGGGCGCCAACTGGTCGGGGGAGGACGGCGCCTGGCACCGGCTCGGTGAGCACGTGTACGTCAGCGCGCTCGCCCTCCTCGTGTCCTGCCTGGTCGCCCTGCCGCTCGCGCTGTGGCTCGGGCACATCGGCAAGGGCGGCGCGCTCGCGGTCAACCTCTCCAACATCGGCCGGGCGATACCCGTCTTCGCGGTGCTCGCCCTGTTCATGGTGACCCCGCTGCGCAACGCGGGCTATCTGCCGACGGTGATCGCGCTGGTGCTCTTCGCGGTGCCGCCGCTGCTGACCAACGCCTACGTCGGCATGCGCGAGGTGGACCGGGCGGCGGTGGAGGCGGCCCGCGGCATGGGGATGTCGGGGCGCCAGCTCTTCCTCCAGGTCGAACTGCCGCTGGCCTACCCGCTGATCATGACCGGTCTGCGCTCGGCGGCGGTGCAGATCATCGCCACCGCGACGATCGCCGCGATGGCCGGGCTCGGCGGACTCGGCCGGATCGTCACCGAGGGCTTCGCGGTGTACGACACCCCGCAGGTGGTGGCGGGGGCGATGCTCGTTGCGGCGCTCGCCCTGCTCGTGGAGGGCGTGCTTGTGGCGGTGGACCGCCTGTTCAGCCCGCTGCGCAAGCGCTCGTGACGCCGTGATCCGTCGACCCGTGACCCCCTGACCCCGTGGTCCGGGAATCCGTGACCCCCGTAACTCCCTGGATGGTGAACCTTCATGAGCAAGATCCTGCGCACGGCCGGTGCGGTGCTCGGCACGGTGGCGCTCGCGGGCTCGCTCGCCGCCTGCGGCGGCGACAGCCTGGAGAAGAGCAAGGACAAGAGCGCATCGAGCGGGTCGAGCAGTACCGGCGGCGGGAAGAAGGGCTCGCTGGTCATCGGCGCGGCCGGCTTCACCGAGTCCGCCGTCCTCGCCGAGCTGTACTCCCAGGTGCTCGCGGATGCCGGGTACTCGACCTCGGTCACCACGGTGAAGAACCGCGAACTGTACGAACCGGCCCTGGAGAAGGGCGAGATCGACGTCGTACCGGAATACGCGGCCACGCTCACCGAATTCCTCAATGCCAAGGTGAACGGCGACAAGGCGAAGGACAAGCCGCTCGCCTCCAGCGATGTCACGGCCACCGTGGCCGAACTGGCCAAGCTGGCCGGGCCCCGCGGTCTGAAGGTTCTCCCCGCCGGTGCGGCGGTGGACCAGAACGCGTTCGCGGTGACCAAGGAATTCGCCGCCAAGAACAACCTCAAGTCCCTTTCCGACCTGGGCACATCGAAGGCCAAGGTGAAGATCGCCGCCGGTGACGAGTGCAAGATCCGGCCATTCTGCGCGCCGGGCCTGACGTCCAAGTACGGCATCGACGTCACCGGCATCGACCCCAAGGGCGTCGGCACCCCGCAGGCCAAGCAGGCGGTCAAGGACGGCGTCGACCAACTGGTGCTGACCACCACGACCGACGCGACCCTGGACACCTACGGACTCGTGCTGCTCCAGGATGACAAGAAGCTGCAGAACGCGGACAACGTGCTGCCCGTCGTCAATGCGAAGGACGCGGGCGGCCAGGAGATAGCCGATGCGCTCGGCAAGCTGACCAAGGCCCTGACGACCGCTGATCTGGTCGATCTCAACCGCAAGGTCGACGCCGAGCGGGCCAAGCCGGCCGATGTCGCCAAGCAGTATCTGCAGTCGAAGGGGCTGATCAAGAAGTAGCCGAATTTGGCGATCGGAGTAACTGCAGCGGAACAGATTGGCGGGCGGGGGTCCATGTGACGCCTACGCACGGTAAATTTCAGGCCATGCCACGTGGACGCCACCGTCATTCCCCTCCGCTGCACCGGCTCCTTCAGCCGTCGGCCGTCGCCGGCGTCTCCGTCATCTGCGCCGGTGGTGCCTGGCTCTTCGATCAGCCCACGGTGCTCAGGGCGCTGGCGGCCGCCGCCGCGGCGGCCTGTGTCACCGGCTCGGTGCTGATGCGCGGCTGGGACCGGGCCGCGGGCCGCCGGGTCGCCGAGCTGACCCGCTCGCGCGCCGCCGACCAGTGGCGCACCGAGGAGCGGATCGCCGAGCTGGAGACCGAGTTGGAGGAGTCGCGCGAGCTGCGCGGCCGCCTCGACGCCAAGCTGCGCGCCAAGCGCATGGAGCTGGCCGGGCTGCGCGGCGAGCACGCGGCGCTGCTGCGGCGCTACGCCAACGCCGAGACCGAGCGGGCCAGCGCCCTGGAGGGCCGGCGTCAGCTCGCCCTGGAGAGCGCGGCCCCCAAGGCGCTGATGCCGTCGAGCAGCACGCCGACGCCGGCCGCCTACCTCGCGGCCGCCCGCGCCCTGGAGCGCCTCCAGCTCAGCGCCGAGCGCCAGGCCAAGGCGCGGGCCGAGGCGCTGTCGGCCCGCCCCCGCGCGGAGTCCGGGGAGGCGGAGGAGCCGCAGGGGAAGCCCTCGGCGGCCGTCGGCAGCGGGCAGCACGCCCGCCCGTCGTCCGCCCTCACCGCCAAGCCCCGGCAGGCCGAACTGCCCGCGGCGCCCGCTCCGGTCGCGCCCCGGCGGGCCGAACTGCCTGCGGCGCCCGCTCCGGTCGCCGCCGCCGTGGTGCCGTACGCGGCGCGTCGGGCGGTGCGCCCCGAGGGCAGCTTCGACTTCTTCGGGACCGGGGCGGGCCAGGGCGCCGCCGAGCAGAAGGTGGCCGCCGCGATCGAGGCCGTACAGGACGAGGACCTCGCGGACGTGGTGGGCGAGGAGGTCCTGGCGAGCCGTTCGCAGCAGGGCCCCGAGAAGGTCGTCGGCGAGGTCATCGACCTGACCGCGCACGACGAGACCGAGCAGCTCGACGTCGCCGAACTGCGCACCGCGATCTCGTAGTCGGCCGCCGGTGGACCGAGTTGCTCACATGCGCCGCCGGGCCGGTCACTTTTCCGAGCCCCAGGGGCATGCTGGCTGCTGCCCCGGGCGCCTCGCCCGCGAGCCGCACCCCGTCCTTCCGCGCGACCAGTTGACCAAGTTTTTCCGTTTCGAGGATTGATTCAGGCCGCCTGACGTACGTTTAGGATCTGCCCTTTTCGATTTTCGAGGGAGTTCGTCCGTGCCCGCTCACATAGCCCCTCCCTGTGTCGCCCTCCCGGGGAACGTCGTGACGACCGACGAGATCTGCGCCGACATTCGCCGGGCCCACCCGGACCTGCCGCGCCTGGAGGCCTTCCTGCGGATCGCCCGGGCGACGACCGTCGAGACCCGGCATTTCAGCCGTCCCCTGGACGCGCGAACCGTGGCCGGAAACGCTCTTGTCGAAGAGCGCAATCGCGCCGCCTTCGAGGACGCGTCGGCGCTGGCGGTCGAGGCGGGCCGGCGGGCGCTGGAGAACGCGCGGCTGCGGCCCGAGGACATCGACTGCGTCGTCACCAGCCACACCACCTCCTGGACCGTGCCGTCCCTCGACCTCCACCTCATCGGTGGACTCGGCCTGCGGCCCGACGTCCGGCGCCACCCCATGGGCTCGGTCGGCTGCGCGGGCGGCGCCCAGGGCCTGGTCCGCGCCCACGACCACATCGCCGCCCACCCTGGCGCCAACGTCCTGGTCGTCACCTCGGAATGCCTGTCGGCGGCGACGTACAACCACGAGGACACCAGCCGGGAATCCATGGTCTACAAGATCCTGTTCGGGGACGGCGCCGCCGCCGCGGTCGTCTCCGCGCGCCCCGCCTGGGACGGGCCGAGCTTCGTGGTCGAGGACACCTTCGAGTACGCGCTGCCCGACAGCGTCGACCGCTACCAGGGCCGGCTGACCGGCGCCGGGCTGCACTTCGACTCCACCCGCGCCGCCACCGCCGCCTTCAACGACTGCCTGCCCGCCGTCCGCAAATGGCTCGCCGCGGCCGGCCGGCCGCTCGGCTCCGCGGTGGTGCACCCCGGCGGCCCGCGCATCCTGGAGGACGCGGCCGCGGGCCTCCAGCTCGACGGCGACCGCGAACACGGCGCGCTGCGGCACGCCTGGGCCAGCCTCGCCGAGAACGGCAACCTGGGCGGCTCGGCGGTCCTCGACGTACTGTCCCGTACGTTCACCGAGCCGCCCGCCGACGCGGAGTCGGGACTGATCATCGGCTTCGGCCCGGGTTTCGTCCTCGCGGCCGTGCGGGGTCACTGGTCCAACTGACGTGGCCCGCCCGCGAGTTGAACCACTCGCGGGCGCCCGGGTCGCGCCGCCTACTTGTCGATGTCGCCCACGACGAAGAACAGCGACCCCAGGATCGCCACCATGTCGGCGACCAGCGTCCCCGGCAGCAGCACGGCGAGCGCCTGGATGTTGTTGTACGAGGCCGACCGCAGCTTCAGCCGGTACGGGGTCTTCTCGCCCTTGCTGACGAGGTAGTAGCCGTTGATGCCGAGCGGGTTCTCGGTCCAGGCGTACGTGTGGCCCTCGGGCGCCTTGAGGACCTTGGGCAGCCGCTGGTTGATGGGGCCGGGCGGCAGCTCGGCCATCCGGTCCAGGCAGGCGTCGGCGAGGTCGAGCGCGACGTGGGTCTGCTCAAGGAGGCACTCGAAGCGCGCCAGGCAGTCGCCCTGGGTCCGGGTGACGACCTTCAGGGTGTCCTGGAGCTCCCCGTACGCGAGGTACGGCTCGTCGCGGCGCAGATCGAAGTCGACGCCGGAGGCCCGCGCGATGGGCCCGCTCACCCCGTACGCGTGCACCGCCTCGGCGGACAGGGCGCCCACGCCGCGCGTCCGCGCCCGGAAGATCTCGTTGCCGAGGACGAGCCGGTCGTACACGTCCATCCGCGAACGCACCGATGCCACGGCGTGCCGCACCCGGCCGAGCCAGCCCAGCGGCAGGTCCTCCTTCAGGCCGCCGACCCGGTTGAACATGTAGTGCATGCGGCCGCCGGAGACCTCCTCCATCACCGTCTGGAGCTCCTCGCGCTCGCGGAAGGCATGGAAGACGGGGGTGATGCCGCCGAGCTCCAGCGGGTACGAGCCGAGGAACATCAAGTGGTTGAGGACCCGGTTCAGCTCGGCCAGCAGCGTGCGGGTCCACACCGCGCGCTCGGGGACCTCCATGCCGAGCATCCGCTCGACGGCCATGACCACGCCGAGCTCGTTGGAGAACGCGGAGAGCCAGTCGTGGCGGTTGGCCAGCATCACGATCTGGCGGTAGTCGCGGGCCTCGAAGAGCTTCTCGGCGCCGCGGTGCATGTAGCCGATGACCGGCTCGGCCTGCTGGATGCGCTCGCCGTCAAGGACGAGCTTCAGCCGCAGCACTCCGTGCGTGGAGGGGTGCTGGGGGCCGATGTTGAGCACCATGTCGGTGCTCTCCGCCCCGCCGCCGATGCCGACCGTCGTCTCCGTCATGGGGGCCAGTATCCCCCGCCGCACCGGGGAGCGGGCCCAGCCCCCGCCGCCGCCAGGTACATGCCAGCCTCTCCGGCGTTTGAGGAGCGGGGTCTGGGGCGGAGCCCCAGCGCCACCGGCCGCAACCCACCCCACCTCCGGAGGCCACGCGGCGGAGCCGCAGAGTGTCGCAGCGGGAAGGGGCGGGGTGGGGAAAAGTCACACCCGCTGCATCAGCCACCCGAAGTCGCCAAGACCGCCCCGTGCCGTCAGCTCCGCCGCCTCGCCTGCCGCGGCGAGCGCGCGGACGTACGCCGCCGGGTTCGAGGACGCCAGGGCCAGCGGGGGCCGCGTGCCGACGACGCCGAGGCGGGCCAGGGCCTCGCGCTGGGAGACCAGCTCCGCCCCGGGCAGCGCGCACGCGTCCAGCGCGACATGCGCGGTGATGTCGCAGGACCCGTCCGGCACCGGCGCCACCTCCCGGCCGCCCCGGAACCCGCTCAGCGTCCCGAACAGCGGCCGCGCGTCCTTCGTATGGGCGTAATCGACGGCCACCGCGAGCCCCGTGTCCAGCGCCGCGGCCGCCGCGGCCCACGCCTCGTCGCGCGGCCGCCCGATCTCCGCCCGGGTGCCCGGCCCACCTGGCGGCCACCAGCGGTCCAGCCAGGCGGCGTCCGCGCCCGACACCGGCTCGCCGAGGGTCTCGGTCCCGTCCGGCCGTACGAGCACCAGCCGGGCCACCCCGTCCGGATCGACCTCCGCGACCTCCACCGGCACGTTGTCCAGCCATTCGTTGGCGAAGAGCAGCCCGCGGATGCCAGAGGGCACCTCCGAACGCCAGGCGATCCGCTCGTCGAGCCCGGCCGGACGGCCCGCGCGCTCCACGGCGTACGCCCGGACCGGGAAGCCGGCGGGCAGCGCGGCCAGCACCCCGGTGAGCAGCTCCCCGCGCCCCGCGCCCACGTCCACCAGGTCGACCGGTCCCGGGCCGAGCCCGGACGCGACCTCCGTAAGGAGGCGGGCGACAGCCCCCGCGAAGAGCGGCGAGGCGTGGACCGACGTACGGAAATGCCCGGCCGGTCCCTCGGGCCGCAGATAGAAACCGCCCGCCCCGTAGAGCGCCCGCTCGGTGGCCGCGCGCCAGCCGACGGGGGCGGCTTTCGACCCCGGTACTCCGTCCCGCGCACCCGGGAACTGCTGACACGTCTCATCCGTCACGGGCTCAAGTCTCCACCTTGCGGAGTACGCCGCCGGGATCAGGATCGCCCCGCCGGTTGACCCCTGCACCTATCTGCTTTCCCTACGCTGGGTTACGTGCAGCGCCTCTACGACTTCCTTCGCAGACACC
Organism: Streptomyces sp. NPDC050485; assembly: GCF_044458185.1. Classification (NCBI taxonomy): domain Bacteria; kingdom Bacillati; phylum Actinomycetota; class Actinomycetes; order Kitasatosporales; family Streptomycetaceae; genus Streptomyces; species Streptomyces sp. NPDC050485. Next base: position 56,564 of record NZ_JBITHR010000010.1, on the reverse strand, counting down.
CGACCGGGGTCGACACCTTCTGGGCCGTCATCCTGTTCGGGTTCTCCGGCGTGCAGGTCGCGGCGGCGCACCACGATCCGCGCCAGGCGGGCTGGGGCATCCAGCTCCTGGTCGTGCTCGGGATGAGCGTCGCCGTGGCGCTGCGCCGCCGCGCCCCCGAGAAGATGCTGCTGCTCGTGATCGGCACGGGCCTCGCCCAGCTCCCGCTGAACGTCCAGCCGCAGATCCAGGACTTCGCGATGCTGGTCATCGTCTACACGGTGGCCTCCGCGGGCAAGCGCTGGGCCTCGCGGACCGCGCTCGTCGCGGGGCTGTGCGCGGCGCCGCTGGCCCATGTGCGCTGGCTGGACACGGGCCCCAACTCCGCGACGGAGAAGGTCTTCTTCATCGTCATGATGACGGTCCCCTTCGTGCTCGCCTGGGTGCTCGGCGACTCGATGCGGACCCGCAAGGCGTACCTCGCGCAGCTGGAGGAGCGGGCCGCCCGCCTGGAGCGGGAGCGCGAGGCGCAGGCCAAGGTCGCGGTCGCGGCCGAGCGGGCGCGCATCGCCCGCGAGCTGCACGACGTGGTGGCGCACAACGTGTCGGTGATGGTCGTGCAGGCCGACGGCGCGGCGTACGTGATGGACACCTCGCCGGACCAGGCGAAGACCGCCCTGGAGACGATCTCGATGACCGGGCGCCAGGCGCTCGCCGAGATGCGCCGGCTGCTCGGCGTGCTGCGCACCGGCGAGCACCAGGAGGCGGGGGAGTACGTGCCGCAGCCCGACGTCCAGCAGATCGAGGACCTGGTCGAGACGGTCCGCGGGGCCGGCCTCACCGTCGACTTCAAGATCGAGGGCACCCCGCGCCCGCTGCCCAGCGGCGTCGAGCTCACGGCGTACCGCATCGTGCAGGAAGCGCTCACCAACACCCGCAAACACGGCGGTCCGGACGCGGGGGCGAGCGTGCGGCTCGTGTACTTCGACGACGGGCTCGGTCTGCTGGTCGAGGACGACGGCCGCGGCGCCGCCCACGAGATGTACGAGGACGGCGGCGCCGACGGCCAGGGCCACGGCCTGATCGGCATGCGCGAGCGGATCGGCATGGTCGGGGGCACGCTGGACGCGGGGCCCCGCCCCGGCGGCGGCTTCCGGATCAGCGCCCTGCTGCCCCTGAAGCCGACCCACTGATTTCCGGTACGCGCTGGTGTGCGTACCGTTCTGTACGGCGTGATGGAGAGGGAACGATGACGATCCGCGTGATGCTCGTCGACGACCAGGTGCTGCTGCGCACCGGGTTCCGGATGGTGCTCGCCGCGCAGCCGGACATGGACGTCGTCGCGGAGGCGGGCGACGGGGCGGAGGCCATCGAGGTGCTCCGCGCGACCGATGTGGACGTGGTCCTGATGGATGTGCGCATGCCGAGGCTGGACGGTGTGGAGGCGACGCGGCGCATCTGCGAGGCGCCGAATCCCCCCAAGGTGCTGATCCTGACCACCTTCGACCTGGACGAGTACGCCTTCTCGGGGCTGAAGGCGGGCGCGAGCGGCTTCATGCTGAAGGACGTGCCGCCGGCCGAACTGCTCGGCGCGATCCGCTCGGTGCACAGCGGGGACGCGGTGGTCGCCCCGTCCACGACCCGGCGCCTGCTCGACCGGTTCGCCCCGATGCTGCCGGCCAGCGGCAAGGAGCCGGAGCACAAGCAGCTGGAGAAGCTGACCGAGCGCGAGCGCGAGGTCATGATGCTGGTCGCCCAGGGCCTGTCGAACGGCGAGATCGCCGCCCGCCTGGTCCTCTCGGAGGCCACCGTGAAGACGCATGTCGGCCGCATCCTGACCAAGCTGGGCCTGCGCGACCGCGTGCAGGTCGTGGTCCTGGCATACGAGACGGGCCTGGTGCGAGCGGGCGGCGGAGCCGCCTGACCCTGGGCGCCCCGAGTGGGGCCACCGTCTGACCCTGGGCGCCACGGGCGGCGCTCGGGGGGTGTTGATCTGGATCAACGGCCCCTACGGCGGCGGCAAGACGCAGACCGCGTACGAACTGGCGCACCGGCTGCGGCGCACCCGGATCGGCCTGAGCCACATCCGCTTCGACTGAGCACCCGGGCCGGGCTTCCGGACCGGGCTTTCGGGTCGGTCCCCATTGCCTTAGTACGACGGGCATCGTACTATCGAGCCTGTTCGGTACTCAGTCAGTGCTCAGCACTCTGCATGTCAGTGCTCAGTACTCAATGCGGTTCAGGTACGGGGGAGTTGGCGTCATGCGCGCGATTCGATTCGACGAGTTCGGCGGTCCGGAGGTTCTCCAGCTGGTGGAGGCGGAGATTCCGCAGCCGGGGCCCGGTGAGGTGAGCATCGACGTCGCGTACACCGGCGTCAACTTCGCCGATCTGAAGGCGCGTTCGGTGGGATACCGGGTCGGCTCGCTGCCCTTCGTGCCCGGTCTCGAACTCTCCGGCCGCGTCCGCGCGATCGGCGCCGGGGTCGAGGGGCTCGCGGTCGGCCAGGAGGTCGCCGCGATGACCGAGGGCGGCGCCTACGCGGAGGTGGCCCTCGCCTCCGCCGTCACCGTCTTCCCCGTACCCGAGGGCGTGAGCCTGCGCACCGCGGCCGCCCTGCCCACCGTGCTGCCGACCGCGCACGCCCTCATCCACGAGGTGGGCCGGCTCCAGCCCGGCGAGAGCGTGCTGGTCCAGGGCGCCGCGGGCGGTGTCGGCACGGTCGCCGGGCAGCTCGCCAAGCTGGCCGGCGCGGGCGCGGTGTACGGCGTGGTGTCCAGCGAGGCCAAGGCCGACTACGCCCGCAAGCACGGGTACGACGACGCCTTCCTGACCGGCACCTTCGACGCGGACGTGCTGCGCGCCACCGGCGGCCGGGGCGTGGACCTGGTGCTCGACCCGGTCGGTGGCGAGACCCTGCGCCGCGGTCTGGAATCGCTCGCCCTGTTCGGCCGGCTCGTCTCGTACGGCAACGCGAGCGGCGAGGAGGCCTGGCAGGTCGGGCAGTCCGAGCTGTACGGGCGCGGCCGCACGGTCTCCGGCTTCTCGATCCTGGGCCTCGCCGCCGCTGGTGACCGCCACGCGCTGCGCGAGATCGCGGACCGGGCGCTCCACCTGGCCACCACCGGCCAGGTCGAGCTGCCGATCACCGCCGAGTTCACCCTCGAAGAGGCCGCCGCCGCCCATGAGTTGATGGAGGGCCGCTCCTCGACGGGCAAGCTCCTGCTGAGGGTGTCCTAGGGGGTGCCCTGAAGGGGCGCGGGGAACTGCGCGACCAGCCCCCGACGGCCCGCAGTCGAATCAACCGCGCCCTCCGCGCAGAGCTCACCCGCACTCCCCGCGGAGCGCTACCGCAGCACCCCCTCAAGGAAGTCGCTGCCCAGGCGGGCCACCACCGTCAGGTCCAGCTGGTGCAGTACGTAACGGCCGCGCCGCCGGGTCGTGATGAGCCCGGCCTTCTTCAGGACGGCCAGGTGCCGGGAGACCTCGGGCGCCGTGATGCCGTGCGCGTCGGCCAGTTCGCTCGTCGTGTACGGGGAGCGGGCCAGATTGCGGCACAGGCGCATCCGCATCGGGTGTGCGAGGGCCTCCATCCGCAGCTTGAGGATCTCGACCGAGGCGGGCGAGGGCAGTTCCGGCCCGTGCACCGGGTAGTGGATCACCGGCCGCCAGCCCGGGGCGTGCAGCACCATCAGGTGCGGCCAGCCGAACGAGGTCGGCACGAAGGTGAGCCCGGCGCCGGGCTCCGGGTCGGTGGCGGTCGTCCGCCCCTCGGTCAGCTTGTCCGCGCTGATCAACGTCCCGCCCCCGGCCAGGCTCAGGGCTGCCGACACCGCGCGGACCGCCTCATCGAGCCCCTTGCGGCGCAGCAGCTCCGCCTTGTGCCGGGCGTCGGCGGCCAGTTGCACCCGGACCCGCTGCCAGGTGTCCGCGAAGAAGGCCTCCTCGCAGTCCTCCAGGAGCCGCCGTATCCAGGCCCGCACGGACGCCGGATCGCTCAACAGCCGCTGGGTGAACTCCACTTGGCGCGGGCCGCGGGTCGCCGCCATCTCCAGGGCGCGCACCCGCAGCGCCGGATCGTGCAGCGGGGACGGCGTCTTGACTCCGTACAGGCTGGAGCAGGTGAACTCCAGGGCGGCGGAGGCGAACCGCTCGTCGGAGAGCCGGTCGAGCAGGTCCAGGTCCTCGGCGAGCGTGGCGCCGGTGCTGCCGTCCCAGCCGGGTATGCCCGCGAAGGGCATGAACACGTCGGAGAAGGTGTTGCGCCACAGGAAGTCGGCCTCGTGCAGCCGGTCGGCGAGGTCCGGCTTCAGCGCGGCCGAGGTCGCCGTCGCCCAGCCGTGCAGGCCTGGGTGGTGGCCGGGCTCGGAGAGCGCGTGCAGGGCCAGGCCCAGCTCGGCCAGCGGCGAGATCGCGAAGCCGATGCGCTCGGGCGGCAGGCCCGTGATGTCGATGGTCACGCTCATGGCCCCATGGTGCACCGGGCCACTGACAACGCCGCCGCCGATTGACGGTCCCGGTCAATCGACGGCGCCGCACCACGAGCACGGGCGCGGGGGCGCCACGGCGCAGCGCCATTTGACGCGGCTCGTCAATCGGCGCGACGCGGGGCCGGAACAGGATCACCGTGGAGGCATGGACGCGATGCAGCAGCACATGATCGACAGATACCGCGCGGCACAGCACGCCGAGCCCGCGCCGCCGCTCCCCGGCACCCACGACGTGGCCACCCTGCGGGAGCTGCGGGACTACCGCCGCTTCGAGGCGGTCCTGGCGGGCCGGCTCGCCACCGGCCGGCTGCGGGCCGCGCTGGCCCACCTGTTCGCCCCGCACCACCCCCGCCGGCACCCGCCCGCCTGCCGCTGAGCGGGCGCCCGCCGGGGCGCCCCGGCTACGGCAGCAGTCGTACGAAGTCGGCCACCGCGGCCCGTACGTCGTCGGCGGTCCACGCCAGGCCTGGCGCGTTCACCGTCACCTCGGTGACGGCGAGGCCGGCCGGTCCCCAGGGGTTGGGGAACCAGCGGCGGAACAGGCAGACGCCGGTCTCCTCGGCCTGCCGCAGCGCGGCGGCGCTGAGCACCTCGGCGTCGTACGGCAGCCACACCTGGAACTCGTGCGTGTGCGGCGGCTCGGGGTTCACCCGGAACCACGGCACGCCCGCCTCGGTGAGGCCCTCCCCGATCGCCTTCGCCACGACCTTGGCGTGGGCGACGTACGCAGGGAGCTCGGGCAGCGTCTCGCGCAGGCCGAGCAGACCCGTCAGGGCGGCCGGGAACTGCTGGAAGAGTTGGCCGCCGTAGCGGTGCCGCCAGGTGCGGGCCTGCTCGATCAGCGACTCGGAGCCCACCAGGACCGCGCCCGACAGGCCGCCCAGCGTCTTGTAGAAGGACACGTACACGCTGTCCGCGAGGCCCGCGATCTCGGGCAGGGAACGGCCGAAGTGGGCGGTGGTCTCCCAGATCCGGGCGCCGTCGAAGTGCACCACGGCGTCGCGCTCCCGGGCCGCCTCGACCACGGCGACCAGTTCGTCCCAGGTCGGCAGGACGTACCCCGCCTCACGCAGCGGCAGTTCCAGCATCAGGGTGCCGAAGGGCTCCTCGAAGCCCCGCACCTCGTCGGCGGTCGGCAGCCTCGGCCCGTCCGTCGGGTGGACCGTGCGCAGGCCGCTGACCTCGCTGAACGCGTTGCGCTCGTGGACCTCGGGGTGGGACATCGGGTGCAGGGCGACCGTCGGGTCGCCGGTGCGCGAGGCCCAGCAGCGCAGGGCGACCTGCTGGGCCATGGTGCCGGTCGGGAAGAAGGCGGCGGCGGGGAAGCCGAGCGCCTCGGCGGTGCGCCGCTCCAGCTCGGCGACGGCGCCGTTGCCGTAGATGTCGCCGGCCTCGTCCAGGTCGTAGACCTCGGCGCCGTCCGCCAGGAGGGCCGTCAGGCGCCTCTTGAGGGTGTGGTCGACCGTCTGGTCCGCCAGTCTCCGCTTGGCGCCCCGGTAGACGGCCAGGCGGTGCTGCCGGGCCTGTTCCGGGGTCTTCTCCGGCGTCCCGCCAGGGGTGTCGGCGGTGGATCCGGGAAGGGGATGGAGCTCGGAATCTGCCATGGCGCGATGATGGCCCACAGCCTGTGGACAACCCAAAGGGTTTTCGGGCCCTGGGCGTAGCATGACGGGGCCGTTTGATTTTGGTTTGGCGTCCGGTACCCCTCGCGGACTGGAACGGAAGGCCCGCACGCGTGAACGCACCACCAGAGCACCGCTTCGACCACAGCCCGGCGGACCGCCCCGCCCGCCTCGCCGTGGGCGTCGTCGGGGCGGGCCGGGTAGGACCCGCCCTCGCCGCGGCCCTGCAGCTCGCCGGTCACCGCCCGGTCGCGGTCTCCGGTGTCTCCGACGCCTCCGTGCGCCGGGCCGCGGCGCTGCTGCCCGACGTGCCCGTGGTCCCGCCCGCCCAGGTCATGGAGCGCGCCGACCTCGTGCTGCTCACCGTCCCCGACGACGCGCTGCCCGGCCTGGTCGAGGGCCTCGCCGAGACCGGCGCGATCCGGCCGGGGCAGCTCGTCGTGCACACCTCCGGGCGGTACGGGACGGCCGTCCTGGACCCGGCCCGGCGGGCCGGCGCGCTGCCGCTGGCCCTGCACCCGGCGATGACGTTCACCGGGACGAGCGTGGACGTCCAGCGGCTCGCGGGCTGCTCCTTCGGCGTGACCGCCCCCGAGGAGCTGCGGCTCGCCGCCGAGGCGCTGGTCATCGAGATGGGCGGCGAACCGGAGTGGATCGAGGAGGCGGCCCGCCCGCTCTACCACGCGGCCCTCGCCCTCGGCGCGAACCACCTGGTCACGCTGGTCGCCCAGTCCATGGAGCTGCTGCGCCAGGCCGGTGTCGAGGCCCCCGACCGCATGCTCGGCCCGCTGCTCGGCGCCGCCCTCGACAACGCGCTGCGCTCCGGCGACGCGGCGCTGACCGGACCGGTCGCGCGCGGCGACGCCGGCACGGTCGCCGCGCACGTCGCCGAGCTGCGCAAGCACGCGCCGGGCACGGTCGCCGGCTACCTCGCGATGGCCCGTACCACCGCCGACCGGGCGCTCGCCCACGGACTGCTGAAGCCCGAGCTCGCCGAGGACCTGCTCGGCGTGCTCGCCGAAGGAGAGGGCCGATGACAGCCCAGCCGGCCCAGCCCGCCCTCGTGCGTACGGCGGCGGAGCTCGCGGCGCTGACCAGAACCGGCCGGCGCGCTGTCGTCATGACCATGGGCGCGCTCCACGAGGGCCATGCCACCCTGATCCGTACCGCGCGCCAACTGGTCGGCGCCGAGGGCCAGTTGGTGGTCACCGTGTTCGTCAACCCGCTCCAGTTCGGCGCGGGCGAGGATCTGGAGCGCTATCCGCGCACGCTGGACGCGGACCGCGCCATCGCCGAACGGGCGGGCGCCGACGCCGTGTTCGCGCCCTCGGCCGATGAGGTCTATCCCGGCGGCGAGCCCCAAGTGCGCGTCACCGCGGGCCCCATGGGCGAGCGTCTCGAAGGCGCCTCCAGACCCGGCCACTTCGACGGCATGCTGACCGTCGTCGCCAAACTGCTCCATCTGACCGCGCCCGACCTCGCGCTGTACGGGCAGAAGGACGCCCAGCAGCTGGCGCTGATCCGGCGCATGGTGCGCGATCTGAACTTCCCGGTGGAGATCGTCGGCGTACCGACGGTGCGCGAGGACGACGGCCTCGCCCTCTCCAGCCGCAACCGCTACCTCGCCCCGCCCGAGCGGACCGCGGCCCTCGCCCTCTCCCGCGCGCTGTTCGCGGCCCGCGACCGGCTCGCCGCCGAGCACGCGCTGCACGCCCGCGCGACCGCGTCGGGCGCGGTCACCGGCCGGGCCGACGCGCTCACCGCGATCGGCGAGGCCCGCGCGGCCGCCGACGCGTACGCGGTCGCCGCGGCGGCGCCGTCCCCCGCGGCCATCAAGGCCGTCGCCCAGGGCGTGCTCGACACCGCGGCGAAGGCCGAACCCCCGGTCGTGGCCGACTACTTGGCGCTCGTGGACCCTGCGACGTTCACGGAGGCCCCCGAAGGTTTCCGCGGTGAGGCGATCCTCGCGGTCGCCGCCCGCGTCGGCACCACGCGCCTCATCGACAACATCCCGCTCACGTTCGGAGCACCGGAATGACAAGCACCGGCATACGCCTTGACGCCCCCGCGGCCGGCTGGGCCATCGACGCGGACGTCGTGGTCGTCGGCTCCGGCGTCGCCGGCCTGACCGCCGCCCTGCGCTGCACGGCGGCGGGCCTCGCCACGGTCGTCGTTACCAAGGCCCGCCTGGACGACGGCTCGACGCGCTGGGCGCAGGGCGGCATAGCGGCCGCGCTCGGCGAGGGCGACACCCCCGGGCAGCACCTGGACGACACCCTGGTCGCGGGCGTCGGCCTGTGCGACGAGGACGCGGTACGCCTGCTGGTGACCGAGGGCCCGGACGCCGTACGGCGGCTGATCGCGACCGGCGCCCACTTCGACACCGACGACTCCGGCACGATCTCGCTGACCCGCGAGGGCGGCCACCACCGCCACCGCATCGCGCACGCGGGCGGCGACGCGACCGGCGCCGAGATCTCCCGCGCGCTGGTCGAGGCGGTCCGTACGACGGCCGTGCGGACCATCGAGAACGCCCTGGTCCTCGACCTCCTCAAGGACGCGGACGGCCGCACCGCCGGCATCACCCTGCACGTCATGGGGGAGGGCCAGCACGACGGCGTGGGCGCGGTCCGCGCGCCCGCGGTGGTCCTGGCGACCGGTGGCATGGGCCAGGTGTTCTCGGCGACGACCAACCCGTCGGTGTCCACGGGCGACGGGGTGGCCCTCGCGCTGCGCGCGGGCGCCGAGATCTCCGACCTCGAATTCGTCCAGTTCCACCCGACGGTGCTGTTCCTCGGCGCGGAGTCGGAGGGCCAGCAGCCGCTGGTCTCGGAGGCTGTACGCGGCGAGGGCGCGCACCTGGTCGACGCGGCCGGGACCCGCTTCATGCTGGGCCAGCACGAGCTCGCCGAGCTGGCCCCGCGCGACATCGTGGCCAAGGCCATCACCCGCCGGATGCAGGCGCAGGGCGCCGCGCACATGTACCTGGACGCCCGGCACTTCGGCGCCGAGATGTGGGCGCGGCGCTTCCCGACCATCCTGGCCGCCTGCCGTTCGCACGGCATCGACCCGGTGACCGAGCCGATCCCGGTCGCCCCCGCCGCGCACTACGCGTCCGGCGGCATCCGCACCGATCTGCGCGGCCGCACCACCGTGCCCGGCCTCTACGCCTGCGGCGAGGCGGCCTGCACCGGCGTCCACGGCGCCAACCGGCTCGCCTCCAACTCCCTCCTGGAGGGCCTGGTCTTCGCGGAGAACATCGCGGCGGACATCGCGGCGAGCGGTGCGCGGGCCGGTGCCGCGGACCTCGCCGGAGATGCCCCGACTCCCGTACCGGACAAGGCGGTTGAGGCCGATCCGCACGGCGGCCCGGTGCCGCTGCTCGACCCGGCCGCCCGCATCCGGATCCAGCGGATCATGACCACGGGCGCCGGAGTGCTGCGGTCCGCCGAGAGCCTCGCCGAGGCGGCCGACCGCCTGGAGGCGATCCGCGCCGACGAGCACAAGGCCGCCGTGCCGGGCGTCGAGGCGTGGGAGACCACCAACCTGCTGCTCGTCGCCCGCGTCCTGGTCGCCGCGGCCGCCGCCCGCGAGGAGACCCGCGGCTGCCACTGGCGCGAGGACCGGCCCGACCGCGACGACGCGGCCTGGCGGCGCCACCTCGTCGTGAGCATCACCCCCGGGCGGTCCCTGGACATCCGCCCCACCGACAGCGCCACCTTCCCCCCGACCCTCGACGCCACCCCCCTGGAGCCGTAACCGTGAGCACGCCCGAGGAACTCCGTCCCCAGCCGGTGGACGTCCCCCTGATCCAGATCGGTGCGCCCGCCCAGGGCGGCGGCTGCGGTGACGACTGCGGCTGCGGCGGCGAGGAGGTGTACGAGTGCGGGCTCGACCCCGCGCTCGCCGCGCTGCTCGCCGAGTCCGGCCTCGACCCCGTACAGGTCGAGGACATCGCCCACCTCGCCATCGAGGAGGACCTGGACGGCGGCCTGGACGTCACGTCGGCCGCGACCGTCCCCCAGGACGCCGTCGCCACCGGCGACTTCACGGCCCGCGAGCCCGGTACGGTCGCGGGCCTGCGGGTCGCCGAGGCGATCCTGTCCATCGTCTGTACGGAGGAGTTCGAGGTCGAGCGGCACGTCGCCGACGGCGACCGGGTGGCGGCCGGGCAGAAGCTGCTCAGCGTCACCACCCGCACCCGCGACCTGCTGACCGGCGAGCGCAGCGCGCTGAACCTGCTGTGCCGCCTGTCCGGCATCGCGACCGCCACCCGCGCCTGGGCCGACGCCCTCGAAGGCACCGGCGCGAAGGTCCGCGACACCCGCAAGACCACGCCGGGGCTGCGCGCCCTGGAGAAGTACGCGGTCCGCTGCGGCGGCGGCGTCAACCACCGGATGTCGCTCTCGGACGCGGCCCTGGTCAAGGACAACCACGTGGTGGCCGCGGGCGGCGTCGCCGAGGCCTTCAAGGCCGTCCGCGACCGCTTCCCGGACCTGGCGATCGAGGTCGAGGTCGACACCCTCGCCCAGGTCACCGAAGTCCTGGACGCCGGGGCCGACCTGATCCTGCTGGACAACTTCACCCCGGAGCAGACGGCCGAGGCGGTCGCGCTGGTCGCCGGCCGCGCGATGCTCGAATCCTCGGGCCGCCTCACCCTGGCGAACGCCGCCGCGTACGCCGCGACGGGCGTCGACTACCTCGCGGTGGGCGCCCTCACGCACTCCTCGCCGATCCTCGACATCGGCCTGGACCTGCGCGAGGCCACCCGAGAGGGCCGGGCCTGATGCTGCTCACGATCGACGTCGGCAACACCCACACCGTCCTCGGCCTGTTCGACGGCGAGGAGGTCGTCGAGCACTGGCGGATCTCCACCGACGCCCGCCGCACCGCCGACGAGCTGGCCGTCCTGCTCAACGGTCTGATGGGCACCCACCCGCTGCTCGGCGCGGAGCTGGGCGACGGCATCGAGGGCATCGCGATCTGCGCGACCGTCCCGTCCGTACTGCACGAACTGCGCGAGGTGACCCGCCGCTACTACGGCGACGTCCCCGCGGTGCTCGTGGAGCCCGGCATCAAGACGGGCGTGCCGGTCCTGACCGACAACCCGAAGGAGGTCGGCGCCGACCGCATCGTCAACTCGGTCGCCGCCGTCGAGCTCTACGGCGGTCCGGCGATCGTCGTCGACTTCGGTACGGGCACGACGTTCGACGCGGTCAGCGCGCGCGGCGAGTACACCGGCGGCGTCATCGCCCCCGGCATCGAGATCTCCGTCGACGCGCTGGGCATCCGGGGTGCCCAGCTCCGCAAGATCGAGGTGGCCCGCCCCCGCTCGGTGATCGGCAAGAACACCGTCGAGGCCATGCAGTCCGGCATCGTGTACGGGTTCGCCGGACAGGTCGACGGCGTGGTGCGGCGCATGAAGCGCGAGCTGGTCGGCCCCGGCGGCGACCCGGACGACGTCACGGTCATCGCGACCGGGGGCCTGGCTCCGATGGTCCTCGGCGAGGCCGAGGAGATCGACGAGCACGAGCCGTGGCTGACTCTGATCGGCCTGCGGCTGGTGTACGAGCGCAACGTGTCGCGCTCCTGAGGCGGATCCGCGGGGCGGGTGGGGCGGCGGCGCTGGATGTGCCGCCGCTCCACGCGCCGGGGCACCTCCGCGCGCCGGGCCGCCCCACCCGCCGGGGCCGCTCCACGCCGGGTCGCCAACGCGCCCAATATCGGAGCATTAAGCGGATTTTGTCCATTTAGGACGTATCGTCACCGCATGCCCACGCCATACGGATCCCGCGGCGGCATGGCGTTCGGCGCAGCCGAGCTGCGTGTGCTCCGGCGCGCCCTCGCCATCGCCCTCCATCCCAGCGCCGTGCAGGACGGGGACGTCCAGGACTGCCTGCGCCTCGCCGACTCCGTGGACGAGGTCGTCCGCGAGGCGGACCGGCTGCGCGCCTTCCTGCTTGCCGACCTCGCCCGCTACCGCGAGGCGCTGCCCGGCTCGCTGCCCGGCTACACGGAGCTGCTCCAGGACGCCCTGGCGGCCGGCTACGACCCCGGGCCCGACGACCTGGCCGCCCTGCGCGCGCTGCGCTCCAACCCGGTCTGCGCGGCCCTGCTCGCCCGCTGTCAGCTCCTCGCCGAACGCTCCCTGCGGGCCCGCCTGGCGGGCCGCGCCGCCGCCGCGCCGGGTCCGCGCACCCGGCTGCTCACGCTGGTCGGCGGACGTGCCGCGGAAAAGGACAAGGGCAAGGGCAAGGACAAGGCCGCCGAGCCGCGTCCGGTGGCCCCGGCCCGCCCGGTGCCCGGGCCCGAGCGGCCCGTACCCAAGCCGTCCGAGGTCTTCCCGCCACGCCGCCGCCCGGTGCCCCCGCCCGCTCAGCGCGCGGCCGGGTAGCTACCCTGTCGGTATGGACTACGTTTCCGCGCTTCTGCCCCCCGTGGTGATGGCCATCTTCTTCATCGCGCTCGTCGTGACGATCGTGAAGAGCCAGGGTGGTCCCAACAAGGGCAAGGAGGACGCGGCCGTGGACGTCGCGCTCGCCCGCGCCGAGGCCGCACAGCAGAAGCCCGCCTCCTGACCCGTCGGTCCGGACGGCACACAGGCACACCCAGCAGGGGCGCACGGGGTATTTCCCGACGTGCGCCCTTTTCGCTGCGTACTAGCAGCAAATAACCAGCCATTCGCGACATCTCCCACTATGGTGCAGATGTGCCCCGTCAATTGGGAGAGCTGGAAGACGCCGTCATGACCCGCGTCTGGCAGTGGAACCGTCCGGTGACCGTCCGGGAAGTCCTCGAAGACCTTCAGCAGGAACGGTCCATCGCCTACACCACGGTCATGACCGTAATGGACAATCTCCATCAGAAGGGCTGGGTCCGCAGGGAAGTCGACGGCCGGGCCTATCGATATACGGCGGTCTCCACGCGCGCCGCGTACGCCGCCGCGCTGATGAACGAAGCCTGGTCCCAGAGCGACAACCCGGCGGCCGCTCTCGTCGCCTTCTTCGGCATGATGTCGGCCGAGGAGCGCGAGGCCCTCCGCGATGCCGTACGCATGGTGCAGCAGCCGGAACCCGATCCCGATCCCGATCCCGAACCCGAACCGGATCCCGAAGCCGAACACGGATCCGAAGAGGGCGATGCGTCCGGGGGCGGGGCGGGGCGATAGCGTCCAGGCATGTCTTATCCCGCCGCTAATGCCGTCACCGTCCGCCGGGCCAGGACGAGCGATGTACGGGCCGTGCGAAGCCTTCTCGACGCGTACGTCGGGGCCGGGATCCTGCTCGACAAAGCAACCGTCACGCTTTACGAGTCCATCCAGGAGTTCTGGGTGGCGGAACGCCGCTCGGACGGCCGGGTGGTCGGCTGCGGGGCGCTGCACGTGATGTGGGAAGACCTCGCCGAAGTGCGCACTCTCGCCGTGGATCCCGAGTCCAAGGGCTCCGGCGTAGGACATCTTGTGCTCGGCGAGCTGCTGCGGACGGCGCGCAGGCTCGGAGTGCGCCGGGTTTTCTGCCTCACCTTCGAAGTCGCGTTCTTCGCGAAGCACGGCTTCACCGAGATCGGGGAGACTCCGGTCGATACCGTGGACACAGATGTCTACAGCGAGCTGCTGCGCTCCTATGACGAGGGCGTCGCCGAGTTCCTCGGTCTCGAACGAGTGAAGCCGAACACCTTGGGCAACACCCGGATGCTTCTGCACCTGTGATCGGTGAAGCGGCAGGAAGCTGTCGGAACCCTATGTCCGAATCGCGTACGTTTCCCGCCGGGGAAGGATCCTGAACCTCTCCGGGGGGTTTGTGTTTTCCAGTCAAAAGCGGTTTCCTTTCCGCGTACTGCATTTTCGATGAAAGGAAATCCGGTGGCACAGAAGGTTCAGGTCCTTCTTGTCGATGACCTCGACGGTGGCGAGGCTGACGAGACCGTGACGTTCGCTCTTGACGGGAAGAGCTTCGAGATCGACCTCACCACCGCCAACGCGGACAAGCTCCGCAGCGCGCTTGAGCCGTACCTCAAGAGCGGCCGGCGTACCGGTGGCCGCGCGGCGGGCGGTCGCGCCAAGGCCCGCGGTGCGGTGCTCGGCGGCGGCCACCAGAACACGGCCGAGATCCGCAAGTGGGCCAAGGAGCAGGGTTACAACGTGAACGACCGCGGACGCGTCCCGGCCGATATCCGTGAGGCCTACGAGAAGCAGAACGGCTGAGTTCCCGCACTCCCCGCACCACCTGGGGATTTCGCGTGAAACAGCCGGGCCCGGTGGCATTCCGTCGCCGCCGCGGCCACCAGCCGCACCAGGCTGAGGCCCGCGGCGCGGCCACTGCGGGATCCGGGGGAGCCGGCGGACCTGTTCCCGGGGCCCCCGGAAACTCCGTCCGCACCGGCGCCACCGCCCTTTGTGATTCCTGTGAATCCGCTGGATTCCGTGAATCCGGTGAACGCCGGGAGGCACGCCTCCACCTCGCACCCGGGCTCGGGGGGCCGCAGCCACACGGCGGCCCCCTGGGAGCCGGACCGGCCCGGGGGCAGCGGGGCGGTGATCCGGCCGCCCGCGCCGATGGCCGTCAGGTCGAGGCCGACCCCGCCCCACTCCAGCCAGTCGAGCAGCCCCGGCAGCTCGTCCGCGCTTCCGGCGGCGACGAGCAGCCGCATCCGGCGCCCCATGAGGGCGACCGGGCCGGTGTGCTCGTACCGCTTCAGCAGGGCGAAGCCGGCGGTCGCCGGGAGTTCCAGGACGTCGAAGCGCAGACCGGTGAGCAGCTGGACGGGGGGACCCGCCGAGACGGCCCAGCCGAGCTCGCGCTCGTACCACTGCGCGAGCGGGCCATCCAGGGGGGCGCGGGGTGCCGGGACGGTGAGAGCCATGTCCGGAGCAACTGAAGAAACGGCACGGAGTTACGCAGAGTTCCCGGACGAATGCGCTGCGTTGCGGTTTCTGGGGCGTGTGGGGGTGTGAGCGGGCGCGAGAGTGTTCGCCCGTAGCTTACGGAACCGGGGTGCGCCGCATGGAGTGTCCGCGTTTACGGGTAAGACATTCCTAGTGGGGAGGGGCGACACGCTCGTCAGGCGGTCTCACGTTCGCCATCGGCGTAGTGGAGACAGGGGTATCTGCCTGGCCTGCGGGAACATCGTCTCGCACCATCGGGTTGGAGCAGTTGTCGGCTGTTCGGGCCGGGAGGCAATGAACGGGTGTCGGCAGTTGGAATGAGCTGTCCCGCCCTGCGGGACTAGCATGCGGAAGGACAGGGAGGGGACCGCCCCCTTACTGCCCGACCGCTCTGAGGAGCGATTAACGATGTTCGAGAGGTTCACCGACCGCGCGCGGCGGGTTGTCGTCCTGGCTCAGGAAGAAGCCCGGATGCTCAACCACAACTACATCGGCACCGAGCACATCCTCCTGGGCCTGATCCACGAGGGTGAGGGTGTCGCCGCTAAGGCCCTGGAGAGCCTCGGGATTTCGCTCGAGGCGGTCCGCCAGCAGGTGGAGGAGATCATCGGCCAGGGCCAGCAGGCCCCGTCCGGGCACATCCCCTTCACGCCCCGTGCCAAGAAGGTCCTGGAGCTGTCGCTCCGCGAGGCCCTCCAGCTCGGCCACAACTACATCGGCACCGAGCACATCCTGCTCGGCCTGATCCGCGAGGGCGAGGGCGTCGCCGCCCAGGTCCTCGTGAAGCTGGGCGCCGATCTCAACCGGGTGCGGCAGCAGGTCATCCAGCTGCTCTCCGGCTACCAGGGCAAGGAAGCCGCCACGGCCGGCGGCCCTGCGGAGGGCACCCCCTCCACGTCCCTGGTGCTCGACCAGTTCGGGCGCAACCTGACGCAGGCCGCCCGCGAATCCAAGCTCGACCCGGTCATCGGGCGCGAGAAGGAGATCGAGCGGGTCATGCAGGTGCTGTCCCGCCGCACCAAGAACAACCCGGTGCTCATCGGCGAGCCCGGCGTCGGCAAGACCGCCGTCGTCGAGGGCCTGGCCCAGGCGATCGTCAAGGGCGAGGTGCCCGAGACGCTCAAGGACAAGCACCTCTACACGCTGGACCTCGGCGCCCTGGTCGCCGGTTCCCGCTACCGCGGTGACTTCGAGGAGCGCCTGAAGAAGGTCCTCAAGGAGATCCGCACCCGCGGCGACATCATCCTGTTCATCGACGAGCTCCACACCCTGGTGGGTGCGGGTGCCGCCGAGGGCGCGATCGACGCGGCGAGCATCCTCAAGCCGATGCTGGCCCGTGGTGAGCTCCAGACCATCGGCGCCACCACGCTGGACGAGTACCGCAAGCACCTGGAGAAGGACGCCGCTCTTGAGCGCCGCTTCCAGCCCATCCAGGTCGCTGAGCCGTCGCTCCCGCACACCATCGAGATCCTCAAGGGTCTGCGCGACCGCTACGAGGCCCACCACCGCGTCTCCATCACCGACGAGGCGCTGGTCCAGGCCGCGACGCTGGCCGACCGGTACATCTCGGACCGCTTCCTGCCGGACAAGGCGATCGACCTGATCGACGAGGCCGGTTCCCGGATGCGCATCCGCCGGATGACCGCGCCGCCGGACCTCCGCGAGTTCGACGAGAAGATCGCGGGCGTGCGTCGCGACAAGGAGTCGGCGATCGACTCCCAGGACTTCGAGAAGGCGGCTTCCCTCCGCGACAAGGAGAAGCAGCTGCTGGCGGCGAAGGCCAAGCGCGAGAAGGAGTGGAAGGCCGGCGACATGGACGTCGTCGCCGAGGTGGACGGCGAGCTGATCGCCGAGGTGCTGGCCACGGCCACGGGCATCCCGGTCTTCAAGCTCACCGAGGAGGAGTCCTCGCGACTGCTCCGCATGGAGGACGAGCTGCACAAGCGCGTCATCGGCCAGAAGGACGCCATCAAGGCGCTCTCGCAGGCCATCCGCCGTACCCGTGCAGGCCTGAAGGACCCGAAGCGCCCCGGCGGTTCGTTCATCTTCGCGGGCCCGTCCGGTGTCGGTAAGACCGAGCTGTCGAAGACCCTCGCGGAATTCCTCTTCGGCGACGAGGACGCGCTGATCTCCCTCGACATGTCGGAGTTCAGCGAGAAGCACACGGTTTCCCGCCTCTTCGGTTCGCCCCCCGGTTACGTGGGTTACGAAGAGGGCGGCCAGCTCACCGAGAAGGTGCGCCGCAAGCCGTTCTCCGTCGTCCTGTTCGACGAGGTCGAGAAGGCCCACCCCGATATCTTCAATTCCCTGCTCCAGATTCTGGAAGACGGTCGCCTGACCGACTCCCAGGGCCGGGTCGTGGACTTCAAGAACACGGTCATCATCATGACGACCAACCTCGGGACCCGGGACATCTCCAAGGGCTTCAACCTGGGCTTCGCCGCCCAGGGCGACGTCAAGACCGGGTACGACCGCATGAAGGCCAAGGTCAACGAGGAGCTGAAGCAGCACTTCCGCCCCGAGTTCCTGAACCGTGTGGACGACACGGTGGTCTTCCACCAGCTCACCGAGGAAGACATCATCCAGATCGTCGACCTCATGATCGCCAAGGTGGACGAGCGCCTCAAGGACCGCGACATGGGCATCGAGCTCAATGCCGAGGCCAAGTCGCTGCTCGCCAAGAAGGGCTACGACCCGGTCATGGGCGCCCGGCCGCTGCGCCGGACGATCCAGCGGGAGATCGAGGACATCCTCTCCGAGAAGATCCTCTTCGGTGAGCTGCGCCCCGGTCACATCGTGGTCATCGGCACCGAGGGCGAGGGTGAGGAGAAGAAGTTCACCTTCCGCGGCGAGGAGAAGTCGGCCCTGCCCGACGTCCCGCCGATCGAGGACGCGGCCGCCGGCGGCGCGGGTCCGAACCTGAGCAAGGAGGCGTAGTCCTCTTCGGAGGCCTTGCCTGAAGGGGCTGCCCCGCTCGTACGCACCGTACGAGCGGGGCAGCCCCTTTTCCGTGTCTCCCAACTCCCCACGTTTCTCAGGTGAGTTCGGGCGGTGGCGGGCCGCCGTTGACGGTGACGGTCAGGCCGGGGCGGCGCAGCAGGGCGGCCGGATTCCACGAGCCGGCCTGGACGGTGCCCACCGCGAGGTCCACCGTCGTCAGCGCGGGGAACACCGCGAGGACCGCGCCGAGGTCGCCGTCGGAGTTGGCCAGCCACAGGTCGAGGTGGCGGACGGTGGGCAGCGGCGCCACCCCGGCGAGCGCGGCCACCGAGCTGAGCGCCACGCCGAGCCGGGTGATGCCGGGCCGGCCGCGCACGTACCCGAGCAGTCTTCTGGTGGTGGCCGAGGCGGAGGGGGCGAGCTCCAGGTAGCTGAGCGCGGGCCAGCGGTTCAGTGCGTCGAAGCCGACGACCTGGTCCGCCTCCAGGTGCAGGGTGCTGACGCGCTCCAGGACCGGCAGCTGGGCGAGGTGGAGGTCGGTGCTGCTGCCGAACAGCAGAGTGCGCAGGGCCGGGACCGCGCCGAGCGGGGCCAGGTCGACCTCCTGCGCGGACACGTCAAGCAGTCCGAGCGAGGCGAGGCGCGGCAGCCGGGCGAGCTGGGACAGGTCGCGCAGGCCCGAGCCCCGCAGCACCTCCAGGTCTTCGAGGTGGTGCGCGCTGTCCCGCAGGAAGCCGAGGCCGCTGAGATGGTCGGTGCCGTTCAGGCGCAGCGCGGCCACCTCGCGTCCGCGCAGCGCCGCGTGGAGTTCGTCCGCGCCGAGGTCCGGCGGGACGGTGACCCACAGCCGGCGGGCGTCGGGGACGTGCGGGAGCTGCGCGAGCTGCCAGCGGGTCTCCATGTGCAGCCGCGCCTCGCGCAGATCGAGGCGGGCGAGCACTTCACGTGCGTACCGCTCGGCCGGGTAGCGCGACCACTCGGTGGCGAACAGGTCGACCGCGCCCGGATGGGCGGCGGCCCAGGCGCGGGCGTGGTCGACGGCCTCCGCGCCGCCGACCCGGTTGATGAGCCCGACGACGTTCGCCAGCGCCTCGGGGGGTGTGTCCCCGGGGTCCGGAAGGTGGCCGAGGACGGACGGGCCGAGGCGGGCCAGCAGGGTGACGGTCTCCAGGTCGCGCGGCGGGAGCAGCGCCGCGACGCGCTCGCGGACCCGGCGGGCGGTCGTCTCGTCCAGGTAGGCGGCGTGCTGGGCGCAGCGGGCCGCGAGGACGTGGATCTTCGCCTTGTCCTGGTGGCTGTCCTGCCGGGAGCCCGCGTCGATGAGGCCGTTGACCAGGACGGGCCGGTCGCGGCGGCCGCAGTGCCCGGCGGCGAGCAGTATCACGTCCTGCCACTGCTGCTCCTCCGAGGCATGCCGCAACAGCTCGCCCAGGTGGCCGTCCTCCACGAACTCCTTGGCGGCGAGGAAGTCCTGGAAGGTGCGGTGGGTGAACTGGAAGACGCCGTCGGCGCGTTCCTGGAGCAGCCCGCTGCGGTTGAGCAGATGCCGCAGCACATCCTCGGGGGTGCCCTGGCCGCGTACGTTCTCCATGCCGGACAGGGCCCGCTTCAGCTGGCGCAGCGCCTGGTCGCGGGAGAACTCCGACTGGCCCTCGCGCACCAGCCACACCGCGATCCGCTGGAGCAGCTCGGTGCACTCCTCGGCGCTGATCTCGATGCCCTCGGGCGCCTCGACCTTGCGCTGCTGGTCCCGGTTGCCGAGCAGCATCCGGAGCGCGGCCTCGTACAGCTTCCAGCGGGTGTCCGGCAGGAAGCCCTGGCGCAGCCGGTGCAGGGCGCAGATGACGGCGCACAGCAGCGGGGTACGAGCGAGCCCGCGCAGGGCGCTGTTCTGCTTGAACTGCTCGGACAGGTCGCGCTCCAGCTCGTCCAGGTCCTCGTGCGGGCCGCTGTCGAGCCGGGCCGCGCGGTGCCAGGCGGCGATGAACGCGGAGATGTCCTCGTCGTTCATCGGGAGCAGCCTGAGCTCCTCGAAGCCCGCGTACTTCAGCCAGTCCGGCTCGACCGCCATCGGCCGTACGGTGACCACGCAGCGGGTCCGCGGATAGCGGTCGAGCAGGGCGGCGAGCCAGCGGTGCGCCTCCTCGCGGTCCTCCTGCGGGACCTCGTCCAGGCCGTCCACCAGGAGCAGCGCCTGCCCGGTCTTCAGGACCCGCCCGGCCCAGCCCTCGGGTGCCGCGTCCACCACGAGCCGTGCGGCGGTGGGGAGTTGGGCGGGCAGCGGGAAGGTGGCGCCCTGGGCGCGCAGGGTGCGCAGCGGCACCACGAACGGGACGAGCGCGTTGAGGTCGGCGAGGCCGGGGCCGAGCCGGCCGGCCGCCGCGTGCGCCGCGAGCCACCACACCAGGGTGGTCTTGCCCGCGCCCGCCTCGCCGCGGATGAGGACCCGGGGGCGGGAGGCGAGCAGCGCGTCGATGCGCCGCGGCGCGCTGTCCATCAGCGGCCGGCCCGCCTGCGGCGGCTCCGTCGCCTTCGGTCTCGCCTCCAGGCTGAGGTAGGCGGTGTCCAAATCCCACTCGGAGTCCCGCTTGTTCAGCTCGTCCAGGCCGAAGATCTTCGTCTTGCGGTACGAGGCGCCGATCGCCTCCGCGTACTCGCGCTCGTAGCGCTGGTCCTCCGGGGGTACGCCGGTGACCAGTTCGAGGCCGGGCACGGCGGCCAGGGTGGCGAACGCGGCGCGGAAGGCGTCCGATTCGAAGACGGTACGCAGTGGCACGCACACCACCCTGCGGTGGCCGCGGCCGCGCGGGATCTCCTTGACCAGGCCGAGCAGGGTCGCGGCCGCGAAGAGCGGCCCGCCCGAGAGGCCCGCGAGCGGCGAGCTGCCGTCGGCGCGCTCGGCGGCCGGGGGCCGGTGCAGTTCGCAGACCAGGTCGTCGCGCAGGCTGCCCGCGACCGGCAGGACCGTACCGACGAACTGGTCGTAGTCGAGGTGGTGGTCGGGGCCGTAGCGCTGGATGTCGGGGAAGCCGATGATCTCGCAGCCGGGCAGCGACTGCGCCGTGTCGACGGTGCCCATCCGCAGCAGGCCGGGCAGCAGCTCCTCGTCGCTGTAGATCAGTGCGGCGTCCAACTCGGCGTCCCGCCACAGGGCTTGAGCGGTCACCTCGCCGATGGCGGGGTGGGCGAGCCGGACGGGGGAGGCGCCCACCAGGTTGTGCGCACAGGTCAGCACCAGCCAGGGCGAGACGATGACGCCGCTGCCCTGCCGCCCGTCGGACAGCACCGCCACCACCCGCTCGGCGGTCGTCGGCGCCCCCGTACTCACCGCGGCCCGGCCCCGAAGCGCCCGCCCGGGCCGTCGTTGCCGACCTTCCAGGCGGTTCCGCCGTCGGCGGCGCGCGGCTTCAGGGTGAAGGACACCTTGTGCGTACGCCCCGTGCTGCGCCCGGCATCGCCGCCCGCGTCCACCACCCAGGCCCTGACCCTGGCGCCGCCCTTGAGTTCCTTGCGGAGTTCGAGCGTGAACTCCATGTGGATGTCGCCGAGTTCGAAGACCAGCGGCTGCCCGGTGGCCCGGGCTGCGGCCTCGGTGAGCTGATCGCGTACGGACTCGATGGCATCGGCCAGTTCGATGCCGTCGAACGCATGGGTGTCGTCGGTCATGGTGCGCCCCCTCGCCTCACCCCAATTCTGGCTCTGTGTACGGTAGTTGGGACAGGGGTGGGATGTGGTTCACCTAGAGCTCGGGTAGGGGCGGCCTTCCACAGTGAGGACGTTCGGCGGGAGGGTGTCCGCGCCGTGCAGGGTCGTGACCCGGGACTCCAAGTACAGATTCTTCAGGCGGGGCGCCGAGGCCAGCGGGGTGACGTCGACTTCCGCCTGGGTGTGGCGGAAGACCAGCATCTCGACGCAGGGAAAGAGCGCGGGAATCCGCTCCAGCGCGGACGGAGGCGTGTGCCCGTCGAGGAGCACCCCCGTGACGGCGAGGTGGGCGGCGGGCGGAGCCAGGTCCACCGACCGGCCGAAGACGCCCAGCAGACGGAGCCGGGGCAGCCGGGCGACGGCGGCCCAGTCGGCGCTGTTCACGGGGCTGTTCCTCGGGCCGAGATAGAGGGTGTCCAGGGTCTCGAAGCGGTCGATGCCGCCGCCGAGCCCCTCGGCCGGGCTCCTTGCCGAAGACAGGTCCAACGTCGTCAGCGCCGGCCCGGCGGGCAGGTCGGTCAGCCGCCACGCCCAGTCGCCTCCCTTGAGGGTGAAGCTGGCCAAGCCCTCCAGGGCGGAGAGCGGACGCGGGTCGAGCCCGAGTGCCGCGCCCAGGATCAGAGTGCGCAGGGGGAGGCCCGCCAGGTGCGTGAGGTCGGTGAGCCGTGGGCACGCGTTGATCGCCAGCTCGGTCAGCGAGTCCTGCCCCTCCAGGAACGACAGGTTCCGGATCGCTTCGTTGTCGCGGAGACTCAGTCCGGCCAGCCGGGCCTGTGCCGCGTACGTGCCCAGCGCCTCGGGCGACAGGTCGTTGCGGGCGTCCAGGAGCGGGCGAGTCCCCAGCGCCCGCAGGGCGGCCAACTGCTCCTCGGACATCGCGCAGAAGTACAGGCCGGTCGGATCGAGGTGGGCGATGATCTCGTCGGCGTACTGCTGGGTGTCGAACTTGCCCCAGGACCAGGCGAGTTGGGAGCGTACGCCTACCGCCGGGTGGCGGGCGAACCGTGCCATGAAGGGGATCGCGCGCTCGGAGCCGGTGTGGGATGCGGCCGTGACGACATGCTCGGCGGTCTCCGCGTCCAGGCCTTCCGGCCCCGGCAGCAGGTCCAGGATCAGTGGGCCCGCCTGGGCGAGGGCCCGCGCGGCGCGGGAGCTGACCGGCGGGATCAGCCCGGCGGTGCGCCGCTCGACCTCGGCCCGTACGCGCGGGTCCAGCTCCGCCGCGTGCTCCAGGCAGGTCGCGGCCAGCATGTGCACCCGCATCCGGACGGCCGAGGACTCGTGCTCGTCCCCGAAGGTGAGCAACTCACCGAAGAGTTCCCGGCGTTCACGCGGGCGGGCGTGGGCGACGGCCATCCGTACGACGTCCTCCCACTGGTCGTCCCCGGCGTGCCGGACCAGTTCGCCCCACGCGCCCTCGTCCACCGCGGCCCGCGCGCCCAGGAAGTCCTGGAAGGTGCGGTGGACGAACTCGACGGTGCCGGGGCCCGGTTCGCGCAGCAGGCCGCTGCGGTGCAGGAAATGGGTGTAGACGGCGGGCGCGTCGCCGATGCGGGCGATCTCGGGGACCGCCGGGAGCAGCTCGCCGATGATCTGCTCGGCGCGCGAACGGTCCATCTCGGTACGGCCGTTGCGGATCAGCCAGTACGCGATGCGCTGCAGGAGCTGGACCTGGGGTTCCTCGCGCAGCTCGGGCAGATCCATGCTGCGCTCGCGGTCGCGGCGGGTCAGGAGCATGGTGAGGGCCGCGTCGTACAGGTCCTTTCGGCCGTACGGCAGGAACCCGCGGCGGTCGCGGTGCAGCGCGCAGATCAGGCCGCACATCAGCGGGTTGGTGGCGAGGCGCCCGAGGTCGGACTTGGTGCGTACGGAGTCGAGGAGCTGGGACTCGTACGCCGCGAGGACCGCGTCCTGCTCCCCGTCCCCGGTCCGGGCGGCCGTGTGCCAGCGGCCGATGAAGGCGGCCACACCCGACGGGCTCATCGCGGACATGGTCAGCTCCGCGAAGTCCTCGTCGCCGAGCCAGTCCTCGCGCACGGCGGAGGGGCGGGATGTGACCAGCCAGCGGTTGCCGGGGAAGGCGCCGATGAGGTCGCCGAGCCAGCTTCGGGTACGGGCGCGTTCGGCGTCCGGGATCTCGTCGATGCCGTCGACCAGGACCAGGCCCCGGCCTGCGCTGAGCACCCGGGACTCCCAGCCGGCGGGCTGCTCCCCGGCCAGCGGGGAGCCGACAGCGGCGAGGAAGTCCTTGGGCGCGGGCAGCCGTTCGCCGTGCCGGGTCAGGGTGCGCAGGGGCAGCACGAAGGGGATGCGGTCGCGGAGGTACGCCATCCGGCCGTCCGGGGTCGCCGTGTCCTGCCGGGCCGCGGAGACGGCGAGCCACTGGACCAGGGTGGTCTTGCCGGAGCCCGCCTCGCCGCGGAGCAGGACGCGCTCGCGGTCGGCGAGGGCCTGGTCGGCGGGCATCGGCAGAAAGGGGACCGGTTCTTCGGCCGGGCCCGGCCGGCGCGGGAGGTGGTCGGAGTGGAAGCGGGAGGCGAGCAGCCCCGGGTGCCGTTCGTAGCGGGTGGCGGAGGCGCGCAGCTGGTCGGCGAGCTCGGCGCGCGGGCCGGCGGCGGTCGCCTCCAGGCTCAGATAGGCGGCGTCCAGGGGCCAGGTGCCGGGCGAGTTGGTGAGGTCGAGCCCGTAGATCGTCAACTTGCCGTGTTTGCGGGCGACATGGGCGAGGTAGTGGCGCTCGAAGTCGGCGTCCCGGCCGTCGGCGCGCGGTGTCCTGGCGATCAACTCGTCGACCTTCGCGGTGAGTTCGCCCTGCCGTCGGCTCTGCTGGACGACCGTGGCGGGGACGAACGTCGTGCGCTGGGTGAAGAAGTGCAGGATGTGCAGACAGGTGGCGAGCAGCAGTCGCTCGTAGAAGTGGGCCGCGTCGGCGGAGAGGTGGCGCTCGGGGCGGTCGCAGGACCGGCGCAGTTCGCGGGCCAGCGCCTCGTGGCCGAGCGCGACCGCCTCGACATCGCTGAGGCGGAGCTCGCCGAGGGCGTACAGCGTCGTGGCGAGCGCATCGGTGACGGCCTGCTCCTCGTCGGCCGGGACGGGCCGCTCGCCGGTGCGCAGGCCCTCCTTGACCAGGGCGGCCGCGAGCCTGCGCAGATCGGGTTCGGCCAGGGTGCGTTTCTCGCCGCGGAAGGAGACGTACGAGGAGAGGCGGACCGGGCGGTCCACCAGACCGGCGCCCGGCCCCTCGGTCACGAAGAGCTTCTTCACGAGGGGGCCGACGACGCTCGTCGCGAGCTTGAGGCCTATCTGCGCGGGGTCCACGACGCGTCAGCGTAGCGAGGGTTGAGGGCCGTTGGTCCTGAAAGGGAAGGACTTAGGACCTGGTCGCGGTGACAAGGCGCACAGGGGTTTCGGGGCCTACTACGCACGATAGGGGCCGCTGGCCGGGGGATGCGGGTGTCCTGCGGGTATTCCCTCGCTGATCGTTACGTCTCTCGACGCCCCTCTCGACGCCTTTCGCTAGTAGATGGGCGTTTTGGGCGGAGATGGGGGTGCGGGTTACCAAGGTGGGGCCGACCCGGTGCGCCCTGTGCGTGCCGGGTCGGCGCATGCCGCCGGGCCCCGACCGGTGGCGGTCCCTGTCGCCGTACGGAAGAGCCCCCGCATGCCCCAGCGCGCCACCGCCCAGCCCGCCCGCCCGTCCGTGTCCCGCCGCCGCGCCGCGGGCGTCGTCGCCGTCGCCGCCGCAATGGGGGCCGTGACGGCCCTCGGTACGGGTGCCGCGGCCGCCGACCAGGTGACCGCCGCCGGTCCCGGCGCGACCGCCGCCGTCACGGCCGCCGTCGCCGACCAGGCCAAGGCACAGGCCAAGGCGGCCGTCGCGGTGCAGCGGGCGGCGGCCGCCAACGCCGCGTCGTGGGCGCACCCGGTCGATCACTACACGCTGAGCGCGAGCTTCGGCCTGGGCGGTTCGATGTGGTCGCAGAAGCACTCCGGGCAGGACTTCGCGGTGCCGAGCGGCACAAGCGTCGCGGCCGCGCACGGCGGCACCGTCGTCAAGGCGGGCCCGGGCGGCGCCGGTGACGGCCCGGCGTACGGCAACGCGATCGTCGTCAAGCACGCCGACAACACGTACTCGCAGTACGCCCACCTCTCGCGGATCGACGTACGCGTCGGCCAGAGCGTGACCACCGGCCAGCGGATCGCGCTGTCCGGCAACACCGGCAACTCCAGTGGCCCGCACCTGCACTTCGAGATCCGTACGACGCCGAACTACGGCTCGGCCGTCAACCCGGTCGCCTTCCTGCGGACGGTGGGCGTGGCCGTCTGAGCGCGCATAAGCGACGTTAAGCGTCCTTGCCGTGGTGGGCCTGGGTGACCAGGTCGCCCGCGACTTCGAGGATGCTCTTGCGCTTCTCCTCGGGGTCGCCCTCCAGTTCCTTGAGGACGAACATTCCGGCGTGCATGGAGAACAGCGCCGTGAAGCAGCGGATCTGGTCGGCCAGGGAGGCGTCCGGCTCCTTCAGCAGGTCGACCAGCGCGTGCATCCGCTCCTTGAACATCTCGCCGATGCTCAGCTCGCGCATGGCCGCCTGGTTCTCCTGCATGAACCGGAACAGCGGTTCCGCCCCCGCGAGGGCCTCGCTGTAGCGGCGCAGGATCTCCAGCTTGGTCTCCAGGGTCTGCGGCTGCTCCCGCCCCCACTCGATCACCTCGTCCATGGGCCTGGTGAGGTCCTGGAAGAGGCTGATGATGATGTCTTCCTTGGTTTTGAAGTGGTAGTAGAGCGCGGCCTTCGTCACATCGAGCCGCTCGGCGATCTCGCGCAGCGAGGTCTTCTCGTACCCCTGCTCACCGAAGAGCTCCAGGGCAACGTCCTGGATCCGCTGGCGGGTGTTTCCTCTGGCCATGCCGCTCTCCCGAATGCGTACGGCCGCCGTCCCCCGGCGGCCGTGCCGTTTGTCAGTAACTTGCTTGACGCCCGGCAAGTTGGGGTCTACCTTCCCCAGTGTAGTGGTAACTAACCGGGCGGCAAGTAAGTGCCCCGCGCGGTGGACGGCAGGCGAGAAGTTTCAGGGAGTTGGGGACGATGGCTACGGGGATATCGGGCGAGAAGGCGACAGAGGCGGGGGTGTCCGAAGCGCCGCAGCCGCGCAGTGTGCGGGTCGTCCTGCTCGCGCTCATGATCGCGATGCTGCTCGCCATGCTGGACAACATGATCGTCAACACGGCGATGCCGACGATCGTGGGCGAACTCGGGGGCCTTGAGCACTTGTCCTGGGTGGTGACCGCCTACACCCTGGCCACCGCCGCGTCCACGCCGATCTGGGGCAAGCTCGGCGACATGTACGGGCGCAAGGGCGCCTTCCTCACCTCTATCGCGATCTTCCTGCTCGGCTCCGCGCTCAGCGGCATGGCGCAGGACATGACCCAGCTCATCGGCTTCCGCGCGGTGCAGGGCCTCGGCGCGGGCGGCCTCATGGTCGGCGTCATGGCGATCATCGGCGACCTGATTCCGCCCCGCGACCGCGGCAAGTACCAGGGCATGATGGCTGGTGTCATGGCGCTCGCGATGATCGGCGGCCCGCTGGTCGGCGGCGCCATCACCGACCACCTCGGCTGGCGCTGGACCTTCTACATCAACATCCCGCTGGGCGCGGTCGCGCTCACCATGGTCACCGCCGTACTGCACCTGCCCAAGAAGCGCGCCCGCGGCCGGATCGACTACCTCGGTACGGT
This sequence comes from Streptomyces sp. NPDC050485, assembly GCF_044458185.1. Taxonomy (NCBI): domain Bacteria; kingdom Bacillati; phylum Actinomycetota; class Actinomycetes; order Kitasatosporales; family Streptomycetaceae; genus Streptomyces; species Streptomyces sp. NPDC050485. Next base: position 29,208 of record NZ_JBITHR010000010.1, on the reverse strand, counting down.
CCTGCTGACCGTCGGCATCACCTCCATCGTGCTGGTCACCACCTGGGGCGGCTCGCAGTACGCCTGGAGCTCCGCGATCATCATGGAACTCATCGCCCTCGGCGTCGCCGCGATCGTCGGCTTCCTGTTCGTCGAGACCAAGGCGGCCGAGCCGATCGTGCCGCTGCACATCTTCCGCAACCGCAACTTCTCACTCATGTCGGGGATCGGCTTCCTCACCGGCTTCGTGATGTTCGGCGCGATGCTGTTCCTGCCGCTGTACCAGCAGAGTGTGCAGGGCGCCTCCGCCACCAACTCCGGCCTCCTGCTGCTGCCGATGCTGCTCTCGATGATGGTCGTCTCGCTGATCGCGGGCCGGGTCACCACCAACAGCGGCAAGTACAAGATCTTCCCGATCCTGGGCGGCGCGCTGGTCGTGGTCGGCCTGTTCCTGCTGTCCACGATGGACACCACCACGACCCGGCTGATGTCCGGCGTCTACATGGCGGTGCTCGGCGCGGGCATGGGCTTCCTGATGCAGATCACGATGCTGGTCGCGCAGAACAGCGTCGAGATGAAGGACATGGGCGTCGCCTCGTCCTCCACGACCCTGTTCCGTACGCTCGGCTCCTCCTTCGGCGTCTCGATCATGGGCGCGATCTTCACGAACCGGGTGGGCGACGAGATGACCCGGCGACTCGGCTCGGCGGCCTCCGCCGGCGCGGGCAAGCTGGCCTCGGCGCAGCTGGACGCGACGCACCTGGCGAAGCTGCCGGCGCCGGTCCGTGAGGCGTACCAGTACGCCGTCTCCTCCGGTACGCACGGGACGTTCCTGGTCGGCTCGGTGATCTCGGTGGCGATGTTCGTGGCGGCGCTGTTCGTGAAGGAGGTGCCGCTGCGGGGTTCCGGTCCGGAGGCGCCGAAGGCGATGGCGGATTCGGTGGAGGCGGATGCGGTGCGCTCGGAGCAGATCGCCTGAGCGAGTGCCCCCGCGCACGGGGGGGCTTCGCCCCCTGCGCCCCTGGGGGGTCTCCCGCCTGCCCGCCCGTGCGGCGGGGTGGCAAGGTGTTCCTGGGGCTGCGGCCCAGACCCCTTCGGGGGCTTCGCCTCCCGGGCGGCCCACCCACCCGCCCGTTGAGCGGGTGAGAAGGCCGGGCCCCCTGGGGCTGCGGCCCCAGACCCCTGCGGGGGCTTTGCCCCCTGCACCCCCAGGGGGTTTCTTGCCTGCCGGGCCGCCCGTGCGGCGGGGCGGGAAGGTGTTCTTGGGGCTGCGGCCCCAGAGACCCCTGTGGGTGCTTCGCCCCCTGCGCCCGGGGGGCTCGCCCGCCGGGGCCGCCCGTGCGGTGGGGTGGGAAGGTGTTCTTGGGGCTGCGGCCCAGACCCCCTTCGGGGGGCTTCGCCCCGGACCCCGGGGGTTTCTCCGCCTGCCCACCCCGCGCGGCCGGGTGGGAAGGTGTTGCTGGGTTGCGCCCCCAACAGAGCTCCCCTGTGCGGCAGATGGGTGGGCGCTTCAGGGGGCAGGGGGCTTCAGTGCGTTGAGCGGGTGGGGTGGCTCGGTGTCGGGGGCGGTGCCTCAGGGAGGCGCCCGACGCTCCACCCCCCACCTCCCGCACGCGGTGGTAGCGTCGTTTCATGACTCCCGAAGACCTCGCCAACCTCGCGCACCTGCGTCGAGCGCGGGATCTGATCGACCGGGAGTACGCGCGGCCGCTCGATGTGCCGACCATGGCCCAGCACGCGCTCATGTCGCCGGCGCACTTCTCGCGACGGTTCCGGGCGGCCTACGGCGAGACGCCGTACAGCTATCTCATGACCCGCCGCATCGAGCGTGCGATGGCGCTGCTGCGCGGGGGGATGAGCGTGACCGACGCGTGCATGGCGGTCGGCTGTACCTCGCTCGGTTCGTTCAGCTCGCGGTTCACCGAGGTCGTGGGCCAGACGCCGAGCGCGTACCGGATCCGGGAGCACTCCGCCGTGGCCGCGATGCCCGCGTGCGTGGCGAAGGTGCGCACCCGCCCGACGAGGAATCCGCCGAGCAGGATTCGAGAAGCGGACGGCGACGCCGCCGCCTAGCGTTGGCGTCATGACCATCGCACTCCAGTACTGCCACATCACCGTCAACGACCTCGACGAGTCGCTCGCGTTCTACCGCGACGCGCTCGGCCTCGAAGTGCGCAATGACGTCGCTTCCGGCGGATTCCGCTGGGTCACCCTCGGCAGCACGACTCAGCCGGGCCTCGAAATGGTGCTCTCGGAACCGCACGCCGGCCGCTCCCAGGGCGACGGAGACGCGCTGCAGGAACTGCTCACCAAGGGCGTTCTGCCGATGTGGGTCTTCAGGACCGACGATCTCGACGCGACCTTCGAGAAGGTACGGGCATCGGGCGCCGAGGTACTGCAGGAGCCCATCGACCAGCCCTGGGGCCCGCGCGACTGCGCCTTCCGCGACCCGTCCGGAAACCTGGTACGTATCCAGCAGTCGCCGAAGGCATAACACCCTAGCCGTCGGCCACACCCGGCCTGACGCGGATCTGCCGGTCAGCTGCACCCCGCTGACCGGCAGGCCCCCCGGCCGTCGGCCGCACCCCGCTGACCTGCATCCCGTCCGTCGGCTGCACCCGGCGGGGTCGAGGGGCCGCAGGCCCCGTGGGGTTCGGGGCGGAGCCCCGAGGGGGTGACCTTTCAACTCCGGGCTACGGGTGGGCGGGTGGGCAGCCCCCTCGGGGTCCGGGGCGGAGCCCCGGGAGGTGAGCTTTCGGTTCCGCGTCACGGGCGGGTGGGTGGGCGAACCCCCGGGGTTCGGGGCGGAGCCCCGACAGGGGGCTGGGGGCGAGGCGATCCCAGGGGCTAGGTCGCCTCGGCCACGCGGCGCCGGTGGCTCGGCCCCTCCGCCGCCACCGAAACCCCCAGCAGCCCCGCCGGCACCGCCAGCATCACGGCCACCGGGGCCGACCCCGCCGCAGGGACCAGCGCCGCGATCAGCAGCGCCGTACCCACGCGGAGCAGCACCACCGGATCCCGTACGCCCGTGAAGGCGGACCGTACCGCCGCCGTGGACAGCAGGAACAGCGCCACCCCGCCCAGGATGCACAGCGCGAGGGCGGTGGTGAGCCGGCTGGCCGAGCCCACCACCGCCGTGCCCACCGCACCCCCCGCCACGGCGAGCCCGAGCTGCACGGGCAGGTGGCCGAAGACGTAGGTGTGCAACAGCCTCGGATTTCCGGCCAGTTCGGCGTGCGCGCCCGGCCGGGTCCCGCTGGCGCTGAAGTACGACCACCACAGGCAGGCGCACAGCGCGAACGCCGCCGCACCGGTCACCGTCGCGGATCCTGCGCTACGGGCCTCGACCAGCCCGTTGGTGAAGCCGAGCACCGACTCGCCGAGCACGATGATGGTGAACAGGCCGAAGCGTTCCCGCAGATGCTCGGTGTGGTGCGGGGCCCGCGCGATCCGGCGGCCCGAGAGCAGCGGGGTGACCAGGTCGACCGCCATCCCGCCCGCCCACATCCCGTACCGCACCGGCCCGGCCGGCGCGAGCAGCGCCCCGCCCGCCCAGAACAGTGCCGAGACGGCCGATCCCGTACTGAAGGAAGCGAGCAGCGGGACCAGTCGGCGCTCCCTGCGGGCCTCCAGCGCGTACAGCGCCGCGACGCCGAGCCGTGCGCCCAGGTACGACAGCGCGAAGCCGGTGTCCGCGCTGTCGGAGGTTCCCACGCTGCCCGCGAACACCCCGAGCCCGCACACCGCCGCGAGCCCGGCCATGGTGACAAGGCGGTGCGACGTGACGTCCCGGTCCGCGCGGTTGGCCCGGACCGCGTACAGCACCCAGGTCCACCACAGCGGTACGAACAGGGCGGCCGCCGCGGCGACCGAGCCGAGGGTGGGCTCGGAGCTGATGCGCCGGGTGATCTGGCCGACGGCCGCGACGAACACCAGGTCGCAGAACAACTCGAACCAGGTGGCCCGCCGTTCGGCTTCCGGACCATCCAACTCCCCGTCCGTGTCCGGGAGTTCCACGTCATTCCGGCGGCCCGGAGCCGGTCCGCGAAGAGGAGGGGAAGTGCGCTCGCCCGTGTGCTCGCCCATGTTCTCGCCCGCATGCATGGTCAACAGTCTTGCCGCTGACCACGGTTGGGGCCTTCCCGATCCCGATAAGCGCAGGACGATGTGCTGCTAGCGCGGCTGCCCGCCCGGCGGCAGGGTCGGGAAGCTGCCCGTGTTCGTCGGGGCGTGTTCGGGGAGCCAGAGCACCGCGATCGCGCCGCCGGTGCCCTCCGCGTTCGGTGTGCCCTCGGGCGCCGCGTTGCGGAAGGTGAGCCGGGCTCCGAGCACCCTGGCCTGGCCCGCGGCGATCGTCAGGCCCAGGCCGTGCCCGTTGCCCGCCCGGTCGCTCGACCCGGTGCGGAACCGGCTCGGCCCGTCGCGCAGCAGCGCCTCGGGGAAGCCGGGCCCGTGGTCGCGGATCCGTACGACCCGGCCCTCGACGGTGACCTCGACCGGCCCCTTGCCGTGCTTGGCGGCATTGCCGAGCAGGTTGCCCAGAATGCGTTCCAGGCGCCGCGGGTCGGTGCTGACCGAGGACTCGTGGACGACCCGCACCTTCACCTCGGGGTCGAACACGGCGACCCGGCGGCTGACGAACTCGCCGAGCGCGATCTCCTGCAGCTCGGCCCGCTCGGACGCGCTGTCGAGCCGGGCCACCTCCAGCACGTCCTCGACCAGCGTGCGCATGGCCTGCGCCCGGTTGCGCACGAGCTCGGTGGGGCGGCCGGGCGGCAGCAGTTCGGCGGCCGTGAGCAGTCCGGTGACCGGGGTGCGCAGCTCGTGCGCGATGTCCGCGGTGACCCGGCGTTCGGCTTCGATGCGCTCCTGGAGCGCGTCGGTGAGCGCGTCGACGGCGCGGGCGAGCTCGTCGGTCTCGTCGCGTACGAAGCCGCCGATGGCGTCCCGTACCCGTACCTCCGTGCTGCCCTCGGCGACCTTGCCCGCCGCGTCGGCCGCCTTGCGGAGCCGGCGCGAGATCTGGCCGCCGATGAGGATGCCGAGCGCGCAGCCGCCGAAGACGACCGCGACCGAGCCGATGACCAGGGCGCGGTCGAGGTCCGCTATGACGCTGGAGCTGCGGTCGGTGAAACTGGAGTGCAGGGACAGGACGTCGCCGTTGCCGACGGGCACCGCGGCCCAGATGTCGGGCGAGCCGCTGCCGTGGTCCTGTACGGAGGAGACCTTGCGCCCCTGGAGGGCCTTGGCCTTCAGTGCGGCAGGCAGCGCGGGATCGTTGAGCTTGGTGCCGAAGCGGACCCGCTTGTTGCTGGTCTCGTAGTAGTTCTGCGCGAAGTTGAGCCGCTCGACCTGTACTTCGCGGGCGTTGTCGAGCATCGAGACGCGCGCCGCGTTGTGCACGACGAGGCTCAGCGCCATCACGGTCAGGGCGCCGACCGCCGTGATCGCGATGCTGATCTTCCACCGGATGCCGGTCCGCAGGGCGAAGCGCCTCATGCGACGTGCTCCTGTTCGGCGCGGGCCGGGCCGGGGCCCAGGGGGTGGAGCCGCCGGACGCCGGTCCGCGGGGCGGGGCGTCTCATCGGTCCCTCATGCCTTCAGCTTGTAGCCGAAGCCACGGACGGTCTCGATCCGGTCCTGCCCGATCTTGGTGCGCAGCCGCTGCACATGCACGTCCACCACCCGGGTGTCACCGCCCCAGCCGTAGTCCCATACGCGCTCAAGGAGCTTGTCGCGGGAGAGCACGGTGCCGGGAGCCGAGGAGAATTCGAGCAGCAGCCGCATCTCGGTCGGGGTCAGCGCGACGGTCTCGCCGCCCTTGCGGACCTCCATGCCCTCGGTGTCGATCTCGATGTCGCCGAAGGCGAGCACCCCGCGCTCGGGCGCCGCCTCGGGCACCTCGGTGGCGCCGGGCCCGCCCGAGGCATGGCCGAATCGGCGCAGCACGGCGCGGATCCGGGCGACCAGGACGGCGCCGTCGAAGGGCTTGGTGACGTAGTCGTCCGCGCCGGCCTCCAGGCCGAGGACGACATCGATGGAGTCGGCGCGCGCCGAAAGCATGATCACCGGAACGGTCGACTCGTCGCGGATCCGGCGGCACAGGCTGACGCCGTCCAGGCCCGGCAGCATCACGTCGAGCAGGGCGATGTCCGGCCGGTCGGCGCGGAACGCCTCAAGGCCGGAGAGCCCGTCAGGCATGGCGGTCACGGTGAAGCCGTCGCGCTCCAGGGCGAGTTGGGTGGCTTCACGGATGACGTCGTCGTCCTCGACGAACAGAACATGGGTTTCGGCCATCGCGCTGCTCTCTCAGTTCTCCGGCGGTCGTTTCCGTCGCCCGGTGGTCGTGCGGTGGGTCCGGGCGCAGTACCCAGTCTGCGGCATGGCCGTGCCCCCGGTCGCCGACCCGGCGGCCGGGTCAGGGGGACGCGGGCACGGGCGGCATGGTCTCGTTGCCGCCGACCGCCTTGCTGTAGTCGTTCTCCACCTCGTCCTGCTGGGCGAATTTACCGCCCGACCAGTGGTAGGTGGTCACGATCTCGCTGGACGCGAAGGCCGGCTTGTCGCCCGGCGCGTACATCTGCCGGGTCACCACCAGCTCACCCCGGTCGATCTCGGCGTACACCGGCGCCTCCTCGGAGGTGAAGACGTTGTCGTACGAAGAGCCCGAGGCGCGGTACACGTACGAGCCGAGTCCGACGGCGTCGCTGCAGTTCATGACGTTCACGATGACGTCCTGGCCGGTCGTGCCGGTCAGGTGCCCGTACGTCACGTCGACCGGGAACTCGTTCTTGGTGCAGGGCTTGAGGTCGGCCTTGACCCGGGCGCTGACCTTCGGGTCGGCCTTGAGCAGCTGCACCGGGTCGACCTTGTTGAACGGGGCCGCGCTCGACGCGCTCGGCGACGGCGTGGCGTGGGCGGCCTTGTCGGCGCGGGGAGCCTCGCCCTCGTCCCGGGTGCCGGTGCCGCCGGTGGAGCAGCCGGCCATCAGCAGCCCGAGGGCGGAGAGCCCGGCCAGTGCCGTGGTCCCCGCCGTCAGAGCGTTCAAGCCGCCGCCTCTGGCTAGGCCGCGCACCGCTCCCGCCCCTTTACCTCGCGCACCGTGCCGTGCTCCAGGGCACGGAAGTCCAGCTCGCGGCTCTCCAGCTCCTGGCGGAGCCGGGCCAGCGCGCGGTGCAGCGTGCTCTTGACGGTGCCGGCCGACATGCCGAGCGCCGCGGCGGTCTCCTCGGTGCTCATCTGCTCCCAGTGGCGGAGCACGACGACGCTGCGCTGCTTGGGGGCGAGCACCTTCAGGACGTCCATCAGCAGGGCGCGGTCGGCGCGCTGCTCGGAGCCGTCCTCGACGCGGGCGTCGGGCAGCTGCTCGGTCGGAACCTCTTCGAGCTTGCGCGCCCGCCACCACTCGGTCCGGGTGTTGATCATGACCCGGCGCAGATAGGCGTCGGCGAGCGTCTTGTCGGCGATGCCGTCCCAGCGGCCGTAGGTGCGGGCCAGCGCGGTCTGCAGCAGGTCCTGTGCGTCCACCGGGTCCGGAACGAGCCGCCGGGCACTGCGCAGAAGAGCATCCTGCCGGGTGCGTACGTACTCTTCGAACTCAAGCACCTCGCCCTGCGCCATACCCAACCGCCTCCGTCATCCCCGTGAGCTGGTCCCGCTCGCCCTGCTGGTCGCTTACCCGGATGAACCTACGGAGGACTTGTCACGGGCCTGTGCGGAGGAGCCGTCGGCAGACGCACGGAGAGCCATCGGTTGTGTAACAGCCGAGGTTTACCGCCGTTTTCCAGGGGTAAGGCCGCCGTTTCGGGCGTTACGGACACACTCGGACACGCCCGGGGGTCAGGCGTGCGGCAGCCGGTAGAAACCGTCGGCGAGGGGCTCCACGAGACCGTCCGCGACCAGCGTGTCGAGCGCCCTGGCCCGCTGCACCGGCTCGTGCCACACCGCGTCGAGCGCCGACTGCGGTACGGGATCGGTGGCCTCGCGCAGCACCGCGAGCAGCCTGCCGCGCACCTGGCGGTCGGTGCCCGCATAGGTCTGCCCGCGCCGCGCCGGGCCCTCGTGCTCGGGCTTCCCGGCGAGCCGCCAGGCGCACTGGGCGGCGATCGGGCAGCGTACGCACGTCTCGTTCTTCGCCGTGCAGACCAGCGCGCCGAGCTCCATGGAGGCCGCCGCCCAGCGGGCCGCGGTGGCCTCGTCCTGGGGCAGCAGCGCGCGAGCCAGGCGCCGCTCGGCCGCGGTGGTGGCGGTCGGCGGGTACCGCACACCGGTCACCGCCCGGGCGAAGACCCGGCGCACATTGGTGTCCAGTACCGCGTGCCGCTGCCCGTACGCGAACGAGGCGACCGCGGCCGCCGTGTACTCGCCGATGCCGGGCAGCGCGAGCAACTGCCCGTGGTCGGCCGGTACGTCACCGCCGTGCCGCTCCGTTATGGCGAGGGCCGCGCCGTGCAGCCGCAGCGCGCGGCGCGGGTAGCCGAGCCGGCCCCAGGCGCGTACCGCCTCGCCGGGGGCCTCGGCGGCCAGGTCGGCCGGGCGCGGCCAGCGGGCCAGCCACTGCTCGTATACCGGGAGCACCCGGCTGACCGGGGTCTGCTGAAGCATGAACTCGCTGACCATCACACCCCAGGCGCCCGCCTCCGGGCGCCGCCAGGGCAGGTCGCGGGCGTGCTCGCCGAACCATCCGATGACGGATTCGTGGAGGACGGCGGGCTCGTTCGTCTCGTTCGTCTCGTTCATGGGCACGGTGGGCGTCGTCGGCAGAGTGTTCATCGCAGAACCGATCCTGGCACGATCGGCCCGCGAAGGGGGCGCGCGAGGGCGCTCAGCGGCGCGCGTGCTGCCGGGCGTGCAGCGGTGCGCCGGTTCCCGCGAACCAGGCGACCGCCGAGACGTCGCTGGTACGCATCGCTTCGGCCAGCGCCCGCACGGGCCGGGTGCCCGCCTTGACGACGAGCAGCGCGACGACCACGCCGAGTGCCAGGCCGACCGCCACGTCGTGCGGGTAGTGCACCCCGACGAAGACCCGCGAGAAGGCCATCGCCAGCGCCATCGGCACGGTGAGCAGCCAGATCCGGGACCAGGCGAGGGCCAGCGCGAGGGCGGCGGCGCCCGCGATGGTGGCGTGGTTGGACGGGAACGACCAGTCGCCATTGACGGGGCAGGCGATCAGCGAGGTCGCCGCGCCCGCCACTGCCCGGCAGGGCCGTTCCTCGTCGATCAGCGACTTGATCACCTCGCTGCAGAGGTAGGCGACCGCCGTCGCCAGCGGCGCCAGCACGGCGAGCGCCAGCGATGCCGTGTCGCGGCGGCGGGCCCGCCACCAGGCGAAGACGAACAGCACCCCGAACAGGAGCAGGCCGAACTGCGTCCAGGCCTCGACGATGTGCTGCACCCAGGACGGCATGTCGTGGGCGAAGTCGGTGATGTTGCGGTAGAGCTCACTATCCATGGTGACGGACAGTATGGATCATCCCCGGGGGCCGACCACGAGCGGCGACCTCCTGCTCCGGGATGATGATCCGGAAAACTTGGTACGAGAGGCGGCGGGTGGGGCAGGAGTTGGCCCCGATCTCTCGTAAGGTTCGGTACGTGGGATCTCTGCGCAATCCGGTCGGGCCGCTTCCCTCCTCCATCTACTGGCGACGGAGGGCGGTCGCGCTGTCCTTGATCGCGCTGCTCGCGATCCTCGCCCTATGGGTCGTCACGTCCGGTGGTGGCAGCGGCGCCAAGAGCAGCGGCAACGACAAGGGCCCGTTTCCCACGCACTCGATCACCCCGGGGCCGTCCGGCTCCGGACCTGCCGTCAGCACCGCGCCGGGCGGCCGCGACGAGTCCAGCGGCTCGGGCGGCTCCGGAGGATCGGGCGGTTCGGGTGGCGGAAACTCCGGTGACGGCGGTACGAGTGCGGGCTCGGGCGCCTCGTCCGGCTCCGACTCCGGTTCCGGGGGCGGGAGTTCGGGCACCGGCGGCGACACCGGCCGTCAGGTGCCGGCCGGGTCCAGCCTGCCCGTCTGTGCGCCGGGCTCGCTGACCTTGACGCTCCGCACCACCAAGACCTCGTACGCGCTGGGCGAGAAGCCCCGGCTCGAAGTCGTCCTCAAGAACAACTCGGCGTCCACCTGCAAGGCGGACCTCGGGCCCAAGGGGGCGATTGTGACGGTCACCTCCACCGGCAACGACCGGGTGTGGTCGACGGACGACTGCGCGGTCGGGGACGGCAGCGTGTTCTTCCAGGTGCCGGGGGAGGACACGATCACCCACACGGTGGAGTGGAACCGCGGCAAGAGCGCGCCGCAGTGCGCGACACCGCCGACAGGCTCGGTGGGCCCCGGCACGTACCTGGTGGAAGCGAAGCTCCCGGGCCTGCCGGTGGCGAGAGCGTCGTTCGGCCTGACGAAGGATTAGCCCCACCCCACCCCTTCCCGCTGTGACACTCTGCGGCTCCGCCGCATGGCCTCCGGGGGTGAGGAAAGAGGTTCCTGGGGCTGCGCCCCAGACGCGCTGAGGGGCTGCGCCCCTCGAACCCCGGTGGGGGGGGGGGGCCCCCCCCCCCCCCCCAACACCCCCCCGCCCCGGGGGGGGGGGGGGGGGGGGGGGGGGGGGCCCCGGGGGGGGGGGCGGCGCGCGCCCCGGGGGTGGGGTAAGCCCCC
>NZ_JBITHR010000010.1:0-18567 GCF_044458185.1 Streptomyces sp. NPDC050485 | reverse complement strand
GCGGCCCCCCCCCCCCCCCCCCACACCCCCCCCCCCCCCCGCCCCCCCGCCGCGCGGGGGGGGGGGGGCCCCCCCCCCCCCGGTTTGCTAGACGTACCGCTCCAGGATGGAAGACTCCGCCAGCCGCGAGAGCCCCTCGCGCACGCTCCGCGCCCGCGCCTCGCCGACCCCGTCGACGGTCTGGAGGTCGTCCACCGAGGCGGCAAGCAGCTTCTGGAGGCCGCCGAAGTGCTCCACCAGGCGCTCGATGATCGCCCCCGGCAGCCTCGGCACCTTCGCGAGCAGCCGGTACCCGCGCGGCGACACCGCCGAGTCCAGCGTTTCGGGCGAGCCACTGTAGCCCAACGCCCTTGCCACTATGGGCAGTTCGAGGAGCTCCGCGTGGGTGAGGTCGTTGAGCTCGCGCAGCGCCTCGTCGACCGTGCGGGAGCGCTTGGCGGTGGGCTCGGGGACGTAGTCCCGTACCACCAGCTCGCGCTCGGGCTCGACGCCCGCGATCAGCTCGTCCAGCTGGAGGGAGAGCAGCCGCCCGTCCGTGCCCAACTCCACCACGTACTCGGCGATTTCCGTCGCGATGCGGCGGACCATCTCCAGGCGCTGGGCGACCGCCGTGACGTCCCGGACCGTCACCAGGTCCTCGATTTCGAGCGCGGACAGCGTGCCCGCCACCTCGTCCAGGCGGAGCTTGTAGCGCTCCAGGGTTGCGAGGGCCTGGTTGGCGCGGGACAGGATCGCCGCCGACTCCTCCAGGACACGGCGCTCCCCGTTCACGTACAGCGCGATCAGGCGCATGGACTGGGAGACCGAGACGACCGGGAAGTTGCACTGCTTGGAGACGCGGTCCGCCGTGCGGTGGCGGGTGCCGGTCTCCTCGGTGGGGATGCCGGCGTCCGGGACCAGCTGCACACCGGCCCGGTGGATCTTGGTGATGTCCTTGTCGAGCACGAGCGCGCCGTCGAGTTTGCACAGCTCGCGCAGCCGCGTCGCGGCGAATTCGACGTCCAGGACGAAGCCGCCCGTGCACATCGAGTCGACGGTCTTGTCCAGGCCGAGGACGATCAGACCGCCGGTGTTGCCGCGCAGGATGCGCTCCAGGCCGTCGCGGAGCGCGGTGCCGGGCGCGACGGCGCTCAGGGCGGCGCGCATCAGTGCTTCGTTACCGGAGCCTGTGCCGGACTTTCCGGGTGCTGATGCCCGGTCGTTGGCTGCCACTGCACTCCTCCGGTGTTGCTCATACGGTGCGTACTGCTCGCGTACTGCTCGTACGGACGGGCGAGACCAGGGCAAAGTCTACCGGCGCGGCTACTCCTCCCGTGGGGGCTGTGCGCGACGCCCGCGCGGGAGCACTCGCAGCGCGTCCCCCATGTCGGCGACTTCGGTGACCTTCATGCCGGCCGGGACCTTGCCCGGGTCGGTCGGCACCAGGGCGTGCGTGAAGCCGAGCCGGTGCGCTTCGGCGAGCCGGCGCTGGACCCCGGTGACCCTTCTGACCTCGCCCGCCAGGCCCACCTCGCCGATCGCGACCAGGTTCTTGGGCAGCGGAGTGTCGCTGGCCGCCGAGGCCAGGGCCAGCGCGATCGCCAGGTCCGCGGCGGGCTCGGAGAGCTTCACCCCGCCGACTGTCGCGCTGTAGATGTCGCGTTTGCCGAGCGCGGTGATGCGGCCCCGCTGTTCGAGCACCGCGAGCATCATCGAGACGCGGGAGGTCTCCAGGCCGGAGGTGGTGCGGCGGGGGGAGGGGATCTGCGAGTCGACCGTGAGCGCCTGGACTTCGGCGACCAGGGGGCGGCGGCCCTCCAGGGTGACCGTCAGACAGGTGCCGGGCACGGCGACGTCGCGGCGGGTGAGGAACAGGCCGCTGGGGTCGGCGAGCCCGGTGATGCCCTCGTCGTGCAGCTCGAAGCAGCCGACCTCGTCGGTCGCCCCGTACCGGTTCTTGACGCCCCGTACGAGACGCAGCCGCGCGTGCCGGTCGCCCTCGAAGGAGAGCACCACGTCCACGAGGTGTTCCAGCAGGCGGGGGCCCGCGATCGCGCCGTCCTTCGTGACGTGGCCGACCAGGAGCGTGGACATGCCGCGCTCCTTGGAGGCGCGGATCAGGGCGCCCGCGACCTCGCGGACCTGGGCCATGCCGCCGGGGGCGCCGTCGATCTCGGGCGATGCGACGGTCTGCACGGAGTCGAGGACGAGCAGGGACGGTTTCACCGCGTCGAGATGGCCGAGAACGGCGGAGAGGTCCGTCTCGGCGGCCAGGTAGAGGTGGTCGTTGAGCGCCTTGATCCGGTCGGCGCGCAGCCGGACCTGACTCGCCGACTCCTCGCCCGTGATGTACAGCGTGCGGTGGTCGTCGTTGGCCGCCTTCGCCGCCACGTCCAGGAGCAGCGTGGACTTGCCGACGCCGGGTTCGCCCGCGAGCAGCACCACCGCGCCGGGCACCAGGCCGCCGCCGAGGACGCGGTCCAGCTCGGCCACCCCGGTGGTGCGGGCGGTCGCCTGGCGGCCGTCCACCTGGCCGATGGGCAGCGCGGCGGTGGAGACCCGGCCCGCCGCCGTCGTACGGACCGCGGGCGCGCCGTACTCCTCGACCGTCCCCCAGGCCTGGCACTCGGGGCAGCGGCCGAGCCACTTGGCGGTGGTCCAGCCGCATTCGGTGCAGCGGTAGGACGGCCGGTCCTTCGCGGATTTCGTACGGGCAGCCATGGCGTCACCGTATAGGGGGCCACTGACATTCCCGTACGGGATGCCGGGCGGCCCGTATCGCGGGGGGCCTTGCGCCGTCCGGGCGCGGGGTCCGGCGATTCCGCGCCCCGCCGTTCGGGTGGTCCTGCCCCTCCCGGCGCCGCCCCGACCGCTCGCGTCCGTTTGCACTGTGCGTGAGGGGTCTGCCATCGAATGCCATGGAAGCCCCGCTTCCTGTCCCCTTTTGAGGGATACGTTCACCCGTAAGGATTAAATGTGTTCAACCGGTACGAAGAACCCCTGATCCTCCCCCTACGGTCGCACGGATGACGAGCAGCAGACCGGATCAACCAGCGCACAACACCGGCGCACACCGGGCGCAGGGCCCTGCGCCCCACACGTTGGCCCAGCGCCCGCCCGCGCGTTACGAGGCCCATCTCGACGGCCTGTTCACGTACTGCCTGTCCGTCCTGTGCGACCACGACGAGGCGATCGCCGCCCTCGGCGAGTTACTCGCCGTCTCCGAGCGCCAGTACGCGCGGTGCCCCGAGGGCGAGGCCGAACGCCGGGCATGGCTGTACGCGCTGGCCCGCTGGGCCTGTCTGCGCAAGCTGGCCGAGCGCAGGCGCAACCGGCAGGGCGCCCACACCGGACGCGTGCCCGAAGCGGCCCCCGCCGCCGAGGTCTCAGCGGAGGAGCAGGAGCGGCGCCGCCGCGAACTCGCCCTGCTCGCCTGGCCCGAGGCGGCCGGCACCACCCCCGAGCAGCGCGAGGCCCTCGAACTCGCGGTCCGCCACCAGCTCGGCGCCCGCGAGGTCGCCGCCGTGCTCGGCATGACCTACCCGGCCGCCCGCGAACTCCTCGCCGCCGGGGCCTGCGAGGTCGAGCGGACCCGGGCCGCGCTCGCCGTCGTGGAGACGGGCGGCTGCCCCACGGTCGCCCAACTGACCGGCGACCACCAGGTGTTGCTCTCCGCCGCGCTGCGCCGAGAACTGGTCCGGCACGTGGACGACTGCCCCCGCTGCCGCCGCGCCGCCGAACGCGCGGGCGCGGGCGGGCCATGGCCCGGCTCAACCGTCACCCCGGCCGCGCTGCCGCTGGCCGAGGCGCCGCGGGCCGACGCGCAGGCCGCGATGCTGCACGTGCCGCGGACGCGCGGCGGGGCCCCGCGCTTCGACCGGACCGGGTTCCCGATGGACCCCAAGGACCGGGCCGCCCGGCGCGACCGGCTGCGGGCCCGGGCGGTGACCACCACCGTCGTGGCGACCGTCGTCGCGGCGCCGGTCTTCGCGCTCTGGGCCGCCTACCGCGGCGCCCCGTCCACCGGCGAGACGCACGACGGCACCAAGGTCACCGCCAGCGAGGCCGACACTCCGGGCGGGCTGAACGGCCACCCGTACGACCGCTACGAGAACGCGGGCAACGCCCGCAGCGAACCCGACAGCCGCTTCACCGCCGGCAGCCGCGCCCCCGACGTCTCCGTCGAGGTCATCAGCCCCTCCGCCGCCCCGGCGGGCCCCGGCCGGCTCGCGGTCGCGGCGAGCTCGGCGGGCGACACGACCGTGCTCACGCTCACCTCGACCGGGGGTTCACCGGTCGACTGGTCGCTGCGCAGCCACGCCCCCTGGCTCTCCTTCAGCCAGAGCGCGGGCAGACTCGCGCCCGGCCACAGCGTCACCGTGTACATCCGCGTCGAGCACGCCCAGGAGCCGCACCACGCCTGGTCGGTACGGGTCGAGGTCGAGCCGTCCGGCGCCGCGGTACGCATCTCGGGCGACGGCACCCCCATCACCCCGCCGTCCTCGCCCGACCCGGGCCACCCCGGAAACCCCGGCCCGTCCGGATCCGGCGCGCCGCCGTCGACCCGGCCCACGCCGAGCCCGCCGAGCAGCCCCACGCCCACGCCCCCACGGCCTACGTCCAGCCCGACGCCGAGCCCGCCCGCGTCACCGACCCGGACCCCGCCGCCGTCGACGCCCCCGGCCGGCCACAGCCGCTGACCGGGGGAGGGGCCAACTGCCGTAATCCGTACGCCGGTTACCGCTTTGGGTCGGCCGGGTGGGGGGCGACCAGCGGCAGCTGCGAGGCGAGCCGCGCCTCGCACTGCTCCACCAGGACGGCGTACGCCTCCGAGCCCATGAGCTCGGTCAGCTCCGGCCTGTACGTCACGTACACCGGCTCGCCCGCGCCGTGGGCGGAGGTCGCCGAGGTGCACCACCAGTGCAGGTCGTGGCCGCCCGGACCCCAGCCCCGGCGGTCGTACTCGCCGATCGAGATCTGCAGCACCTTGGTGTCGTCGGGCCGCTCGATCCAGTCGTACGTCCGGCGCACCGGCAGCTGCCAGCACACGTCCGGCTTGGTCTCCAGCGGCTCCTTGCCCTCCTTCAAAGCCAGGATGTGCAGCGAGCAGCCGGCGCCGCCCGCGAAGCCCGGCCGGTTCTGGAAGATGCAGGAACCCTTCCAGCGGCGGGTCTGGCGCTCGCCGTCCTCGTCGGTCTGGGTCCAGCCCGACTCGGTGCCCACGTCGTGGAACTGCCACAGCTCCGGGGTGAGCCGCGCCACGTGCCCGGCCACCCGCTTCTCGTCGTCCTTGTCGGAGAAGTGGGCGCCCAGGGTGCAGCAGCCGTCGTCGGCCCGGCCCGCCTCGATGCCCTGGCAGCCGCTGCCGAAGATGCAGGTCCACCGCGAGGTGAGCCAGGTCAGGTCGCAGCGGAAGACCTGCTCGTCGTCGGCGGGGTCGGGGAATTCGACCCAGGCGCGCGGGAAGTCGATCCCCTGCTCGTCCTGGGTCCGCTGGGCGGGGTTCTTCGCGGCCCCGGCTTTGCCCGGCTTCGCCTTTTTCGTCTTTGGCACGGGTCAAGCGTATGTCCGAGGCCATGTCCGCACGCGCAGTAGCGTTCACTCCATGAGACTCGGAGTCCTCGATGTGGGGTCGAACACGGTTCATCTGCTGGTCGTGGACGCGCACGCCGGTGCCGCGCCGCTGCCCGCGCACTCGCACAAGGCGGAGCTGCGGCTCGCCGAACTCCTCGACGGGGACGGTGCGATCGGACCGGCAGGCATCGACCGGCTGGTCGCCACGATCAAGGGCGCGCTGCTGTCCGCCGAGGACAAGGGTGTCCAGGAACTGCTGCCCTTCGCGACCTCCGCGGTCCGCGAGGCCAGCAACATCGACCAGGTGATCGCCCGGGTCCGCGACGAGACCGGCGTGCAGCTGCCGGTCCTGTCCGGCGACGAGGAGGCCCGGCTCACCTTTCTGGCGGCGCGCCGCTGGTACGGCTGGTCGGCCGGGAAGCTGCTCCTGCTCGACATCGGCGGCGGCTCCCTGGAAGTCGCGTACGGCATCGACGAGGAACCGGACGGGGCGGTGTCGCTGCCGCTGGGCGCCGGACGGCTGACCGCGGCCTGGCTGCCGGGCGACCCGCCGGACCCGGCCGACGTACGGGCGCTGCGCCGGCACGTACGGGCCCAGATCGCGGGCACCGTCGGCGAGTTCGCGCGCTCGGGCCGGCCCGACCACGTGGTCGCCACGTCAAAGACGTTCAAGCAGCTCGCCCGGATCGCGGGGGCCGCCCGGTCGAGTGAGGGGGCCTACGTCCAGCGCGTACTGAGTCGCAGTTCACTGGAGGAGTGGGTGCCCAAGCTGGCCGCCATGACGGCCGAGCAGCGCGCCACGCTGCCCGGCGTCTCCGAGGGCCGGGCGCGGCAGCTGCTCGCCGGGGCGCTGGTCGCGGAGGGCGCGATGGACCTGTTCGCCGTCGATGAGCTGGAGGTCTGCCCCTGGGCACTGCGCGAGGGCGTGATCCTGCGCCACCTCGACCACCTTCCGGCGGAGTGACGGGTTCGGTGACCGGTGAGTGCGACGTTACCGGCGAGTGTGACGTTCGTCGGGCGCACCGGACCGCCTCCCCGACCGGTGGCAGCGGCCCGTACCCTGTCTCCGTGGCAGATCCAGTGGTGCGCATCCCGGATGCGAAGGTCGCCCTGTCGACGGCCTCGGTCTATCCGGAGTCGACGGCGACGGCCTTCGAGATCGCCGCGCGCCTGGGGTACGACGGCGTCGAGGTCATGGTCTGGACCGACCCCGTCAGCCAGGACATCGAAGCCCTGCGGCGGCTCTCCGACTACCACCAGGTGCCGATCCTGGCCGTCCACGCGCCGTGTCTGCTGATCACCCAGCGGGTCTGGTCCACCGACCCCTGGGTGAAGCTCCAGCGGGCGCGGTCGGCGGCCGAGCGGCTCGGCGCCTCCACGGTGGTGGTCCATCCGCCGTTCCGCTGGCAGCGCCAGTACTCCCGCGACTTCGTCGACGGCATCTGGCGGATGGCCGACGAGACCGATGTGCGATTCGCCGTAGAGAACATGTACCCGTGGCGCTACCGGGACCGCGAAATGCTCGCGTACGCCCCCGACTGGGACGTCACCAAGGACGACTACCGCAACTTCACGATCGACCTCTCGCACGCCGCGACCTCCCGTACGGACGCGCTGGCCATGGTCGACCGGATGGGCGACCGGCTCGCCCACGTCCACCTCGCCGACGGGCGAGGCTCGGCGAAGGACGAGCACCTGGTGCCGGGCCGCGGCACCCAGCCGTGCGCGGAACTCCTCGAACACCTCGCCCTGACCGGCTTCGACGGCCACGTCGTCATCGAGGTCAACACCCGGCGCGCCATGTCCGCCGCGGAACGCGAGGCCGACCTCGCGGAGGCGCTCGCCTTCACCCGGCTGCACCTGGCGTCCGCCCCGGCCCGCCGCGCATGACGGACTCCCCGGGCGGTACGGGTACGGGCCCGGCCGCCCCGCGCCGCCGCGGCCGCCCGCCGCGGGCCTCCGTCGACACCGGCCCCGGCACCCGCGAACGCATCCTGGCCGCGGCTCGCGCCGAGTTCTCCGACCGGGGTTACGACAAGACGTCCATGCGCGGCATCGCCAAGGCGGCCGGGGTCGACGCGGCGCTGGTCCACCACTACTTCGGCACGAAGGACGAGGTCTTCGCGGCGGCCGTCGAGGTCGACTTCGAACCGGCGCTGACGCTGTCGGCCGTCCTCGGCCACGACCTCGACGGCGTGGGCGAACGCCTCGCCCGCTACTTCCTCTCCGTCTGGGAGAACCCGGCGACGCGCACCCCGCTGATCGCCGTGATCCGCTCGGCGCTCACCCACGAGGCGGCCGCGAAAGTCCTGCGGGGCTTCGTGCTGCGCCGCCTCCTGGAGCGCGTGGCGGCCGACCTGAAGGTCCCCGACCCCCGCTTCCGCGCGGAACTGGCGGCGTCCCACATGATCGGGATCGCGATCATGCGATACGTACTGGAGGTGGAACCGCTCGCCTCGGCGGACCCGGAGTCGATCGTGGAACTGGTGGCACCGACACTCCAGCGGTACCTGACGGAGGCGTGACCCTGACGAGCCAGGACCCGCAGCGAAATCCCGATGCGCAGCAAGTTCAAGCCCTGGCCAGCAAAATCAAGCCCCTCCGGCGATTGAGGAGCGGGGTCTGGGGCGGAGCCCCCCACGCGGCGGAGCCGCAAAGTGTCACAGCGGGAAGGGGCGGGGTGGGGAAGAAGCCTGCGCAGCACCCGACCAAGGGGCGAGCCGGGCGTCCCGGCATGCGGACAAGCTGTCCAAATCTTGGAGCACCGGCGTAGGCTCGCAGACAGCCCACCCTGTCTGAAGGAGACGAGCGACGATGCCCGAGCTGAGGTCCCGCACAGTCACCCACGGCCGCAACATGGCGGGCGCCCGCGCCCTTATGCGGGCCTCCGGTGTAGCGAGCGAGGACATCGGCAAGCCGATCATCGCCGTGGCGAACAGCTTCACCGAGTTCGTGCCGGGCCACACCCACCTCGCCCCGGTCGGCCGCATCGTGAGCGAGGCCATCCTGGCCGCCGGCGCCGTGCCCCGCGAGTTCAACACGATCGCCGTGGACGACGGCATCGCGATGGGCCACGGCGGCATGCTCTACAGCCTCCCCTCCCGCGACCTCATCGCGGACAGCGTGGAGTACATGGTCGAGGCCCACTGCGCGGACGCCCTGATCTGCATCTCCAACTGCGACAAGATCACCCCCGGCATGCTGATGGCGGCGCTCCGCCTCAACATTCCCACCGTCTTCGTCTCCGGCGGCCCGATGGAGGCCGGCAAGGCGACCCTGGTCGACGGCACGGTCCGTACGCTCGACCTGGTCGACGCGATCTCGGACGCCGTCAACGACAAGATCTCCGACGAGGACATCCTCCGCATCGAGGAGAACGCCTGCCCCACCTGCGGCTCCTGTTCCGGCATGTTCACCGCCAACTCGATGAACTGCCTGACCGAGGCCATCGGCCTGAGCCTGCCCGGGAACGGCTCGGTCCTGGCGACCCACACCGCCCGCCGCGCCCTGTACGAGAACGCGGCCCGCACGGTCGTCGAGATCACCAAGCGGCACTACGAGCAGGACGACCACTCGGTCCTGCCGCGCTCCATCGCGACCCGCGCCGCGTTCGAGAACGCCATGGCGCTCGACATCGCCATGGGCGGTTCCACCAACACGATCCTGCACCTGCTGGCCGCGGCCCAGGAGGCCGAGCTGGACTACGGCCTCGCGGACATGGACGCCATCAGCCGTCGCGTCCCGTGCCTCGCCAAGGTCGCCCCGAACGTCGCCAAGAACCGTACGTACTACATGGAGGACGTGCACCGCGCCGGCGGCATCCCCGCGATCCTCGGCGAGCTGTACCGCGCGGGCCTGCTCAACGAGGACGTGCACACCGTCCACTCCCGCTCCATCAAGGAGTGGCTGGACGCCTGGGACGTGCGCGGCGGCTCGCCGTCCGCCGAGGCGGTCGAGCTGTGGCACGCGGCCCCCGGCTGCGTCCGCTCCGCCACGGCGTTCTCGCAGTCCGAGCGCTGGGACACCCTGGACACCGACGCCACCGAGGGCTGCATCCGGGACGCGGCCCACGCGTACAGCAAGGACGGCGGCCTCGCCGTCCTGCACGGCAACCTCGCCGAGGACGGCTGCGTCGTGAAGACGGCCGGCGTCGACGAGTCGATCTGGACCTTCGAGGGCCCCGCGGTCGTCTGCGAGTCGCAGGACGAGGCCGTCGACAAGATCCTCCGCAAGGAGGTCACGCACGGCGACGTCGTGGTGATCCGCTACGAGGGCCCCAGGGGCGGCCCCGGCATGCAGGAGATGCTGTACCCGACGTCGTTCCTCAAGGGCCGCGGCCTCGGCAAGACCTGCGCGCTGATCACCGACGGCCGCTTCTCCGGTGGCACCTCGGGCCTGTCCATCGGCCACGCCTCACCCGAGGCGGCGTCCGGCGGCACCATCGCGCTGGTCGAGGACGGCGACCGCATCCGGATCGACATCCCGAACCGTACGATCCAACTCCTCGTCCCCGACGCCGAGTTGGCCACCCGCCGCGAGGCGCTGAACGGGGCGTACGCCCCGAAGAACCGCGAGCGCAAGGTCTCGGCCGCGCTGCGCGCCTACGCAGCGATGGCCACCAGCGCCGACCGCGGCGCGGTCCGCGACGTCTCGAAGCTGGGCTGACGCCGGTCCGTACGGCTGTCGCCGTTCCTGCCAGGTGGCGGGTCGTACGGCTGTCGCCGCCCCTACCAGGCGGCGACATCACCGGGATCGACCGCGAACACCGACCCGTCGGGGGCGGCGGCATACACCTTGCCCCCGGCGGCGAGCGGCGCGGGAAGGGCGGGCGTGAAGGTGTAACGCCCGCCGTGCATACGGGGGTTGGTCTGCCCGGCGAGTACGCCCTTGCGGGCGTCGAAGGCGAGCAGCCTGCCGTCGGCGCCGGTCAGATACACCTGGCCGTCCGAGGCGACGGGCCGCGAGGCGCGCGCCACGCCGGTGTCGAGCCGCCACCTCTCCGCGCCGCGCACCGAGTCCACCGCGACGAGCGCCCCGCCCGCCCCGAAGACGTACACCGTGCCCCCGTCGACCCCGGCCTGCGCCTGGTCGAGCGGGGCGGTGAGCGGGGTGCGGCGGACGGCCTGGGTGGCGGTGTCGAGGCGTACGACGGCCGAGGTCAGCCCGCTGGGGTCGGTCGGCAGCAGGAACAGGGCCTGTGCGTCGGCCGCGACCGGGTGCAGCCGCCCGTCGAGGCGGCTCTGCCACCGCACGGCCCCGGTGGCCGGATCGACGGCGGCGACGGAGGTGGCAGCGCCGTCGGCGGCGGGCGTGGCGACGAACGCGAGCGGTTTGCCGTCGCCGGACTGAGCCACGTTCGCCCTGCCGTCGCCTTTGCCTTCGTCGGACGCGGCCCCCTTGCCCTTACTGGACCCGGCCCCCTTGCCGTCGCCGGACGCGGTCGCCTTTCCGTCGAGGGCCGCGGCCCCCTCGCCCGCACCGGACACCAGCCACTGCGACCGCCGGTCCCCGATCGGCTTCCGCCATTTCTCCACCCCGGTAAGGGAGTTGAGCGCGGTGACATGCCCGTCGGCCGTGGTCAGCAGCACCGTGTCGCCCGCGGGATGCACTCCGGAGTACGCCGAAACGTCCACGGACCACACCTGCTTCCCGGTGCCGGGGTCGTAGGCCCGCAACGTCCCGCCGCCGGGAACCCGCACGAGCACCCGGCCGCCCGCGGCCACCGGAGCGAGGTCGTCGGAGAGCATCGCCCCGCCCGCCCCCGGCACGGACCACAGCACCTTCCCGCTGAAGGGATCGAGCCGGGCGACGGAGACTCCGGGCGCCGCGCAGTAGAGCGAGTGGCCGGCCTCGCCGCCGACGGAGCAGAAGGCCACCCGGTTCTCACCACTGCTGCCGGGCAACTGGACTGTCCAGGGCCGGAATTGGGGAGCGCCGGCCTGCTCCGGGGCGGCGGCCACGGTCTCGGTGCCGGTCCCGTCGGGCAGCGCCTGCACACCCGCCAGGCCCCCGCCGACGATTCCGACAAGCGCGAGCGCACCGAGGACCCAGCGGGTACGCCGACGCGCTGGCCCCCCCTTGCCGCCACCGGCGGAACCCTGCCCACCGGCGGAACCTCTGCCTCCGGCAGAACCTTTGCCACCGGAGGAGGAGCCCTCCGCGCCGAACGAGCCCTCCTGGCCGAACGAGCCCTTCGCACCGAACGAGCCCTCCTCGCCGAACGAAGCCTTCTCGGCGAACGAACCCTCCTCCCGCACCGGGTTCCGGAACCGCTGCGTAGGAATGGAGGCCTCGGATCCGTACGCGGCGGACCGCAGCGCGGACAGCAGGTCGTCCGGGGTGGGCCGGTCGCCGGGATCCTTGGCGAGGCAGCCGCGGAGCACGGGCACGAGATCCTCGGGCACCCCGGCCAAGTCCGGTTCGTTGTGCACCACTTGGTACGCCACGACGTACGGCGACTCCGAGTCGAAGGGCCCGCTCCCGGTGGCGGCGTGCACGAGTACCGCCCCCATGGCGAACACGTCCGCGGCGGGCCCGACCTCGCGGGGCCGCTGGAACTGCTCGGGCGCCATGAACGGCGGCGTACCGATGAGCTTTCCGGTCTCCGTCCGCAGGTCACTGTCGTACGGACGGGAGATCCCGAAGTCGATGACCTTGGGCCCGTCGGCGGCGAGCAGCACGTTGCTCGGCTTGAGGTCGCGGTGCACCACCCCGGCCCGGTGGATGTCGCGCAGCGCCTCGGCGAGCCCGGCCCCGAGCCGGCGCACCTCCTCGGCGGTCAGCGGCCCGCTGTCCTTGACGCGTTCGGCGAGGGTGGGCCCCGGAATGTGCACGGTGGCCATCCAGGGCCGGACGGCATCCGGATCGGCGTCCACGACGGAGGCGGTGAAGGCCCCGCTGACCCGCCGGGCCGCCGACACCTCCTGCCGGAACCGCGCCCGGAATTCCGGATCGGCGGCGTGCTGGGCGTGCACGACCTTGACGGCGAGCCGCATGCCGGAGGGGGAGGTGGCCAGATGCACCACACCCATGCCGCCCGCCCCGAGCACGGATTCGAGCCGGTAGGCCCCGACGGATTCCGGATCCTCGGCACCCTCCGCCCCGAACCCGATACTGCGCGGCGACGCCATGGTCCACCCCCATGTGTCCGTTGTACGCCAGCGTCCGACGGAGCCTAGTCGATGGGGCGTACGGGGCCGATGGGGCTTGCTAGCCTGCGTGTTGCACGCAGAGTGAAGCAGATGGGGGAGATGCAAATGTCACGTTATCCGGTCGCGCCGGGCTGCGAACTGAACGTCCGCAGCGGCCCCGGCACGGGTTACGCCGTGGTCGACGTCCTGCCCCAGGGCGCAACGGTCCCGGTGAACTGCCAGACCCCGGGCACGACGGTCTCGGGCCCGTACGGCACGTCGAACATCTGGGACAACATAGGCAACGGCCGCTTTGTGTCGGACGCGTATGTGAAGACGGGGAGCGACGGCTACGTGGCACCGCGCTGCGGCTAGCGACGGCGGCCCTTCGGCCGGCTCGGTCCGGGGATGGTTCCGGGGATAATCGACCCCATGAGCGAGAAGAGCGGCGCGGGCGGCAAGGGGGCCGAGGACGGCGCGAGCGGGACGGGAGGCGGCACGGGGGCCGGTGACCGCAGCGGCGCCGTCGACCAGAACGGGCCTGGTGACGGCAAGGGCGCCGTCGCCCGGCACGGAGCCAATGGCCGCAGCGCGGCCGATGCCGCAAACGGGGCCGGTGCCTCGAACGGGGCTGATGCCCCGAACATGGCCGGTGCCGTAAACGGGGCCGATGCTCCAAGCGGGGCCGGTGCTCCAGGCGGGGCCGATGCCCCAAGCGGAAAGGCGGCGCCCGCTGCGTCTGCGGCTGCGGCTTCCCCCGCCGGACCGCAGCCCGAGCCGATCCGTTTCTTCGGCACGACGTGGGTCGACCACGACAACGGCTACGGCCTGCGCCGAGCCGGCGCGGCGATCGGCTCGCTGGCGGCGGCAGTGGCGGCGTGCTTCGTGCTGCGCTTCGCGTACGAGGGCCTGCAGATCGCGAACACCGGCGGATTCGTGAACGTGATGATCGTGGTGATGTTCGCGATCTGCAGCGCGCTGGCGTTCCGCAAAACCTGGGAGGGCTTCTCGACCCGCCCCGCCGACCCCGACGCGGACCGCTCGCTCCAGGGCCTGAAGGCCATCGGCTTCATCGGCTCGCTGCTGGCGTACTTCTTCCGTACGTTCACCGAGGCCCCCGGCGAAGCCCTGCACCGTACGGAATTCGAAGCGGCCCGAACCCAGTACGAACGCCGCCGAGGCACCCGCACGGGAAACCCGGCGGCGCGCAGAAAGCCAAAGCGAAAGTAACGGCGCAGAGGGGCGAGTTGGCCGAAGGCCGAAAAACGTCTGCGCAGGCCGCCAACGGCGGGGCACCACCCATTGGTTGCTGAGCCCGTCCAAGCGGACAGAACGGGCGGGCCGGGTGGGAGACCAGGCCCGCCGGAGGCGGGCGCCGACGCACGGCGCGCAGTTCCCCAGCGACGCAGCACCACCCACTGGTCCCTCGCCTGGGCAGCGGGCAGAACGGGCGGGCGGGTGGGAAAACACCCCCCGAACTCGCCACCGCATCCGCGGACTTCATCACGTACGCCCAGGCCTGGCACTGGACCGACCCGGCGAAGGCGGGCCCGGAGGCCCGCCGCGTACTGCGTCCGGGCGGCGCACTGGCCCTGTGGTGGATCGACAGCACCCCACCCCCAGCAGCACCCCACGCCCACCTACCGACGCCCGACCATCCGCGCCTTCCCTGCGATTCCCACCAATCCCACCACCCCCGCCACAGCAAACCCCCGCCAAACCCCGTCCCACACGCTGCTGGAGAACGCCTCGGACGTAACGGCCTGCCGAACGACAACATCGCCGAGCACCATGAGCCCGGCCGGCACGGCCGCCACCCGCCAGGGATGGGCCCGCGCCCAGAGCCGGATCCGATGGTCGGTGCGGTCGGTGCGGTCGGTGCGGTCGGCGCGGACGCCCCCGAGCGCCGCCCCCACCCCGCCCACCAGGAAGAACAGCAGGAGCGCGACGGACCCGGCCCCGGCGATCGCCATCGTGCCGAACCCGTCGGCGATCGAGTCGATCGTGAGCGACACGAACCCGCCCACCGCGCCGACCGTGGTGGCGGCCCCCCACGGCCCGAGCGACGCCGACGCGACGGCGAGGTGCCGCCGCTCGGCCTTGGTGACCGCAGCCTCGGCGATCACGGCGTCCTGAGAGCTTCGCGACTGATTCCTCATGCCTCCAAGGTCCTGCGCAACGCCCCCGCAATGCCATGGGGGATGACCCTGACGGCCCCCCGATCCTTGACGCCCGCACCCCGAGAGGAGGATTATTCATCACATGGTGAATTCCAAGCGAGATCGCACGCCGGACGCCACCCACCGGGCCGCCCTCCCCTCGGAAGCGACCCCTGCCACTCCACCCGCGGCCGCAGCCACACCCGGACCCGCGGTCGAGGCCCAAGACCTGACCGTCGTACGGGGCCCCAGAACCGTCTTGAAGAACCTGGACTTCACCGTCCCGCGCGGCCGCATCACCGGCCTCCTCGGCCCGTCCGGCTGCGGAAAGTCCACCCTGATGCGCGCGATCGTGGGAACGCAGGCGAAAGTGACCGGCACCCTCACCGTCCTGGGCACCCCCGCGGGCACCCCGAGCCTGCGACCGAGGATCGGCTACGTCACCCAAGACCCGTCCGTCTACCAGGATTTGACGGTACGTCAGAACCTCGAATACTTCGCGGCCGTACTCCACCCGGGCCGCGCCCACCGCGCAGCCCGCGCCGAAGCCGTCGAGCGGGCCATCACGGACGTCGACCTCACCACCCACGCCGGTGACCTGGCGGGCCGGCTCTCCGGCGGAGAACTCAGCCGCGCCTCACTGGCCGTCGCCCTGCTCGGCACTCCGGAGCTACTCGTCCTGGACGAACCGACCGTAGGCCTGGACCCCGTACTCCGCCGCGACCTGTGGAACCTCTTCCACACCATCGCCGCCACCCGCGGCACCACCCTCCTCGTCTCCTCGCACGTCATGGACGAGGCGGAACGCTGCCACCGCCTGCTCCTCCTGCGCGAGGGCGTCCTCCTCGCCGAGGACACCCCGGACGACCTGCGCACCCGTACCGCCACGGAAACCGTCGAGGGCGCGTTCCTCCACCTCGTGGACGAAGCCCAACGCAAGGCACAGGCACCCCGATGAACGCATCCCGCACCCTCGCGACCGCCGCCCGCGTGCTGCGCCAACTGCGCCACGACCCGCGCACCATCGCGCTGCTCCTGATCATCCCGTCCGCCATGATCACCCTGCTCAGGTACGTGTTCGACGGCAGCCCGGTCGTGTTCAACAGCATCGGTGCCTCACTGCTCGGCATCTTCCCGCTGATCACGATGTTCCTGGTGTCCTCCATCGCCACCCTGCGCGAACGCACCTCTGGCACCCTGGAACGTCTCCTCGCCATGCCCCTGGGAAAAGGCGACCTGATCGGGGGCTACGCGCTCGCCTTCGGCGCCCTGGCCGTGATCCAGTCGCTCATCGCGACGGGCATCTCCGTCTGGCTCCTCGACCTGAACGTCGTCGGCTCCCCGTGGCTGCTCCTCCTGGTGGCCCTCCTCGACGCCCTGCTCGGCACGGCGCTCGGCCTGTTCGTCTCGGCCTTCGCGGCGTCGGAATTCCAGGCGGTCCAGTTCATGCCGGCGGTGATCTTCCCCCAGCTCCTGCTCTGCGGCCTGTTCACCCCGCGCAGCGCGATGCAGCCGGTCCTGGAATGGATCTCGAACGTCCTGCCCATGTCGTACGCGGTGGACGCCATGACCCAGGTCCTCCACCACCCCGAAGCAACAGCCACCTTCGCAAGAGACACCGGAGTAGTGGCAGCAGTAGCAGTCCTGGTCCTCACCCTGGGAGCAGCAACCCTCCGCCGCCGAACCCCCTAGTCACACAGCCATACCCAGCCCCTCCGGCGTTTGAGGAGCGGGGGTCTGGGGGCAGAGCCCCCAGTTCGGAAAGGGGCGGGGTGGGGAAGAAGCCCAGCGCAGCGCCCCCACCCGTACCGCCCCTCGGACACCACCCCCACCGGCCCACCCCCGGTGCGAGGATGGACGACGCAGGACGCAAGCGCACCACCAGGAGGGTGACCCGCATGACCCAAACCGTCGCAGTCCTCGGCACCGGCAAAATCGGCGAGGCCCTCCTCAGCGGAATGATCCGAGCCGGCTGGCACCCGGCCAACCTTCTGGTGACCGCCCGCCGCTCGGAGCGCGCCGAAGAACTCCACGCCCGCTACGGCGTGGACGCGGTCACCAACGCCGAGGCCGCCAAGCGCGCGGACACCCTGATCCTCGCGGTGAAGCCCCAGGACATGGGCAGGCTCCTGGACGAACTGGCCCCGTACGTCACGAGCGACCGCCTCGTGATCAGCGCGGCGGCGGGCATCCCCACCTCCTTCATCGAGGAGCGCCTCACGGCCGGCACCCCGGTCGTACGCGTCATGCCGAACACCCCCGTACTGGTCGACGAGGGCATGTCGGTGATCAGCGCCGGCAGCCACGCCACGCCCGACCACCTCGCCCATACGGAGGAAATCTTCGGCGGAGTGGGCAAGACCCTGCGCGTACCGGAATCACAGCAGGACGCGGCGACGGCCCTCTCCGGCTCGGGCCCGGCCTACTTCTACTACCTGGTCGAGGCGATGACCGACGCCGGAATCCTCCTCGGCCTGCCCCGCGCCCAGGCGTACGACCTGATCGTGCAGTCCGCGATCGGCGCCGCCGTGATGCTGCGTGACAGCGGCGAGCACCCGGTGAAGCTGCGCGAGGCGGTGATGTCCCCGGCGGGTACGACGATCAGCGCGATCCGCGAGCTGGAGAACCACGGTGTACGCGCCGCCCTCATCGCGGCGCTGGAAGCCGCCCGCGACCGCAGCCGCGAACTGGCCTCGGGCCAGAACTGACCGGTCAGCCCTCGGCACGCGGCCGCTGCCGCACCACCACAGCGGCCGCACCACCACCGACAAGTGCCAGCGCCGCCCCGCCGACGACGCTCAGGACCCCGACGGGCGTGTGCGGAATGGCCCGAAGCGCGGCATGAAACGCATCGCCCTCAGCCACCGGCTCCCCACCACCGGCCGAAACCGTCACGAAACCGTCCCTCTCGGCCTGAGCCCGGGCCCGAGCACCCTGAACCTGAGCCTTGACCGGCCGCACAGACCGCACGGACCGCAGATCCGCCGCGAGCCGGCACCCCTCCTGCAACTTGTGCTCAAGCCGGGCCACCTCAGCCGACGAGGCTCCGCCCGTGCAGGCGCGAGCCCGCTCGATCTCCCTCCGGGTGTCCTCATTCATCGCGTTGACGACCCGCAGCCGCATCTGAGCGACATGCTCGTCCCCGTCCACGGCGTACGCGGCCCCGGGCGCCACGGCCGCTCCCAGGACAAGGAGGGTCACGGCAGCCAGGGCAGTGCGAAGAAGAGACCTCATACCCGCCAAGCTAGGCCGCGCCCCCGGCCCAGCAGATCGGCCGTCCCGCCAGGCCTGCCTCGGCCAAAAGCACGGGGTCCGACGCCCTCCCCGCCCCGAACCCTGGGGCTCCGGCCGAGGGTTGACACGGCCCGACCCGATCCGTAATGTTCTCCGAGTTGTCCGACGTGAGCGCCGACCCCGGTCGGTCCCCGGACAGCCATTCCGCACCAACCACTTCTCATGAACGACATCTCGTCGTCTCATTTTTCGTGCGCTTTTGCGAAATGAGGAATCCGCGTTCGAGAACGCACCCCGATTGGCGTCGGGCCCAAGGATTCCGCTAATGTCTCACTCGTCGGAACGGCCCAACAGCCGGGAAGACAAGCCGACTTGGCCCCGGGAGACTGGGAATCGGGCCCGAAAGGATCTGATAGAGTCGGAGCCGCCGGAAAGGGAAACCCGAGAGGGAGAACCCGAAAGGCACCGAGGAAGTCGGACACGAAAGAGTC
>NZ_JBITHR010000009.1:0-341430 GCF_044458185.1 Streptomyces sp. NPDC050485 | reverse complement strand
CGCCCGGTTACATTCCGAACCCGGAAGCTAAGCCTTTCAGCGCCGATGGTACTGCAGGGGGGACCCTGTGGGAGAGTAGGACGCCGCCGAACAAACTTTCAACGCTGGCCCCTGAACTTCGGTTCAGGGGCCAGCGTTTTTTTGTGCCCGCTTACCTGGCGTTCATGTGGCAAGAGGACGATCCGCTGTCATGAGAATGACAGGAGCGCTCAAGTCTGCCGGTGTCGCGACCGGCGACGAGGTGATCGTGCCGGCCTATGACTCCGGCGAGTTGGCCCGGACGGTCGTCGCGGCCGGCGCCGTGCCGGTGTTCGCCGACATCGATCCGCTGAGCTACTGCCTCGCGCCGGAGGCCGTCGGCGCGGCGATCACGCCCAGGACCGCCGCTGTCGTGCTCGTACACCGCTTCGGGTATCCGGCCGATGCCACGCGGTTCGCCGAACTGGCCGTTCGGCACCGGGTGTTGATCCTTGAGCAGGAGGACGGGGCGGGCGCCGACGGGGATGTGACCCAACGGCGGGAGCGGGCCGGGTACTTGGACCGGCGGCTCGCCGGGGTCGAGACGCCCGCGCCCGCCGAGGGGCATCGTTATCAGCGGTACGTTGTGCGCGTGCCCGGCAATGGGCGGCCCGACCGGGATGCGTTCGCGCGGCTGTTGCGGCGGCGCGGGGTCGCCTGCGAGGTGCCCGTGCCCATTCCCGTACACCGGATGCGGGAGTTCAGGCGGGACGGATGGATGCTGGCCGAGACCGAGCGGGCCGCGGACGAGACGCTCGCGCTGCCTTCGCTCGACGGGCTTTCGGAGGCGGAATTGCGGCGATTGGTGTCCGTCTGCAACGCGCTCGGCGGGCTGCTGCAGCCCGCTTAGGGGGTGTCCGGTGGGTCATGGGTCCGGAACCGGTGACCGTGGTTCGGAACACCGTCTGATTCGGGGTATGCTTTATCTCGTTGGTGAGGGGGAAACCCCGAAACAACAACAGGCCCCTATAGCTCAGTCGGTAGAGCGTCTCCATGGTAAGGAGAAGGTCTGCGGTTCGATTCCGCATGGGGGCTCAGGAATACGAAAGGCCCCGCCCATTGGGCGGGGCCTTTCGCGTACCCTCTCGGGGTTATCGCTTGGCCTGTTCCGGGATGCGCAGCGACAGGATCGCCATGTCGTCGGAGGCCGGTTCGGCGGCGAAGCGCTCGACCGCGCGCAGCACGCGGGCGGCGACGGCGCCGGCGGTGAGGCCCGTGCAACTGGCGAGGACGTCGGTGAGGCCGTCGTCGCCGAGCATGCGGGTGCCCTCGCGGCGCTCGGTGATTCCGTCGGTCACGCAGAGCAGGACGTCACCCGGGTCAAGGGTGATCGTCTGCTCGTACAGCTCCAGATCCTCCATGACGCCGAGGAGGGGCTGGGGTTCGGCGGCCGGTTCGACCGTGCCGTTCTGGCGCAGGCGCAGCGGCAGCGGATGCCCGGCGCAGACGATCTTCAGGATGGCGCTGCCGTCCTCCTGCGGCCACAACTCCCCGTAGAGGAGGGTCAGGAAGCGGCTGCGGGCGCCCTCGTCCAGGATCGCCGCGTTCAGCCGCTCCAGGACCGCGGGGCCGCCGAAGCCCTCGCGGGCGAGCAGGCGCAGGGCGTGCCGGGCCAGGCCGGTGACCGCGGCGGCCTCCGGGCCCGTACCGCAGACATCGCCGATGGCGAAGCCGTAGGCGCCGTCGCGGATGGGGAACAGATCGTAGAAGTCGCCGCCCACCTCGTTGCCTTCGCCGGCCGCGCGGTAGATGACCTCGACCTCGACGCCCGGGATCTGGGGCAGGCCCGGCGGGAGCAGGCTGCGCTGGAGGGAGCGGCTGATGGCCATGCGCTCGGAGTAGAGGCGCGCGTTGTCGAGGGCGAGGGCGGCCCGGCGGGAGAGGTCCTCGGCGAGTTCGAGGATCTCCTGACGGAAATGGTCATCTGACGGTTTGCCGAGTGTCAGCATGCCGATGACGCGGTTGCGGGCGACGAGCGGCAGCACGACGGTTTCGCCGCCGACCGCGGCCGCCGTCGAGAGGGTGGTGCCGATTCCGCCGCCCACGTGCGGGATGCCGGGGCGGCCGAGGTCGCGCATCGAGACGCGGAGAGCGGCCTGGTGGGCGGCTTCGCCGGGGGCGGTCCAGACGCGGGCGCCGGGGGTGGGCACCGGCTCCGGCGGGTCGATCTTGGAGAGCAGGGCCTTGAGGCCGTCGATGCGCTCCTCGTCCTCGTGCAGGACGTAGGAGAGGTACGGGTCCGAGGCCTGGTCGGCGATGGTGTAGACGGCGCACCAGGTGGCCAGCGTCGGGACCGTCATCTGGGCCATGAGGGCCAGGGTCTGGTCGCGGTCCAGGGTGCCGGCCAAGAGGTCGGAGGCCTCGACGAGGAAGCTCAACGAGCCTCTGCGCAGGCGTTCCAGCTCGCCCAGGCGGGCCGATTCGACGGCCAGGGCGATGCGGTCGGCGGCGAACTGGAGGCGCAGGGCCTCCTCGTTGGAGTAGCGGCCGGGGGATTCCGCGGCGACGCCCAGCGAGCCGGTGAGGCGGCCCTCGACCTTGAGCGGGACGGTGACGACCGAGCGCATGCCGGTGCTTTCGAGGAGCGGGACGGCCCCGGGGACGGCCGCGAGGTCCTCGTGGACGGCGGGCATCCTGGCGGATCCGTACCGTCCCGTGCCCGCCTCCACGGGGACGCGGGCGAAGCGCTGGCGGGCGGAGGGGAGGCCGGTGGTGGCGCGTACCTCCAGCTCCGTCTCGTCGTCGGTGGCGAGCAGCAGGAAGGCGGAGTCGCCGTCCAGCATGTCGCGGGCGCGTTCGACGGTGCGCTGGAGCAGGCCGTCGAGGTCCTCGGGGGCGGGGGAGCCGATGAAGACCTCGAACGGGTCGAGGTTGCGGCTGTCGCCGTGGGCGGCGGGATCGGTGGCGGGCTGGCGGACGGGGGTCTGGAGCACCGCCCGCTCGTCGTCGCGCACCAGCAGGCAGACCGTCGAGGGCTCGCCCTCGGTGTCGCGCACGCGCAGGTGGGAGGCGTACACCGGGACGACGCGGCCGTCCGCGCCCCTTATCCCGTAACTGCCTTCCCAGCGCGAGAGTTGGAGGGCCTCGACGATGCCGGTGGAGGTGCCGGGGGTGTGCGGCCAGGCGGCGAAGTCGGTCAGCGCCTTGCCGGTGACCTGCTCGGAGGGGTAGCCGAACAGTTCCTCGGCGTCCTCGTTCCAGGCGCGTACGGAGCCCGCCCGGTCGATCTGGACGACGGCGACCCGGACCCTGCCGTCGGTGACGGGAAGCAGCGCGGTGGGCACGGCGGGGCCGGCGGAGCGGGTGCCCACCGGGCGGTCGGGGAGGTCGAGTTGGAACCAGACGTTCTTCCTGGTCGGGGTGTACTCGACGCCCCAGCGGGAGGCGAGGGCCGCGCAGAGCAGCAGGCCTCGGCCATTTTCTCGGTCGGGTCCCGCGATGTCGGCGGGGGAGCCGAGGAGCGGAACCTCACGTTCGGGGTAGCGGTCGGCCACTTCTACGCGTACGCCGTCGCCGGAGCGCAGGCACAGGACGTCCGCCTTGGTGCCGGCGTGGACGACCGCATTGGTGACGAGTTCGCTGGTCAGGACGACGGCGTCGTCGACGACGTCCGCGTACCCCCAGCCCTGGAGGGTGTCCCGGACGAAGGCGCGGGCGGTCGCGACCGACCGCCCGACAGGGTCGAAGCTGGCTGCCGCCCGCGCGGTGATCACAGAACTCCTCATACGCGTCTCTACGCCCGGATCTCCTTGGCGGGGCTCCGGAACGTGCCCTCCGGGAATCAACAGTCCCATGTCGGCCCGCCCCCTCCGGTGTCCCGTGGTCGTCCTTTGTGCCGCCCTCCCCCAAGCTTTACCGAGCAGGAGGTACGAACCGCCCTCTTGCCGGGCAGACCGGGGCGGCTGGACAGTCGGATGCCAGGTTACTTACCTTCGCTGTCCGAGCGGATGCCGGTCACCAGTGTTTCCGCCCTCCGAGGGCGGGGACGGATATGCGAAGCTGCCGAACTGTTATGGCCTGGTTCGGCCGTGGTGAAACACTGGGCATGCTTCCGGAGGCATCCCGGGTAGTGCGGTCAACCCTTGCGGGAGGGACATTGTGGAGTCTGGCGCAGCAGCGCGCGGCGTAGGCACGCGCGCGAAGGACGAGCAGCCCCGGACTCAACAGGCCCGGAGCCACAAGCAGCGCGGGGGCAACGGGACGACCGAGGTGGACACGGCGGCGCTGCAGCGGCTGCTCGCGGCGCTCGCGTCGATGCGGGACGGGAACTTCCGCAAGCGGCTGACGGTGTCCGGTGATGGCGTGATGGCGGAGATCGCCGCCGTCTTCAACGAGGTCGCGGACCGCAATCTGCATCTGACCGGCGAGATCGCCCGCGTACGCAGGATGGTCGGGCGCGAGGGGAAGCTGACCGAGCGGCTGGAGAACGGGGCCTGCGAGGGTTCCTGGGCTGCCGCGATCGATGCCTCCAACGCGCTGGTGGACGATCTCGCGCGGCCGGTCTCCGAGGTCGGGCGGGTGCTCTCGGCGGTGGCCGAGGGCGATCTGGAACAGCGGATGGATCTTCGTTCGCACGGCAGCGACGGCGCCGAGCGGCCGCTGCGCGGCGAGTTCCTCAAGGTGGGGCGGACCGTCAACAACCTGGTCGACCAGTTGTCGGCCTTCACCGACGAGGTGACGCGGGTCGCCCTTGAGGTCGGTACGGAGGGCAAGCTCGGCGGTCAGGCCCAGGTGCGCGGTATGTCCGGTTCCTGGAAAGATCTGACGGATTCCGTCAACACCATGGCGTACCGGCTGACCGCACAGGTACGTGATATTGCTCTCGTGACGACGGCGGTCGCCAAGGGTGATCTGTCGCGCAAGGTCACGGTGCACGTGGCCGGCGAGATGCTCCAGCTGAAGAACACCGTGAACACGATGGTCGACCAGCTGTCCTCCTTCTCCTCCGAGGTGACGCGCGTCGCCCGCGAGGTGGGCACCGAGGGCGAACTGGGCGGTCAGGCGCAGGTGCCGGGCGTGGCCGGGGTGTGGAAGGACCTCACCGACTCCGTCAACGTGATGGCGACGAACCTGACCGCGCAGGTGCGCGGGATCGCCCAGGTGACGACGGCCGTGGCGAGCGGCGATCTGTCGCAGAAGGTCACCGTCAACGCACGCGGCGAGGTCGCGCAGCTCGCGGAGACCATCAACCAGATGACCGAGACGCTGCGTACGTTCGCGGACGAGGTGACCCGGGTCGCCAACGAGGTCGGCGCGGAGGGACTGCTCGGCGGGCAGGCGCAGGTGCCCGGGGCGGCGGGGACGTGGAAGGACCTGACGGATTCCGTCAACACCGTCTTCCGCAACCTGACGACCCAGGTGCGGGACATCGCGCAGGTGACGACGGCGGTGGCCAGCGGTGACATGAGCCAGAAGGTCACCGTCGACGTGGCCGGCGAGATGCTGGAGCTGAAGAACACCGTCAACACCATGGTCGACCAGCTCCAGTCGTTCGGTTCCGAGGTGACCCGGGTCGCCCGCGAGGTCGGCATCGAGGGCCGGCTGGGCGGGCAGGCGGAGGTGCCGGGGGCGGCGGGGACGTGGAAGGACCTGACGGATTCCGTCAATACCGCATTCCGCAACCTGACCGGTCAGGTGCGCGACATCGCCCAGGTGACGACGGCGGTGGCCAATGGCGACCTGTCGCAGAAGGTCACGGTCGATGTCGCGGGCGAGATGCTGGAGTTGAAGAACACCGTCAACACGATGGTGGCGCAGCTGTCGTCGTTCGCCGACCAGGTCACGCGGATGGCGCGGGACGTGGGCACCGAGGGCCGCCTCGGCGGCCAGGCGCGGGTCGACGGCGTGTCCGGCACCTGGAAGGAACTCACCGACTCCGTCAACTTCATGGCGGGAAACCTGACTTCGCAGGTCCGTCAGATCGCCCAGGTGACGACGGCGGTGGCTCGCGGTGATCTGTCGCAGAAGATCGACGTGGACGCGCGCGGCGAGATGCTGGAGCTGAAGAACACCATCAACACGATGGTCGACCAGCTCTCCGCCTTCGCCGAGCAGGTCACCAGGGTCGCCCGCGAGGTGGGCACCGACGGCCGGCTGGGCGGGCAGGCGCAGGTGCCCGGCGTCGCCGGGGTGTGGCGCGATCTGACCGACTCCGTGAACGGCATGGCCGGCAACCTCACGGCGCAGGTGCGCAACATCGCCCAGGTCGCCACGGCGGTGGCCCGCGGTGATCTGTCGCAGAAGATCGACGTGGACGCGCGCGGCGAGATCCTGGAGCTGAAGAACACCCTCAACACGATGGTGGACCAGCTGTCCAACTTCGCCGAGCAGGTCACCAGGGTGGCCAGGGAGGTGGGCACGGAGGGCATCCTGGGCGGTCAGGCCGAGGTGCAGGGCGTGTCCGGCACCTGGAAGGACCTCACCCAGTCCGTCAACTTCATGGCGAACAACCTGACTTCACAGGTGCGCAACATCGCCGAGGTGACGACGGCGGTCGCCGAGGGCGACCTCTCCAAGAAGATCACCGTCGACTCCAAGGGCGAGATCCTGGAGCTGGTGACGACCGTCAACACCATGGTCGACCAGCTGTCCAACTTCGCGGACGAGGTCACCAGGGTGGCCCGCGAGGTGGGCACCGAGGGCATCCTGGGCGGTCAGGCCCGGGTGCGCGGGGTCACCGGCATCTGGAAGGACCTCAGCGACAACGTCAACCTGATGGCCGCGAACCTGACGACCCAGGTGCGGAACATCTCCCGGGTCTCGGCGGCGGTCGCCAACGGAGACCTCACCAAGAAGGTGACGGTCGAGGCGCGCGGCGAGGTCGCCGAACTCGCCGACACCGTCAACACCATGGTGACGACGCTGTCCTCCTTCGCCGAGCAGGTCACCAAGGTGGCCCGCGAGGTGGGCACGGACGGCATCCTGGGCGGTCAGGCCCGGGTGCCCGGCGTCTCCGGTACGTGGAAGGACCTCACCGAATCGGTGAACTCCATGGCCGACAACCTCACCGGCCAGGTGCGGCAGATCGCCACCGTCACCACCGCCATCGCCCAGGGCGATCTCACCAAGAAGATCGACATCGATGCGCGGGGCGAGATCCAGGAGCTGAAGAACACCATCAACACGATGGTCGACCAGCTGTCCTCGTTCGGCCAGGAGGTCACCCGGGTCGCCCGAGAGGTGGGTACCGAAGGCCAGTTGGGCGGTCACGCCCGGGTGCGGGACGTGGACGGGACCTGGCGCGACCTCACCGAATCGGTGAACGAGATGGCCGGGAACCTGACCCGTCAGGTACGCGCCATCGCCGCCGTCGCGACGGCGGTGACCCGCGGCGACCTCAATCTGAAGATCGACGTGGATGCGGCGGGCGAGATCCAGGCCCTTCAGGACAACCTCAACACGATGATCGCCAACCTGCGCGACACCACCGTCGCCAACAAGGAGCAGGACTGGCTCAAGGGCAACCTGGCCCGCATCTCCGGCCTGATGCAGGGCCGCCGCGACCTCGACGACGTGGCCTCGCTGATCATGACCGAGCTGACACCGGTCGTCTCGGCGCAGCACGGCGCGTTCTTCCTGGCGATGCCGACCGGGCGCGGCCCCGAGGTGAGCGGGGACGGCGACGGATCGTACGAGCTGCGGATGCGCGGGAGTTACGGATACTCGGCCGGTTCGATGCCGACCTCCTTCCGGCCCGGTGAGACGCTCATCGGCACGGCCGCCGAGGAGAAGCGGACGATCCTGGTGGAGAACGTGCCGCCGGGCTACCTCAAGATCTCCTCCGGGCTCGGCGAGGCGCCGCCCGCGCATGTGATCGTGCTGCCGGTGCTCTTCGAGGGGAAGGTCCTCGGGGTGATCGAGCTGGCGTCGTTCCAGCCGTTCACGCACATCCAGAAGGACTTCCTCAACCAGATCGCCGAGATGATCGCGACCAGCGTCAACACCATCTCCGTCAACTCCAAGACCGAGGTGCTGCTCAAGCAGTCGCAGGAGCTCACCGAGCAACTGCGCGAGCGCTCGGCCGAGTTGGAGAACCGGCAGCGGGCCCTGCAGGCGTCCAACGCCGAACTGGAGGAGAAGGCCGAGCTGCTCGCCCAGCAGAACCGCGACATCGAGGTGAAGAACACCGAGATCGAGGAGGCCCGGCAGGTCCTGGAGGAGCGCGCCGAGCAGCTCGCGGTCTCCATGCGTTACAAGTCCGAGTTCCTGGCGAACATGTCGCACGAGCTGCGCACACCGCTCAACTCCCTGCTCATTCTCGCCAAGTTGCTCGCCGACAACGCGGAAGGGAACCTCTCCCCGAAGCAGGTCGAGTTCGCCGAAACGATCCACGGGGCGGGTTCCGACCTGCTCCAGCTGATCAACGACATCCTCGACCTGTCGAAGGTCGAGGCGGGCAAGATGGACGTCTCGCCGACCCGGATCGCCCTGGTCCAGCTGGTCGACTACGTGGAGGCGACCTTCCGCCCGCTGACGGCGGAGAAGGGTCTCGACTTCTCCGTACGGGTCTCGCCGGAGCTGCCCGCGACGCTGCACACCGACGAGCAGCGGCTGCTCCAGGTGCTGCGCAACCTGCTGTCCAACGCGGTGAAGTTCACCGACAGCGGTGCCGTGGAGCTCGTCATCCGCCCGGCCGGCTCCGACGTCCCCGACGCCATCAGGGAGCAGCTCCTGGAGTCGGGCTCACTGCGCGACGCCGACGCCGACCTGATCGCGTTCTCGGTCACCGACACGGGCATCGGGATCGCGGCCGGCAAGATGCGGGTGATTTTCGAGGCGTTCAAGCAGGCGGACGGCACGACCAGCCGCAAGTACGGCGGCACCGGCCTCGGCCTGTCCATCAGCCGCGAGATCGCGCGGCTGCTCGGCGGTGAGATCCACGCGGCGAGCGAGCCGGGCCGTGGCTCCACCTTCACGCTCTATCTCCCGCTCCACCTCAGCGAGTTGCCCCCGCAGGGCTACCCGCAGCTCGTGCCCGGCGGTATGGAGACCGCGGTGGGGTTCGCCCTCGACGCCGTACGCCCCCAGGCGGCCGGGTACAACGGCGGCCCGCAGTCGGGGCCGGGCGAGGCGCAGCCCGGAACGGCCGGACTGTTCCGGCGGCGCCGCAAGGCGCTGGGTGGTGCGGACGGGCGGACGGTGGGCACGATGCCGGGACGGTCCGACGCCGAGAGCGACGGCTGGGCGGCGGCCGAGCCGGAGCGGACGCCCGCGCGCAGCTTCCACTTCGCCGGCGAGAAGGTGCTGATCGTCGACGACGACGTACGCAATGTCTTCGCGCTCACCAGCGTCCTTGAACAGCACGGCCTTTCGGTGCTGTACGCGGAGAACGGGCGGGAGGGCATCGAGGTCCTGGAACAGCACGAGGACACCGCGGTCGTGCTGATGGACATCATGATGCCCGAGATGGACGGCTATGCAACGACTTCGGCGATTCGCCGGATGCCGCAGTTCGCCGGTCTGCCGATCGTCGCGCTCACCGCGAAGGCGATGAAGGGGGACCGCGAGAAGGCCATCGAGTCCGGCGCTTCCGACTATGTGACGAAGCCGGTCGACCCGGACCATTTGCTCTCGGTGATGGAGCAGTGGATGCACGGGAAGTGATCGTCCGTCGTCCGCATCACCAGGTGTCGCTGACTGAGTGTGGCCGAAGGCGTGTGAGACGGCGGTATTCGGGGAACCTTCTGGTCTCCCACCGCGTTTCTGCTACGTGCACAGTGACATCGCGGTGACAGGGTGTGGCGACAGGCGGGGTGCGGCTACCATGACCGGCACAAGGACGGGCGACGCAAGGGAGTCGTCCCCTGGGGCGGCGCCCGGTGCACTGCCGGGGCGAGGAGGACGGGCCATGGTGCAGAAGGCCAAGATCCTCCTGGTCGATGACCGGCCGGAGAATCTGCTGGCGCTGGAGGCCATCCTCTCTGCGCTCGATCAGACACTGGTGCGGGCATCGTCAGGGGAGGAAGCGCTCAAAGCGCTGCTTACGGACGATTTCGCGGTCATTCTGCTGGACGTCCAGATGCCGGGGATGGACGGGTTCGAGACCGCCGCGCACATCAAGCGGCGCGAGCGGACGCGGGACATCCCGATCATCTTCCTCACGGCCATCAACCACGGCCCGCACCACACCTTCCGGGGCTACGCGGCGGGTGCCGTGGACTACATCTCGAAGCCGTTCGACCCCTGGGTGCTGCGCGCCAAGGTGTCGGTCTTCGTCGAGCTGTACATGAAGAACTGCCAACTGCGCGAGCAGGCGGCCCTGCTGCGGCTCCAGTTGGAGGGCGGCGCCCACGGCGGCCCGGCCAGGGAGTCGGCGGGCCTGCTGGCCGAACTGTCCGCGCGGCTCGCGGCAGTTGAGGAGCAGGCCGAGGCGCTCTCGAAGCAGCTCGACGACGATTCGGCGGACGCCGCCGCGGTCGCCACCGCCGCCCACCTGGAGCGCAAGCTCACCGGTCTGCGGCGGGCGTTGGACGCGCTGGAGCCCGGCACCGGCGGCGCGCCCACCCTCCCTTCACAGAACTGACGGCCGCCGGATCTGACGCCGTGTCCGGCTGAGGCGGCGTCAGCGTCCTTGGCCCGTACGACACGGACGGGTGAAGCCGTAGGCACACGTGTCCACCGCCGCCGACCCAGGTAACCTCAGCACCATGGCCTCACGTACGTCCGGCAAGGGTTCCCAGGGCACGGCGGGCACCGCGAAGCGCACCGGCCGTACCCCGGCGAAGAAGGCTGCGCCCGCGAAGCAGGCCGCGGCCCCCAAAGCACCCGCGAAGAAGACCGCAGCCAAGAAGGCGCCCGCGAAGAAGGCGGCCGCCGTCCCCAGGCCCGCGCCCAAGGCGGCGCCGTCCCCTACAGGGGGCCTGTACAAGCTGGTGCGCGCCGTCTGGCTCGGCGCGGCGCACGCCGTCGGCGCGCTGTTCCGGGGAATAGGACGCGGTGCCAAGGGACTCGACCCGGCGCACCGCAAGGACGGCGTCGCGCTGCTGCTGCTCGGCCTCGCGCTGATCGTCGCGGCCGGCACCTGGTCGAATCTGCGCGGCCCGGTCGGCGACCTCGTCCAGATGCTGGTGACCGGCGCGTTCGGCCGTCTCGACGTGGTGGTGCCGCTGCTGCTCGGCGCCATCGCGATCCGGCTGATCCTCTACCCCGAGAAGCCGGAGGCCAACGGGCGGATCGTCATCGGGCTTTCGGCGCTCGTCCTCGGAGTGCTGGGCCAGGTCCACATCGCGTGCGGTTCGCCGGGCCGGGGAGACGGCACCGGCGCCATGCGGGACGCGGGCGGGCTGATCGGCTGGGCCTCGTCCAAGCCGCTCGAATTCACGCTGGGCGACGTGCTCGCCGTGCCGATGCTCGTGCTGCTCACCGTCTTCGGGCTGCTCGTGGTCACCGCGACGCCGGTCAACGCCATCCCGCAGCGGCTGCGGCTGCTCGGGGTCAAACTCGGCGTCCTCGAACCGCTCCCGCACGACGTGGAGGAGGGCGCGGAGGAGCCGTACGACGACGAGTGGCGCGAGGCCGAGCCCGCGTCCCGCAACCGGCGCCGCTCCGCCGCCCCGAACGAGCAGGACCCGGACCGGGCCGAGCAGGAGGCGCTCTCGCGCCGCCGCAAGCCCCGGCGCGCTTCGGTGCAACCCGCGTTCGAGGGCGGGATGGACCCGGTGGACGTGGCCGCCGCCGCTGCCGCGGCCCTCGACGGAGCCGTCCTGAACGGGCTGCCCCCCTCGCCCGTCGTCGCCGACCTCACGCAGGGCGTCTCCGTCGAACGGGACCGGGAGCAGGCCACCCCGCTGCCGACCGCCCGCGCCGCCGAGCCCGAAGCGGCGGCGCCGAAGGCCGCGCCGGGCGCGAAGCCCGTCGTACTGGACCTGACGAAGCCGGCGCCCGCGGCCACCGAGCCGCTGCCCCCGCGCGCCGAGCAGCTCCAGCTGGCGGGGGACATCACGTACGCGCTGCCCTCCCTTGACCTGCTGGAGAAGGGCGGCCCCGGCAAGACGCGCAGCGCCGCCAACGACGCCGTGGTGGCCTCGCTGCAGAACGTCTTCATGGAGTTCAAGGTCGACGCGAACGTCACCGGGTTCACCCGCGGACCGACGGTCACGCGGTACGAGGTCGAGCTCGGTCCCGCCGTGAAGGTCGAGCGGATCACCGCCCTCGCCAAGAACATCGCGTACGCGGTCGCCAGCCCGGACGTGCGGATCATCTCGCCGATTCCGGGGAAATCGGCTGTCGGTATCGAGATTCCCAATACCGACCGCGAGATGGTCAACCTCGGCGATGTGCTGCGGCTCGCGGACGCGGCCGAGGACGACCATCCGATGCTGGTGGCGCTCGGCAAGGACGTCGAGGGCGGCTATGTGATGGCCAATCTCGCCAAGATGCCGCACGTCCTGGTCGCGGGCGCCACCGGTTCCGGAAAGTCCTCCTGCATCAACTGCCTGATCACCTCGGTGATGGTGCGGGCGACGCCCGAGGACGTACGGATGGTGCTGGTCGACCCCAAGCGCGTCGAGCTGACGGCGTACGAGGGCATTCCGCACCTCATCACGCCGATCATCA
This sequence comes from Streptomyces sp. NPDC050485, assembly GCF_044458185.1. Taxonomy (NCBI): domain Bacteria; kingdom Bacillati; phylum Actinomycetota; class Actinomycetes; order Kitasatosporales; family Streptomycetaceae; genus Streptomyces; species Streptomyces sp. NPDC050485. Next base: position 328,857 of record NZ_JBITHR010000009.1, on the reverse strand, counting down.
CCAACCCCAAGCGGGCCGCCGAGGCGCTGCAGTGGGTCGTGCGCGAGATGGACCTGCGTTACGACGACCTCGCGGCGTTCGGCTTCCGGCACATCGACGACTTCAACGAGGCGATCCGCAACGGCAAGGTGAAGTTGCCCGAGGGCAGCGAGCGCGAGCTGACGCCGTACCCCTATCTGCTCGTAATCGTCGACGAGCTCGCCGACCTGATGATGGTCGCGCCGCGCGACGTCGAGGACGCGATCGTCCGCATCACCCAGCTGGCCCGCGCCGCCGGTATCCATCTGGTGCTCGCCACCCAGCGGCCCTCCGTCGATGTCGTCACCGGCCTGATCAAGGCCAACGTGCCCTCCCGGCTGGCGTTCGCGACCTCCTCGCTCGCCGACAGCCGGGTCATCCTCGACCAGCCGGGCGCCGAGAAGCTGATCGGCAAGGGCGACGGCCTCTTCCTGCCGATGGGAGCGAACAAGCCGACCCGGTTGCAGGGCGCCTTCGTCACCGAGAACGAGATCGCGGCGATCGTCCAGCACACCAAGGACCAGATGGCCCCGGTCTTCCGGGACGACGTCACGGTCGGCAGCAAGCAGAAGAAGGAGATCGACGAGGAGATCGGCGACGATCTGGACCTGCTGTGCCAGGCCGCCGAGCTGGTGGTCTCCACCCAGTTCGGCTCGACCTCGATGCTCCAGCGCAAGCTGCGCGTCGGCTTCGCGAAGGCGGGCCGGCTGATGGACCTGATGGAGTCGCGGAACATCGTCGGGCCCAGCGAGGGCTCGAAGGCGCGGGACGTTCTGGTCAAGCCGGACGAACTCGATGGAGTGCTCGCCGTGATCCGTGGGGAGGCTCCCTGAGTGTGCGAGGGAGCGGGCAGGGAAGCGGGCTCTCAGCGGACTGTTTCCGTCGGCTGACAGCCACTCGGGCGAAACAGCACTCGTACGGGATGCCGGAGCAACCGTTTCCCTTGGCCATACGTCAAGTTGAGGGAGGGACGGAAACATGCGATGTCAGCTGTCTCGATGCCGGCGGTGCGGCCATACCGATGGCGTACAAAGACCGCTCTCCCGGTTGCCTCACCCTTTCGTACCCCCCCTAGACTGAACACCCAGCAGGTGGCTCACGCTCGAAAGGCGCCCCCGTGTCCATCGGCAACTCTCCCGAAGACGACCGGCCTTCGATCGAAGACGACGGGCCCTCGATCGAAGATGACGGGCCATCGATCGGTCGTGTACTTCAGCAGGCCCGTGTCGCCGCCGGACTGACGGTCGACGAGGTCAGTTCCACCACGCGGGTGCGCATCCCCATCGTGCACGCGATCGAGCAGGACGACTTCTCGCGGTGCGGCGGTGATGTGTACGCGCGCGGCCACATCCGCACGTTCGCCCAGGCCGTCGGCCTCGATCCGGCCCCGCTGGTCGCGCAGTACGACGACGAGCACGGCGGCCGCCCCGCGCCTACCCCCGCGGCGCCGCTGTTCGAGGCGGAACGGATCCGGCCCGAGCCGCGCCGGCCCAACTGGACCGCCGCCATGGTCGCGGCGATCGTCGTGGTCGTCGGTTTCGTCGGTTTCACGGTGTTCAGCGGCGGCGAGAAGGGCAAGTCCGACAAGGCGGTGGCCGAGGGCCCGTCCCAGCAGAAGACCAGTGCGCTGTCCAGCCCCGCCGCGTCCAAGCCTGCCGTCCCTCCTCTCAAGCCGGCCCCCTCGGACAGTGCGATCGCCGCCGTCCCGGCCGACAAGGTCACCGTCAAGATCACCGCGACCACCGACAAGAGCTGGATTTCGGCCAAGGACCACAACGGCCAGATGCTCTTCGACGGCCTTCTTCAGAAGGGCGAGGCGCAGACGTTCCAGGACGCCGAGAAGGTGGACCTGATCCTCGGCAACGCCGGGGCGATCGAGCTCTACGTCAACGGCAAGAAGATCGACAACAAATTCGAGGACGGCCAGGTCGAGCGGCTGAGCTACACCAAGGGCGACCCGCAGGTCGGATGAGCCCCGGCGCTGCGACCCTCGCGGCGGGGGCGTGGGCCAGGACAAAGTAGTCTTGAGTCCATGCCCGAACGCCGCACCGTCGCCCTTGTCACTCTTGGCTGCGCCCGTAACGAGGTGGACTCGGAGGAGCTCGCAGGCCGCTTGGCAGCGGACGGCTGGGAGCTCGTCGAGGACGCATCGGACGCGGACGTCGCCGTCGTCAACACCTGTGGATTCGTCGAAGCCGCCAAGAAGGACTCCGTCGACGCCCTCCTCGAAGCCAATGATCTGAAGGATCACGGCAGGACCCAGGCCGTCGTCGCCGTGGGCTGCATGGCCGAGCGGTACGGCAAGGATCTCGCCGAGGCGCTTCCCGAGGCCGACGGGGTGCTCGGATTCGACGACTACGCCGACATCTCCGACCGCCTCCAGACCATCCTCAACGGCGGCATCCACGCCTCGCACACCCCGCGCGACCGGCGCAAGCTGCTGCCGATCAGCCCGGCCGAGCGACAGGCCGCCCCCGATGTGGCGCTGCCCGGGCATGCGCAGGACACCGCCCCCGAGGACCTTCCCGACGGCCTCGCGCCCGCGTCCGGGCCGCGCGCCCCGCTGCGGCGCCGCCTCGACACCAGCCCGGTCGCCTCCGTGAAGCTGGCCTCCGGCTGCGACCGCCGCTGCTCGTTCTGCGCCATCCCGTCCTTCCGCGGCTCGTTCATCTCGCGCCGCCCCAGCGACGTGCTGGGCGAGACCCGGTGGCTGGCCGAGCAGGGCGTCAAGGAGGTCATGCTGGTCTCCGAGAACAACACCTCGTACGGCAAGGACCTCGGCGACATCCGGCTGCTCGAAACGCTGCTGCCGGAGCTCGCGGCCGTCGAGGGCATCGAGCGGGTCCGGGTCAGCTACCTCCAGCCCGCCGAGATGCGCCCGGGCCTCATCGACGTCCTGACGTCGACCGACAAGGTCGTCCCGTACTTCGACCTCTCCTTCCAGCACTCGGCCCCCGGCGTGCTGCGCGCGATGCGGCGCTTCGGCGACACCGAGCGGTTCCTCGAACTGCTCGACACGATCCGCGCCAAGGCGCCGACGGCCGGTGTGCGGTCCAACTTCATCGTCGGCTTCCCCGGTGAGACCGAGGAGGACTTCAAGGAGCTGGAACGCTTCCTCACGGCGGCCCGCCTCGATGCCATCGGCGTGTTCGGCTACTCCGACGAGGAGGGCACCGAAGCGGTCGGCTACGAGCACAAGCTGGACGCGGACACCATCGCCGAGCGGCTCGCCCATCTGTCGCGCCTCGCGGAGGAGCTCACCGCGCAGCGCGCCGAGGAGCGCCTCGGCGAGACCGTGCGGGTCCTGGTCGAGACGGTCGACGACGAGGACGGCGCCGTCGGCCGCGCCGAGCACCAGGCGCCCGAGACCGACGGCCAGGTGATCTTCACGCAGAGCGCGGGGCTCGCGCCCGGCCGTATGGTCGAGGCCAAGGTCGTCGGCACCGAAGGCGTCGACCTCGTGGTCGAGGTGCTTGGCGGGGTTGAGGAGGCGGGCAGATGACCGGAGTCCCGGCATCGGCGCCGGGCGGTGCCGGCCGGACGCCGGCGCCCGGTGGCAAGCTGGGTGCTGCGGCCGTCAACCAGGCCAGCCTCTGGAACATCGCCAACATCCTCACCATGATCCGGCTCGTGCTCGTGCCGGGCTTCGTCATGCTGCTGCTCGCGGACGGCGGGTACGACCCGGGAATGCGGGCGTGGGCATGGGCGGCCTTCGCCGTCGCCATGATCACCGACATCTTCGACGGGCACCTGGCGCGCACGTACAACCTGGTCACCGACTTCGGGAAGATCGCCGACCCGATCGCCGACAAGGCGATCATGGGAGCCGCGCTGATCTGCCTCTCCCTGCTCGGCGATCTGCCGTGGTGGGTGACCGGCGTCATCCTGTTCCGGGAACTCGGGATCACGCTCATGCGTTTCTGGGTCATCAGACACGGAGTGATTCCGGCCAGCCGGGGCGGAAAGCTCAAGACGCTGGCCCAGGGCACCGCGACGGGGATGTACGTGCTGGCGCTGACGGGTCCGCTGGCCACCCTGCGCTTCTGGGTGATGGCCGTCGCGGTGGTGCTGACGGTGGTCACGGGGCTCGACTACGTGCGCCAGGCGATCGTGCTGAGGCGCAAGGGACTTGCCGCTCAACGGGCCGCCGAGGGATCCGCGTTGTGAGCGAGGCGGCCCGGCTCCTGCGCCTCCTCACCGAGCGTGACCAGACGCTCGCCGTGGCGGAGTCGCTGACCGGCGGTCTGGTGGCCGCCGAGCTGACCGCGGTGCCCGGTGCCTCGCGGGTTTTCCGCGGTTCCGTGACGGCGTACGCGACCGAACTGAAGCGGGATGTCCTCGGGGTGGACGGGGCCCTTCTGGCCGAGCGCGGGGCGGTCGATCCCGAGGTCGCGTCGCAGATGGCGGCGGGGGCGCGCGAGCTCCTGGGGGCGAGCTGGGGGATCGCGACCACGGGTGTCGCGGGGCCCGACCCGCAGGACGGACAACCGGTCGGCACGGTATACGTTTCGGCCGTTGGTCCGGCCGGAGCCAAGAAAACCGCCGCTTTGCGGTTGAACGGCGACCGGGCGGAAATTCGTAGGGAGAGTGTACGCAGCGTGCTCGAACTGCTCTCCAGTGAACTTCGCAAGGCTGGGCGGGCACAGGATACGGAACAGAACGGGGGGATTTGATGTTTGCAGCCCTGAGTGAACACGACATCGCTCCCCGCACGGCCGCGGCGCGAGGCGGTACGGTGGGGCGAGAAGGATGCGGCTACGCGGTCCGAGGAGGGAGCCACCGATGATTCTGCTCCGTCGCCTGCTGGGTGACGTGCTGCGTCGGCAGCGCCAGCGCCAGGGCCGTACTCTGCGCGAAGTCTCCTCGTCCGCCCGAGTCTCACTCGGCTATCTCTCCGAGGTGGAGCGGGGGCAGAAGGAGGCTTCCTCTGAGCTGCTCTCCGCGATCTGCGACGCGCTTGACGTACGGATGTCCGAGCTCATGCGGGAAGTGAGCGACGAGCTGGCACTTGCCGAGCTTGCTGCGTCTGCGGCAGCGAGCGATCCGGTGCGTGCGCCGGTACGTCCGATGCTCAATTCGATCTCCGTGACGTCGGTGACTGGTGTGCCGACGGAGCGGGTGACGATCAAGGCGCCCGCGGAAGCGGTGGACGTCGTCGCGGCCTGATCTTCCAGGCGCGCACCCAGGCTTGCACTGAGCCCCGGTTGGTCCCTTGTGGCCGGCCGGGGCTCAGCCCTTTCCGCCGCGCCCCATTTGGGCCTTCTGTGGCAGGGTGGTGGGAGATCGCGCATACGTCCGCATGTGGGGCAGGTGTTCCCGTGGGCGTTCCGTCCGGAATGGAGGAAGTGCATGTCCTATATCAAGAGCCCGCTGTCGGAGCCGGATCTCAAGGTGGTGGGCGACGCCCTGCAGGGCGCGCTGGTCGATCTCGTGGATCTGTCGCTGGTGGCCAAGCAGGTGCACTGGAACGTGGTCGGGTCGCGCTTCAGGTCCGTGCACCTCCAGCTCGACGAGGTCGTCGCCACCGCGCGGCTGCACTCGGACACCGTGGCCGAGCGGGCCTCGGCCGTCGGGGTCAGCCCGGACGGCCGCTCCGAGACCGTGGCGAAGTCGAGCGCGATCGGCGCCGTCCCGGACGGCTGGATCAAGGACACCGAAGCCGTACGGACCCTCGTGGCCGCGCTGGGCGCGGTGATCGACCGGATGCGCGAACGCATCAAGGCGACCGGCGACCCGGACCCGATCACCCAGGACATCCTGATCGGACTCACCGCCGACCTCGAAAAGCATGCGTGGATGTTCCAGGCGGAGACCGTCTGAACCGCTGTACGCGACCGTGCGCCGCCGCGCACAGGTGCATGGCGGACAGGCGGGGTCGTACGAGATGAGGCGCACGGGGCGTGGAGCGCGCCGGGCCCGCACCCGGTGCGCCCTCCCGGCGGGTTGTCCGGCCCTCTAGCGTCGGCCCGAGGAGGCGGCCCATGGCGGTGGCGGTGCGTTGGGTGCCCGCGCTCGTGGTCGCGGCGCTGTGGTGGTGGGCGGTGCTGCGGCTCGTGCTCGTGCCCGGTCAGACGGGGTTCGTGGAGGGTGCGATGGTCGCGGGCGGCTGGGGGCTGAGCCTGCTGCCGGTCCATGTGGCCTCGGTGTCGACCGCGCGGTCCGGAGCTACCAGGGCATCGAGACGCCGCCGTTCGGACGGAGGATCTGGCCCGTCGTGAACGCCGAGGCGTCCGAGGCGAGATACAGCACGCTGTGGGCGATGTCCTCGGGCTCGCCGAGTCTGCCGAGCGGGGAGAGCCGGATCATCGCCGACTCGATCTGCTCCTGCTGCTCGGCGGCGTGATGGCTGGTCATGGGGGTGCGGACCCAGCCTGGAGCCACCGCGTTGACGCGGATTCCGTGCGGGCCCAGCTCCGAGGCGAGTGTCTTGGTGAGCTGGACGACCGCGGCCTTGGAGGCGCTGTAGCAGAACAGGCCGGGCCGGGAGGAGTCGACGGCGCCGGAGGCCATGGTGATGACCGAGCCCCGGACGCCGTGGGCGATCATCGTGCGGGCCGCCTCCTGGCAGGCGTGCAGCACGCCCTTGAAGTTGACGGAGAGCACCCGGTCGAGGTCGGCGTCCTCGGTGTCCAGGACCGAGCTGGTGTGCATGACGCCCGCGATCGCGGCCAGGACATCGACCGGGCCGGTGGCTTCGACGGCCGCCTTGACCTGGCTGCGGTCCGAGACGTCCAGGGGGTGGACATGGGCGGTGCCGCCCGCCTTGGTGATCAGCGCCCGGGTCTCGTGCAGGCCGGGCTCGTCGCGGTCCGCGCAGTGCACCGTGGCACCCGCCTCCGCGAGCAGCACGGCACTGGCCCGGCCAATCCCGCTGGCTGCGCCGGTGACGAAGGCGGTGCGGTCGGTGAGGTCGTACGCCGTGAGGGGCATGCGGGGACGGTACGACTGGACCTGACGAGTCGTCAATAAGAGTGCCGGGGTGTCAAAGGGTGGGCGCGGGCTGGCACTTGGGGCACCAGCAGGTGGGGCGTTCGCGGCCGGAGGGGTCGCGCTGGACGGCGGTACGGATCGGGGTGCGGCAGCGCGGACAGGCCCGGCCGGCCCGGCCGTAGACGTAGGCCTGCCGGACCGGGCGGTCCTTGTTCGCCTCCAGGAGCTGCTTCGCGGCGGTCACCAGGCGTTCGGGGGCCGGGAGTTCGCCGATGGGCAGCCAGGGGACGGCCCGGACCGCGAAGCAGATCTCCGACTTGTAGACGTTGCCGACCCCGGCGAGATTGCGCTGGTCGAGCAGGGCGTCGCCGATGGTGCGGGCGGGGTCCTGGAGAAGGTTGCGCAGGGCCGCTTCCGCGTCCCAGTCCGGGCCGAGGAGATCGGGGCCCAGGTGGCCGACCGCCTTGAACTCGTCCTGGGTGCGGAGCAGTTCGAGCACGGGCAGCCGGTAGCCGACAGCCGTGTGCTCGTCGTTGCCGAGGATCGCGCGGATCTGGTGGGCGGGCCCGCCGCGCCAGCGCTCGCCGGGTCCGTAGATCCGCCAGGACCCGTCCATCCGCAGGTGGGAGTGGAGGGTGAGGCCGCCCTCGATCCGGGTGAGGAGGTGCTTGCCGCGCGCAGTCGCATCGAGCACGCTCCGCCCGGTCAGATCCGCCGTGGCGAAGCGCGGCACCCGCAGGTCGGACCGGATCAATACCCGCCCAGCCAGCGCGGCGTGCAGCCGCCGCGCGGCCTGATGAACAGTGTCGCCTTCGGGCATGGGCCAATTCTGCCGGGGGTGGGGGCGGGGGGCCTGTCGTGAGGCGGAGTGGCGTGTGTGGGCGTGCGGGCTCTGCCTCGGGTGTGTCGGGGGCGTGGGTACGGGCGCCCCGGCGTGACCGTGGTCGGAGGGTCGGAGGGTCGGAGGGTCGGAGGGTCGGAGGGTCGGAGGGTCGGAGGGTCGGAGGGTCGGAGGGTCGGAGGGTCGGAGGGTCGGAGAGTTGGCGGGCCTGCGGCTCGGCGGGTGCGTGACGGGTGCGTCAGGGTCTCAGGCGCAGCCCCCTCGGGGTGGGGATGAAGCCCGCTGCCTCCAGGGCCCGGGCGAGTGGTGATGTCAGGGCGGAGTCGCCGTTGGCCCGCTCCACGGTGACCGTGCCGAGCCGTCCGGCCCGTGCCGCCCCCGCCAGCGCTTCCGCGGCGGCCGTCAGCGCCGGATCGTCCGGCTCGGCCGCCCAGGCCAGCAGGGACTTGCCCCCGCGTTCCAGATACAGCGTGAGCTCGCCGTCGACCAGGACGACCATGGAGCCCGCCTTGCGGCCCGGCTTGTGCCCGGCCCCGGTGGGCGGCTCGGGCCAGGGCAGCGCTGCACCGTACGCGTTGGCCGGGTCGGCGGCCGCCAGCACGACCGCCTGCGGGGCGGTGTGCGCATCGGCACCCCGGTCCCGGGCGGTGGCGGCCGCGCGCAGCCGGTCCACCGCACCGTCCATCGCGAACTGGGCGGCGCCCAGCCCCTCGACCACATACCCGCGCCGCGCCTGCCCGCTGTCCTCGAACGCGGCGAGGATCCGGTACGTCGCCGAGAAGCCGCCCTCCACCCCTTCGGCCTGCACCGCACCCCGGGTGACCACGCCGTGCCGGTCCAGGAGGGTGCGGGCCAGGGCGTGGGCGCGATGGGTGGGGTCGGGCTCGCGGGGCGGGAGCAGCGACCAGCGGCCCGAGACGGTCGGCGGCCCGGTGCGCGAGACCGGGCGGGCCGCGGCGGTCAGGGTGCCGTAGCGGCCGCGTGGGACGGACCGCCTGGCGCGGTGGGCGGTGGAACCCGCGGTGCGCCCGGAGCCGAGCAGCGAGCGCAGGGGCGCCAGGGTGTCGTTGGTCAGCCGCCCGGACCAGGCCAGATCCCAGACGGCATCGGCGAGTTGGGGGTCGGTCGCCTCGGGGTGGGTGGTGGCGCGGACCTGGTCGGCGAGCTGGCGGAAGAACAGACCGTAGCCCGGGGCCAGCGCGGTGAGCACCGACTCGTGCAGCGCGGTCAGTTCGAGCCGATGCGGGGGCGGCAGGAGCAGCGGGGCGGCGTCGGCGACGTACAGGGAGATCCAGCCGTCCTTGCCGGGCAGGGCGCCCGCGCCCGCCCAGACGACCTCGCCGGTCGTGGTGAGCTCGTCGAGGAGCGCCGTGCCGTAGTCGGCGACCCGGGACGGCAGGATGAGCTTTTCCAGGGCGGAGGCCGGGACGGCGGCACCCTGCAACTGCTCGACGGCGCGGGCGAGTCCGTCGATGCCGCGCAGGCCGTTGCCGCCGAGGTGCTGCCACTGGGGGAGGAAGGCGGCGAGCGCGGCGGGCGGTACCGGCTCCACCTCCTGGCGCAGCGCGGCGAGCGAGCGGCGACGCAGCCTGCGCAGGATCGTCGCGTCGCACCACTCCTGGCCGATGCCCGCCGGATGGAACTCGCCCTGGACGACCCGGCCCGAGGCCGCGAGGCGTTGCAGCGCCCCGTCCGTGACCGCGGCACCCAGGCCGAACCGGGCCGCCGCGGTGGCCGAGGTGAACGGGCCGTGCGTACGCGCATACCGGGACAGGAGGTCGCCGAGGGGATCCTTCACCGGCTCGGTGAACGCTTCCGGCACGCCGACCGGGAGCGCCGTACCGAGCGCGTCGCGCAGGCGTCCCGCGTCCTCGATCGCCGCCCAGTGGCCGGCGCCCGCGATCCGGACCTGGATGGCGCGCCGCGCCGCCGCCAGCTCAGGGGCCCAGCCGGGCTCGGCGCCGCGCGCCGCCAACTCGGCGTCGGTGAGCGGCCCGAGGACCCTCAGCAGGTCGGCGACGCCCTCGGGGTCCTTGATGCGGCGGTCCTCGGTGAGCCACTGGAGCTCCTGCTCCAGCTCGGTCAGCACGTCCGCGTCGAGCAGCTCGCGCAACTCGGCCTGACCGAGCAGCTCGGCCAGGAGCCGGGAGTCGAGGGAAAGGGCCGCGGCCCGCCTTTCGGCGAGCGGTGAATCGCCCTCGTAAAGGAACTGCGCGACATAGCCGAACAGCAGGGAGCGGGCGAACGGGGACGGCTCGGGGGTGGTGACCTCGACCAGGCGAACCCGGCGAGCCTCCAGATCGCCCATCAGCTCGGTGAGGCCGGGGACGTCGAAGACGTCCTGGAGGCATTCGCGGACGGCTTCGAGGACGATCGGGAAGGACCCGAACTCGCTTGCCACCTGGAGCAGTTGGGCGGCTCGCTGGCGCTGCTGCCACAGCGGGGTGCGCTTTCCCGGGGTGCGCCGGGGCAGCAGCAGGGCGCGCGCGGCGCATTCGCGGAAGCGGGAGGCGAACAGCGCGGAACTGCCGACCTGGTCGGTGACGATCTGCTCGATCTCGCCCTTGTCGAAGACCGTGTCGGCGGCGCCCACGGGGGCCTGTTCGCTGTCGTAGGTCGAGTCGAGGTGCTGGGGGTCCTGGTCGAGGAGGTCGAGCCCCATCAGGTCGGCGTCGGGCAGCCGCAGCACGATGCCGTCGTCGGCGTGCATCACCTGGGCGTCCATGCCGTAGCGCTCGGCGAGGCGGGCGCCGAGGGCCAGCGCCCAAGGGGCGTGCACCTGGGCGCCGAAGGGGGAGTGGATGACCACGCGCCAGTCACCGAGCTCGTCGCGGAACCGCTCGACCAGGATCGTGCGGTCGTCCGGGATGTGGCCGCAGGCGCGGCGCTGCTCATCGAGATAGCCGATCACGTTGTCCGCGGCCCAGGCGTCGAGGCCCGCGCTCAGCAGGCGCAGCCGGGCGTCGTCGGGTGCGAGCGAGCCGACCTCGCGCAGGAACGCGCCCAGGGCACGCCCCAGTTCGAGCGGACGGCCGAGCTGGTCGCCCTTCCAGAAGGGCAGCCTGCCCGGCACCCCGGGCGCGGGGGAGACCAGCACGCGGTCGCGGGTGATGTCCTCGATCCGCCACGAGGTGGTGCCCAGGGTGAAGACATCGCCCACCCGGGACTCGTACACCATCTCCTCGTCCAGCTCGCCGACCCGGCCGCCGCCCTTCTTCGGGTCGGCCCCGGCTAGGAAGACGCCGAACAGGCCGCGGTCGGGGATGGTGCCGCCGGAGGTGACGGCCAGGCGCTGGGCGCCGGGGCGGCCGGTGACCGTGCCCGCCACCCGGTCCCACACCACGCGCGGCCGCAGCTCCGCGAAGGCGTCGGACGGATAGCGGCCCGCCAGCATGTCCAGGACCGCCGTGAACGCCGATTCGGGCAGCGCGGCGAACGGCGCGGCCCGGCGCACCAGCGCCAGCAGATCGTCCACCTGCCAGGTGTCGAGCGCGGTCATCGCGACCAACTGCTGCGCCAGTACATCCAGCGGGTTGGAGGGGATGCGCAGCGACTCGATCGCCCCCGTACGCATCCGCTCGGTGACCACCGCCGACTGGACCAGATCCCCGCGATATTTGGGGAAGACCACTCCGGTGGAGACCGCGCCGACCTGGTGACCGGCCCGGCCCACGCGCTGCAGCCCGGAGGCGACGGACGGCGGCGACTCGACCTGGACCACCAGGTCCACCGCGCCCATGTCGATGCCCAGTTCAAGACTGGAGGTGGCCACCACGGCGGGCAGCCGGCCCGCCTTCAGATCCTCCTCGACGAGCGCCCGCTGCTCCTTGGAGACCGAACCGTGGTGCGCCTTGGCGAGCAGCGGCGGGGCGCCGACCGCCGCTCCCGAACCGCCCATCAGCTGCGCCGGTGAGTGCGCCTCAGGAAGCGGGGCGCCCATGGCGCGCTCGTACGCGATCTCGTTGAGCCGGTTGCACAGACGCTCCGCCAGGCGGCGGGAGTTGGCGAAGACGATCGTCGAACGGTGGGCCTGCACCAGATCGACGATGCGCTCCTCCACATGAGGCCAGATCGACGGCTTCTCGGCCCCCTCCTGGACGTCGGCGGCCGGTGATCCCGCCAACTCGCCCAGATCCTCCACCGGTACGACCACCGACAGGTCGAACTCCTTGGCGGAGGGCGGCTGGACGATCTCGACCTTGCGCTGCGGCGAGAGGTAGCGCGCCACCTCGTTCACCGGACGCACCGTCGCCGACAGGCCGATCCGGCGGGCCGGTTTCGGGAGCAGCTCGTCCAACCGCTCCAGGGAGAGCGCCAGATGGGCGCCGCGCTTGGTGCCAGCGACCGCGTGCACCTCGTCCAGGATCACCGTCTCGATGCCGGCGAGCGCCTCGCGCGCGGCGGACGTGAGCATCAGGAACAGCGACTCGGGCGTGGTGATCAGGATGTCCGGTGGCCGGGTGGTGAGGGCCCGGCGCTCCGCGGGCGGGGTGTCGCCGGACCGGATGCCGACCCGGACCTCCGGCTCGGGCAGCCCGAGCCGCACCGACTCCTGGCGGATCCCGGTCAGCGGGGAACGCAGATTGCGCTCCACATCGACCGCGAGCGCCTTGAGGGGGGACACATAGAGCACCCGGCAGCGCTTCTTCGCCTCGGCGGGCGGCGGGGCGGCCGCGAGCCCGTCGAGCGCGGCCAGAAAGGCGGCGAGGGTCTTGCCGGAGCCGGTCGGGGCGACGACCAGTACGTCCGAACCCTCCGCGATCGCCCGCCAGGCACCCTCCTGCGCCGCGGTGGGCGCGGTGAAGGCCCCCGTGAACCAGCCGCGCGTCGCGGGGGAGAAGGATTCCAGCGCTGTCCTTGCCATGGTCCCCATCGTGCACCCAGCCACTGACAATGGCCCGGAGCTGCGAGAATGGGGGTGTGGACGGGGCCGGGGAATGGGCGCGGCACTGGCAGTATCCGGAGCTGCCGGGCCTCGATCTGCTGCGCGCCCGGTATGTGAGCCACTCCTTCGCGCGCCACGCGCACGAGGGGTTCGTCCTCGGCGCGGTGCGCACCGGGATCGAGGACGTGGTGATGCCCGGTGGGACGATCCGGGCCCGCCCCGGCACCGTCGTCATGATCAACCCCGAGGTACCGCACGCGGCCCACGCCGGGGTGCCCGAAGGGTGGACGTACGCCACTCTCTATCCCTCGGCGTGCCTGGTGGCCGACATCGCGGCGGAGATCACCACGCTGCGCGGCACCGCCGGATTCGCCGAGACCATCGTCGAGGACCCGGACACCGCACTGCTCATCCAGGAAGTGCACCGCGCCGCCGAGCAGGGCAACGCGCTGGCCGCCGACAGCGTGTTCCGCATCGCCACTGCCCGGCTGCTGGTCCGGCACGGCCGCTCCCTGCCCGCCCGGACGACCGGATCGGCGGGCGCCCGCACCGCGGCCGCCGCGAAGGGACTCCTGATGGAGCGGCTGACCGCGCCGCCCTCCCTGGAACACCTGGCGAGGGAACTGGGCACGAGCCCGTTCGCGCTGCTGCGCGCCTTCAAGGCGGAGTACGGGCTGCCGCCGCACTCCTGGCTCACCGGCGAGCGCGTGCGCCGGGCCCGCCGTCTTCTCGACGACGGAACGCCCCCGGCCGAGGCAGCCGTAGCCGTGGGCTTCACCGACCAGCCGCACCTCAACCGCCACTTCACCCGGATCGTCGGCGTCACACCCGGCGCCTACCGCCGCGAGCGCGCAAGAACGTACAAGAACGACGGCACCGCCCTCTTTTAACGTCACGGGTGTGGCAGCAGAACAGACAGCACCCCCAGAGATACGCCCCCGGACCGTGGCCAAACCCGACGCTGCGGTCGTTCGCGACGCCCTGGGGGTCGGCGTCGCCGTAGGACTCTCCGGCTTCGCCTTCGGAGTGACCTCGGCAGGATCGGGACTCACCATCCTTCAGACGTGCGCGCTCAGCCTGCTCGTCTTCACCGGCGCCTCGCAGTTCGCGCTGGTCGGCGCGCTCGCGGCCGGGGGCAACCCGTTCACCGCGGCCGCGAGCGCCTTCTTCCTCGGCGTACGGAACGCCTTCTACGGGCTGCGCCTTTCCCAACTGCTCGCGCTGCCACGGGCGTTGCGCCCCTTGGCCGCGCAGTGGGTCATCGACGAGACCGCCGCGGTCACCCTCGCCCAGCCGACCCGGCGGGCCGCGCGCATCGGCTTCACCGTCACCGGGCTCACCCTCTATGTGCTGTGGAACCTGACCACGCTCGCCGGAGCGCTGGGGGCCGAGGCCCTCGGCGACACCGGCGCGTGGGGGCTCGACGCCGCGAGCCCCGCCGTCTTCCTCGCGCTCCTCGCCCCGATGCTCAAGACCTCCACCGAGCGGATCACGGCCGCCCTAGCCGTCGCACTCGTCCTGGGCCTGCTGCCGGTGCTGCCCGCGGGGATGCCCGTCCTGGCGGCGGCCCTCGCGGCACCCGTGGTGCTCTTCCTCAAGGGGCGGGGCGGTCACGGGGTGGCCGACGTCGGATCCGCTGCCGAAGCCGGGAACTCCCCGAAGGGTCAAGCGCGTTGAACATCTGGATCGCCATCGCGGCCACCGCCGCCGGCTGCTACCTCGTCAAGCTCCTCGGCCTGCTGGTCCCCGCGGGAGCTCTGGAGCGACCGCTGGTCAAGCGGCTGGCCGCGCTGCTGCCGGTGGCGCTGCTGGCCGCGCTCACCGCCCAGCAGACCTTCAGCACCGGCCACCAAGTGCTGCTCGACGCCCGGGGCGCGGGGCTCGCGGCGGCGGCCGTCGCGCTGGTGCTGCGCGCCCCGTTCCTGGTCGTCGTCGGGGCCGCCGTACTCGTCACGGCAGGGGTGCGGGCCCTGGGCGGCTGAGCCGGGCGCCCGGGGCGGTGCGGAACGTACGGCGTGGGTAGTGTGACGCGTCACAATGACCCCTTCGGCCGTCCGGGGAGACGCCATGGCACTGTCCGACGCCGCCCGGGCCCTCGCGCTGCGCTGCGAACCCCGCGTCAACGAACTGGCCCGGCGCATGGCCCGCGAGGCCTTCGAGGAACTGCCCGGCTATGCGCAGCTCCCCGGCGATGTGAAGCACCTGGAGATGGCCGCGACCGCCCGCCACGGGATGCGGCTGTTCCTGCGCCGCGTCACTGAGCCCGACCCGGCTCCCGACAGCTACCGGCTGTTCCGCGAGCGCGCCGCCCAGCGGGCCGAGGAGGGCCTCCCGCTGCACCTCCTGCTGCGCACCCACGCCCTGGGCCTGTACGTCCTGTGGCAGGCCCTCAGGGAGGCCGCCGGGCCGGGTGAGGAGGCTGCCCTGGTCGAACTCGTCGACCTGCTGCTCCAGTCCCACCACGGCGTCGTCGGGGCCGTCGCCGAGACCTACCTGGACGAGCGCTCCGCTCTGGAGGCCGAGCGGCACGCCACCCGCCGCTCGCTCGTGCGCGGGTTTCTCGACGGCATGCTGCCGCCCGGCCACGTACTCCTCGACCAGCTGAACCTCGAAGGGCCCGCGCTGGTCCTCGCCCTCGGGGTCGGGCCGCTCGCCGGGGAGGGCGCGGTGGCGCTGCGCCGACGGCTGCGGCGCATCCAGACCGTCCTGGACCACACCTTCGGTGTGGAGGTGCTCGCGCTGCTCGACGCGGACCCGGGCCGGGCCGTCGTACCGAAGGGCTGCGAGCCGCCGGACGACCTGGCCCAGCGCCTCTCCAAGGCCTGCGGTCTGGACGTGCGGGTCGCGGCCGTACGGGCAGGGGAACCGGCCGCCGTGCCCGGCGCCGCGCGCACCGCCACAGAGATCCTGCGCGTCAGCCGGGCCTGCGGACTGCCCGCCGGGGTGCACCGCCTCGACGACGTCCTGCTCGAATACCACCTCTCGCGGCCGAGCGAGACCAGCCACCGGATCGCCGCGCTGCTCGACCCGGTCGCCGGCCGGCCCGAGCTCATCGAGACCCTGCGCACCCACCTCGCCCGCAGCCAGGACCGCCGCGCCACCGCGCAGGCGCTCGGGCTGCACCCCAACACCGTCGACAACCGGCTGGCCAAGCTCGCCGAACAGACCGGGCTCGACCTGTCGTCGCCACGCGGTACGACGCTGGCGGTCGCGGCGCTGCTGCTGCGCGACGCCGCCTGACCGCCGCGGTCAGCCGATGGCGCGGCCGTGGGCGCGCAGCGTCCGCAGCGCCTCGATCGTCACGATGGGGCGCCCCTCCAGGGACGTGCCGGGCGCCCATGCCCGCCACTGGATGGGCCAGCCGCCGTCCTCCTGCTGCGCCGCCTCCAGATGGTCGAGCGAACGCCGCATCTCCTCGTCGGTGAACCAGCGGCGGGCCAGTGACTCGGGCACGCGCGCGTAGTCGTGCGGAAAGTGGTGCTCCCCGGGGGCGTACCCCTCGGCGACGGGGAAGTCGGCGATCCGCGCGGGATCGAGCACCGCGAGCCGCTGCTCCCTGACCAGGCGCCCGAGCCGGTCCGCGGCCGCCTCGGCCCGGGAACGGTCGGGGGCGCCGTCCAGGAAGGTGACCGCGGCCTCGACCTCGTACGGATGCGACGTCTTCAGGGAGTCGACCGCGGCCCAGCAGAAGTCGGTGGCCCGGAACAGCCAGGCGTGCCACACCCGGTTGCGGTGCAGCAGCCCGACCACGGGGCCGGTGGTCAGCAGGGCGCTGGGCGGGTCGTCGACGATCGGGATGAACGGCGCCGCCGGATATCCGCGCTGCGAGGGATGGAGCGCGGGCAGCGCGCCGTCCTTGGTGGAGACCTCCGTCAGATAGCGGCACACCCGCTCCACCCGCTGTCCGGCGAGCCGCCCGATCGAGTCCAGGACCCGCAGCGCGTGCGCGGTGTGCAGGGGCTGGCTGACGGGGCCGCGCAGATCGGGTTCGAGGGCGTGGCCGTAGCCGCCGTCCTCGCCCTGGTAGGCGGAGAGTGCCGCCTCGACGGCGTCGGTGTCCTTGCCGAGGAAGTGGTGGGCGAACCGGCGCTGCTCAAGCACCCGGGCCGTCAGCCAGATGAAGTGCTCGGCGCGCGCCAGCGGAGAGTCGGGGGAGTGGGGGGATGCTCCGGAACCAGCCATGTTTCAGACGGTAGGCCCCACAGAGTCGCGGGAGCGTCCGATGGCCGGGGCTGCACTCTCAGGGGCGCGATACTTGCGTCATGCGGTTGACGATTTTCTGGGAGCGGATGGCCGACCACTTCGGCGCCGGGTACGCCGACTCCTTCGCGCGTGACCATGTGATGACGGAACTGGGCGGGCGCACCGTGCACGAGGCGCTCGACACCGGCTGGGAGGCGAAGGACGTCTGGCGGGCGGTCTGCGCCGCCATGGATGTGCCGGCCGACCGGCGGTGACGAAGGCCGCCTCCGGGGGACGTGCCCCTGACGAGGCGGCGCCGGCGGCAGCCTCCGTATGAAGGGCGCGGTTCCGGGCGGCGGAGGCAGCCCTCATGGGTGCGGTCGGCGCGCTCATCGCGATATCGGAGGTCGCGACCCTTCAGGCGTTCCTCGGCATGTGAAGCGGTACGACGTGACGGACGACCCGCGGATGCACGGCGGGCGCCAGAGCCGATTGGCCTGAAATATCCTGTTTGTCGCAGTGGGGTCCATGCCGCCCCGACCGGCGTGGTGTGCTTGACACTAAAATCGAACATCCGTTCTTATTGGGTTCCGGCCCTGTGCTTGCACGGGTTCCACCGCGTTTCCGGTGGAGTTATCCACAGGCTGGAAGGACGTCGGGGCCCATTGTCAGTGGCAGGGGTTAGCGTCTTTGACGTGAAGCGATCGACTCAAGCAAATCGGGTGGAACCCATGGCAGGAACTGACCGCGAGAAGGCGCTCGACGCCGCGCTCGCACAGATTGAACGGCAATTCGGCAAGGGCGCGGTGATGCGCCTGGGTGAGCGGCCGAATGAGCCCATCGAGGTCATCCCCACCGGGTCGACCGCGCTCGACGTGGCGCTCGGCGTCGGCGGTCTGCCGCGCGGCCGTGTGGTGGAGGTGTACGGCCCGGAGTCCTCCGGCAAGACGACGCTGACGCTGCACGCGGTGGCGAACGCGCAGAAGCTCGGCGGCTCGGTGGCCTTCATCGACGCCGAGCACGCCCTTGACCCCGAGTACGCGAAGAAGCTCGGCGTCGACATCGACAACCTCATCCTGTCGCAGCCGGACAACGGCGAACAGGCGCTGGAAATCGTCGACATGCTGGTCCGCTCCGGCGCGCTCGACCTGATCGTCATCGACTCCGTGGCGGCCCTGGTGCCGCGCGCGGAAATCGAGGGCGAGATGGGTGACTCGCACGTGGGTCTCCAGGCCCGTCTGATGAGCCAGGCGCTCCGCAAGATCACCAGCGCGCTCAACCAGTCGAAGACCACCGCGATCTTCATCAACCAGCTCCGCGAGAAGATCGGTGTGATGTTCGGCTCCCCGGAGACCACGACCGGTGGCCGGGCGCTGAAGTTCTACGCGTCGGTACGTCTCGACATCCGCCGGATCGAGACGCTCAAGGACGGTACCGACGCGGTCGGCAACCGCACCCGCGTCAAGGTCGTCAAGAACAAGGTCGCGCCGCCCTTCAAGCAGGCCGAGTTCGACATCCTGTACGGCCAGGGCATCAGCCGCGAGGGCGGCCTGATCGACATGGGCGTCGAGCACGGCTTCGTCCGCAAGGCGGGCGCCTGGTACACGTACGAGGGCGACCAGCTCGGCCAGGGCAAGGAGAACGCCCGCAACTTCCTGAAGGACAACCCCGATCTCGCCAACGAGATCGAGAAGAAGATCCTGGAGAAGCTGGGCGTCGGTGTCCGTCCGGAGGAGCCGACCGCCGAGCCCGGCAAGGACGCTTCGGGTGCGACCGCCCCGGCGGCGGACGCGGCCGCGGTGCCGGCCCCGGCCACCAAGGCCAAGACGGCCAAGGCCGCCGCTGCCAAGAGCTAGCGGTGACTCGCAGGACCGAGTGGGCCGACCCCGAGGAGCCCGGCCCGAAGCGGGCCGGCTCCCGACGGGCCGGCCCGGATGGAGCGGGCGACGGCACCGACTTGTCGAGGGCCGAGAAGGAGCCGTCGCCACAGGACCCGGCTGAGCGGGCGCGGGCGATCTGTCTGCGCCTGCTCACCGGGACCCCCCGAACCCGTAAACAACTCGCCGACGCCCTGAAGAAGCGGGAGATCCCCGACGAGGTCTCCGAAGAGGTCCTCTCCCGCTTCGAAGAGGTCGGACTGATCAACGACGCGGCGTTCGCCGATGCATGGGTGGAGTCCCGCCACCACGGCCGCGGCCTCGCCCGTCGTGCGCTGGCACGCGAACTGCGCACCAAGGGCGTGGACTCCTCGGTCATCGACGAGGCCGTCGCCCAGCTCGACACCGACCAGGAGGAGGAGACCGCACGCGAACTGGTGGCGCGCAAACTCCGCTCCACCCGAGGCCTCGACCGCGACCGCCGCCTCCGCCGCCTCGCCGGCATGCTCGCCCGCAAGGGCTACCCGGAAGGCATGGCCCTGAGAGTGGTCCGCCAGGCCCTGGAGCACGAGGGCGAAAACGCGGACGACCTGTACGAGAGCTGAGTCGTACGTCGCCGTACTGAGGTGTACAGGCTTGAGCTGTACGGGACTTGGGGTGTACGGGACTTGAGACGTACGGGATCGGTCGTACGGGATTTCCCCGGCGTCCCGGACCTGCTCGGCGCGCTCGCCCCTGGCCGTTCGGCCAGGGGCGCCGCTGTCTCCGGGGGGACGCGAGGGCCTGCGGGGGCTGCCCCCAACGCAGACGAGCTGAGCCACTACCCGCACCCCGGCGGGGCCAGTCACCCGGCGGGAGCCGTGACCGGCAAACCCTCCGCGCGCCAGGCCTGGAAGCCGCCGATCAGATCGGTCGCCCGATGCAGCCCCAACTGCCGCAGCGACACTGCCGCGAGGGACGAGGCGTACCCCTCGTTGCAGATCACCACCACGCGCAGATCGTGGCTGGTCGCCTCGGTCGCGCGATGGCTGCCCTGCGGATCGAGCCGCCACTCCAGCTCGTTGCGCTCGACCACGAGGGCGCCGGGAATCAGCCCGTCCCGGTCGCGCAGCGCCGCGTACCGGATGTCCACCAGGAGCGCTCCTCGGGCAGCCTCGGCGAAGGCCTCTGCCGCCGTCACCCGGTCCAGGCCCGCCCTGACCCGGTCGAGCAAGTCGTCGATTCCCACCGGCCGCGTACGTTCCGCGCCCGTGTCCGTGCCCGCGCTCACTGCCAGTCCTCCGGACGCTCGACCTGCTCAATGCGGAGCACCGCGCCCATCCGGCTGTAACGCCGGATGAGGGGCAGCGGGGGATAGTAGGCATGCACCGAGATGGCGTGCTCGGTCACCGACTCGTTCCTGACCTCGTGCACATGATGCCGCCCGAAGGCCCGACCGCTGCCCACCCCCAATTCCCTTGAACGGTCGACCCCTTCGGCGAGTTCCAGGGTCCGCCAGCCCTCGGTGGGCAGCCGGACCGCAAGGGAGTCCTCGCGCAGTGCGCCGGCCGCGGTGGCGAAGGCGCCGTGGGAACCGCCGTGGTCGTGCCAGCCCGTACCGGTACCGGGCGGCCAGCTGATCAGCCAGGCCTCACTGCCGCCCGGGCCGTCGAGCCGGATCCAGGTGCGGCCCTCGGCGTCGAGAGGCAACGAGGCGATCAACGCCGCGTTTCCTGCGGTCCGGCGGGCGAAGTCGAGCAGTCCCGCCCCGGTCGGCGCGGCGTCGGAGCCGGGCGTGGAAGCGGGCACAGAAGTACTTACGGAGAGCGACACGGCAGACCGTCCTGAGGGAGTTCGCGAAGGCGCGCGTACGGCTGACGGCGCCATCAAGGGCGCGGCGGCACGGCGCGAAGGGAAGGGCGAATCAGCAGGACGGACGACACACGCAGCCCGCATAGCGGACCAGGTCCATATGGACCCTCCGCCACAGGCGCACATCGGTGTCGGTCACGTTCCGGAGTAGACCATGTGCGCCTGCGTCGGTCAATCGGCGTTCGGATGGCGGATGACAGATCACAGCTGCCGGCTGACGGATGTCAGCCGGCAGGAGTCAGCCGACAGATCCCGGCCGGCAGAGAACAGATGGGTTGACATCAATTGATGTCAACCGTCCGTCCCTCGGCCGCCGCCCGTTCCACCTCCACAGCGCCCGGCGCGCCCCCCTCGCCGCTGCCCGGCCCCCCTCGCACCGCATCGGCGGCGTTGTACAGCTCCTCCGGCTGCACGCCGTTGAACGCGGCGACCAGATGGCCGTCGGGGCGTACGAGGAGGACCGTGTGGGCCGGGGCGCCGGGGTAGTCCTCGGCGACCAGTAGCTCCGCGTCCATGGGCAGATCGGTCACCGCGGCGGCCAGGCGGGGCATGACGCCCGCGGTGAGCCAGTGGCGGCGGTCCCAGACGCCGGTGCCCGGCGCGACCAGGACGACCAGGAGCCTGCCCCGGCCGAGCCGGTCCCGCAGGGACACGGTCGAGCCATCGGGGGCGGTGACACGGATGTCGGCGACCGGCGCACCCAGTTGGGTGCCCACGGGAATGTGCGACTCGGCGTACTGGGGTGCGAGAGGGGAGTGCGGGTACGCGGGGGGCGCGCCGAGTGGGCCGCACCCCAGGTGGCCGTCGGTCACGAGGGCGTCGTGACCGCGTGCGGTGCCCGGGATCCAGGCACGCAGCCCCGCGCCGCCGCGCAGGACCGGCAGCGACTGGTCGGCCGCTCGCAGCCGGGCGGCGACCGCCGGCCGGCGTTCCGTCTGGTAGCTGTCCAGAAGGACGTCGGAGGCGCCGTGGTGCCAGGCCTGGGCCAGTTTCCAGGCGAGGTTCTGGGCGTCCCGCAGGCCCTCGTCCAGGGACTGGGTGCCCAGCGCGCCCAGCAGGTGTGCGGCGTCACCCGCGAGGAAGGCGCGGCGCACCCGCCAGCGGCGGGCGAGGCGGTGGTGCAGGGTGTAGACGCCGGTGTCGAGGAGTTCGTACGACGGTGTCTCGCCGCACCAGCCCGCCAGTGTGTCCCGGATGCGGCCCACCAGGGCGTCGGGCGTGACGAGTTCGGCGCGGGGCGGCAGCAGCCAGTCCAGCCGCCAGATGCCGTCCTGAAGGGGACGGGCCGTCACCTCGTCGCCGGCGGTCCGCCAAGGGGGAAGGCGGTGCAGCAACGCCTCGCCGGGCCAGGGGAGTTCGGTCCGCAGGGCCACAACGGCCTGGCGTTCCACGGCCGTACGTCCGGCGAAGCGGATGTCCAGGAGTTTGCGGACGGTCGAGCGGGCGCCGTCGCAGCCGACCGCGTAGCTGCCGCGCCACCAGGTTCCGCCGGGCCCCGACGTGTGTACGGAGACGCCCTCGGCGTCCTGTTCCAGTGTGTCGAGGCGGCTCTGCGTGACCACCCGCACGAGACCGGAGGCGGCGATGGCGTCGCGCAGACCGTGCGTAAGGGTGTGTTGCGGCAGGTGGACCGGGGGCGAGTCGGCGTCGAAGCCCTCGCCGAACGTGACATGGCGCAGCAGCTGACCGCGCCTCATGGACCGCCAGGCAACCCAGCGGGCACCCTCGTCACGCAGAGTCGTACATCCCAGGCCTGCCACGAACGAAGCGATGTCCGGGCGCAGTACGGCCGTGCGGACCTGGCGGGGCTCGTCCCGGCCCGGCCCCTCGTCGAGCACCACGGAAGGCACGCCCTGGGCGGCGAGCGAGAGCGCGAGCGCCAGTCCCACCGGGCCGGCGCCGACGACGATCACCGGTTCCACGGCGTGGCTCCCGATACGGGTCGGGACGGCTTGCAGGTGGCGCTGGGAACCCGGTGCACGATCACAGAACGTATGCAACCCACTGCGCGTGCTTGCGTCAAGTGACGGAGGCAGCGACGCGGACGCCACTGCCTCATATGCCGTCAGTTCGTCGTGCCGGGCGCCCCATCGGGCCCAACGGACCCTTCGGTGGCCATGACGGCGGCCGGGCCGCCGGCCGCGATCGGGGCGGCGGCCGCACCCATGGAGATGCCGGTCTTCGCCCGGCGCCCGCGCTTCTCGATCCAGGTGGCAAGCGCCGAGAGCACCAGACACATCGCCACGTAGATGGTGCCGATGACAACAATGGTCGAGACATACGGGTACTGGCCGTTGACCTGGGTGTTGCTCGCGATCAGACGGGCGGTCTGGAGCAGCTCCGGGTACAGGATGATGAAGCCGAGCGACGTGTCCTTGAGGGTGACGACGAGTTGGCTGATGATCGTCGGCAGCATCGCCCGCACCGCCTGCGGCATGAGAACGCTGGTCATGACCTGCGTCTTGCTCATGCCGAGGGCGTACGCGGCCTCGCGCTGGCCCTTGGGCACGGAGTTGACGCCGGCCCGCAGCACCTCCGCCTGGACGCAGCCGTTGTAGATCGACAGGCCGAGCGCCAGCGCCCACATCGAGTAGTCGGTCAGGAAGCCGATCCAGACCGCGTAGATCGTGATGAGCAGCGGGATGGAACGGAACAGCTCGATGAAGGCGGTTGCCGCCCAGCGGACCGGCTTGTGGTCGGAGAGCCGGGCGACGGCCAGGAGCACGCCGAGCACCAACGAGCCGACGGCGGCGAGGCCGAAGGCCTTGAGGGTGGCGAGCACGGCGTCGGCGATGTTCTGCCGGATGCCCGCGTAGTTGAAGATGTCCCACATGCCGTAGTCGAGGTCGCCCTTGTCCGAGAGCCGGACGATCGCGAGGGCGGCTAGGCCGAGCAGCGCGAGCGAGCCGAGGACGGCGTAGATCCTGTTGCGTACGACGGCTTTGGGGCCGGGGGCGTCGTAGAGAACGCTGGCACTCATCGGGCGACCTCCATGCGGCGCTCAAGGAGACGGAAGAGACCGCTGATCGCGAAGGTGACGATCAGATAGCCGAGGGCGACCCAGATGAAGACGGGGACGATGTCGTAGCCGTCCTCGCTCATCAGCTTCTGCCAGCCGAACAGTTCGGTGACGCTGAAGGCGCCGGCGATCGCCGAGTTCTTGGTGAGCGCGATGAAGATGGAGCTCAGCGGCGGGATCACCGTCCGGGTGGCCTGCGGCAGCACGATCAGCTGCAGGGTCTGCGTGAAGCTCATGCCGAGCGAGCGGGCGGCCTCGGCCTGGCCCAGCGGGACCGTGCTGATGCCGGACCGGACGGCCTCGCAGACGAACGACGCGGTGTAGAAGCCGAGCGCGAGCGAACCCAGCAGGAAGGGGCTCATCCCGGGGAAGAAGATCTCCGGTACGACGAAGAACGAGACCAGGAAGAGCAGCGTCAGCGGGGTGTTGCGCAACAGCGTCACCCAGGCGGTGCCGAAGAAGCGCAGCGGCGGGACGGGGGAGACCCGGAAACCGGCGAGCAGCAGTCCAAGCACCAGGGCGATGACCGAGCTGACGGCGGTGATCTCCACGGTGCCTATGAAGCCGTCACGGAAGTCCGCGAAATGGTCGAGCAGTACGTTCATGAGGTCTCCGCGTCGGCGGGCAGCGGCTGGGTCATCGGGCGGGGGCAGGGCCGTGGCGCCCCGTACGTAGTACGGGGCGCTTCAAGCGGCGTCGATCAGTAGCGGACGACGGTCGGCGGGGCCTGGTAGGTGGAGCCGGACAGGCCGAGCGTCGCGTCGTAGATCTTCTTGTAGGTGCCGTCCTGCTCGTGCTTGTCCAGCGAGGAGTTGATGAAGTCGCGCAGCGCCTTGTCGTCCTTGTTCATGCCGACGCCGTAGGGCTCCTCGGTGAACGGCTTGCCGACCACGCGGAGCTTGGTGGAGTTCTTGGCGGCGTAGCCCTTGAGGATCGCGTCGTCGGTGGTCACCGCGTCGATCTGATTGGTCAGGAGCTGCTGGACGCAGTCCGAGTACTTGGAGAGCTCGACGACGGAGGCGCCGTACTCGGGCTTCTTGATCTCCTGCAGGGGGGTGGAGCCGACGATCGAGCAGACCTTCTTGCCCTTGACGGAGTCCTTGCCGTTGATCGAGGTGTCGTCCTTACGGACGAGCAGGTCGGCGCCGGCCTTGTAGTACGGACCCGCGAAGCCGACGAGCTTCTTGCGCTTGTCGTTGATCGTGTAGGTGCCGACGTAGTAGTCGACCTGGCCCTTGGAGATCGCGGTCTCGCGCACGCCGGAGTCGACGGTCTTCCACTCGATCTGGTCGGCCTTGAAGCCCAGGTCGGCGGCGATCATCTTGGCGATCTCGATGTCGAAGCCGGTCCGCTCCTTGGTCGACTGGTCCTCGAAGCCGAGGTAGGGCTGGTCGGCCTTGGCTCCGATGACGAGCTTGCCGCGCGCCTTGGCCGCCTTGAAGGTCGGCGAGTCAAGGGTGACGTTCGAAGCGACGGTGTACGTCGGCAGCTGGGGTGCGCCGCTGGAGCCCGGCTGAGCGGACTGCTTGTCGCCGGCGGAGCCGGACTTGCCGCCACAGGCGGTCGCGGACAGGGCGAGCACAGCGATCGCCGCGACGGCGGCGGACTTGCGGAGCATCATGGCGAGCATTCCTTGCGTCGTTGGTCGTTGGTCGTCATTGGTCAGCCGACAATTGCCAAGCGTCGATGGCCAGTTGACATCGGCTGCCTGCCGTCTGTCATCTGGAATCCGCTATCCGTCAGTTGGCAACCGTCGGTTGCCAACTGCCAGTTGTCGTTTGTCAGCCGACTGTCGTCAGTGGTGCAGGATCTTCGACAGGAAGTCCTTGGCCCGGTCGCTGCGCGGATTGCTGAAGAACTGGTCCGGCGTGGCCTCTTCGACGATCTTGCCGTCGGCCATGAACACGACGCGGTTGGCGGCGGAACGGGCGAAGCCCATCTCATGGGTGACGACGACCATCGTCATCCCGTCGCGCGCCAGTTGCTGCATGACTTCGAGGACCTCGTTGATCATCTCCGGGTCGAGCGCCGAGGTGGGCTCGTCGAAGAGCATCACCTTGGGGTCCATCGCCAACGCCCGTGCGATCGCCACGCGTTGCTGCTGACCGCCGGAGAGCTGCGCCGGGTACTTGTCGGCCTGGGTGCCGACGCCGACCCGGTCGAGCAGGCCCCGGGCCTTCTCCTCGGCGGCCTGCTTCTCGGTCTTGCGGACCTTCACCTGGCCCAGCATGACGTTCTCCAGCACCGTCTTGTGCGCGAAGAGGTTGAACGACTGGAAGACCATGCCGACATCGGCACGCAGCCGCGCCAGTTCCCTGCCCTCCTGGGGCAGCGGCCTGCCGTCGATCGATATCGCCCCGGAATCGATCGTCTCCAGGCGGTTGATGGTGCGGCACAGCGTGGACTTCCCGGACCCGGAGGGTCCGATGACGACGACGACCTCGCCACGGGCGATGGTCAGGTCGATGTCCTGGAGCACATGCAGCGCGCCGAAGTGCTTGTTGACGTTGTTCAGCACGACCAGGTCACCCGACGCGGGTACGGCGTCCTCGGTCCCCTTGGCCACTGATACTCCGCTCATCGGCTTCTTGCTCCGTCCTGCTCGGTTGGGGAGGACCGTAGTGGGGAGCCACGACCAGCGTCAGTACATCTGAGCGGAAATTGAGCATAACGATCCGGTTGCGCGGCGGCACTCTGGGTGAGCACGTACGCCGGGCGGAATACCGGCTCCGTAACGGATGGCGCGCAAGGGCGAGCGCCCCCTTGACCGAAGTGGCGAACATGGGCGTGGATTCGGGGGTACATGCCGTGATGCGGCCGATGAACATCCAGGGAGGTGGCCCATGAGACTGCTGCTCGTCGAAGACGACGACCATGTCGCCGCCGCCCTGTCCGCCGTGCTCGCCAAGCACGGCTTCGAGGTGAAGCACGCCCGCAACGGTGAAGAAGCGCTGCAAGCGCTCCTTCCTGACGACCGCTGGGTCAAACCACCCTTCGGAGTGGTTCTGCTCGACCTCGGACTGCCGGACCAGGACGGCTACGAGGTCTGCGGCAAGATCCGCAAGCGGACCGCCATCCCGGTGATCATGGTGACGGCGCGCGCCGACGTCCGCTCGCGCATCCACGGGCTGAACCTGGGCGCCGACGACTACGTGGTCAAGCCGTACGACACCGGCGAGCTCATCGCCCGCATCCACGCGGTCATCAGGCGCCCCCCGCCCGGCGCGCAGCCCGACTCGGCCGACAGCGAGCTGCGGCTCGGCCGGGTGCAGATCGAACTGCCCACCCGCCGGGTCAGCGTCGACGGCGAGAGCGTGCAGCTCACCCGCAAGGAGTTCGATCTGCTCGCGCTGCTGGCCCAGCGTCCCGGGGTCGTCTTCCGCCGGGAACAGATCATCAGCGAGGTGTGGCGCACCAGTTGGGAAGGAACAGGCCGCACCCTCGAAGTGCACGTTGCTTCCCTGCGTTCCAAACTGCGCATGCCGGCGCTGATCGAGACCGTGCGCGGCGTCGGCTACCGGCTCGTCGCGCCGACCGCGCTCTGAGCGCCGAGAACCCACGGTGCGCACCCGACTTCTCCCGCTCCTCATCTTCCTGCTCGCGCTCGTCCTGGTCGCGTTCGGCTTTCCGCTCGCTCTGAGCGTGGCCGGCGCGCAGCAGCAGAGAGTGGTCGTCGACCGGATCGACGACACCGCGCGCTTCGCCGCGCTGGCCCAGTTCGTCACCGCCACCGACGGCAGCGACACCAACAGCGCGGAACGGCTCACCACTTTGGAGGAGGAACTCACCCGCTATTCGAACCTGTACGGGATCAACGCGGGCGTCTTCTTCCGCAACGGCAGCGCCATGGCGAGCGCCCCCAGGGGCTGGCACGTACCCGACAAGGGTGAGGGGTACGTGGCCTTCCACGAGGCCCTCGCCGGGCGCCGCAGCCACGACCCGGTCCAGGTGTATCCATGGCAGCGAGGGCGCCTGGTCGTGGCCTCACCCGTCGTGCGCGAAGGCGATGTGATCGCGGTCGTGGTCACCGACTCGCCCACCGGGCGCATGCGGTCCGACACTCTGCACGGCTGGCTCCTCATCGCGGCCGGCGAGCTCGCCGCGATGCTGCTCGCGGTGGGCGCGGCGTTCCGGCTGACCGGCTGGGTGCTCAGACCCGTACGTGTCCTGGACGCCGTCACCCACGACATCGCGACCGGACGCATGAACTCACGCGTCGCGGCGGCCGGCGGGCCCCCGGAACTCAGAAGGCTGGCCCGCTCGTTCAACGAGATGGCGGACAACGTCGAAGAAGTGCTGGAGCAGCAGCGCGCCTTCGTCGCCGACGCCTCGCACCAACTGCGCAACCCGCTGTCCGCCCTGCTCCTGCGCATCGAGCTCCTCGCGCTCGAACTCCCCGACGGGAACGAGGAGATCGCCTCCGTGCGCACCGAGGGCAAGCGCCTGGCCCAGGTCCTCGACGACCTCCTGGGCCTGGCGCTGGCCGAACACGCCGCCGCCGACCTCCAGCTCACCGACATCGGCGCGCTCGCGGGGGAGCGGATCGCTGCGTGGCGCCCGCTGGCCGAGGACAAGGGCGTACGGCTGATCGCGGACGGCTCGGCCGCCGCCACCGGCTGGGCGGACCCGGTGGCGCTTTCCAGCGCCCTGGACGCCGTCATCGACAACGCGCTGAAGTTCACCCCCGAAGGGGAGGAGGTACGGGTCACCGTCGCGGTCGACGGACCCAGGACCACCGTGACCGTGACCGACCACGGCCCCGGTCTGTCCGATGAGGAACTGGCCCGGATCGGCGACCGCTTCTGGCGGGCGAGCCGCCACCAGAACGTCAAGGGCTCCGGCCTCGGCCTCTCCATCTCGCGCGCCCTGCTCGCGGCCGGCGGCGGCACGATCGCGTACGCCCATCACGAGCCGCACGGCCTGCGCGTGACCGTGACCGTGCCGCGCACGCAGCCGGGCGCGTGAGGCCGGATACACGGCTGACGGCTGACGGCTGACGGCTGACGACACCCGTCCTACCTCACGGCTTGACCGAGAGGTAGTAATCACGAGCCCCCTCATGCAGCGGCAGCGGATCCGTATAGATCGCCGTCCGCAGATCCACCAGTTGCGCCGCATGCACCTCGCGCCCGATGCGGTCGCGGCTGTTTATCACCGTGCGGGTGAAGCCCTCGGTCAGCGCCGCGTTCGTGCGATCCGTGGTGACGAGCAGATTCGCCACGGCGATCGTCGGCACGGGGGCGCCCTGCTGCGCCTTGGGGTAGGCGTCGGCGGGCATGGTCGCCGCCCGGTAGTAGCCGGTGCTGCCGTCCGCCTTGTGTAGGGCCGACACCAGGTCGGCGAGGGGGACCAGCCGGATCGGGTACTCCTCGGACAGTTTCAGGACAGCCGTGGTCGGCAGCCCGCCGGACCAGAAGAAGGCGTCGATCCGCTGGTTCCGCAGCAGGTCGGGCATGGTGTCGATGCCTGCGGGAACGGGGGCGATGTCCTTCTCAGGGTTCAGTCCAGCGGCCGTGAGCAGCCGCCCGGCGAGCAGCCGCACCCCGGAACCCTCCTGCCCGACGGCGACCCGCTTGCCCCGGAGGTCCGCGACCGAGCGCACCGGGGAGTCGCTGGGCACCACCAGCTGTACGTAGTCGTCGTAGAGCCGGGCGCAGCCGCGCAGCCGGTCCGCGCCCGCGGTGTTGTCCTTGCGGAACTTGTCGACGGAGTCCGCCGTGGCGATCGTGAAGTCGGCGGTGCCGTCGGCCAGGCGTTGGAGGTTCTGCTGCGAACCCTGGCTCGTCCTGAGATTGACCCGGACGTCCGGCAGGTCACTGGCCAGCGCCTGTTGCAGCAGCTCGCCGTAACGCTGGTAGACCCCGGTGCGTACGCCCGTACTGAAGTCGATGGTGCCCGAGGGCGACTGGCTGCTGAACGGAAAGAGCCACCACAGCAGCAGCCCGAAGGCGACCACGGCGGCCGCGGCGCCTTGGACGGCCCGGTTGCGGCCGAGTCGGGACAGGGCGGGGAGCATGGCTGGATCCTGCCAGTTCATTCCCCGCGAGGACCAGGGGGCGCCGGGCCCCGTACCCTGGTGTACGAGATGAGCGCGAAGACTTACGAGGTGCGCACCTACGGGTGCCAGATGAACGTCCACGACTCCGAGCGGCTGTCCGGCCTCCTTGAGGGCGCCGGTTACGTCCGTGCGCCCGAGGGCGCCGATGGTGATGCCGATGTCGTCGTCTTCAACACCTGCGCGGTGCGGGAGAACGCCGACAACAAGCTGTACGGCAATCTCGGCAGGCTCGCGCCGATGAAGACGAAGCGGCCCGGCATGCAGATCGCCGTCGGCGGCTGCCTCGCCCAGAAGGACCGCGACACCATCGTGCAGCGGGCCCCCTGGGTCGATGTCGTCTTCGGCACGCACAACATCGGCAAGCTGCCGGTGCTGCTGGAGCGCGCCCGCATCCAGGAGGAGGCGCAGGTCGAGATCGCCGAATCCCTGGAGGCGTTCCCGTCCACGCTGCCGACCCGCCGCGAGTCCGCCTACGCTGCCTGGGTCTCCATCTCCGTGGGCTGCAACAACACGTGCACCTTCTGCATCGTCCCCGCGCTGCGCGGCAAGGAGAAGGACCGCCGTCCCGGCGACATCCTCGCCGAGATCGAGGCGCTGGTCGCCGAGGGCGTCTCCGAGATCACCCTGCTCGGGCAGAACGTCAACGCGTACGGCTCGGACATCGGTGACCGCGAGGCCTTCAGCAAGCTGCTGCGTGCCTGCGGGAACGTCGAGGGCCTGGAGCGGGTCCGGTTCACCTCACCGCACCCGCGCGACTTCACGGACGACGTGATCGCCGCCATGGCCGAGACCCCGAACGTGATGCCGCAGCTCCACATGCCGCTGCAGTCCGGTTCGGACACGGTCCTCAAGGCGATGCGCCGCTCGTACCGGCAGGAGCGTTTTCTCGGGATCATCGAGAAGGTGCGCGCCGCCATTCCGCACGCCGCCATCTCCACCGACATCATCGTGGGCTTCCCCGGCGAGACCGAGGATGACTTCGAGCAGACCATGCACACGGTCCGCGAGGCCCGGTTCGCGAACGCGTTCACCTTCCAGTACTCCAAGCGCCCCGGAACTCCGGCGGCGACCATGGACGGACAGATTTCAAAGGATGTCGTTCAGGATCGCTACATGCGCCTGTCCGCCCTCCAGGAAGAGATCTCCTGGGAAGAGAACAAGAAGCAGGTCGGCCGCGTTCTCGAGGTCATGGTCGCCGAGGGCGAGGGCCGCAAGGACGGCTCCACCCGGCGACTCTCCGGCCGTGCCCCCGACAACCGTCTCGTCCACTTCACGAAGCCGGACGAGGACGTGCGCCCGGGCGACGTGGTGACCGTGGAGATCACCTACGCGGCCCCGCACCACCTGCTCGCCGAAGGGCCGACGACCGGTGTACGCCGCACCCGTGCGGGAGACGCCTGGGAGAAGCGGAACGCGGCTCCGGCCCAGAAGCCCGCAGGCGTGATGCTCGGCCTGCCGTCGATCGGCGCCCCGGCGCCCCTGCCGGAGCCCACGGGCGGCTGCTCGGTGCTCTAGAAGGTGTCCGGTTGGGCCAGGGCCGGGCCCTGCACGACCGGACACCGCCGGCCCGGACCCCAGGGTTCCGGTGCCGGAACGGGGCTAGGCTGCGGCTCATGCTCGTAGCCGCCGCCGTCTGCCCCTGCCCGCCCCTCCTCGTGCCCGAGGTCGCCGCCGGCGCCGCGCCGGAACTCGACGCGGCGCGCGACGCCTGCGCCGATGCCGTCGGGGTGCTCGCCGCATCCCGGCCCGACCTCCTCGTGGTGGTCGGACCGGCCCAGGGCGGCGGGTCCTACCGGCAGGGGGCGGTGGGGTCGTTCGCCGGGTTCGGCGTGGACCTTTCCGTACGCCTCGGGCCGGTCGAGCCCGCGGAGTCCGAGCTCCCGGCGTCACTCGCGGTCGGCGCCTGGCTCCTGGAGCGGGCGGGATGGGCGGACGCGCCCGTGGCGGGACTCGCCGTCGATCAGGAACTGACCCCCCAGCTGTGCGCCGGCGCGGGAGAAGAACTCGCCGCCCGGGCCGCCCGGGTCGCCCTGCTCGTCATGGGAGACGGCAGCGCCTGCCGCACCCTCAAGGCGCCCGGCTACCTCGACGAGCGCGCCGCGAGCTTCGACGAGGTCGTGTCGGCGGCCCTGGGCGCCGCCGACACCCGCACACTGTCGGGCCTCGACGACCGGCTGGCGTACGACCTGAAGGTGGCCGGACGCGCTCCCTGGCAGGTCCTCGCGGGCGCGGCCCGGAACGCGGACCTCGCCGGACGGATGCTCTACGAGGACGCGCCCTACGGAGTCGGCTACTTCGTCAGCGTCTGGTCCTGAAACCCGAAGTCCTGGAACACCCGAAATTCTGACAGCCGCCGGTACGAGGCGGCGAGCACACGGCGGAGGGCCGTGGAGCGGACAGCTCCACGGCCCTCCGGCGCGCGTGGTTCAGGACGCGGACGGTGGCGGCGTACCGCCGTCGTCCTTGTGGGAGATCCGGCCCAGGGCTTCCTTGGCCTTGCCCGTACCCGACTCGATCTTGTCGCTGTACTTGCCCTTGGTCTTCTCGTCGACCAGTTTGGCGGCCTTCTCCAGACCGTGGTCGATCTTGTCCCCGTGCTGCTGCGCGAAGTCCGAGACCTTGTCCTTGGCCGGGGCCAGCTTGGCTTTCAGATTATCCAGGAAACCCATGGGGCACCTTCCCTCGGGGACTACTTGCGGGCGCTCTCGCCGGCCTCGCTGTCCGCCACTTCCTCGGCGGACTGCTGCTTGGGGATCTCGACCCCCTCCGCGGCCGCGGCCTCGGTGGGTTCCGCCGCCTCGGTCTGCGAGACATCCTCGGTCACCTTGGAAGCCTCAACCGGGGAGTCCGCCGTTTCGGCGGCGCCCTCGACTTCCGGGTCCGCCGTCAGCGTGGCAGCCTTCACTTCCTCGGTCGACTCCGCGACAGCCTCGTCGGCCTTACGGCGAAACCTTGAAAAAACGCCCATATCTACTCCATAGCGTACTCGTGTGGGCGAAATCCCGCGCCAACCGGAGCGCCTCATTGCGTCGCCCGGGGGCACCGGTCAACAAACCGGCGTTCGGAACCTCGCAACAGGCAACGAACCCAGCCGTGCCCCGTCACGTAGCTCGTTCGAGGAGGGCTGCCGAGGTTTGCGAGACTGTGACGGTGAGAAGCGCAGCTCCCGCACCGCGGGTCATCGCCGTCGTCGGCCCGACAGCGGCCGGAAAGTCCGATCTGGGTGTCTTCCTTGCCCAGCAGCTCGACGGCGAGGTCGTCAACGCCGACTCCATGCAGCTCTACCGGGGGATGGACATCGGTACCGCAAAGCTGACGCTCGAAGAGCGCGGCGGCGTCCCGCACCACCTCCTCGACATCTGGGACGTGACGGAACCTGCGAACGTCGCCACTTATCAGAAGCTTGCCCGCGCCGAGATCGACCGGCTGCTCGCAGCGGGACGTACCCCGGTCCTGGTCGGTGGTTCCGGACTGTATGTGCGCGCCGCGATCGACGTGCTCGAATTCCCGGGAACCGACCCGGAGGTGCGCGCCCGCCTGGAGCGCGAACTGGACGAGCAGGGCTCCGGCGCCCTGCACGCGCGACTGGCGTCGGCCGACCCCGAAGCGGCCCGCGCGATCCTGGCCAGCAACGGCCGCCGGATCGTCCGAGCGCTCGAAGTGATCGAGATCACCGGGCAGCCGTTCACGGCCAATCTCCCCGGGCACGAATCGGTCTACGACACGGTCCAGATCGGTGTGGACGTCGGCCGGCCGGAGCTCGATGAGCGGATCAGCCTGCGTGTCGACCGGATGTGGGAGGCGGGTCTGATCGAGGAGGTGCGGGTGCTGGAGGAGCGCGGGCTGCGCGAGGGGCGTACGGCGTCACGGGCGCTCGGTTACCAGCAGGTTCTCGCGGCGTTCGCCGGGGAGTGCACCGAGGACGAGGCGCGCGCCGAAACCGTACGCGCCACCAAACGCTTCGCGCGCCGTCAGGACTCCTGGTTTCGACGCGATCCCCGCGTCCATTGGCTGAGCGGTGCCGTGGAGCACCGGGAGGAACTCCCGCGTCAGGCGCTGGCGTTGGTCGAACGAGCGGTTACAGCCTGATCACGTGATGGCATCGGGACGCTCCGCCGGTCATTGCGGCACTGTCGCGCGTGCCATCATCAAACTTCGATCGACCAGTGGAGTCCGAGTTGGGAGGGCGCGTGGCGATGGAGGCCGGCCCTCGCGACAGAGAGCAAGGATCGCGGGAGGACGCCGCGCTCCCGCGCTCGACGGATCACGATTCCGCGTCCCCGGAGGTTTCGGAAGCGGAATCAGCAGAAGGCAACGCTGATGCCGGGCGCTCCCCGGAAGCAACGCCCTCGGTGCTGGGGTCCACGGTGCT
Source organism: Streptomyces sp. NPDC050485 (assembly GCF_044458185.1). Classification (NCBI taxonomy): domain Bacteria; kingdom Bacillati; phylum Actinomycetota; class Actinomycetes; order Kitasatosporales; family Streptomycetaceae; genus Streptomyces; species Streptomyces sp. NPDC050485. The sequence goes on along the minus strand of NZ_JBITHR010000009.1, from coordinate 294,824 downwards.
CGGCGCGTCCGGACTGAGCCCGGACGGGCCGGAGGACGGCTCCGTCGGTGCCGTGTCCGACGGCGGTGAGGTCGAGGTCGAGCTGCGGCCCCAGCCTCGGCTGAGGATCTGGCAGCTCGCCCCCATCGTGATGCTCGCGGCGCTCGGCTCGCTCATGTTCGCGTTCCCCCTCGCCTTCGAATTCGGCGACGGCGGACCGGTCGTGGCCATGCTCGGCCTCCTCATCAGCTGCTGCGCCGCCGGATGGGGCATGATGGCCGCCCGCCGCGTCGGCCACACCTGGCCGGGCCTGCCCACCAGAGGATCCGGCGAACGCCCCGACTGGCGGGTCCTCGCCCTCTACGTCGGCCTCGCCTGCGTACTGGTCGCGCTCGCGGTCTGGCGCGTCGCCCGGCTCCGCTGAGCCCGGCGGCCACTGGGGGCAGCCGTCCCGTACGGGTGTCAGTGCGTCCCCGTACGATTGACGCGTGAACACCTCGCCGATCGCCTTCCTCAAGGGCCACGGGACCGAGAACGACTTCGTGATCGTGCCCGACCCGGACAACGCCATCGACCTGCCCGCGGCCACCGTCGCCAGGCTCTGCGACCGCCGGGCCGGAATCGGCGGCGACGGCCTGCTCCATGTCGTGCGCAGCGCCGCACACCCGGAGGCCAAGGCCATGGCCGACGAGGCCGCATGGTTCATGGACTACCGCAACGGCGACGGCTCGATCGCCGAGATGTGCGGCAACGGGGTACGTGTCTTCGCCGGCTATCTGGAGCGGGCCGGGCTCGTGGAAGAGGGCGACGTGGCAGTCGCCACCCGCGGCGGCATCAAGAAGGTGCACATCGCCAAGGGCGGCGACATCACCGTCTCCATGGGGCGCGCCGTGCTCCCCGATGAGGGCGTCACGGTCACCGTGGACGGCCGCAGCTGGCCCGCGCGCAACGTGAACATGGGCAACCCGCACGCCGTCGCCTTCGTGGCCGACCTGGACCACGCGGGCAACCTGTTCTCGGCACCGCCGTTCACCCCCGCGCACGTGTATCCGGACGGAGTGAACGTCGAGTTCGTCGTGGACCGCGGCCCCGGACACGTGGCCATGCGGGTCCACGAGCGCGGCGCGGGAGAGACCCGCTCCTGCGGCACCGGCGCCTGCGCGGTCGCCGTAGCCGCCGCGCGCAGGGACGGAGCGGACCCCGCGGTCACCGGCGCCCCGGCCGCGTACACCGTGGATCTTCCCGGCGGCACCCTGCTCATCACCGAGTACCCGGACGGCGAGATCGAGATGACCGGACCCGCGGTGATCGTCGCCGAAGGCGTCATCGATCCGGCGCTCCTGGCCGGCTGACCGGCCCGCCCGAGGAGCCCGCCACATCCTGATCGGTCCGGTCGGGACCGAAACGGCCGTGTCCTGAACCTTCGCTCGAATGGGTGATCCGTTTCACGCTGAGCGAGAGCGGGACTGCGCCACGTGGTGGGCTCGGTAGCATCAAGCACCGGTACGGAGGGACACGCCGGTCCCTCCACCACCGGTCGATGCTGCCGGAGGTGCCCCATGAGTGCAGAGGCCACAAATCCTGGTGCTCAGAGCCGCCGACGCGGTCGCCCCCGGATCGACCTCCGCAGACTGGGACGCGCGGCGCTGCTGGGACCCGTCTCCCGGGACCGGCTGCCGGACGCCATCGGCCATGTGGCCGACGCGCACCGCGCCCACCACCCCGACGCCGACCTGGCCGTACTGCACCGCGCGTACGTCCTTGCCGAAACGTCCCATCGCGGGCAGTTCCGCAAGAGCGGCGAGCCGTACATCACCCATCCCCTCGCCGTGACGCTGATCCTCGCCGAACTGGGCGCCGAAACAACGACGTTGACCGCTTCCCTCCTCCACGACACCGTCGAGGACACCGAAGTGACGCTCGATCAGGTGCGGGCCGAGTTCGGTGAGGAAGTCACCTATCTGGTGGACGGCGTCACCAAGTTGGAGAAGGTCGACTACGGCGCCGCAGCTGAACCGGAGACGTTCCGCAAGATGCTGGTCGCCACCGGCGACGACGTACGCGTGATGTCGATCAAACTGGCCGACCGGCTGCACAACATGCGCACCCTCGGTGTGATGCGTCCCGAGAAACAGGCCCGGATCGCCAAGGTGACCAGGGACGTTCTCATCCCGCTCGCCGAACGCCTCGGCGTCCAGGCCCTCAAGTCCGAGCTGGAGGACCTGGTCTTCGCGATCCTGCACCCCGAGGAGTACGAACACACCCGGGTCCTGATCGCGGGCAACTCCGGCACCGTCGATCCGTTCACCGGGATCGCCGACGGCGTACGCGGGGTGTTGCGGGAAGCCGGGATCAACGCCGAAGTCCTCATCAGGCCACGCCACTTCGTCTCCGTACACCGGGTGCAGCTCAAACGCGGTGACCTGCGCGGTACCGACTTCGGCCGCCTTCTCGTCCTGGTCGCCGAGGACGCCGACTGCTATGCCGTCCTGGGCGAGCTGCACACCTGTTTCACGCCGGTCGTCTCCGAGTTCAAGGACTTCATCGCGGCGCCCAAGTTCAACCTGTACCAGTCGCTCCACACCGCGGTCGTCGGCCCGAGCGGCGAAGTCGCCGAAGTCCTCATCCGCACGCACCAGATGCACATGGTCGCCGAGGCCGGGGTGATCGCGCTCGGCAACCCCTATGCGGCGGGCCCCGGCGACGGGCCGCAGCAGGCGGGGGACGAGCGCGAGGACCCGACCAGGCCCGGCTGGCTCTCCCGCCTCCTGGACTGGCAGCAGAACGCGCCCGACCCCGACACGTTCTGGTCCTCGCTCCGCGAAGAACTGGCGGAGGACAGCGAGATCACCGTCTACGGCGCCGACGGCCGCACCCTGGGCCTGCCGGCCGGCGCGAGCTGTGTCGACGCCGCCTACGCGCAGTACGGGGAGGATGCCCACGGCTGCATCGGCGCGCGCGTCAACGGCCGCCTGGCGACGCTGAGTACGGTGCTGGGCGACGGCGACACCGTGCAGCTGCTGCTGACCCAGGACGCGTCCTCGGGGCCGTCGTCCGACTGGCTCGACCACGCCAGGACCCCGGCCGCCCGGATCGCGATCACCGGTTGGCTCGCCGTCCACCCGGAGGGCGCCAAAGTGCCGGCCGTGGCGCCCCGGCCGCAGGTCAACGTCCCCGCCGGCCGGCGGGCAGCCGCCAACGCGATGACCGACCTGCCGGATGTGACGGTACGTCTCGCGGGCTGCTGCACACCCGTACCACCGGACGCGGTCACCGGCTTCTCGGTGCGCGGGGCGGCGGTGACCGTCCACCGCCGGGAGTGTCCGGCCGTGGCCCGCATGCAGGCGGGGGGACGGGCGCCTGTGGAGGTGCGCTGGGGGGACGCCGTGGAATGCAGGGTGACCCTGGTCGCCGAGGCATTCGGCCGTCCACGCCTCCTCGCCGACCTCACGGAGGCCATCGCCATCGCCGAGGCGGCGGTCGTCTCGGCCACCGTGGAACCCCCCAGCGAACAACGGGTCCGGCACACCTACACCCTCCAACTCCCGGACGCCGCAGGCCTTCCCGCGCTCATGCGGGCCATGCGCGATGTGCCGGGGGTGTACGACGTGAGCCGGGCGCAGCATCCTGCTGCTGCGGGGTGACGGATGCCGGCTGAGCCCCATCAGCATCTGACATCCGCCCCCTGGCACCCCGCAACCTCCCCCGCCCCTCGTTAGAGTGGATCAACGCGAGTCGCCGTCGTACCCGGCTGCCGCCCTGGTAGCCGTAGTGCATGCCGCTCACCCCGCGCCGCCCCCGCCGACTGCGTGCCGCGCTGCTGGCCGCCGCCGCAGCATCCGTAGTCGCCGCAGCCATGCCCGCCCCCGTGCCGCTCGGCATCGGGGACCCGCTGTTCCCGCATTTGGGCAACCCGGGGTACCACGTGCTCTCGTACGACATCGGGCTCACGTATCTCGGGGACAACAGGAAGCCGATGGAGGCCGTCACGACCATCGATGCCGTCGCGACGGGCGGACTTGAGCGGATCAATCTCGACTTCGCCCGGGGCCAGGTGCACGACGTCGAAGTCAATGGCCAGTCCGCCGAGTTCGCCAGCGCCGACGAGGATCTGGTGGTCACTCCGGAGCGCCCGGTGTACCCCGGTGAGCCGCTGCGGATCACGGTGCGGCACACCAGCGACCCCAACGGCGCGCGCGACGGCGGCTGGGTGCGCACCACCGACGGTCTGGTGATGGCCAATCAGGCCGACGCCGCCCACCGGGTGTTCCCCTGCAACGACCACCCCTCCGACAAGGCGTTCTTCACCTTCCATGTGACCGCCCCGCCGGACGTGACGGTCGTCGCCAACGGTCTGCCGACCGCGCGTGAGCGGCACGGCGCCAGGATCGTGTCCACGTACCGCACCAGCCACCCCATGGCGACCGAGCTGGCCCAGGTGTCGATCGGCCATTCGGCGGTGCTGCACCGGGAGGGGCCGCACGGGCTGCCGATCCGCGACGTGGTCCCGGCGGCGGACAAGGCGAAGCTGGAGCGCTGGCTGAAGAAGACGCCCGCGCACATCGCCTGGATGGAGCGCCAGGTCGGGACGTACCCGTTCGAAACGTACGGGGCGCTGATCGCGGGGGCCGACACCGGGTTCGAGATGGAGACGCAGACGCTCACGCTGTTCGAGCGGTCGCTGTTCGTCCGCCCCGAGTTCCCCGAGTGGTACGTCGAGTCGGTCATGGTGCACGAGCTGGCGCACCACTGGTTCGGCGACAGCGTCTCACCCCGCATGTGGTCGGACCTCTGGCTGAACGAGGGGCACGCGACCTGGTACGAGGCGCGGTACGCCGAGGAGTACGGCAAGCGGTCCATGGAGCAGCGGATGCGGAATGCCTACGCCCTGTCCGACGGCTGGCGGGCTGCGGGCGGGCCGCCGGCGAAGCCCAGGCAGGCCGCGCCCGGGCAGAAGATCGGCATCTTCCGCCCGATCGTCTACGACGGCAGCGCGCTGGTCCTCTACGCCCTCCGCCAGGAGATCGGGACGAGGGCCTTCGAGCGCCTCGAACGGCGCTGGGTGCGCGACCACCGGGACTCCACTGCCACGACCGCCGACTTCTCCGCGCTGGCTTCGGAGATCGCCGGGCGTGACCTGTCGGGGTTCTTCACGGCGTGGCTGTACGGGGAGAAGACGCCGCCGATGCCCGGCCATTCGGACTGGCACAGCCAGCCACCGAAGCACGCCTGACCGGCCACCGGCCCGGTCTGCCGGGGACCGGCGCCGCCAGACCGGGGCAGGGCCGGAAAACCGGGGTGACGGCCCTGGAGACGCCGTGCGACCATCGTTCACGTCGGCGGCGCCGCCGGGGCCGGATTCCGTTCGGGAATCATTCGGGTCCATTACGCGTTGTGACCGACACAGCCGGAATTCCCTCGGGGACTCCGGTCCGGAATTCCAACGACGTAAAGGATCCAATGACCTCCTCTTCATCCCCTTCCCAGGACGAGCAGAGCTTCGCGGACACGCACCGCACGGAGAGCCTTCGGGCCGATGCCCTGATGGAAGAGGACGTCGCCTGGAGCCACGAGATCGACGGAGCGCGGGACGGCGACCAGCTGGACCGCTCCGAGCGTGCCGCGCTGAAGCGCGTGGCGGGCCTCTCCACCGAACTCGAGGACGTCACCGAGGTCGAGTACCGGCAGCTGCGCCTGGAGCGCGTGGTGCTGGTCGGCGTATGGACCACGGGGACGCTCAAGGACGCGGAGAACTCACTCGCGGAGCTCGCGGCCCTCGCCGAGACGGCGGGCGCCCTGGTGCTCGACGGCGTCTACCAGCGCCGCGACAAGCCCGACCCGGCCACCTACATCGGCTCCGGCAAGGCGCAGGAGCTGCGGGACATCGTGCTGGAGTCCGGCGCGGACACGGTGGTCTGCGACGGTGAGCTCAGCCCGGGCCAGCTGATCCACCTGGAAGACGTCGTCAAGGTCAAGGTGGTCGACCGGACCGCGCTGATCCTCGACATCTTCGCCCAGCACGCCAAGTCCCGTGAGGGCAAGGCGCAGGTGTCGCTGGCGCAGATGCAGTACATGCTGCCGCGGCTGCGCGGCTGGGGTCAGTCGCTGTCCCGGCAGATGGGCGGCGGCGGGTCCAGCGGCGGCGGTGGCATGGCCACCCGTGGTCCCGGTGAGACCAAGATCGAGACGGACCGCCGGCGGATCCGCGAGAAGATGGCGAAGATGCGCCGGGAGATCGCGGAGATGAAGACCGGCCGCGAGATCAAGCGCCAGGAGCGGCGCCGCAACAAGGTGCCGTCGGTCGCCATCGCCGGATACACCAACGCGGGCAAGTCATCGCTGCTCAACCGCCTCACGGGCGCGGGCGTGCTGGTGGAGAACGCGCTGTTCGCCACCCTCGACCCGACGGTTCGCCGCGCCGAGACGCCCGGCGGGCGGCTGTACACGCTGGCGGACACCGTCGGATTCGTACGGCATCTGCCGCACCACCTCGTAGAGGCGTTCCGATCCACCATGGAGGAGGTCGGGGATTCCGATCTGATCCTGCACGTGGTGGACGGCTCGCACCCCGCGCCGGAGGAGCAGCTCGCCGCCGTGCGCGAGGTGATCCGCGATGTGGGCGCCGTCAATGTGCCCGAGATCGTGGTGATCAACAAGGCAGACGCGGCGGACCCGGTCGTGCTGCAGCGGCTGCTGCGGATCGAGCGGCACTCCATCGCGGTCTCGGCCCGCACCGGCGAAGGCATCGAGGAGCTGCTCGGGCTCATCGACACCGAACTGCCGCGCCCCGAGATCGAGATCGAGGCCCTGGTGCCCTACACCCACGGGCAGCTGGTCGCCCGGGCGCATGCCGAGGGCGAGGTGATCTCCGAGGAGCACATCGCGGAGGGCACCGTGCTCAAGGCGCGGGTGCACGAGGTGCTCGCCGCCGAGCTGGCCCCCTATGTGCCGGCCGCGCACTGAGCGTACGTACCGCCCGCCGCTGAGCGGGTGGTTCGCTGGCCCGCATGACGCAAGACCGGTATGACGTGAGGCCCGCCCCCTCGTAGGAGGGAGCGGGCCTCAGGTCGTATCCGGGTGTTACTGGCCGCCGAACTTCGCGCTCATCGAGTCGAAGAGCGCCTTGGCGCCGGCACCCAGCTGCGGGCCGGCCAGCCAGCCCGAAGTGACCGGGCCGATCGACGTGTTGGAGACCAGCTGCGACTTGCCGTCGGGGCCGTTCATGAACCAGCCGCCGCCGGAGGATCCGCCCGTCATGGTGCAGCCGATGCGGTACATCGCGGGCGTGCCCGGGCTGATGGAGAGCTGGCCGGGACGGTCGACGCACTTGAACATCTGGAGACCGTCGTACGGGGGCGCCGCCGGGTAGCCCCAAGCGCCCATCGCCGCCACGGACTTGGCCTGCGGCGCGGAGAAGTTGACGGTCAGCGCGTTGCCGACGGTCTCTTCGAGAGACTTGGAGCCGTTCTCCGGCTTCACGTGGAGGACCGCGTAGTCGTACGGGGCACCCGTGCCGCCCGTCGGGCCGCCGTCGCTGATCCACTCATTGGACGTCGAGGCCCAGTCGGCCCAGTACACGCCGTAGGGGGCGATCTCCTGCGGCTTCGCGTTGTTCAGCGCCGCCGCCGACTTGCCCTGGTCGTTGTACGACGGGACGAAGGCGATGTTGCGGTACCAGCCGCCGGAGCCGCCCTGGTGGACGCAGTGGCCCGCGGTCCACACCATGTTGGACTTGCCCGGGTGGGCCGGGTCCTTCACGACGGTGCCCGAGCACACCATGGAGCCCTCGGGGGAGTCGAAGAAGACCTTGCCGACCGGGGCCGCGAAGTCGTGGTACGGCAGCTTCTCCTGGACGGCCTTGACGGGCGCGGGCTCGGGGTCGGAGATGCCCGTACCGCCGTTGACGTCACCGGCCGCCATGGTCTTCTGCGGGTCCTTGGCGGACTTCATCCGGTCAGGCTTCCACAAGCCGGAGATCACCGGGTTGACGAAGTCCTTGGCCTCACGAAGCCACTTGTCCTTGTCCCAGTTCTTCCAGTCGCCGTTCTTCCACTTGTCCAGGTCGACCCCGTGCTTCTTGAGGGTCTCGGCCAGGTCGGCGGGAGAGGCGGAGTCGCCCTTGCCCTGGGCGGAGCTCGATGCGGACGGCTTGCTGTCCGCGTTGTCGCCGCCCGGACCGCACGCGGTGGCGGTGAGCGCGAGAGCCGCGGCGAGGCCGGAAGCGGCCAGCAACGGACGTATGGAACGCATGAGAACGATTCCCCCTGATGAGCCTGCCCCACACGGGCAGGTTTTGCCATGAACTTGTCAGTACGGTGGGCGGACGTGTGCACGGTCGCCCACCGCGCAGCCCCCTACTATGCCTGCTCGGCGCAGGGGGTACGAACGGGGGCCCCGGGCGTTCACAGGACCCCCGCAATGCGTCTACTGGCTCGCGTACTTAGTGCTCACCGAGTCGTAAACACCCTTGGCCTCCTTGCCGAGGCGTGGACCGGCCAGCCAGCCCGCCGTGACCGGGCCGATGGAGGTGTTCGAGACGAGCGACTGCTTGCCGTCCGAGCCCGTGGCGATCCAGCCGCCGCCGGAGGAGCCGCCGGTCATGGTGCAGCCGATGCGGTACATCGTCGGGGTGCTCGCATCCAGGGAGAGCCGACCCGGCTTGTCCTGGCACTGGTACAGCTTCTGGCCGTCGTAAGGAGGCGCGGCCGGGTAGCCGTTCGCCGTCATGGCGCTGATCTTCGGCACGGCCGGGGCGTTGAAGTCCACGGGAAGCGCGGCGCCGACGGTCTCCTCGAGCGACTTGCCGTTGGAGTTCTTCTCCGGCGTCACGTGCAGCACGGCGAAGTCGTACGGGGCGCCGGTGCCGCCCGTCGGGCCGCCCTGCTCGATCCACTGCTGCGAGGTCTGCGCCCAGTCGGCCCAGAAGACGCCGTACGGAGCGATCTGCTGCTTGGTCGCCTTCTGCAACTGCGCCATCGGCAGGTTGGAGCTGTTGTAGGAGGGGACGAAGGCGATGTTGCGGTACCAGCCGCCCCTGGCGCCCGCGTGCACACAATGGCCCGCGGTCCACACCATGTTGGACTTGCCGGGGTGCGCCGGGTCCTTCACGACGGTCGCGGAGCAGACCATCGAGCCCTCGGGGCTGTCGAAGAACAGCTTGCCGAGCTCAGGAAGGCTCTGGTGGTACGGAGCCTTCACGGCCGCGGCCTTGACGGGCGCCGGCGTCGGATCCGTCACGCCCTTGTCGCCGGAGATGTCGTTGGGGACGGCCTTCTCCGGGGGCTTGTCCGCCTTGCGCATCCGCTCCGGGTCCCACAGGTCCTGGATGATCGGGTTGACATAGTCCTTCGCCTCACGAAGCCACTTGTCCTTGTCCCAGTTCTTCCAGTCGCCGTTCTTCCACTTGTCCAGGTCGATCCCGTGCTTCTTGAGCTGGTCCTTCACGTCGTCCGGGATCTGCAGCTTGTCGGCGCCGCCCGCGGTCGCCGAGGCCGACGGCTTGCTGTCGGCGTTGGAGCTGCCCGGACCGCACGCCGTGGCGGTCAGTGCGAGCACGGCCGTGAGGCCGAGCGCGGCCACCACGGGGAGGGCCCCGCGACGCGCTCTCCTCCCCGTGCGCTCGGCGCGAGTCGGGCGTGTCGGTCGCATGTCGTATTCCCCCTGGAACTTCGTCATCACAGCGTCTTCGTCTTCTGAACTCGTGAACAGCGGCACCGCTGGACGGTGCCTCAGTGCGGCCCCCACTATGCCGGTGCCGGAGGGGACGGTACCCGGCAGGGCCGCGGTTCCGACCCGCAGTCCCGTCCGGCCGCTCCGGTAAGGCCAACCTTGCCCGGAGGCAAGGAACTTCCGGACAGGCCGTGATCCTCCGATCCCGGCGTCGTTGGTACGTACGGGGGACATCAGGACAGCGTTCAGCGTGGGCGTACGCACCGCGCAACGGACGCGATACGGAACCGTCACAGCGGGAGGACCAGTAGTCGTGGCCGTGACCGAACCAGCTCCGACGGCGCTGCCCGCCACCCATGAGGGAATCCTGCGACGGCAGTCCCTCCGGGAGTCGGCTGCCCGGACGTATGCCCGCTCGCTGCCCATCGTGCCGGTGCGGGCCCGCGGACTGACGATCGAGGGCGCGGACGGGCGGCGCTATCTCGACTGCCTCTCCGGGGCAGGGACGTTGGCGCTCGGGCACAACCATCCCGTGGTGCTCGAAGCGATCCGCAAGGTCCTCGACTCGGGGGCGCCGCTGCACATCCTCGATCTCGCGACGCCCGTCAAGGACGCCTTCACCACGGAGCTGTTCGCCACCCTGCCGCGCCAACTCGCCGAGAACGGGCGCATCCAGTTCTGCGGACCGGCCGGCACGGACGCGGTGGAAGCCGCCCTGAAACTGGTCCGCACCGCCACCGGCCGCACCGGAATGCTCGCCTTCACGGGTGCCTACCACGGCATGACGGCCGGCGCCCTCGCCGTCTCCGGCGGCGCCCCGGACGTACGGGTGACCCGGCTGCCCTATCCGCAGAACTACCGCTGCCCGTACGGAATCGGCGGCGAGCGCGGGGCCGAACTCGCCGCCCGTTGGACCGAGAACGTGCTCGACGACCCCAAGGGCGGAGTCCCCGCACCGGCCGGCATGATCCTCGAACCGGTGCAGGGGGAGGGCGGGGTGATCCCGGCGCCCGACGCCTGGATGCGCCGCATGCGCGAGATCACCGAGAGCCGGTCCATCCCGTTGATCGCCGACGAGGTGCAAACCGGAGTCGGGCGCACCGGCACCTTCTGGGCCGTCGAGCACAGCGGGGTGGTGCCCGATGTGATGGTGCTCTCCAAGGCCATCGGCGGCTCGCTGCCACTGGCCGTGATCGTGTACCGGGACGGCCTCGACGCGTGGGTACCGGGCGCGCACGCCGGCACGTTCCGCGGCAACCAGCTGGCCATGGCGGCCGGGACGGCCACCCTCGCGTACGTCCGGGAGAACCGGCTCGCCGACCGGGCGGCCGTCCTCGGGGCCCGGATGCTCGGCCACCTGGAAGGGCTCGCCGCCGACCACCCGCACATCGGCGAGGTACGGGGGCGCGGCCTGATGATCGGCGTCGAACTCGTCGACCCGGAGCGCGAGGACCTCAGCTCGGGCAACCCGCCGCCCCCCGCGCCCGCGCTGGCCGCCGCGGTGCAGCAGGAGTGCCTGCGGCGCGGGCTCATCGTCGAACTCGGCGGCCGCCACTCCAGTGTCGTACGGCTGCTGCCGCCGCTCACCCTCACCGATGAACAAGCCATGGCCGTCCTGGAGCGGCTCGCCGACGCCCTGGCCGCCGCTGCGGGCTCCCCGCAGTCGAGGCACATCGCGCGCCGACGGACCGAGGCCGGACCGTCCCACTGACCCTGGATCACCACACGAGCTACCGAGGAAGACCGCCGTGAATCCCACTCCCGCACCCGATGCGCACGAGGCCGAGGGCCACCCCACCGCCCCCTGCGGCCCGCTGGTGGCCGAGCCGATGACGGTTCCGCACCAGAAGACAGGGATCCACGACGAACGACTGACCACCCCCGACGATCCCGGTCTCGGCTCCGCCGACCCGCTGGACGATCCCGATCCGCAGGCCGCCGCCGAAGCGGCCGCCGTGGAGAACCTGCTGCGCTGCTGGGTACGGGAGAACGATCTCGCCGCGCCCGACGGACCGGTGCTGCGCATCCCCCTCGCCGCCAGCGGCACGGCTCTGCTGGTGCCCGTGCCGTACTGGTCGGGCACCGGCTGGCACCGGTTCGGCAGGCCGTCCCTGGAGGGCGGCCGGCAGGGCGCCCCGCCCGCCGACGCCGTCACGGTCGCCGCCCTTCTGGGGCGCGAGGCAGGCCAGCGCGAGGGCGCCGACCTGGTGGGCCGGGTCGCCGATTCCGTCCGGCGCACCGCCGACTTCATCGCCGAGCGGCGCACCCGCCCCGGCCCCTGCGCAGCAGCCGATCTCTTCCTCACCGCCGAACAGTCCCTCCTCCTCGGCCACCCGCTGCACCCCACCCCGAAGAGCCGCGAGGGCCTCTCCGAGGCCGAAGTGCGCCGGTATTCGCCCGAGTTGTACGGGTCCTTCCCGCTGCACTGGATGGCCGTCGCCCCTTCCGTACTGGCCACCGATTCGGCCTGGGCGGAGGACGGCCGCACCATCGCCGCCGCACAGCTGGCCCAGCGCTTCGCCGACAGGCTCCAACTCCCGCCGGATACCGCCCCGTTGCCCCTGCACCCCTGGCAGGCCCGCGACCTCGTGCAGCGCCCCGCCGTCGCGGCACTGCTCGACGCCGGGCTCCTGCACGACCTGGGTCCGCACGGCGGCGACTGGTATCCCACCTCCTCCGTGCGCACCGTCCACCGCCCCGGCGCCGACGCCATGCTCAAGCTGTCCCTCGGCGTACGCATCACCAACTCCCGTCGCGAGAACCTCCGTAAGGAACTCCACCGGGGCGTGGAGGTCCACCGTCTGCTGCGGGCCGGTCTCGCCGAGGAGTGGCAGTCCGCCCACCCCCGCTTCGACATCGTCCGCGACCCGGCCTGGCTCGCCGTCGACACCCCGGACGGCGAACCCGTGCCGGGGCTCGACGTCCTGTTCCGCCACAACCCCTTCGGACCCGGCGACGACGCCGTCTGCATCGCAGGACTGACCGCGCCGCGCCCCATGCCGGGCCGTACCGGAACGCACTCGCGCCTCGCCGACATCGTGCGCCGGCTCGCCGCCCGGACCGGCCGGCCCACCACGGCGGTCTCTGCCGAGTGGTTCCTGCGCTACCTCGACCAGGTCGTACGCCCCGTGCTCTGGCTGGACGGCACCGCCGGCATCGCCCTCGAAGCGCACCAGCAGAACACCCTCGTCCTGCTCGACCCCAACGGCTGGCCCGTAGGCGGCCGTTACCGAGACAACCAGGGCTACTACTTCCGCGAGTCCCACCGAGCCGCCCTTGACCGTCGCCTGCCCGGCATCGGCGCCGTCAGCGACACCTTCGTCCCCGACGCCGTCACCGACGAGCGCTTCGCCTACTACCTCGGCATCAACAACATCCTCGGTCTCATCGGCGCTTTCGGCGCCCAGCACCTCGCGGACGAACGCGTACTCCTCGCAGCGCTGCGCCAGTTCCTCACCCGGGCCACTGGCCTCGGCTCGCCCCTGTCCGCCCAACTCCTGGACAGCCCGAGCCTGCGCTGCAAGGCCAACCTGCTGACCCGGCTGCACGGCCTGGACGAACTCGTCGGCCCGGTCGACACCCAGTCGGTCTACGTCACCATCACCAACCCCCTTCACACCCCCGGAACATGACCCGTACGAATTGCTGAGAGAGGAACGTCGCCGTGCCTCCCACCGATGCGAGCACCGACGCCGGCGCTGGCCCGACCCCCCAACCGGGGGAGGAGGCCGAGGACACCCTGGACCTGCAGTTGCCCGACGAGCTCATCGCCCTGTTCGCTGACGGGGCTGCCGGATCGGACGGTTCGGCCCCGGACGCGTCGGGCGAACCCCTCGGGGCCGGTCTCGCCGACCGGCCGGGAGCCGCCTGCGCGCCCACGGCCGATGCCGCCGCACAGGGACCTCTCCACGCTGACAGCACCCGCCCTGGACCCGGCACTGCCCCGCGGCTGCTGTCAGGCGGTGCTCCTCGGCGGGTCACCGCCCACCCCGTCGCGCACGATCTGCTCGATTCCCCCGGCGACTGGGCACCGGCCACCACACCGGTCGGCGTGTTCCACCTCGTACCCGTACGTCTCGAACGAGACCTCCCTCTCCTCACCAAGTGGATGAACGACCCTGCCGTGGCCGCCTTCTGGGACCTGGCCGGGCCCGCGTCCGTCACGGCTGCCCATCTGCGCGGCCAACTGGACGGCGACGGCCGTAGCGTGCCCTGCCTCGGCGTCCTCGGCGGAACCCCCATGAGCTACTGGGAGATCTACCGCGCGGACCTGGACCCGCTGGCCCGTCACTATCCGGCCCGTCCCCATGACACTGGCGTGCATCTGCTCATCGGCGGAGTCACCGACCGCGGCCGAGGCGTCGGAACCACCCTGCTCCGGGCCGTCGCCGACCTGATCATGGACAACCGCCCGCACTGCCCCCGCGTGATCGCCGAACCCGATCTGCGCAACACCCCCTCCGTCTCCGCGTTCCTCAGCGCCGGCTTCCGCTTCCACGCGGAAGTCGACCTCCCCGACAAGCGAGCGGCCCTGATGGTCCGCGACCGCGCGCTCAGGAACCTGCTGTGAACGCCTCGCCGCTCCGCACCCACCACCCGCCCCGCATCGGTTCCACCCCGAGGAGTCTCCGTGCCGAAACCTCCTTCTCCCCATGACTCCTACGGCGCCCTCGACCCCGAAGCCCCGCCCGGGCTGCTGGCCCCGCCCGGGCTGAACCGCGAGGCCTGGGACCGCGCGGGACGCCTCCTCCTCGCGAAGATGATCGGTGCCTTCGCATACGAGGAGATCGTGAAGCCAACGGTAGGACCCGCCACTGACAATGCCGGTCCGGCCGGGAAAACCGCAGGTCAGTACCGGTTAATGCTGGACGACGGCGGCACGTTGGCCTTTCGGGCCAAGCGCGGCGCGTACGGCGGCTGGCTGGTGGAGCCCGATTCCGTCCGGCTCATCGGCCAACCTGCCGGAAGCGGCGGGGGGTCCGGTCACGGGCCTGCCGCAGCCGTCGGCGATCTCGCTGACCAGACCGCCACCGGCGTCGAAGGGCCTGGCAGCCAAGGCGCGACCGGCCACTCCCGCACGGCCCCCGAAGGCCAACCCTTCGGCGACCCGATCCGCTTCCTCGCCCTGGCCCGCCGAACCCTGGGCATCGACGGTGCCACCTTCGGCCACGTCGTACGGGAACTCACCGCCACGCTGTCCGCCGACAGCCGGCTGCACGCCGGGGCACTGCCCGCCGCCCAGCTCGCCGAACTCGGCTACGCGGAGCTGGAAGGCCACCAGACCGGTCACCCCTGGCTCGTGCTCAACAAGGGCCGGCTGGGCTTCTCCGCGGACGACGCCGCACGCTGGAGCCCGGAAGCCCGCACTCCGGCCCGGCTGCCCTGGATCGCGGTCCGCAGGGACATCGCGACCTACCGCGGCGTCGAGGCGCTCGCAACGCCGGACCGCCTCTACGACCGCGAACTCGACGCGCCCGTCCGCGAGTCGTTCGCCGCGGCGCTCCGGGCCAGAGGCCTCGACCCGGCCTCCTACCTCTACCTGCCGGTACACCCCTGGCAGTGGACGGAGATGATCCTTCCGCTCTTCGCCCCCGCCGTTGCCGACAACGCCATCGTGCCGCTCGCCACCGACGGCGACATGCGGCTGCCGCAGCAGTCCATCCGCACCTTCCTCAACCTCGCGCGGCCCGATCGCCACACCGTGAAACTGCCGCTGTCCATCCTCAACACCTTGGTCTGGCGCGGGCTCCCCACGGAGCGAACCGTCGCCGCCCCCGCCGTCACGGCCTGGGTGCAGGGCCTGTGCGAGGCGGACGCCTTCCTGCGGAACGGCTGCCGGGTGATCCTGCTCGGCGAGGTGGCCTCGGTCGCCGTCGAGCATCCGCTGTACGACCACATCGATGAAGTCCCGTACCAGTACAAGGAGTTGCTCGGGGCGATCTGGCGTGAGCCGCTGCAGCCGAGACTCGCCCCGGGCGAACGGGCCCGGACGCTTGCCGCGCTGCTTCACACCGACCCGGAGGGACGCGCCTTCACGGCCGAACTCGTCGCCCGCTCAGGCCTGGCGCCCCGGGTATGGCTGCGCCGCCTGTTCGGAGCCATGCTGCCGCCGCTGCTTCATTTCCTCTATCGCTACGGAACCGTCTTCTCGCCGCACGGCGAGAACGCCATCGTCGTCTTCGACGACCAGGACGTTCCCGTGCGCCTCGCGATCAAGGACTTCGTGGACGACATCAACGTGAGCGCCGAGCATCTGCCCGAACACGATTCGATGCCGGAAGACGTTCGGAAGATCTTGCTCACCGAGGCGCCCTCCTTCCTCACTCAATTCATTCATTCGGGGCTCTTCGTGGGTGTCTTCCGGTTTCTGGCTCCTTTGTGCGAGGACCAACTGGGCGTCCCCGAGGCCGACTTCTGGGCACTCGTACGCGACGAGATCCTGCGGCACCAGGCGCGTTTCCCCCACGACAAGGACCGCTACGAAACCTTCGACCTGCTCGCTCCCCGGATCGAGCGGCTCTGTCTCAACCGGAACCGTCTGTATACCGATGGCTACCGGGACCGCCCCGAGCGGCCGCACGCCACGGTCCACGGCACGGTCGTGAACCCTCTCGCTCCGGCGGAGTGATCGGATTGTCAGTGGCGAGCCTTAGGGTGGTCTGGCTATGACAAAGCCTTCACTCCCCGAGCTCCTGCACGCCGCCGTCACCGCCGTCGGCGGTGTGGAGCGGTCTGGCCAGGTCACCATGGCCACGGCTGTCGCCGACGCCGTCGACGACAGCTCCCACCTGCTGGTCCAGGCCGGGACGGGCACCGGAAAGTCCCTCGGCTATCTGGTGCCGGCCCTGGCGCACGGGGAGCGTGTCGTGATCGCCACGGCGACACTGGCGCTCCAGCGGCAGCTCGTGGAGCGCGACCTGCCGCGCACGGTGGACGCGCTGCATCCGCTGCTACGGCGCCGCCCGCAGTTCGCCATGCTGAAGGGCCGCTCCAACTATTTGTGTCTGCACCGCCTCCACGAGGGTGCGCCGCAGGACGAGGACGAGGGCCTCTTCGACCAGTTCGAATCGGCCGCGCCCACCAGCAGGCTCGGCCAGGACCTGCTCAGGATGCGGGACTGGGCGGACGAGACGGAGACCGGCGACCGCGACGACCTCACGCCGGGCGTCTCGGACAAGGCATGGGGCCAGGTCTCGGTGTCCTCGCGCGAGTGTCTGGGCGCGACGAAGTGCGCGTACGGGGCCGAGTGCTTCGCCGAGATGGCCCGCGAGCGCGCGAAGCTCTCCGACGTCGTCGTCACCAACCACGCGCTGCTCGCCATCGACGCGATCGAGGGTGCCCCGGTGCTCCCGCAACACGAGGTACTGATCGTGGACGAGGCCCATGAGCTGGTCTCACGGGTCACCGGTGTCGCCACCGGCGAGCTCACCCCCGGCCAGGTCAACCGGGCCGTGCGGCGCAGCGCCAAGCTGGTCAACGAGAAGGCGGCCGATCAGCTCCAGACCGCCGCCGAAGGCTTCGAGCGGCTCATGGAGCTGGCCCTGCCCGGCCGCCTGGAGGAGATCCCGGAGGATCTCGGCTATGCGCTGATGGCGCTGCGTGACGCCGCCCGTACGGTGATCTCGGCGATCGGATCCACCCGCGACAAGTCCGTCCAGGACGAGGACGCCGTGCGCAAGCAGGCCCTCGCCATGGTCGAGAGCGTGCACAACGTGGCGGAGCGCATCACCAACGGCTCCGAGTACGACGTCGTCTGGTACGAGCGCCACGACCGCTTCGGCGCCTCGTTGCGGGTCGCCCCGCTCTCCGTGTCCGGGCTGCTCAGGGAGAAGCTCTTCGCGGACCGCTCAGTCGTCCTGACCTCTGCCACCCTCAAGCTGGGCGGCGATTTCAACGGGGTGGGCGCCTCGCTCGGTCTCGCCCCGGAGGGCACTGGCGGCGAGGACGCGCCGCAGTGGAAGGGCCTCGATGTCGGCTCGCCCTTCGACTACCCCAAGCAGGGCATCCTCTACGTCGCGAAGCACCTGGCCACGCCGGGTCGCGAGGGCTCGCGCGGCGACATGATGGACGAGCTGGCCGAACTGGTCGAGGCGGCCGGCGGCCGCACCCTCGGCCTGTTCTCGTCGATGCGGGCCGCCCAGGCGGCCGCCGAGGAACTGCGCGGTCGGCTGGATCATCCGATCCTGCTCCAGGGCGAGGAGACGCTGGGTGAGCTGATCAAGACGTTCGCCGCCGACCCGAAGACCTGCTTGTTCGGCACACTGTCTCTGTGGCAGGGCGTCGATGTCCCCGGGCCGAGCTGCCAGCTGGTGATCATGGACCGGATTCCGTTCCCGCGCCCCGACGACCCGCTGATGAGCGCCCGCCAGAAGGCGGTGGAGCAGGGCGGCGGCAACGGCTTCATGGCTGTGGCGGCCACCCACGCCGCGCTGCTCATGGCTCAGGGCGCGGGCCGTCTCGTACGGGCGACCGGGGACCGGGGCGTGGTCGCGGTACTCGATCCGCGGCTGGCCAATGCCCGCTACGGCAGCTATCTGCGGGCCTCACTGCCCGACTTCTGGTACACCACGGACCGTAACCAGGCGCGTCGCTCGCTCGCGGCGATCGACGCGGCGGCCAAGGCCGACGGCAAGTAGGGCTGGACCCGCCCGTGGCGTACCGCTGGCGCGCGGGCTGGCACCGGGCCGACGGTAGGTTTGCCTGCCGACACAGCAGGGCCCCGGGACCGGCGCAGGAGGTCCCGGGGCCCCGGTCAGGGCGGCGGTGGTCAGACCCGCCGGAGCACCGCCACGACCTTGCCCAGAATGGTCGCTTCGTCGCCGGGGATCGGCTGGTAGGCGGCGTTGTGCGGAAGCAGCCAGATGTGGTTGTCCTCGCGCTTGAAACGCTTGACCGTGGCCTCGCCGTCCAGCATCGCGGCGACGATGTCACCGTTCTCGGCCACCGGCTGGCGACGTACCGTGACCCAGTCCCCGTCGCAGATCGCGGCTTCGATCATCGAGTCGCCGACGACCTTCAGGACGAACAGTTCACCGTCACCGACCAGCTGGCGGGGGAGCGGGAAGACGTCCTCTACCGATTCCTCGGCGAGGATCGGGCCACCGGCCGCGATCCGGCCGACCAGCGGCACGTACGAGGCGGCGGGCTTGCCAGTGGTGTCGGTGGGCTGGCTGCTCGGCTGGTCGGAGCCGCGGACCTCGTACGCGCGCGGCCGGTGCGGGTCGCGGCGCAGGAAGCCCTTGCGCTCCAGGGCCATCAGCTGGTGAGCGACCGACGAGGTGCTGGAGAGACCGACGGCCTGACCGATCTCCCGCATCGACGGCGGGTAGCCGCGCCGCTGCACGGAGTCCCGGATGACTTCGATGACCCGCCGCTGCCGGTCGGTGAGCCCGGAGCTGTCCGCCCGGATCCCTGGAGGCCGGCCGGGCAGGGAACGGGCCGGCCGCGCGGCGTCCGCCCCCTGGTTCGTGACTGCGTCATTCATGGCATGCACCGGCTCAAGTCGGGTCTGGGAGCGGTCCTGGGCAGTGATGGTGGCACTGTCTGCGGTGGTGGTCACGTCGGCCCCTCTCGAAATGGTCTCCCTAGCTGGACAACGGTAGTTGCTTTCGAAAGGTTGCGCCAAACACACGTTCGAGTGAAAAAATACAGAACGCATTACGTGGTCGTGCGGGTGGGTGTATGTGCGAGTCCCGACTAGGGGCCCACCGAACGGCAATTCGGGCCATTACGGTAACCTTCACCGCCGGGGCGGACGCCTGGCGACCTCCCCCAGGGGACCTTTCCGGTGGGTGCCGCGCGTCGCTTGCGGCGTCGGTGCGGCGACGCACAGTCTGTCATCCGGCACCCCCTCGATCCATGGCTGCCACGCGCTTCCCGTAATCTCGTGGGCGGCCGGAACGTGCCGGGCCGCAGTCGGGATCCAGCGACACGCAGTAGGGCGTGGCAGGCGGCGAAACCCTAGATCTAGTGGTTGGATTGGTGCAGCCGCCCAGAAGTTGTGGTCCATGGTCCATCAAGACCCTGGTCATCGCCTATGCTTGTGGTCGCTTCGCGGGTGGTTTTCGGGCCCGGCGAGGCTATTCAGTCGTGCTGTGAAGGAGGGTTGGGAACCATGCACTGCCCCTTCTGCAGGCACCCCGACAGCCGGGTCGTCGACAGCCGTACGACCGACGACGGCACGTCGATCCGCCGGCGCCGACAGTGCCCCGACTGCTCCCGTCGCTTCACGACGGTGGAGACGGCCTCGCTGATGGTGATCAAGCGATCGGGCGTGACCGAGCCCTTCAGCCGCACCAAGGTCATCTCCGGCGTCCGTAAGGCATGCCAGGGGCGGCCCGTCACCGAGGACGCCCTCGCCAAGCTCGGCCAGCGGGTCGAAGAGGCGGTGCGCGCCACCGGCAGCGCCGAGCTGACCACCCACGACGTGGGTCTCGCCATACTCGGCCCGTTGCAGGAGCTCGACCTCGTCGCGTACCTGCGCTTCGCGTCCGTTTACCGAGCTTTCGACACGCTCGAAGACTTCGAGGCCGCCATCGTGGAACTCCGCGAGCGGCGGCCTCCAGCAGGCCAATCAGACGAGTGCGTGGCCGGCGTGACCCCCGAGGTCCCCGTGCCCGCCACCGCTGCCGACTGACCGAGGGGCCGGCCCGGCCCGCGGTCGCCGATCGGCGGCAAATCCAGGACCTGTCAGGGGTGCTTCTGCTGCGCCCGTGGCACCAGACAAACACCGTGCCTTGGGAACATTCAGGCACTTTTGGGCGTTTTTGCCCGCATATGGGAGGCGGCAATGACAGAGACGGCGAGCGGCCCGGCACGTGGTTCCCGAGCCAAGGGAACCAAGGCCACCAAGGGTCTGCGCATCGAGCGCATCCACACCACCCCCGGCGTGCATCCGTACGACGAGGTGGCCTGGGAGCGCCGTGACGTCGTCATGACCAATTGGCGCGACGGCTCGATCAACTTCGAGCAGCGTGGCGTCGAGTTCCCCGACTTCTGGTCGGTGAACGCGGTCAACATCGTCACCAGCAAGTACTTCCGCGGGGCCGTCGGCACCCCGCAGCGCGAGACCGGCCTCAAGCAGCTCATCGACCGGATCGTCAAGACGTACCGCAAGGCCGGTGAGGACTACAGCTACTTCGCCTCGCCCGCCGACGCCGAGATCTTCGAGCACGAGCTGGCGTACGCACTCCTGCACCAGGTGTTCAGCTTCAACTCGCCGGTGTGGTTCAACGTCGGCACGCCCCAGCCGCAGCAGGTCTCGGCCTGCTTCATCCTTGCCGTCGACGACTCCATGGAGTCGATCCTCGACTGGTACAAGGAAGAGGGCATGATCTTCAAGGGCGGCTCCGGCGCCGGCCTGAACCTCTCCCGCATCCGCTCCTCCAAGGAGCTCCTGTCCTCCGGCGGCAACGCCTCCGGCCCGGTCTCCTTCATGCGCGGTGCCGACGCCTCCGCCGGAACCATCAAGTCCGGTGGCGCCACGCGCCGCGCGGCCAAGATGGTCATCCTCGACGTCGACCACCCCGACATCGAGAACTTCATCGAGACCAAGGTGAAGGAAGAGGAGAAGATCCGCGCGCTGCGCGACGCGGGCTTCGACATGGACCTGGGCGGCGACGACATCACGTCCGTCCAGTACCAGAACGCCAACAACTCGGTCCGGGTGAACGACGAGTTCATGCAGGCCGTCGAGACCGGCGGCAAGTTCGGTCTGCGCGCCCGCATGACCGGTGACGTCATCGAAGAGGTCGACGCCAAGTCCCTCTTCCGCAAGATGGCCGAGGCCGCGTGGGCCTGCGCGGACCCCGGCATCCAGTACGACGACACCATCAACCACTGGCACACCTGCCCCGAGTCCGGCCGCATCAACGGCTCGAACCCGTGCAGCGAGTACATGCACCTGGACAACACGTCCTGCAACCTCGCTTCGCTGAACCTGATGAAGTTCCTCAAGGACGACGGCAAGGGCCGCCAGTCCTTCGAGGTCGAGCGGTTCGCCAAGGTCGTCGAGCTCGTCATCACCGCGATGGACATCTCCATCTGCTTCGCGGACTTCCCGACCCAGAAGATCGGCGAGAACACCCGCGCCTACCGCCAGCTGGGCATCGGCTACGCCAACCTCGGCGCCCTGCTGATGGCCACGGGCCACGCGTACGATTCGGACGGCGGCCGCGCGCTCGCCGGCGCCATCACCTCCCTGATGACGGGCACCTCGTACAAGCGCTCCGCCGAGCTCGCCGCGGTCGTCGGCCCGTACGACGGTTACGCCCGCAACGCCGAGCCGCACCAGCGCGTCATGAAGCAGCACGCCGACGCCAACGCCGTGGCCGTCCACGTGGACGACCTGGACAATCCGATCTGGGCCGCCGCCACGGAGGCCTGGCAGGACGTCATCCACCTCGGTGCGAAGAACGGTTTCCGCAACGCGCAGGCCTCGGTCATCGCGCCGACCGGCACCATCGGTCTCGCGATGTCCTGCGACACCACCGGCCTGGAGCCCGACCTCGCCCTGGTCAAGTTCAAGAAGCTGGTCGGCGGCGGCTCGATGCAGATCGTCAACGGCACGGTGCCGCAGGCGCTGCGCCGCCTCGGCTACCAGGAGGAGGCGATCGAGGCGATCGTCGCCCACATCGCCGAGCACGGGAACGTCATCGACGCCCCCGGCCTGAAGACCGAGCACTACGAGGTTTTCGACTGCGCCATGGGTGAGCGTTCCATCTCCGCGATGGGCCACGTCCGCATGATGGCGGCCATCCAGCCGTGGATCTCGGGCGCGCTCTCCAAGACGGTCAACCTGCCCGAGACCGCCACGGTCGAGGACGTCGAAGAGGTCTACTTCGAGGCGTGGAAGATGGGCGTCAAGGCGCTCGCCATCTACCGCGACAACTGCAAGGTCGGCCAGCCCCTCTCCGCCAAGACCAAGGAGAAGGAGAAGGCGGCGGTCACGGCCAAGGCCGAGGACACCATCCGCACCGCGGTCGAGAAGGTCGTCGAGTACCGCCCGGTCCGCAAGCGCCTCCCGAAGGGCCGCCCGGGGATCACCACCTCCTTCACGGTCGGTGGCGCCGAGGGCTACATGACCGCCAACTCCTACCCGGACGACGGTCTGGGCGAGGTCTTCCTGAAGATGTCCAAGCAGGGCTCGACCCTCGCGGGCATGATGGACGCCTTCTCCATCGCCGTCTCCGTCGGCCTCCAGTACGGCGTGCCGCTGGAGACGTACGTCTCGAAGTTCACCAACATGCGCTTCGAGCCGGCCGGCATGACGGACGACCCTGACGTGCGGATGGCGCAGTCGATCGTCGACTACATCTTCCGCCGCCTGGCGCTGGACTTCCTGCCGTTCGAGACCCGCTCGGCACTCGGCATCCACTCCGCCGAGGAGCGTCAGCGTCACCTGGAGACCGGTTCGTACGAGCCGACCCTTGAGGACGACGAGATGGACGTCGAGGGCCTGGCCCAGTCCGCGCCGCGCCAGACGGAGCCCCTGAAGGCCGTCGCCGCCCCGAAGCCGGTCCCGGTCGAGGCCCCCAAGGTCGCGCACACCTCGGCGGAGCTCGTGGAGATGCAGCTCGGCATCAGCGCCGACGCGCCGCTCTGCTTCTCCTGCGGTACGAAGATGCAGCGGGCCGGCTCCTGCTACATCTGCGAGGGCTGCGGCTCCACCAGCGGTTGCAGCTGAAACTGGGTGGTATCGCGCCGGATGCACTTTCCGGCGTAGCCCGCACAGGTAGCTGACCAGCAGTTCACGAAGGGGACCGGCCGAGCGCCGGTCCCCTTCGTCGTGCCTGCCCGGGCTGACCCGGGAGTGCTGCCGCTGCGGGCGGACCCTCCCGCGTGCGCACCCGCCGGCCAATCGGCCGTACGCCCGTCTGTGCAGGAGACCGGGACGATGTCCGCATCTTCGTGGCTTCTGCCAGTACGACGGTCTGCCGGGGGCGGGAAGACTGCCCGTCAGAGGCTGCGGCGTGCCCCGGTGGCGGGGGGCCGAGGCCGAGGACGTGACGAACCACAGGGGAGGACAGCACGGTGAGCACGCAGCAGTATGACGAGATCGGTGAGGCGTTCGAGGGCTTCAAGGCGCTGCCGCTGGAGCAGTACGCGGTGGTGCCCGGCTTCCTGGCCATGGTCGGGGACGTGCGCGGCAAGTCGGTCCTTGATCTGGCTTCCGGCACCGGCTTCTACAGCAGGGAGTTCAAGCGGCGCGGCGCCGCGGAGGTGCTCGGCATCGACATCTCCGGTGTCATGGTCGCCGTGGCCCAGGAGTTGGAGGAGCGCAGTCCGCTGGGGGTGCGCTACGAGGTGGGTGATGTGTCCGAACTGCGGCCCCTCGAGCAGTACTTCGACGTCGCCGCGGCAGTCCAGCTGCTCAACTACGCGGAGGACGCCGCCGTCATGGAGCGGATGTGCCGTAACGTGCACCAGAGCCTGAAGCCCGGCGGCGAGTTCTTCGTGCTCAACCAGTCACCCGACTACCGCTTCGACGGGCCGCCCCTGGACAAGTACGGCTTCCGCTGCGAGCTGACCGGCGAGGAGGCCGAGACAGGACCGCAAGTCCGGATCACGGCGCTGCTCGACCAGCAGCCGGTCTCGTTCGTCGCCAACCGCCCGCGCCGCGAGGTCTACGAAAAGTGTCTGCGGGCGGCCGGATTCAGCGAAGTGACCTGGGTTTCGCTGGAGGTGTCCGACGCCGGCGCGCGCAAGTTCGGTGAGGACTTCTGGACGGACTTCCACGCCAACCCCCCGCTGGAGATGCTGCGCTGCCGCGCCTGACGGAATCGCTGTGGGCCGGATAGTCCGGCGCAACTCGCGTGTTTGGCTGAGCAGCAGTGCACCAAGGGGATCGGCAACCGCCGATCCCTTTAGGTCGTGCCCGTGACGCGCCAAGACGCCATGAGCAGGGCCGCCCGTGACGTCAAGCGATCGCGGACCCCATAGTGGCGATGAAGGCATCCGGGTCAAGGTCGAATCCGTGGATGCTCTCCCGGAAATCCCACGCGCCGGACTCGCCGCGGATGAACTCCGCCACCGTTGCGGCCCTGGCGCCGGCGACCTCGCGGAAGTCGTGGTTCGACAGTTCGAGGTATCCGTCGCGGATACGGACCCCCGGGTTGGCCACATCGCCGAAGACGCGGCGCCCCGCCCGCTGTTGGATGACCACGCCGACCACCACACGCGTGTGCTCCGCCGGTACGCGGGCGAGGTCCAGGGTCATGACCTCGTCGTAGCCGAGGCCCTGACCGGTCTGGCTGTCCCGATTGAGGTCGATGGTGCCGTCGGGAGAGCGGCTGCCGAAGGACACCACGTAGTCGGGCGGTCCGTACGGGGCGAGGGTCGGATAGACCCCGGCGACCACATCGAGGTCGTGGGCGGGCGAGCCGAGCGGGCTGGGATCCCATCGGAGTGCCACCTCGACCATTCCGAGCCCTTTGCTGATGCCGCTCATCCAAACCCCTCCCAGATTCCGCCCTGCCGCTCCCGCGTGCTTCCCATGCTGTCACGCTCAAGGAGCAATCCGGCGGCCGGCCGATGGCGTAACGCCTCGTGCAACTCCTCTGTCACGCGGCTTACTTGAGGGAGCCGTCGACGGTGTTGGAGCGGTCGGGGGTACGCGCCCGCAGCTCTGAAGCTGTTCGAGGAATGGGGTTGGTGTGCGCCGCCGGACGCGGTGATCACTGTGCGGGGTGGGGGCCCGCCGACTTCACAGTGATGAACCACTACAGCTCCTCGCACCCCCAGTCCCGTTTCGCAGGGTGCCCGCGGACGGGCTCGGGCGGGTGTTGTCAGAGGTCTTCGCTATCGTCGTGGAGCAGCAGGACCTCGTACAACTGGGCGCATTGGTGGGTGGGTTGGATGAGCGGGATTCTCGACCCCGTGTTCGGCATTGAACTGGATTTCGGGCGGCGTCGCATATTGCTGCGGAAGTAGTCCGCCGGAGCATGACCGGGGCATCGATTCCCGCCGTACGATGGCGCGGTGCTGGTCAAGTGGATTCGCTGCACCGTGGTGGACCGCCGCGGTTTTGAGCGGGGGCAGCGGAAATGGGCGGGGTTGCTGGGCGAGCCCGGATTCCGGGGGCAGGGCGGCGGCTGGAGTCGGAGGCGGCCGGATGTGGCCCATGTCTTCGGTTTCTGGGAGAGCCGGGCGTTCTACGACTCCTTCATGGCGCGGGCGCACGACCGGCTCGCTGCCGCGCAGTCCGGCACGTACAAAGACATCGAAGTGAAGCTCTTCGACCACCGCTTCGACGTGAAGACCGGCTTCGAACCGCGCTTCACCGACGCGGACGTCGTCCGTGTTGCACACTGCAGAGTGCACGAGGAACGGGTCGAACACTTCGCGCTGATGCAGGAGAAGGTCTGGAACCCCGCGATGGCCGGGTCACCGGGCATGCTGCGTGGGGTGTTCGCCGAGGCGCCCGGCCATGAATTCCTGGTGCTGTCGATGTGGCAGTCGGCGGCTGAGCACGGCAAGTACCGGGCCGAGCGGGTCGAACGGCTCTCGCTGCGGGCGCAGACCGAGACCGATGTGGCGGCGCTGACGGGTGATGTCGTCCAACTCGACAGGGACTGGACGGTCTGAATCAACTCCCATCATCAGTAGGTGAGTTGATGAAGGCTCCTGCCTGGGCCGCGGCGAACGCGGCCGCAGCCGACTGGTCCGCGAGACGCGTGTCGATCGGCTCGCGAGTGATGAACAGGCGCAGGAAGAGGGGCGCCGAGACCGCCCGCACCAGGGCGCCGGGCTCCGTGTCAGCGGGCACCTCGCCCCGCTCGACCGCGCGCCGGACGACCGCTTCGCACCGCCCGAACCGCTCGGTGTAGAAGGTGCGCAGCGCGTCCGCCGCGCGCGGTGCCTGGAAGGCTGCGGCGATGAACGCGGTGGGGGCGGCGGCAGCGGCCGCATCGGTGAACGAGCCCGTCACCTCGCGGGCCAGGGCGCGCAGATCACCCTCCAGGCTGCCGGTGTCCGGCGGGGTCCAGGCATCCTCGCCCGCCAGGTCCAGCGCGTCGGCGACCAGACCTTCGAGCCCGCCCCAGCGCCGGTACAGGGTCGTCTTGTGCACGCCCGAATGCTCGGCCACGTACTCGACAGTGAGTCCTGGGTAGCCGTGCTCACACAGCCCGGTGAGCACGGCGTTCCGCACGGCGGCGCGAGTGCGCGCGGTACGGCCGCCCGGACGTCGGCTGCCAGGGGCCGGGGGTGTGGGCGTAGCCGGCGGAGTGGCCGGGGTAGCGGCGTCGGTCGGTTCTTCGGGGGAGGCGGCGCTGAGGGGCTGAGGGGTGGGTGGAATATTCAATTGCTACTCCTGTTGCATTAGATGGTCCGCGTATGTCACACTCATCGTAACGCGACGGTTGTAGCGTTACGACGTCTAACTGTGTCCCGCTGCCGAACGCCGGGGAGGTGCCCTTGCCCACTCAGATCTCTCTGCGCGACGTGACCAAGGCTCGCGGAGACAGGGCGCTGCTCGAAGAGGATTCGCTGACGGTTCGCCCCGGTGAACGGATAAGGATCGTCGGGGAGAACGGCGCAGGGAAGTCCACCCTGCTCCATTTGCTCGCTGAGCTCGAACAGCCCGACGAGGGCGAGGCTGTGACGGTCGCCGACGGAGGTGCGGGGCTGCTGGCCCAGACCCCGCAACTCCCGGCTCGCGCTCGCACGGCTGCTGGCCCGGCCGGCGGATCTGCTGACGCTGGACGAGCCCGCCAATCACCCGGTGCTCGGCCGGCCGAAGAATTGGAGGACGCTTTGGCGGGATGGGACGGAGCGGTCGCGGTCGTGTCCCACGACCGGAGACTGCGGCAGCGCTTCGACGGGTGGATACGCCGGATGGATGCCGGACAAGTGCTCGACCGACGCGCGGGCGATCTAGGGTTTGGGCATGGCAAGACCGCGGCGCATCGTCCTCGTCCGGCATGGCGAGTCGGAGGGCAATGCCGACGACACCGTGTACGAACGCGAGCCCGACCATGCGCTGAAGCTCACCGAGTCCGGTCGGCGACAGGCCGAGGCGACCGGGGAGAGGCTGCGCTCGATGTTCGGGGACGAACGGGTCAGCGTCTATGTCTCGCCCTACCGGCGGACCCATGAGACCTTCCGGGCGTTCGGCCTCGACCCCGAGCAGGTGCGGATCAGGGAGGAGCCGCGGCTCCGCGAGCAGGACTGGGGGAACTGGCAGGACCGGGACGACGTGAAATTGCAGAAGGCGTACCGGGACGCGTACGGGCACTTCTTCTACCGGTTCGCGCAGGGTGAGTCGGGGGCCGATGTGTACGACCGGGTGGGGGCGTTCCTGGAGAGCCTCTACCGCAGTTTCGAGGCGCCGGACCACCCGCCCAACGTGCTGCTGGTCACGCACGGGCTGACCATGAGGCTGTTCTGCATGCGGTGGTTCCACTGGAGCGTGGCGGACTTCGAGTCGCTGTCCAATCCGGGCAACGCCGAGACCAGGACGCTGCTGCTCGGGGCCGACGGTCGGTACTCGCTGGACCGGCCGTTCGAGCGGTGGCGCGCCCCGGAACCGTACGGAATCACCGGATAGAGTGGCTGTGCGATGACCGCTGACTCCTCGACCGAATCACTCGACCCGCGCTTCGAGCGCGCGCTGGGCAGCCTGCGCGGGCTGTCTGTTGGCGACGCGCTGGGTTCCCAGTTCTTCGTGCCCGCCAACTATCCCCGCCTGAAGAACCGGGAACTGCCCGACGGGCTGTGGCAGTGGACCGACGACACCGAGATGGCGTGTTCGGTGCTCGGCGTGCTGGCCTCGTACGGCCGGATCGATCAGGACGCGCTCGCGCGGTCCTTCGCCGAGCACCACGACTTCGACCGGGGCTACGGCCCCGCCGTCAACCGGATGCTCCGGCTGATCAGGGAGGGCGCGGACTGGCGGGAGCTGGCCTCCGCGCTGTTCAAGGGGCAGGGCTCCTGGGGCAATGGCTCCGCCATGCGGATCGCGCCGCTCGGCGCCTGGTACGCGGACGATCCGGAACAGGCCACGCACCAGGCGGAGATCTCGTCGTACACGACGCACCAGCACCGGGAGGCGGTGGTGGGGGCTATGGCCGTCGCGGCGGCCGCGGCACTCGTCGCCGCCCCGGCGGGACCGCCGGGCCCGGGCGAGCTGCTCGACGGAGTGATCGCGCTGGTGCCGCGCAGCGCCGTCGGTGCCGGGCTGCGGCGCGCGCGGGACATGCTCGACTACGACGATGCGGGGACGGTGGCCGCGGTGCTCGGCTCCGGCCGGCGCACCAGTGCACACGACACGGTTCCGTTCGCGCTGTGGTCGGCGGCGCGCGGGCTCGGGGCGTACGAGCGGGCGTTCTGGGCGACCGCGCAGGTGGGCGGCGACGTCGACACGACCTGCGCGATCGTGGGCGGGGTGGTCGCGGCCGACCGGACCGGGGCGCCCCCCGCCGCCTGGCTGGACCGCACGGAGAACCTGCCGGACTGGGTCCCGGCCGCCCCGGCCGGCTGACCCCTCGGCCTGCCTGCCACGACGACCTGGCCCGCCCCGCCCGCTCGGTGCGGACCGGGCGGGCCCAAAAACGTACCCCCAGGGCACGTGTCTAGAGAGCGGCGCTCCCGGGCGTGCCGCTCAGGGCCTCCAGGTCGCTCTTGCGGACCTGGATGACGAAGACCGCGGTGAGGATTGCCAGGGCGACCAGGGCGACGGCGGCGATGAACGCGGTGCCGATGCCGTGGGCGAGGACCGCGTCGCTCCAAGGGGCGGGCAGCTGGCGGGACTTGACGAAGGCCGCCTTCTGCTCGGCCGAGCCGTTCGCCAGGAAGTCCTTGGCCTGGGTGGTGGCCTCGTGGCGGCTCGCGGTACCGAACACGGTGGTCAGGATGGACAGGCCGAGCGCGCCGCCTACCTGCTGGGTGGCGTTCAACAGGCCGGAGGCAGCTCCGGATTCCCGGTCGGCGACGCCGGAGACGGCAGTCAGGGTGAGGGTGACGAAGTTGAGGCCCATGCCGAAGCCGAACAACAGCATCGGGCCGAGGATCCCCCCGGCGTACGAGCTGCCGGGGTCGATCTGGGTCAGCCAGGCCATGCCGAGGCCCGTGAGGGCGGTTCCGGTCACCATGAAGGGTTTGGGGCCGAGCTTCGGCAGAAGGTTGGAGGAGAGCCCGGCGCCCGTGACGATCGCGACGGTCACCGGAAGGAAGGCCAGGCCCGCCTTGATCGGGCTGTAGTGCAGGACGTTCTGCACGAACAGCACGATGAAGAAGAACATGCCGAACATCGCCGCGGCCAGGCTGAGCATCATCACGTACGTACCGGAACGGTTGCGGTCGGCGAACATCCGCAAGGGCGTGATGGGTTGGGCCGATCGGCGCTCCACGGCGATGAACGCGAGCAGCAGTACCACGGCGGCGCCGAACGAGGCGAGCGTGAGCGAGTCGCTCCAGCCGTCCGACGAGGCCCGGATGAATCCGTAGACCAATGCCGCCATGCCCAGCGTGGAGGCCAGCGCGCCGGTGAGGTCGAAGCGGCCCGGATGGCGTTCCGACTCCTTGATGAAGCGGGGTGCGAGGAAGGCGATGAACACACCGATGGGCACGTTGACGAACAGTACCCAGCGCCAGTTCAGCCAGTCGGTGAGCATGCCGCCCGCGAGCAGACCGATGGCGCCGCCACCGGCCGAGACGGCGGCGAACACTCCGAATGCGCGGTTTCGTTCCGGGCCCTCGGGGAACGTCGTCGCGATCAGGGCCAGCGAGGTCGGTGAGGCGATCGCTCCGCCGATGCCCTGCAGGGCCCGGGCCGCGAGCAACTGCCATGGCTCCTGGGCGAATCCGCCGAGTAGCGAGGCGAGCGTGAAGACCAGGATGCCGGTGATGAACATCCGGCGCCGGCCGAGCAGGTCACCGGCCCGGCCACCGAGCAGCAGCAGCCCGCCGAAGGTGAGCGCGTAGGCGTTGATGACCCAGGTGAGGTCGTTGGTGGAGAAGCCGAGGGCGGTCTGGATGTGGGGCAGAGCGATGTTCACGATTGTCGCGTCGAGCACCACCATCAGCTGGCATGCCGCGATGACGGTCAGGGCTATGCCGGGTCGGGCCGACCGGTCCTTGGGGCCGGGGCGGGCGTCGGTTGGCTGGTCCGTGCCGATCTGATTGGGCGTCACTGGGTCCCCCATGAAAGCCGTAGTGAACGCTTCCGTTCACTAATGGGTGACCATAGTGAGTCGTCGGGAATGAACACAAGGCTTTTCCTTGTGAGTTGGGCGTCATTGGGGCCGGGCGACATCTGGAACATCGGGGTGACGCGGGGCCACCATGGAACACGGAGTGCCACCGCGCACGTACGCTGCACCCCCCGTCCCCAACGGTTGCCGCCCCCGTCCCCGATGGTTGGGGGCACCCGTCCCCAACAGGGGGTATCCGTCCCCGCGGAGAGTCCCCAACGGAGAGAAGAAGATGGCTACTTCGCGCGCTGCCGCCACCGGAGCGCAGCCCGTCTCGCTGCGCCGCCGGGGCCCCGTTCTGGAACGGGCGATCCTCGACGCCGCGCTGGAGCAGCTGAGCACGGTCGGCTGGAGCGGCCTCACCATGGAGGGCGTGGCTGCCGGCGCGCAGACCGGGAAGGCCGCGGTCTACCGCCGCTGGCCTTCCAAGGAGGACCTGGTCGCGGACGCGCTGCAGTCCGGATTCCCCAGCCTCGACGAGGCGGCGGACCACGGTTCCGTACGGGAGGACCTCTACCAGCTGTGCCGGCGGATTCGCGGGACGATGTTCTCGCGATCCGGCTACGCGCTGCGTTCAGTACTTTACGAATGCGACCACACGGCGGCTGACCGCTTCCACTCGCTGATCCTGCGCCGAGTGATCGAGCCCGCCAACCGGCTGTTCCGCGAGGTGGTGCGGCGGGGGATCGAGCGCGGTGACGTGCGCCCGGACGCCACCGGTGACTTGGTCTTCGATGTGATCCCGGGGCTGATGATGTTCCGCTCGAAGGTGTGCGGAAGCGAATGGAGCGACGATGACATCGCCGCGATGATCGACCAGGTGATGGTGCCACTGCTGCGTCCTCACACCGGCTGAATGCGACCCCGGCGCCCTGCGAGCGGCTGCGGTGCCGCCTCCGCGCGGGCCCGGGCGCGTTCCTCGGCGACCTGGGTGTCGCGGGCGGCCCTTGGCGGCGTAACCTTGCAGGCGCCATGCCTTACGAACCACCCACCCACACCGTCGAGCGCTCGATTCGCGCCATCACCGGAGCCAAGATCGTCGCCGGTGTCGACGAAGTCGGACGCGGGGCGTGGGCCGGTCCCGTCACGGTGTGTGCCGCCGTCACCGGACTGCGACGCCCGCCGGCCGGGCTCACCGACTCCAAGCTGATCAGCCCCAAACGCCGCACCGAGCTCGCCGCGGTACTGGAAGGCTGGGTCACCGCGTACGCGCTCGGCGACTCCTCGCCGGAGGAGATCGACGAGCTGGGCATGACCGCGGCCCTGCGACTGGCCGCCGTGCGCGCCCTGGAGGCGCTGCCGGTGCGGCCCGACGCGGTGATCCTCGACGGAAAGCACGACTACCTCGGACTGCCCTGGCGGGTCCGCACGGTGATCAAGGGCGACCAGTCCTGCATCGCGGTGGCGGCCGCCTCGGTGATCGCCAAGGTGCGCAGGGACGCGATGATGGCCGAACTGGGGGACGCGCAGGGGGAGTACGCGGGATTCGGCTTCGCCGAGAACGCCGGTTACCCCTCGCCCGTGCACAAGGTGGCGCTGGAGGAATGGGGCCCCACCCCCTACCACCGGCTGTCGTGGTCGTATCTGGACGCGCTGCCCCAGTGGCGGCACCTGAAGAAGACGCGGCTCTCCGCGGAGGCGGCCGCACTCGAAAGCGGGGGACAGCTCGGCTTCGACTTCTGACCCGGATTCCGGACGAGTCCGGAGGTTTTCGGTCCGTTTCCCCCGCCGTGGGGCCCGGTTCCCGGAGCCTTCCGATCCGCTTCGCGGACGTCCGGAAGTCCGGTGCCACGGCCCGAAATCCCTGGACTTTCCCGCCCAGTTGCGGGGAGACTCCGCCCCGATCGCACCTTTGTGCCCACCCGCCGGTGACGCCTTCACCGGCATTTGATAGACATCCACTCATGCCTCTCATCCCCGAGGAGCCTCAGATTCACGAGAGTGCCCAGGGTCCCCGCGTCACCCCGGCCGCCGGCCGCACCGCGCAGACCCCTCGCCCCGTACCCGGTCCGCGTCCCGCGGCCGCACCGCGTCCCGGACGTCCGGGCCCCGGCCCGGCCCGGCCCGCGCCCCCCGCGCAGCGGACGCACAGCCCCGCCGCGCCGACCCCGGCGACCCGGCCGGACCAGTCCACCGGGCCGCAGATCCAGCTGATCCCGGCCCCGTCCGACGGCGCGCTCGACGCCGCGGGCGAGGCGGTGGACCTGCTGCTCGACTCCGGCCGCGTGCCGGGCGACATCCTGGTCCTCACCACCGGTGAGCTCCACCCGTGGGCGGCGCACGAGCTGTCCTTCGGAGAGGATGCGTACTGGGCCCAGCACGATGCCCGTGACGACGTCTTCTACGCCGGTGCCACCGCCGCGGGACGGGCCTCGGCCCGGCCGGTCGTGGTCGTCGCCGTCAACTCCGACGACGACTCGGCCGCTGCCGCGCTGCCGCTCGCACTGGGCCGCGCCGAGGCGCTGCTCATCGTCTGCGGCGACCCGCAGCGCATCAACGCGGCGCTCGGCGCCGGAGTCTGAACTCCGGGCCCCGAGCGCGGAATTGCCCGCGCCTGCGGGTCCTCGCGGGTCAGGACGGAATCCGGAGCGAGCGTTCCGGAACCCGGTGTGCGCGAAAGGTCGTGCCGCCGCGCCCTGCGCCGTGCCCTACCGCCGTCCGGCGGGGGGTTCGGCACAGGGCGAGCGGATATGGCTCAGCGCGCGCATGCCCCGGAGCAGCCACCAGTGCTGTCCGGCCGGGCCTGCGGCCGGTTGGCGTGGGGTCCGCCCGACACGGCGCCCGGCCGACATGTCGCCAGGCCTTGCCGGAACGGTTCAGCGCGCCGCGGTCCGCCGCAGCATTTCCACGGTGCCCGTTCCCGAGCGCAGCGGCAGCGGCTCGGCGAGTTCGCTCTCGGCGTCCGCCAGGGAGCCGGGCCCGGCCGTGGAGCTGGGGCGGCGGCCGCCCCGGCCCTCGCCGAGCACCTGCCAGCCGGCCCGCGTGAGCGTGATGTACGCACCGCAGCGCAGCCCGTGCAGGGTGCAGGCGTCCCGCAGGCCCCACATCCAGGCGCCGTCCTCCTCCGTCCAGCGCTCGTCGCCGTCCCGGCAGTAGAGCAGCACCGCGGTGCGTACCGGGGTCCGGCGGCGCAGGTCGTGCGGGATCACCCGGCGCAGATGCG
Organism: Streptomyces sp. NPDC050485; assembly: GCF_044458185.1. NCBI lineage: Bacteria > Bacillati > Actinomycetota > Actinomycetes > Kitasatosporales > Streptomycetaceae > Streptomyces > Streptomyces sp. NPDC050485. The sequence continues at coordinate 260,822 of NZ_JBITHR010000009.1, read as the reverse complement.
CGAGCAGGGCGTTGCGGAACTCCCAGCCGTCGGCCGGTGCGGCGCGGCGGCGGAACGACGCGCTGGCGGCGAGCCGTTCCTCGTGGTCGAGCACCGCGATGACGGCGGTCGTCGGTGTCGGCAGGTGCCGGGCGTGCAGTCCGCTGACGACCTCGCGCGGATTGCGGAGCAGCGGGATCCCGGCCGCGGCCCATTCGGCGGGCTCCAGGATCCTGCCGAAACGGTTCGCGGAGTCGGCCGCTATGGGGGTGGACACTGCTGCCGAGGCTGCGGACGGAGCGAATCCGAAAGTCATGGTCCTCCCTTCCGGATACGCGCCCACGGTGCGGGCAGGGTCGGGTGAGGGCGCACCACGGCACAGCCCTTTCGGACCACAGGGGGACCGTGCGGGGGCGGTCCAATTCTCGCTGCCGTACGGTCGGGCGGCAACGAGCAATTGACGCCGCTGACCTGAATCGACGGGTATGGCACTCATATCCCTGCCCAGCCTCGAGCGGGATCACCCCTGCCTTACGACTGGGCAGCCAGGACCAGCGGGAACACCCCCTCGGCTCCAGAGCGGCGCAGCAGCCTGGCCGCCACCGCCAGCGTCCAGCCCGTGTCGCAGGCGTCGTCGACCAGGAGCACCGGACCCCCCGTTTCGGCCAGCGCGGCCGCGAGCGCGTCCGGGACCGTGAACGCGTGGTGCAGCGCTCGCACCCGCTGGGCGCTGTTGGACTGCGGGACCCGCTCACCCGCCGGGCCCTCCGCATAGGCGAGCCGGCCGAGCAGCGGCATCCGGCCGATCTCGGCGATCCGCGCACCCAGGGACTCGACCAGGGCGGGCCGGGTGCGCGAGGGCACGGTCACCACCCCGGCGGGCCGGGCCGGTGCGCCCGCCTCGCCCGAGGCCCAGCCGCCCGGGCTCTTGGCCCAGTCGGCCAGCACGCTCACCACCGCCTGCACCACATCGTCCGGCACCGGCCCGTCCGGGGCGCCCGGCGCGAGCATCGGGCGCAGCCGGTTGCCCCAGCCGATGTCCGAAAGCCGACCCAAAGCCCTTCCGGAGAAGGCCAGTTCGCCCGCCGGAATGCGTCCCTTGAGGTCGATGCCGATCGCGGCGAGACCCGTGGGCCACATCTTGCGGGGCTCCACCTCCACACCGGGCCTGGTCAGTTCGCCGCGCGCGGCGTCCAGGGCCGTACCGGACACGTCCGCCGTGAACCGCGCGCCCGCGCAGTTGTCGCAGCGCCCGCACGGCGCGGCCTGCTCGTCGTCCAGCTGGCGTCGCAGGAACTCCATCCGGCAGCCCGTGGCCGAGGCGTAGTCGCGCATGGCCTGCTGCTCGGCCGAGCGCTGCCGGGCAACCCAGGCGTACCGCTCGGTGTCGTACACCCAGGGCCGGCCCGTGGTGGTCCAGCCGCCCTTGACGCGGCGCACCGCGCCGTCCACGTCGAGCACCTTCAGCATCGTCTCCAGGCGGGTGCGCCGCAGCTCCACCAGCGGTTCCAGAGCGGGCAGCGACAGCGGCCGGTCCGTCTGCGCCAGCACGTCCAGGGTGCGCCGCACCTGCTCCTCGGGCGGGAAGGCCACCGAAGCGAAGTACTTCCAGATCGCCTCGTCCTCGCGGCCCGGCAGCAGCAGCACCTCCGCATGGGCCACGCCTCGGCCCGCGCGGCCCACCTGCTGGTAGTAGGCGATCGGGGAGGAGGGCGAGCCCAGGTGCACGACGAAGCCCAGGTCCGGCTTGTCGAAGCCCATGCCGAGCGCGGACGTCGCGACCAGGGCCTTGACCCGGTTGGCGAGCAGATCGTCCTCCGCCTGCTGGCGGTCCGCGTTCTCCGTCTTGCCGGTGTACGAGGCGACGGTGTGCCCGCGCTGGCGCAGATACGCGGTGATCTCCTCGGCCGCGGCGACCGTCAGCGTGTAGATGATCCCGGAGCCCGGCAGGTCGGCGAGGTGGTCGGCGAGCCAGGCGAGCCGGTGGGCGGCGTCCGGCAGCGAGAGCACATTCAGGCTCAGGCTCTCGCGGTCGAGGGGGCCGCGCAGCACCAGCGCGTCCGAGCCGCTGCCGGTGCCCAGCTGCTCGGCCACGTCCGCCGTCACCCGCGCGTTCGCGGTGGCGGTGGTGGCCAACACCGGTACGCCCGGCGGAAGTTCGACCAGCATGGTGCGCAGCCGGCGGTAGTCGGGGCGGAAGTCGTGGCCCCAGTCGGAGATGCAGTGCGCCTCGTCCACCACGAGCAGACCCGTGGCGGCGGACAGCTTGGGCAGCACGTTGTCCCGGAAGTCCGGGTTGTTGAGGCGCTCCGGCGATACGAGCAGCACGTCCACGGCGCCCGCCGCGACCTCGGCCTGGATGGTGTCCCATTCCTCCGGATTGGCGGAGTTGATCGTCCGGGCGCTGATGCCCGCCCGGGCCGCCGCCTCGACCTGGTTGCGCATCAGCGCGAGCAGCGGGGAGACGATCACGGTAGGGCCCGCTCCGGCGGCTCGCAGCAGGGCGGTCGCCACGAAGTACACCGCGGACTTGCCCCAGCCGGTGCGCTGCACGACGAGCGCCCGCCGCTTGTCGGCGACCAGCGCCTCGATGGCCCGCCACTGGTCCTCGCGCAGCCGCGCGGTGCCGGTGGGGTCCCCGACGAGGCGGGCGAGGACCGTGTCGGCCTCGGTGCGCAGATCCGCGTTGCTCGTGTGCTCCATGCCCCCATACAACAGGACGGGTCCGACAATCGCGGAACGAACCGCTCCTGATCAGCCATCTCCGCTGGTCAGGGGTGTCTGCGCACGGGCAGCCGGTTGGCCGGGGAACGGCCGGTACTCCTACAGCGCCGGGCTGCAGAGCAGTTCGCGCGCGGTGTCCAGGAAGGGGCGGAGACCCGGCGAAGGGGTGCCCTGGGCGCGCCAGGAGACATGCAACGGTGTCTCGCTGCGAGCGTTGGTCCACGGGACTGTCTCCAGCGCGCCCCGTGCCAGATCCGCCGCCACCGCGATCCGCGGCAGCAGCGCGCAGCCCATCCCCTCGGCGACGCAACTGCGCAGCGCCCCGATGCTGGTGAGCTCGGCCACCAGGGTCGGCCGCGGTCCCTGGACGCTGCCGAGTGTCTCGTCGTACATCCGGCGGTAGCTGCATCCGGGCTCGGTCACCAGGAAGTCCGCGCCCGCCAGTTCGGCCGTGCTCACTTCCTTCATCCTGGTCAGCGGATGCCCGGGGGGCGCCACCACGACGACGGGCTCGGGAGCCAGCGCCATGCTCTCGAACTCCGGCTCCGCGGGCGGCGGTCCGAACGTGAAGCAGAGGTCCAGGGTTCCCTCGCGCACGCCGCCGCGGGACTGCGACCGGTTGCCCGGCCGCAGCACGACCCGGACGTTGGGATGGGTCTCGCGGAACCGGGTCAGCAGGGAAGGCAGCCGGTACACACAGAGCGTTTCCGGTGCACCGATGGTGAGTTCGCCGGCCGGGTCCGCCACGCCCGCCACCGCCGCCCTCGCCTCCTCGGCGAGCTGGAGCATCCGCTCGGCGTATTCGACCAGGCGATTTCCCGCCGCGGTGAGCCGCAGCCGACGCCCGGAACGGTCGAACACGGCCACCCCCAGATCCGCTTCGAGTGACTGGATCTGCTCGGTGACACTCGACTGGGCATAGTTCAGCCGCTCGGCCGCCCGTGTGATGTTGAGTGTTTCGGCAACGGTACGGAACGTATTCAACTGACGGAGCTGCATCGGCTTCCCCCGAACCATCGGCGTTTCCGATCGTGCCATCGGAACTTCCCGTTTCCCCTTCGCCCGGGCTCCCACCAGGCTGTAACAGGCCGCAGGTTCACGACCCGGCCGCCTCGAATCCGCTTTTCCGAATCAGTAAGTCCGTCTTTCCGCATCGGTAAGGGAGAAGGGAACAACTATGTCCGCGCAGTCATCGGCGGTGACGACCGCACAAGAAGGGAGCATTGCGGCGGGTGTCAAGCCCGAGGCCGGGATCCGGCGCAAAGGGCTTCTGCTGCTGGGTCTTTCGCTCGGCTACTTCATGGTGCTGCTCGACACCAGCGTGGTGAACGTGGCACTGCCCGCCATCCGCGATGATATCGGCGGCGGCCTGTCCGGGCTCCAGTGGGTGGTCAACGGATACACCCTCACCTTCGCCGCGCTGCTGCTCACGATGGGCGCGCTGGCCGACCGCTTCGGCGCCCGCCGGGTCTTCCTCATCGGCAGCTGGGCCTTCCTGATCGCTTCCGGACTCACCGCCGCCGCACCGGACTTGGGCGTGCTGATCGGCATGCGCGGTGTCCTCGGCGTCGCGGGCGCCGCCCTGCTGCCGGCCTCGATGGCCGTCATCGCCACCGCCTACACCGACGCCGCCCAGCGCGCCCGCGCGCTCGGCTCCTGGGCGGCCGTCACCGGTGTCGCGCTCGCCGCGGGCCCGGTCGTCGGCGGTGTCCTCACCGACACCCTCGGCTGGCGCTTCATCTTCGTCATCAATGTGCCGGTCGCCCTGCTCAGTGTGTTCATCACCCGTGCCTTCGCGCCGCAGGTGCCCCGCAACCCGGACCGTGCCATCGACCTGCCGGGTCAGCTGCTCGCCGTACTCGCCCTGGCGGGCCTGACGTTCGGCGTCATCCAGAGCGAGCCGGAGGGCTGGGCCTCGGCGCCGGTGCTGATCGCGCTGGCTGTCGCCGTGGCCGCCGCGATCGGCTTCATCGCCGTGGAGCGCCGCGAGCCCGGGGTACACGGCCCGATGCTGCCGCTCCACCTGTTCCGCAACACCGTCTTCTCGGTCGGCCTGCTCAACGGTCTGCTCGTCAACTTCGGTCTCTCCGGCGTCCTGTTCGTCATGTCGCTCCACCTCCAGCAGGGGCTCGGCTACACCGCCATGGCCGCCGGCCTCGCCTTCCTTCCGCTGACCCTGCCCACCGCCTTCAACCCGATCTACACCGGGCGCCTGGTGGCCAGGAAGGGCCCGCGCGTCCCTTCGATCCTCGGCTTCTCACTGATGACGCTGGGCGCGCTCGTCCAACTGCTCTTCGTGGGTGGCCAGGGAGCCGGGCAGTACGCGCTGACCGCCGTCGGCCTGCTGGTGTTCGGTTTCGGCGTCTCCTTCGCCGTCCCGTCCCTGGTCACCACGCTGGTGTCGGCGGTGCCCAAGGAGCAGGCGGGCATCGCGTCCGGCGCGCTCAACTCGGCCCGCCAGACCGGCGCCGTCGTGGGCGTCGCCGTACTCGGTTCCGTCCTCCAGGCATCGCCCGGCGACAGCGGAACCAAGGCCGCCCTCTCGGTGGCCGCGGCGGCCCTCGCGATGGGCGCCCTGCTCGCGGCCTGCGTCGCTCGGCCGTCGCGACTTGTATGACCAGGGCCGATGCCCTGTGGACAAGGTTATCCACAGGGGTGGTGGGAGAGCCGTGATCGCGGGACCGTCGAGGCATGCGAGACACGAGCGAACACCACGAATCCGAATCCCACGACCCGTCGGGCGAGCCCCGCATCACCCTGCGCGGCCCGGCCGAACTCGCCGACGCCCTGCCGTACTTGCTCGGCTTCCACCCGACCGACTCGGCCGTGCTGGTCGCGCTGCACGGCGAGAGCGGTCGGTTCGGCGGCCGGGTCAGGGTGGGGCTGCCCACCTCGCCGCAGGAGTGGCCCGACATCGCCGACCAACTCGCCGACTGTCTGGTCACGGGCAGCGAGCGGCGCGGACCCCGGCCCGACGGAATCGTCGTCTTCCTCTGTCAGGACCCTTCGGTGGACGGCACCGGACATGAAGTCATGGAACGGCTACGGCCGTTGGCCCAGCGGCTGCGAACTGCCTGCGGAGGCCTGGACGTTCCTGTTCTCGAAGCGCTCTGCATTTCCGACGGCCGTTACTGGTCGTACTGCTGCCCGGACACCCGCTGCTGTCCACCGGAGGGAAACGTGCTGGCCCTGCCCGGCACCTCCGTCATGGCGGCCGCGGCGACCTATGCCGGTATCCAAGTACGCGGTTCTCTGCGGGAGATGGAGGAACATCTCACGCCGTGGCGCACCGAGGCGGCGGCAGATCAGGAACGGGCACTGGACGCGGCGGCCGCTGAGTTGTTCCCCCGCATCCTGAGCGAGGGCGGACGGCGCGGTGTGGCCGACGAGACGCTCGACCTGGCGGCGCGGCTCATGCGACGGATCGCCGAAGCGCCGTCGCAGCCTGCCCACTGCACGGGTGCCTTCCCGGCGGTCGACCGGGGCGGTGACACCCTGCTCCTCGGCAGGAACGCGACGGACGACCTGGACGACGGCCTCATCGCCCACGACGAGGCCGCGGCCGTGATCCTCGGCCTCCAGGACCGCACGACCCGCGACTGGGCCGCCGAGTGGATGGAGGGGCCCGACGCTCAGCCCGCGCTGCGCCTGTGGCGGGCGCTGGCCCGCCGCTGCGTCGGGCCGTACGGCGACCATGCCGCCGCGCCGCTCACCCTGGCGGGTTGGGTCTCCTGGTCGACCGGTGACGATCCGAACGCCAGGGTCGCTCTCGGTATGGCGATGCGCGCGGACCCCGACTACCGCTTCGCCGGTCTGCTCCACCGGGCCTGCAACCAGGGCCTCGACCCCGAGGAGCTCCGCATCTGCCTACGGGAGGAGCGCGCGGCGCGGCTGGCCGGCCCTCCTGAGGCGAACGAGGCGATCGCTCCTGCGCCCGAGAGCGCGGCGGAGTCTTCAGAGCCGACGGCCCTGCCCGAGCCGATCGAGGTGCTTGAGCCGACCGACCAGCGTGAGCCCATCGAGCTGCTGGATACGACCGAGCCGCTGGAGCCCGCCGCGTCGCCTGAGCCGACCGAGCCGAGCGTGCGCAGGGTGCCTCGCGCCAGGCCGGGCCGCACGTTTGGTCCGTCGTCCGGGGCGCGCCCCAACAGCCGTCCGCAGAAGGGGAGTTCGATGCGTCCTGAACCAGGGCGCCCCAAGCCGATGAAGGTCCGCGAGCGCACGCGGCGTCGGGGCGGCGGGGAGCGAATGGAGGAGGGAGGTGTGACAGAGGGTGCGTAGACAGTGGGGTCTTGGAGGGCGGGGCCGGGGGCGGTCTGTCCGGACTCGGTTGTGTCTTGCAATGTCACCGGGGTGGCGGCGCGGGGAGTGGCCGAGGGCGGGTGGCTCGTGCGGTCCTGGAGGGCGGGGCCCGGGGCTGCCTGTCCGTGACCCGGTGGGTTCTCGCGGCGTTCACCGTGGTGGCAGTGCGGCACCGGGTCGCGCGCCGCACGGGCGAGCGGATCCGCCCGGTCCGCCTTCGCGGTCCGCAACGCGCAGAAGGGTACGCATGGCATCCACCTACCCTCCCCGAACCGGCACCGGTCCTGGCACCGGCACCAGCCCCGGCGTCGCCACAGTTCCTGGCCCCAGCACCGGTACAGGCCCCGGCACCGGTACAGGCCCCGGCACCGGCCCCGCCATCGCGAGCCCGCCCGGCCCGGTTCCGTCGAAGGTCGCCGGGCCGCTCGGTGAGCTTCCGGCGGTGCACGCCGCCGTCATCTGCGTGGCCCTGCCCGGCCTCGCGGTGTCGCCGGAGCACGGCCAGCTGACCGGACGCGGGCTCGAAGGCTTCTACCAGCACGGCCGACGGCTGCTCTCCCGCTGCCAGTTGAGGGTGGCGGACCGGGAGCCGATCGCCGTTCAGGGCAGAGCGATATCGGCCGATCGCGCGAGGTTCCTCGCCGTGGTCCGCACGGCGGCGGACACCGGCCCCGACCCCGAGATCACCGTCGAGCGGCTCCGCCGGGCGGACGGCACCGAACGGATCACCCTGCGCAGTTCCTCGGCCCGGCCATTGCGGCTCCCGGTGGAAGTCGCCCTCGGGACCGACCTGGCGGACCTGGGCGCGGTCGCCGCGGGCCGCCCCGGGCCCGAACTGCCCGCCAGCGTCTACGACTCGGGGATGCGCTGGACCTCGGACGCCGCCCGCTCCACGGTGAGCGCCCAGCCGCCGCCGACCGACGCGCTCGCCTCCGCGGGGGTGCTGCGCTGGACCGTGGAACTGCCGCCGGGCGGCTCGTACACGATCCAGCTGACCATCAGGACCGACCGGCCCGTGCGGCCGCCCGGACGGATCGCGAGCCCGCTGCCCTCGGCCCAGGACACGAGGGCCGAGGGGGACGATCCGCGCGTCGGAGCGCTGCTGCACCGCAGTGTCGACGATCTCGGGGCCCTGCTGATTCGCGATCCGGCGCGCCCGGCCGATCTGTATGCCGCGGCCGGTGTCCCCTGGCGGTGCGGGTCGGCACCTGCCGAGGCGCTCTGGGCGGCCCGCATGGCGCTACCGCTCTCCACCCGGCTCGCGGCGGCCACCCTGCGCGCGCTGGCCAGGACCCAACTGACGGGTCCTGGGCCGGAGTTGGGGCGTATTCCGGGTCCGTTCAGGGATGCGGGACCGTATCTGCCGCCCGGCTGTACGGGAGTGGAGGCGACTCTCGCTTTTCCGGTGGTGCTCGCGGAGGCGCGCCGCTGGGGCCTGCCCGAGCCGGAGGTGACCGAGCTGCTGCCCGCGGCGGAGCGCTGTCTGCACTGGCTGGCCGCCGCCGTCGGGGACGACGGCTACCTCGCAGACACCGGTCCCGGGTCAGGCGGGTTCGTCCGCGCCGAGACCCAGGCGCACCTTCACCGGGCCGCGCTGCTCGGCGCGGAGCTGCTCCGCGAGTGCGGGCGTCCGGGTGCCGATGCGTGGCTTGAACGTGCCGGGGTTCTGCGGGGCCGGTTCCGGGCGGAGTTCTGGGTCGACGATCTCGGCGGTGGCCGCCCCGCGGCCGCCCGCGCCGCCGACGGTCGTCCGGTTCCGCTGCTCGGCGCGGGCGCCGCCCACCTGCTGGACACGGGGCTGCTCGGCGGCGGCCGGCCGGCACCCGGGCTGCTCGACAAGGTGCAGACCGAACAGCTGGCCCGGCTGCTCGGCAGCCCCGCGATGGACTCGGGGTGGGGGCTGCGCGGCCTCGCCGTCAAGGAGCCGGGGTACAACCCGTTCGGCCACCGGGCCGGCGCGGTGCGGGTCCACGAGAGCGCCGTCGCCGTCGCGGGGCTCGCGGCGGCGGGATTCGAGAAGGAGGCCGGCGCCCTGCTGCGGGGGGTCCTGGACGCCGCGGAGATGTTCGGTCACCGGCTGCCCGAGATGTACTCGGGGGAGCAGCGCACCGGGGACAGCGTGCCTGTGCCGCATCCGGCCGCCTGCCGGCCCGCCGCGGTGGCCGCGGCCGCGGGCATCCACCTGCTCGCCACCCTCGCCGGGATCCGCCCGGACGCCCTGGCCGGATCGGTCGCGCTCGCGCCGGTACGGTCGGCCCCGCTCGGCGCGATCCGGCTCGCGGGGCTGAGCGTCGCGGGCGAGCCGTTCACCGTACGGATCAGCAGACTCGGCGTGGGCATGGTCGAGCAGGCCGCCGCATGGCTCCAGTTGGGAGGCTGAGAGGTGTGAGCGCCATGGGAGCGGAGGCGGGAGAAGACGCGGCAGGGGGTGTCGAGGGGAGTGTTTATCGTCAGGCAGACGACTATGATCGCCGCATGTCGCCCTACGACCCGTCGGCCTTCCCGCCCTTCGCCGTGACCGTCGACCTGGTCGTGCTGACCGTGCGCCGCCATGCGCTCTGCGCGCTCGTGGTGCGCCGCGGGGAGCCACCGTTCCAGGGGCGCTGGGCGCTGCCCGGCGGATTCGTCCGCGGCGACGAGGACCTCTCCGCGGCGGCGGCCAGGGAGCTCGGTGAGGAGACGGGGCTGTGCGCCTCGGACCCGTCGGCCCCGGCTCCTGCCAACGGCGCGCATCTGGAGCAGCTCGCCACCTACGGCGATCCCAAGCGCGACCCCCGGATGCGCGTCGTCAGTGTGGCCCACCTCGCCCTCGCCCCCGATCTGCCGGCGCCGCGCGCGGGCGGTGACGCGCACAGCGCCCGCTGGGCCCCCGTCGAGGACCTGCTCAGCCAGGACGGCGGATTCGGCCGCGACGGCGAACAGCCGGCGCCGCTCGCCTTCGATCACGCCCAGATCCTGGCGGACGGGGTGGAACGCGCCCGGTCGAAGATCGAGTACTCCTCGCTGGCCACCGCCTTCTGCCCGGCCGAGTTCACCGTCGGCGAGCTGCGGCGGGTCTATGAGGCGGTGTGGGGCGTCGCTCTGGATCCGCGCAACTTCCACCGCAAGGTGACCGGTACGCCCGGCTTCCTGGTCCCGGCCGGCGGCACCACGACGCGGCAGGGCGGCCGCCCTGCCCAGCTGTTCCGGGCCGGCGGTGCCACGCTGCTCAACCCCCCGATGCTGCGGCCCGAGGTCTGACAGCGAGGCCTCGCGCTGGGGGCAGCCCTGCCCGGGACGCGCCCAAAGGCCTGACACCCGGAGCCGTACTGCCTCAATCTTGCGCCAAAAGTCCAAAATGTCGCGTTATCTTGCTGCGGTACCCCGGCCTGCCCCCGAGCCGTCTCACCTACCGCGAGAGAAGCGATGCTCCAGGCAATCGGACTTACCAGCGCCCCCCGCCGAGACCTCCCGTCCGTCGTGGACGACCTCACCTTCGAGGCGAGACCCGGGCAGCTCACCGCCCTTCTCGGCGCGCCCGGCTCGGGCCGGACAACGGCCCTGCGCCTGATGCTCGAACTCGAACCCGGCCGGGGCGTCACCTACTTCCGCGGCCGCCCCTTGCACGAACTCGCCCACCCCGCCCGTGAAGTCGGCACCCTCCTCGGCGATGTGCCCGGCCACCCGGCCCGCACGACCAGAGGCCAGCTCAAGCTGATGTGCACCGTCGCCGGAGTCCCGGTCTCGCGCGCCGACGAGATGCTTGAGGTCGTCGGTCTCTCCGGCCTCGCCGAGCACCGCCTCGGCGCCCTCTCGCTCGGCATGGACCGTCGGCTCGGCCTGGCCGCCGCCCTGCTCGCCGACCCGCACACCCTTCTCCTCGACGAGCCCGCGGAGGGACTGTCGCCCCGCGAGAACGCCTGGCTGTACGGACTGCTGCGCGGCCACGCCGACCACGGCGGCACCGTCCTGTGCACCTTCGCCGACCCGAAGGAAGCGGCCCGGGTCGCCGACCGGGTCGTCACCATCGACGGCGGTCGGCTCGTCGCCGACCAGGACGCCACCGAGTTCGCCCGAACCCGGCTGCGCCCCCGGGTCGCCGTCGCCACCCCGCACGCCGCCCGCCTCGGCGACCTGGTCAGCCGCGAGGCGCGCGCCGCCCAGCGCTCCGTCGAGGTGGTCGCCGAGGACGGAAGGCACCTGTCCGTGTACGGCAGCAGCTGCGCGGAGGTCGGGGAGACGGCCTTCCGCAACGGCGTGCTGCTTCATCGACTTGCCGACGAGATCGGCGACACCGGCCCAAGCGTCTCCGTCCCACTCCAGGAACGGCCCGCCCCGCCCAGGAGTTCCCATCCGCTGCCCATCGCCCCGCGACCGGCCCGCACCCCGCTGCGCCCCCTGCGCTACGAACTGCGCAGGCTCCTCGGCGTACGGACAACCTTCGTGCTGGCGGCGGGCGTTCTGGCTCTGTCGGCGGTCCTGGCCGTCGTGCTCGCCAGAGGGGGGCACGAGCCGCTGCCCAGGCTCCTCGCCGCTTGGCCGGGCCTGCTTCCGCTGCCGCCCGCCGCGCTCGGCGCCGGACTGTTCGGCGCACTCGCCTTCGGCGACGAATACCGTTACCCGGCGCTCGCCGCCGACCGGGGAACCGTCCCGCGCCGGCTCGGCCTGCTCTGCGCCAAGCTCGTGGTGACCGCCGCGGCGGCGCTCCTGCTGGCCGCCCTCGCGGTCGCCGTGGACCAGCAGATGCTGCGCCTCGTGTACGGAGGAGACCTGGCGGGGCTGCCGCGGGGATGGCCCGCACTGAGCGCCAGTTGGGCCGGTCTCGCCGTCGGCTGTGCCTGGGCCGGGCTGCTCGCGGCGGGGATCTTCCGAGCCACCACCGCGGGCCTCGCCGCGGTGCTGGCCGTGCCCGTCCTCGTCGTACCGCTCCTGAAGAAGGCCCTGGACGGGCCGTCGGCGCGGTCCGTCGCCGGGCTCCCCGACCGGCTGCGCGACCTGGCCTGGGTGCGGTGGCCGCACGGCCTGGACCACTGGCTCATCGGCGTTCTGCATCTGGTCGCCGAACCGGTCGGCGCCGCACTCGCGCTGTCGCTGTCCGTCCTGGTCTGCGCCTATCTGCTCACCGGCCTCCGTGCCAGGGCCCGTTGGTGATCTCCTCGGACCTGAGAGCGAGGATCTGCCCACAACTCCCTTGGGGATGCCCGCTTCTTTCCGATAAAGCGTCAATTGCGGGGACGGCGGTGATCACCCTTTCGTGTGCTTTTCACCAAAGACCTCAAGGGCCACGGGAGTCCCGCCGACAAAGGGTGCATGAGCACCCTTGCGCACACCATGATGACCGCCCGCACCGTCGACGCCGGCCTCGCGGCCCCGGGCGAACTCGACCGCTACCCCTACGCGGAGACGCGCCCGTCCGACCGGGTCGGCGCCCCCTCCTGGGACGGCGGTGACGCAGATCTCGGCCGGATGGGCCGACGCGCGGCGGGCAGCCGTGGCCGGGGCCTGCACGGCCAACTCGTCCAGCAACTCGGCCAGATGATCGTTTCCGGCGACCTCGGCGCGGACCGCCCGCTCGTCCCCGAGGAGATCGGCCAGCGGTTCGAGGTCTCCCGTACGGTCGTCCGCGAGTCCCTGCGCGTGCTGGAGGCCAAGGGCCTGGTCAGTGCCCGGCCCAACGTCGGCACCCGGGTCCGTCCGGTCAGCGACTGGAACCTGCTGGACCCGGACATCATCGAGTGGCGGGCCTTCGGTCCGCAGCGCGACGACCAGCGCCGCGAGCTGGCCGAGCTGCGCTGGACCATCGAGCCGCTCGCCGCCCGGCTGGCCGCGGGCCACGGCCGCGAGGACGTCCAGCAGCGCCTCGGCGACATGGTGGAGATCATGGGCCATGCGCTCACCCAGGCGGACTCGATCACCTTCTCGCGGGCCGATGCCGAGTTCCACTCCCTGCTGATCCAGCTCGCCGGGAACCGGATGCTGGAGCACCTCTCGGGCATCGTCTCCTCGGCGCTCCAGGTCTCCGGCAGCCCGGTCACCGGTTGTGACCGCCCCACCGATGGCTCCCTCGCCCACCACGGACGCATCGTGGACGCCCTCGCCACCGGCGACGCCATGGCGGCCGAGGCGGCCATGCGTCAACTGCTCACCGTCCACCCGGAGGTGGACCGGGTCGTTCCCGCGCCGCGCGAGCACTGACCGCAGCCCGCCGGACAGGCTGAGCCGCCGGATCCCCCGAGGGGGTCCGGCGCACTCGATTGCGGGGTATCTGCCCCTTGTGGCCGCTAAGTCTCCTTTGGGGTGTGACTCGGGCCACGAAGATTGCGCGTAACACTCCTCGGAACCATGCGATGACTTAAGAGGTAACAGCCGAGGAGGGAATACAGCGGCCATGCGTGGCGCTGTGCAGCTCCGAGGTTCAGCCCGCGCCCCCGGCACATCCCCAGCCGGTGGTCGTCGGCTCCGGCCCGATCATGGGCGGGGCCGGAAGCCGTTTTCCATCGTTTCGAGAGGTTGTTCGTGTCGGCCAGCACATCCCGTACGCTCCCGCCGGAGATCGCCGAGTCCGAGTCTGTGATGGCGCTCATCGAGCGGGGAAAGGCTGATGGACAGATCGCCGGCGATGACGTGCGTCGGGCCTTCGAAGCCGACCAGATTCCGCCGACCCAGTGGAAGAATGTTCTGCGCAGCCTCAACCAGATCCTCGAGGAAGAGGGTGTGACGCTGATGGTCAGTGCCGCGGAATCACCGAAGCGCACACGCAAGAGCGTCGCAGCGAAGAGCCCGGCGAAGCGCACCGCCACCAAGACGGTCGCGGCCAAGACGGCCGTGACCACCACCAGGACCGTCGCCGCCTCCGCGGCCCCGGCCGAGACCGTGGACGTGCCGGCCGACGAGGCCGGGGACGCCCCCAAGAAGGCCGTCGCCAAGAAGACGGTGGCCAAGAAGGCCGTCGCCAAGAAGACGGTGGCCAAGAAGACCGCGGCGAAGAAGACCGCCGCCAAGAAGGGCGACGACGAGGAAGTCGTCGAGGGCGACGAGCTCCTCGAGGACGCCGCGCCCGGCAAGGGTGACGACGAGGAGCCCGAGGGCGAGAGCAAGGGCTTCGTCCTGTCCGACGAGGACGAGGACGACGCTCCGGCCCAGCAGGTCGCCGTCGCCGGTGCCACCGCCGACCCGGTCAAGGACTACCTGAAGCAGATCGGCAAGGTCCCGCTCCTCAACGCCGAGCAGGAGGTCGAGCTCGCCAAGCGCATCGAGGCCGGCCTGTTCGCCGAGGACAAGCTGGCGAACGCCGACAAGCTGGCGCCGAAGCTCAAGCGCGAGCTGGAGATCATCGCCGAGGACGGCCGCCGCGCCAAGAACCACCTCCTGGAGGCCAACCTCCGTCTGGTGGTCTCGCTGGCCAAGCGTTACACCGGCCGCGGCATGCTCTTCCTGGACCTCATCCAGGAGGGCAACCTCGGTCTGATCCGCGCGGTCGAGAAGTTCGACTACACCAAGGGCTACAAGTTCTCCACGTACGCCACCTGGTGGATCCGTCAGGCGATCACCCGCGCCATGGCCGACCAGGCCCGCACCATCCGTATCCCGGTGCACATGGTCGAGGTCATCAACAAGCTCGCGCGCGTCCAGCGCCAGATGCTCCAGGACCTGGGCCGCGAGCCCACCCCGGAGGAGCTGGCCAAGGAGCTCGACATGACCCCTGAGAAGGTCATCGAGGTCCAGAAGTACGGCCGTGAGCCGATCTCGCTGCACACCCCTCTGGGCGAGGACGGCGACAGCGAGTTCGGTGACCTCATCGAGGACTCCGAGGCGGTCGTGCCGGCCGACGCGGTGAGCTTCACGCTCCTCCAGGAGCAGCTGCACTCGGTGCTCGACACCCTGTCCGAGCGCGAGGCGGGCGTGGTCTCCATGCGCTTCGGCCTCACCGACGGCCAGCCGAAGACCCTGGACGAGATCGGCAAGGTCTACGGCGTGACCCGCGAGCGGATCCGCCAGATCGAGTCGAAGACCATGTCGAAGCTGCGCCACCCGTCGCGTTCGCAGGTGCTGCGCGACTACCTCGACTAGGTCGCGGTCGTACGTCGTCGAGGGCCCGGTCTCCGCAGGGAGGCCGGGCCCTCGTGCGTGGGCGCGCGGGTGCGGTGCGTGGCGGGCTGGCTGACGCTGGGTGTGCCTGTGTCACCGAGAGTCAGGAGACCGTATGCGCCGCCCCATCGCCCGAGCCGTCACCGGAGCGGCCGTCCTTGCGGCCGCAGCCCTGGGGACACCCCTGCCCGCGACCGCTGACAGCGTCGTCATCGGCGGGCAACCAGTGAAGATTGCCGACAGCCCCTGGGTCGTGGCGATCTCCAGCCGTGACCGGTTCGGAGGTACGCGCGGGGGCCAGTTCTGCGGGGGAGCGGTGGTCTCGCCCACCAAGGTGCTGACGGCCGCGCACTGTCTGCGCCGCGACGTGCTGGGGGGGGACGTGTCACAGGTACGGGATCTCAAGGTGATCGCGGGCCGCACGGATCTGCGTTCGGCGGCGGGCCAGGAGATCGTGGTGAGCTCCGCCTGGATCAATCCGGGCTACGACCCGGGCAGCAACGCGGGCGACTTGGCGGTGCTGACGCTGGCCAGTCCGCTGCCCGCCTCCTCCGTGATCGCGACGGCGGGAGCGGCCGACCCCGGGTACCAGGCGGGTACCCGGGCCATGGTCTACGGCTGGGGCGACACGTCGGGCCGCGGCAGCTACCCGACGGCGCTGCGCGCGGCCCACGTCTCCGTACTGGAGGACGGGGCCTGTGAGCGCGCCTACCCGCCGAACTCGGACGGAACGTACCTCCGGTCCACCATGGTGTGCGCGGGCGATCCTGCGGGCGGCCACGACGCCTGTCAGGGCGACAGCGGCGGACCGCTGGTGGCCGGTGGCCGGCTCATCGGCCTGGTGTCCTGGGGGAACGGCTGTGGCCTGGCCGACAGCCCCGGGGTCTACACCCGGGTGTCCGCCGTGCCCTGGCCGACGGGCGGGACCGGCTGACCGGGGGGTTGCCAGGGCATGAGAACGGGCGGCCACTCCCCCTGCACGGGGAGTGGCCGCCCGTCGCCGGTCCTGGACCGGCCCTGGCTCGTCGTGATGCGAGGTGTCAGCGATCCTCGTCGCCTGCGGACTCGGGCACCGCCGTGAGGCGGTCCGTCTCGTCCTGTATGTCGGCGGCGATCTTCTTCAGCTCCGGCTCGAACTTACGTCCGTGGTGAGCACAGAAGAGCAACTCGCCGCCGCTGGTCAGGACTACGCGAAGGTAGGCCTGTGCGCCGCAACGGTCGCAACGGTCGGCGGCCGTCAGGGGGCTCGCGGGGGTCAGAACAGTAGTCACGTCGCCTCTTCTCTAGCTCGACGAGCTGTCGTACCAGGGTCAACATCCAACCAGGCCGAAAACGTTCCCGCTCGTGGCTTTTCCTCGAAACTTCTTGGTCAAGGTGGCTGTCTGCTGCCGGTTGGCGGCGAATGAGCCGTATTGCTTCGCTTTACGGGTTTCGCGTTGCTTGTCTTGGTTGGCCCTCCCGGCGGGGTTGCCGGTTGTTCATGAGGACGTGCCCGGAGCCTAAATGGTTCATGCCCGGATGGGAACGTGATATCCGCATCACCCCAACGAGGGATCGAACATGTTTGCGATGCTGGACTAGCATGAGGATTCGCGAGGGTGGCGTTACAACGGCTCTACCAGGCCTCGGTACCCTCTGACCGGCGACCGACGCCGACCCCTTACCCATCAGGGGCGCAATTGAAATTCAGCGAGGAGCGAACTGCGTGACCGCCGAGACGTCCGTTCCGTCCACTGCGCTGCTGAGCGGGGCAGACCGCGACGGCTCCAACTACACCGCTCGGCATCTGCTCGTACTCGAAGGCCTCGAAGCGGTCCGCAAGCGACCCGGCATGTACATCGGGTCCACGGACAGCCGCGGCCTGCTGCACTGCCTCTGGGAAATCATCGACAACTCCGTCGACGAGGCCCTGGGCGGCTACTGCGACCACATCGAAGTGATCCTGCACGACGATGCCTCCGTCGAGGTCCGTGACAACGGACGGGGCATCCCGGTCGACGTCGAGCCCAAGACCGGCCTCTCGGGCGTCGAGGTCGTCATGACCAAACTGCACGCCGGCGGAAAGTTCGGCGGCGGCTCCTACGCCGCGTCCGGCGGCCTGCACGGCGTGGGCGCCTCCGTGGTGAACGCGCTCTCGGCCCGCCTCGACGTCGAGGTCGACCGCAACAGCGCGACGCACTCGATCAGCTTCCGCCGCGGTGTGCCCGGCATCTTCACCGAGCAGGGCCCCGACTCGCCGTTCGACCCGGGCAACGGGCTGCTCAAGGGCAAGCGCGTGCCCAAGAACCGCACGGGTACGCGGGTGCGCTACTGGGCCGATCGCCAGATCTTCCTGAAGGACGCCAAGCTCTCCCTGGAGACGCTCTACCAGCGCGCCCGTCAGACGGCCTTCCTGGTGCCGGGGCTGACCATCGTCGTGCGCGACGAGCGCGGTCTGGACGGCGAGGGCAAGACCGAGGAGACGTTCCGCTTCGACGGCGGGATCAGCGAGTTCTGCGAGTACCTGGCGCAGGACAAGGGCGTCAGCGACGTGCTGCGCCTCACCGGCCAGGGCATGTTCAAGGAGACCGTCCCGGTCCTCGACGACCGCGGCCACATGACGCCCACCGAGGTCACCCGGGAACTGGGCGTGGACATCGCGCTGCGCTGGGGCACCGGCTACGACACCAACCTCAAGTCGTTCGTGAACATCATCGCCACCCCCAAGGGCGGCACCCACGTCACCGGCTTCGAGCGCTCGGTCACCAAGACCGTCAACGAGGTGCTCCGCTCCGCCAAGCTGCTGCGGGTCGCCGAGGACGATGTCGTCAAGGACGACGCCCTGGAGGGGCTGACCGCGGTCGTCACCGTCCGGCTCGCCGAGCCGCAGTTCGAGGGCCAGACCAAGGAGGTCCTCGGCACCTCCGCGGCCAACCGGATCGTCGCCAATGTGGTCGCCAAGGAGCTCAAGGAGTTCCTGACCTCCACCAAGCGCGATGCCAAGGCGCAGGCCAGGTCCGTCCTCGACAAGATCGTCGCGGCCGCCCGCACGCGCATCGCGGCCCGCCAGCACAAGGAGGCGCAGCGCCGCAAGACGGCCCTGGAGTCCTCCTCGCTGCCGGCCAAGCTGGCCGACTGCCGCAGCGACGACGTGGAGCGCAGCGAGCTCTTCATCGTTGAGGGGGACTCCGCGCTCGGCACCGCGAAACTGGCTCGGAACTCCGAGTTCCAGGCACTCCTGCCGATCCGCGGCAAGATCCTCAACGTTCAGAAGGCGTCGGTCTCCGACATGCTGAAGAACGCCGAGTGCGGCGCGATCATCCAGGTCATAGGGGCGGGCTCCGGGCGCACCTTCGACATCGACGCGGCGCGGTACGGCAAGATCGTGCTGCTCGTCGACGCCGATGTCGACGGCGCGCACATCCGCATCCTGCTGCTGACCCTCTTCCAGCGCTACATGCGCCCGATGGTCGAGGCGGGCCGGGTCTTCGCGGCCGTCCCGCCGCTGCACCGGATCGAGCTGGTCCAGCCCAAGAAGGGCCAGGACAAGTACGTCTACACGTACTCGGACAGCGAACTGCGCCAGACGCTGCTGGAGTTCCAGCGCAAGGGCGTCCGCTACAAGGACGCCATCCAGCGCTACAAGGGCCTCGGCGAGATGGACGCCGACCAGCTGGCGGAGACCACCATGGACCCGCGCCACCGCACCCTGCGCCGGATCAACATCGGCGATCTGGAGGCCTCCGAGCAGGTCTTCGACCTGCTGATGGGCAACGAGGTGGCGCCGCGCAAGGAGTTCATCACGAGCTCCGCGGCAACACTGGACCGGTCGCGCATCGACGCCTGACCCCGGATTGACGAACGCCGGTTCGCGGACTCCCGCGGACCGGCGTTCGTCATCTCCACCCACGGGTGGAGCCCAAACCTCCACCTGCGGTCCACCCCTGCTCCGATGCCTCTGACCAGGTCGTTTCCGTACCTTCGAAGACGTACAGACACCTCGATCCCGTCGTCCGGAGGCACCGATGTCCGCGCTTTTCAACGTGTTGATCGCCATCGCGGTGGTGGCGCTGATCCTGGTCCGCCAGTTCAAGCCGCAGCAGCTGAGCGGCTCCCGCTGGTGGGTCGTCCCCGCCGTGCTGGGGTTCCTGGCGGTGAAGGACGGCGGGCTGATCGATCCGCACCACCACGCCGCGTCCGTCACGCTGCTCGGCGCGGAGCTGGTGATCGGCGTGCTCATGGGTGTCGGCTGGGCCTGGACCACGAAGATATGGACCGAGTCCGACGGCACGGTGTGGAGCCGGGGGACCAAGGCCACCGCCGGGGTCTGGGTCGCGGGCATCGTCCTTCGCGTGGGGCTCGCGGGCCTCGGTGCCGTGGCCGGCATCCACATGGGCACCGGCGCCGTCCTGCTCGCCCTGGCCGCGTCCCTCCTCGTCCGCGGCGGCGTCCTGATGTGGCGGGCCCGTCCGGCCCTCACGTCGTACGGTGTTGCTGCGGAAGGCTCCCCCCGGCAGGTGTGGAAGGACCGCGTGTGACCCTGGAGACCTGGCTCAGCTGGCCCTCGCGGGAAGCACTCTCGCGAGCGGACCAGACCCGTGCCAAACGCAATCTCGCCCGGACCATCAGGGCGCTGGTGCTCGGCGCGCTCCTCTGGTCCACCTTCACCAGCCGGGCGGGTGCCGGGAGTTGGATCGTGGCGGCCGGAGTGGCCGTCGTGGTGACCTGCGCCCTGCTGGCCCGCGCGTTCTTCCGCTTCACCCTCGACCACCGGCTCTTGCCGTCGCTCCTCTCGCTCCTGCTGGTGATGGGCGCGGCGGCCGGGGCCAGGCAGACGGGGTGGGAAGTGCTCGCGCTGATCCTGTGGTGCGGTTGCGCGGTGACGGCGCTCGAACGGCTTCCGCTGGCGGTCGCCGTTCCGTGCACGGTCGCGGCCCTGGGCGCGTACGCCCTGGTCAACAATGACAACTGGCTGACCACGGGGGTGACCACGGCCGGGCTCGGACTCGCCGGATATGTGCTGCGGCTCGATGCGGAGGCGCGCGGCACGGCCGTGCGGCTCCTCACCCAGGAGCGGGCGGCGCGGGCCGCCGAGGCGCAGTCGGCCGCGCTGGGCGAACGGGCCAGGATCGCGCGCGAGATCCACGACGTACTGGCGCACAGCCTCTCGGCGCAGTTGGTGCACCTGGAAGCGGCCCGGCTGCTGATCGAGAGGGAGCCGCCCGGGGAGTTCCGCGACCGGGTCCTGGAACGGGTGGTGGCCGCCCGGGGCATGGCACGGGACGGGCTCGCCGAGACCCGACAGGCGCTCTCCGCGCTGCGCGGCGAGCTGACCCCGGTCGAGGACTTCCTGCACACCCTCGTCGAGGGACCGGGCGGCGGGGGCGGGTCGGCCCCCGGTACCCGGGTCCAGGTGGAGGGAGAGCCCAGGGCGCTGCCCGCGGAGGCCTCGCAGACCGTGCGAAGGGTGGCGCAGGAGGCGCTGACGAACGTGCGCAAGCACGCGCCGGGGGCGGTCGTGGCCGTACGACTGGAGTACCTGCCCCATGAAGTGGCCCTGGAAGTACGGGACTCGGGCGGCCGGAGCAGCGCGGCGGAGCTCGCTGTCAGTGGCTCCGGATACGGTTTGCTGGGGATGAGGGAACGCGCCGAACTGCTCGGCGGGACCCTTGAGGCCGGGCCGGACGAGGAGGGCTTCGTGGTGAGACTGAGGGTGCCCGCATGACGGGGGACGGACCCGGGGCACGGGGGAGCGTCACAGTGGTCGTGGCCGACGACCAGTCCGTGGTGCGCGAGGGAATCGTGATGCTGCTCGGGCTGCTGCCGGGCATCGAGGTCGTCGGCTCCGCGCGGGACGGCGAGGAGGCCGTCGCCCTCACGGCCGAACTGGCTCCGGACATCGTGCTGATGGACCTGCGGATGCCGCGGTGCGACGGCGTCGAAGCCACCCGTCGTATCCGGGCCGGGCATCCCGGTACCGAGGTGGTGATCCTCACGACGTACGCGGACGACGACTCGCTCTTCCCGGCGTTGAGGGCCGGGGCCCGCGGCTACCTCACCAAGGACGCCGGCGGCGAAGAGATCATGAAGGCGATACACGACGTGCTGGCCGGGCAGGCCGGTCTCGCACCCTCGGTGCAGCGTCGGCTTCTGGAGCGGGTCACCGCGCCGCCGCCCGCCACCGCACCGGCCGAGCTCCCGGACGGGCTCACCGCGCGCGAGGGCGAAGTGCTCGCTCTGGTCGCCGAGGGGATGTCCAACCCCGAGATCTCGCGGGCCCTGCACATTTCCACCGCCACCGTGAAGACCCACATCAACAACATCTTCGGCAAAACCGGGGTGCGTGACCGGGTCCAGGCCATGCGGTACGCCTATCGCCACGGACTGGCTCAGCCACCGGGCAGCTCCATCACCTAATGGGGTGAAGCGCGGGCAGAGGAGAGTCCGCCGCCAGTCCCCTCTGCCCATCCTTGGGCACGCGGTCGAACGGGGTCGTGGACAAGGAGAACTGTTCGGTGGAGAAGCAGGAAGGGCGTGATCCCGCGGCGGCGCGGATCGACGACCCCTGGTACGACGCCCTCGCCTCCGGGTGGGGCGAGCTGGACGGCGAGACGGTGTCCGCGACCGTGTCCGCCCAGCATTCCGCCGACGAGGACAGACGTCTCAGCGCGGCCGAGATCTATCTCGAAGTGCACCGCAGTGCCGCCTTCCAGGAGGTGCGCCGCCGCTACCGCCGCTTCGTCGTCCCGGCCGCTCTCGCCTTCTTCGCCTGGTACCTCTGCTATGTGATCACTGCGGTCACCGCCCCCGGCCTCATGGCCCGCCCGGTGGCGGGCGCGGTGAACGTGGCGATGGCCGCCGGACTCGCCCAGTTCCTCTCCACGTTCCTGCTGACCTGGGCCTACGCGCGCCATGCGCGGCTGCGGCGGGACCGCGCCGCGCTGGAACTGCGCTGGGTCGTGTTCGAGCAGAACCAGCAGAGCCGGCAGCACGAGCAGAGCCAACAGAGTCGGCACGAACAGAGCCGGCGGAGCCAGCACAGCAGGCAGACCGGGCAGAGCCGCCGACGCCCCCGCATCAACGGGCAGGGAACGACACGGGGGACCACCAGGTGATCGTCGGCGGGGACCATCAGACTCTGGCGCTGCTGCTGTTCAGCGCGTTCGTGGCGGCGACGCTCGCCATCACCACCTGGGTGAGCCGCGACCGGCACGGTTCGGCCGAGGAGTTCTATGCGGGCGGGCGGCTGTTCTCGCCCCTGGAGAATGGTTTTGCCATCGCGGGCGACTACATGTCGGCCGCCTCCTTCCTCGGCATCTCCGGACTGATCGCGCTCTTCGGCTACGACGGAATGCTGTACTCCGTCGGCTTCCTCGTCGCCTGGCTGGTGGTGCTGCTGCTCGTCGCCGAACTGGTCCGCAATTGCGGGAAGTTCACGCTGGCCGATGTGGTCGCCGCCCGGATGAGCGAGCGCCCGGTGCGGATCGCGGCGGGAACTTCTTCGGTCACCGTGTCCGTTCTCTATCTGGTGGCGCAGATGGTCGGCGCGGGCAGCCTGGTCGCGCTGCTGCTCGGCGGCACCAGCGAGGCCGCGCGGAACTGGACGGTCATCGGGGTCGGCGCCCTGATGGTGGTCTATGTGTCGCTCGGCGGGATGCGGGCCACCACCTGGATCCAGATCGTGAAGGCCGTCCTGCTCATGGCCGGAACGATCGCCCTCGTCGTGCTGGTGCTGCTGCGCTTCCACGGCGACATCAACCTGCTGCTCAACACTGCGGCCGAACACAGCGGCCACGGAAAGGAGTTCCTCGCACCCGGCCTCAAGTACGGCGGGGACTGGACGGCGCGGCTCGACTTCATCAGCCTGGGGCTTGCCCTGGTCCTCGGCACGGCCGGACTGCCGCACATCCTCTCGCGGTTCTACACCGTGCCGACAGCGCGGGCCGCGCGCCGCTCGGTCGTCTGGTCCATCGGTCTCATCGGCGGCTTCTACCTGATGACGATCGTGCTCGGCTTCGGCGCGGCCGCCGTGGTCGGCTCGGACGAGGTGAAGGCGTCGAATCCCGCCGGGAACACGGCCGTCGCGCTGCTCGCCTACAACCTGGGAGGCGGCGCGGGCTCCACAGGCGGAACGGTTCTCTTCGCGGTGGTCGCCGCCATCGCCTTCGCCACGATCCTCGCGGTCGTCGCGGGCATCACCCTCGCGTCCTCGGCGTCCGTGGCCCACGATCTGTACGCCTCGCTCAGGCGGCGGCACGCCAAGCAGCGCAGCGAGGTGGCGGTCGCGAGGGTCGCCGCGGTGGGGATCGGCGCGGTGGCCATCGCCCTGGGGCTGCTGGCGCGCGACCTCAACGTGGCGTTCCTGGTCGGCCTGGCCTTCGCGGTGGCCGCCTCCGCGAACCTTCCGGTGCTCCTCTACTCGCTGTTCTGGCGGAACTTCACGACACGGGGTGCGGTGTGGTCGGTGTACGGGGGGCTGGTCCCGGCGCTGTTCCTGGTGCTGGTCTCGCCCGTGGTCTCCGGCAGCCCCGAATCGCTGTTCCCCGGGGTGGACTTCCAGTTCTTCCCGCTGCAGAACCCGGGGTTGATCTCCATCCCGCTCGGTTTCCTCGCGGGCTGGCTCGGCACCGTGACCTCACACGAAGCTCCGGACCACGTGAAGCACGCGGAGGCGGAGGTCCGGGCGCTGACGGGGGCGGGAGCGGTGTAGCCACCTCTTTCCGGATCCAGCGCCCCGCTCACACCCGTCTCCTGGTCCAGCGCCTCGCTCAGTGCGTCGGGCAGGACGAGACTTCTCGGTGCGCGAGGACGTCGCTCGGGTCGGTGGAAACGACCCGGCCGATCCGCCCGGTGTGGGTGTGCCACCGGCGCACCCCGCGTGTGTCCGTGATCACCACGTACTCGGTGCCGGTTGCCCGCCGGATCAGCTCGGCCGCCACCTGCACAAGGCCGTCGGCGGAAGGGCGGGAGGCCACCAGGTCGCCGGAGATCCGAGGCTGGGCGGCGGTCGCCTCGGCGATGGCGTGCGCGCGCCGGATCGCCCAGAGACCGGCCAAGTCGCCCGGGAATCAACCCAGTTCAGGACCGGAGCCGTCAGACGGGCAGTGGGCGCGGTGGCCGCGGGCCGATGTAGTGGCCGCTCGGGCGCATCCGGAGCGGCCGTTCCGCGTACTCCTCCAGCGCGTGCGCGATCCAGCCGGCCGTGCGGGCCACCGCGAACACCGTCTCGCCGGCCTCGGCTGGCATGCCGAAGGCGACGGTCATCACCGCGAGCGCCAGATCGACATTGGCGTGCAGATCGGTGTGCCGGGCCGTCGTATCGACCACATCGCGCGCCGCGGCGAGCGCGTCGGAGGCCTGCGGGATCGCGTCGAGCAGCGCGAACAGGGCGCGGGCGCGCGGGTCTTCGCCCGCATACAGCCGGTGGCCGAGACCGGGCACGCGCCGGCCGGAGCGCAGATGGTCGGCGACGACCGGCGCCGCGCTGCCGCGTTCGAGCACCTCGGCCAGGGTGCGGTGGGCCAGGCCGCTCGCGGCGCCGTGCAGCGGCCCCTCAAGCGCGCCGAGGCCCGCCGAGACCACGGCGTACGGATGGGCCCGCGCGGAGGCCGCGACGCGGGCGGCGAGCGTGGAGGCGGCCAGATCGTGGTCGATGAGCAGCGCAAGTGCCGTGTCCAGCAGGTCGATCGACTGCTCGTCAGGCCGCTGCGGGGTGAGGCGCTGCCACAGCTGCCAGGCCGTCCGGCCTTCGCCCCGGTGCCGCTTGCCCGCCGTCGGCAGGGCGCCGACCAGGGTGGGGATCAGCATGCGGGCGCAGCCGAGCACCGCCGTGGGGTCCAGGTCGAAGCGCAGCGGGTCGGCCGCCGAGACCGCGACCGCCGCGACCCGCAGCCGGTCCATCGTGCTGCTGTGCACGGGCAGCGCGTCGACCGCGAGCCGGGCCGCGTCGAGGAACGGCTGGGGTGCGGTGAACCGCGGGCCGTGCGGCAGCTCCCCGGTCCACACCCACTCGGCGACCTCCTCGAAGCCGTACGCTGACGCCAGCTCCACCGCGTCGACCCCGCGGAAGTAGTAGTGGTCCTTGTCGATCAGTGTGAGGGCGGTGCGGAACGTCAGCTCGCCGCCCGCGGCGGCGGACACCGCCTCCCGCCGGCCGCTGCGCCGGGCCAGCGCCTCGACCTCCTTGGCGTCGAAGGTGGAGCCCCGCCCGCCGGGCGCCCGCTCACTGCTCAGCTGCCCGCGGCTGACGTACGCGTAGACCGTTTCGGGTTTCACGCCGAGCCGCTCCGCCGCCTCGCGCGTGGTGAGCCGTGCCTGATCAGTCATGGGGGTCACCGTATCCATATTGCGTACCGTATGCACCGTACACATATTGATTAAATCAACATTGACAGCATTGAGTCAATCATGGACAGTCAAGTCAACATGGAGGACTGAAGGAGGCAGCAACATGGCCAGCACCACCACCGCCCCGGCCGCGGTACCCCGCGGGCTCGCGGGCGTCGTCGTGACGGACACCGAACTCGGGGACGTCCGCGGCCGCGAGGGCTTCTACCACTACCGCCAGTACTCGGCCGTCGAGCTCGCGCAGAGCCGCGGTTTCGAGGACGTCTGGCATCTGATGTTCCACGGCGAGCTGCCCGACGCGGCGGCCCGCGCCGCCTTCACCGCCCGCACCGCCGCCCTGCGCCACCTGCCCCGGGGCGTACGCGAGGCACTGCCCGGCATCGCCCGCACCGGCGCCCTGTCGGGACCGCTCGCCGGACTCCGTACCGCCCTCTCCCTGCTCGGCGCGGCCAAGGGCTTCCGGCCGGTGTACGACCTGGACGCCGAGCGGCGCGCCGAGGACGCGCTGGCCGCCTGCGCCGCCGTGCCCACCCTGCTGACCGCGCTGCACCGGCTCGGCCAGGGACTGGAAC
This sequence comes from Streptomyces sp. NPDC050485, assembly GCF_044458185.1. Taxonomy (NCBI): domain Bacteria; kingdom Bacillati; phylum Actinomycetota; class Actinomycetes; order Kitasatosporales; family Streptomycetaceae; genus Streptomyces; species Streptomyces sp. NPDC050485. The sequence continues at coordinate 234,852 of NZ_JBITHR010000009.1, read as the reverse complement.
CGGTCGAGCCCCGCGACGATCTGCCGTACGCCGCCAACTACCTCTACATGCTGAGCGGTTCGGAGCCCGAGCCCGAGCGCGTACGGGCCGTCGAGCAGTACCTCATCTCCACCATCGACCACGGCTTCAACGCCTCCACCTTCACCGCCCGCGTGGTCGCCTCCACCGGGGCCGATGTCGCGGCCAGCCTGGTCGCGGCGGTCGGCGCGCTCTCCGGGCCGCTGCACGGCGGCGCCCCCAGCCGCGCCCTGGACACCCTCGACGCCATCGGCACACCCGACCGCATCGACGGCTGGATCCGTGAACGCGTGCTGGCCGGCGACCGGATCATGGGCTTCGGGCACCCCGTCTACCGCACCGAGGACCCCCGCTCGCGCATGCTGCGCGGGATCGCGGAGGGCTTCGGCGGGCCCCTTGTGGAATTCGCCGTCGAGGTGGAGCGCCAGGTCGAGGAGATCCTGGCCGAGCTGAAGCCGGGCCGCGAGCTGCACACCAACGTGGAGTTCTACGCCGGGGTCGTCATGGAGCTGTGCGGGCTGCCCCGCGAGATGTTCACCCCGACGTTCTGCGCGGCCCGGGTGGTCGGCTGGAGCGCCAATATCCTGGAGCAGTCGGCGGACTCGAAGATCATTCGCCCGGCGGCCCGCTATGTGGGACCGCCCCCGCCGCAGCCCGTACCCGCCGTCTGAGAGCCTTGGTCCGCATCCCGTCCGCCGGACCGGACCCGGACTCCGAGAAAGGCCCCAGGTGAACAGCCCGAGCCAGCAGATCCCCGTCATCGTCCTCGCGGGCTTCCTCGGATCGGGCAAGACCACCTTGCTCAACCATCTGCTCCGAGCCGGCCGCGGTACCCGGATCGGGGCCATCGTCAACGACTTCGGCTCCATCGAGATCGACGCGATGACGGTGGCGGGCCAGCTCGGCGACTCGACCGTCTCGCTGGGCAACGGCTGCCTGTGCTGCGCCGTCGACGCCAGCGAACTCGACCTCTACCTGGAGCGGCTCACCAGGCCCGCCGCCCGCCTCGACGTCATCGTCATCGAGGCGAGCGGCCTGGCCGAACCCCAGGAACTCGTGAAGATGCTGCTCGCCAGTGAGAACCCGCGGATCGTGTACGGGGGCCTGGTCGAGGTGGTCGACGCGGCGGAGTACGACACCACGCGCGAGAAGCACCCCGAGATCGAACGGCATCTGACCGTCGCCGACCTGGTGGTGCTCAACAAGACGGACCGGGTGGGCGCGGCGGACCTGGCCCGGCTGCGCACCGCGCTCGGGGGAGCGGCCGCGGTGGTCGAGGCCGCGTACGGCCGGGTCGACCCGGAGCTCTTCTTCGAACGCAGGCCCGTCACCGAACGGGTGGGACAGCTCGCCTTCGACGACCTCCTGGACGACCTCCCCGAAGACGGGGGCTGCGCCGAGGACGGCCACGACCACGGCCGCTGCACGGGACACGGGCCCGCCGCCCATCCGCACGCCGGGTACGAGTCCGTCGCCTTCACCTCGGCCGTGCCCATGGACCCGCGCCGCCTCATGGCCTTCCTCGACACCCGGCCCGAAGGCCTCTACCGCATCAAGGGGTTTGTCGACTTCGGCGCCGCCGACGCCCGCAACAGATACACCGTGCATGCCGTCGGCCGGTTCCTGCGCTTCTACCCAGAGCCCTGGGCGCGCGAGCAGGAACGCCTCACCCAGCTCGTCCTCATCGGCTCGGGCATCGACGCGGACGCGCTGCACCAGCGGCTCGCCGCATGCGTGGCGGCCGACCCGGGGGAGACCCCGGACGAGCGCGCCATGTGGGGCGTGCTGCGCTACGTACCCGAGCAGCCGCAGGAGCCGGACCGCTCCGGGGAGTTCGATGAACTCCCCGGAACCGTCGGCTAGTTGAGGCTCGGCCGGTAGCTACGAGGCCGGGCCCGCGAGCACCGCGACCGGCGAGGCGAGCGGGGTGCCCGAGCCGTCACGGCGCGGATCGGGCTCGGGGAGCTGGGCCGGGGCGCCGTTGGCCTGGGCCGCGCGGGCCGGGGCCGGGCCCGCCCAGGCGAGCAGCAGCTTGTCCTCGCCCTTCAGGAAGCGCTGGCAGCGCACCCCGCCGGTGGCCCGGCCCTTGCGCGGGTACTGGTCGAACGGCGTCAGCTTCGCGGAGACCGCGGTGTCGCCGAGCAGGGTGCCTCCCGACCCGGCCACCGAGAACACCGCCGCGTCCCCGGCCGGATCGACCGCCGTGAACGAGATGACCTTGGCGCCCTCGGCCAGCTTGATGCCCGCCATACCGCCCGCGGGCCGCCCCTGGGGGCGCACCTGGCTCGCCTGGTAGCGCAGGAGCTGGGCGTCGTCGGTGATGAAGACCAGGTCCTCCTCGCCGGTGCGCAGCTCGGCCGCGCCCACGATCCGGTCACCGTCCTTGAGGGTGATGACCTCCAACTCGTCCTTGTTCGCCGGGTAGTCGGGCACCACGCGCTTGACGACGCCCTGCTCGGTGCCGATCGCCAGACCCGGCGACGACTCGTCCAGGGTGGTCAGGCAGACCACCGTCTCGTCCGGCTCCAGGGACGACAGGAACTCCGAGATCGGGGCCCCGCCCGACAGGTTCGGCGCGGCCGCCGTGTCCGGAAGCTGCGGCAGGTCGATCACCGCCAGGCGCAGCAGCCGCCCGCTGGACGTCACGGCGCCCACGTCGCCGCGCTGTGTCGCGGGCACGGCCGAGACGATCACGTCGTGCTTGGCGCGCTTGTCGTCCTCACCGGCGGTGAACTCCTCGGCGCCCGCCGTGCGCGCGAGCAGACCCGTCGAGGAGAGCAGCACCCGGCACGGGTCGTCCGCGACCTCCAGGGCCACGGCGGCCACCGGGGCGCCCGCCGATTCGAGCAGGACCGTGCGCCGGTCGGTGCTGAACTTCTTGGCCACCGCGGCCAGTTCGGCCGAGACCAGCTTGCGCAGCTCGCTGTCCGAGTCCAGGATCCCGGTCAGCTCGTCGATCTCGCCGTTCAGCCGGTCGCGCTCGCTCTCCAGCTCGATCCGGTCGAACTTGGTGAGCCGGCGCAGCGGGGTGTCCAGGATGTACTGCGTCTGGATCTCGCTCAGCGAGAAGCGCTCGATGAGCCGCTCCTTCGCCTGCGCCGAGTTGTCACTCGACCGGATGATCCGGATGACCTCGTCGATGTCGACCAGCGCGACGAGCAGGCCCTCCACCAGGTGCAGCCGGTCCCGGCGCTTGGTGCGGCGGAACTCGCTGCGGCGCCGTACGACGTCGAAGCGGTGGTCGAGGTAGACCTCTAGCAGCTCCTTGAGGCCCAGGGTGAGCGGCTGCCCGTCCACAAGCGCCACATTGTTGATGCCGAAGGACTCCTCCATCGGCGTCAGCTTGTAGAGCTGCTCCAGGACCGCCTCGGGCACGAAGCCGTTCTTGACCTCGATGACAAGCCGCAGCCCGTGCGAACGGTCGGTCAGGTCCTTCACATCGGCGATGCCCTGGAGCTTCTTCGAGCCGACCAGGTCCTTGATCTTGGAGATCACCTTCTCCGGGCCGACGGTGAAGGGCAGTTCGGTCACGACCAGGCCCTTGCGGCGGGCCGTCACGTTCTCCACGGCCACCGTGGCGCGGATCTTGAACGTGCCGCGACCCGACCCGTACGCGTCCTTGATCCCCCCCAGGCCCACGATCCGGCCGCCGGTCGGCAGGTCGGGACCCGGCACGAAGCGCATCAGCGCCTCAAGATCCGCCTCCGGGTGCCTGATCAGATGGCGGGCGGCGGCGATGACCTCGCCCAGGTTGTGCGGCGGCATATTGGTCGCCATACCGACCGCGATCCCGGACGAGCCGTTGACCAGCAGGTTCGGATAGGCGGCCGGGAGGGAGACCGGCTCCCGCTCCTGGCCGTCGTAGTTCGATGTGAAGTCGACCGTGTCCTCGTCGATCGATTCCGTCATCAGCGAGGTGGCGTCGGCCATCTTGCACTCGGTGTACCGCATGGCGGCCGGCGGGTCGTCGTTGCCCAGCGAGCCGAAGTTGCCGTGGCCGTCGACCAGCGGCAGGCGCATCGAGAACGGCTGCGCCATGCGGACAAGCGCGTCGTAGATCGACGCGTCGCCGTGAGGGTGCAGCTTGCCCATCACCTCGCCGACGACGCGGGCGCACTTCACATAGCCGCGGTCGGGACGCAGGCCCATCTCGTTCATCTGGTAGACGATGCGGCGCTGGACGGGCTTCATTCCGTCACGGGCGTCCGGCAGGGCCCGCGAGTAGATCACGGAGTACGCGTACTCAAGGAAGGAGCCCTGCATCTCGTCGACGACGTCGATGTCGAGGATCCGCTCCTCGAAGTCGTCGGGCGGCGGCGGGGTCTTCGTGCTGCGGCGGGCCATCGCGGCTGCTGCTCCTTCACGTACCGGATCGGAACTGATGCCGACCATTGTGGACCGTCCCACTGACAACGCCGACCGCGACCCGGGAACTTCGCCAGGTCCCCGCGCGCTTGCATACAGTGGCAGGACTTCTCAACCCAGGACTTCCCCCGCCAGTACTTCACCTCGCAGTACTGCACATCGCGAACGAAGGGACGTACATGCCCATGGGTCACACGGCCACAGCGCAGGCCGGCTCCGGCGGTCTGACAGCGACTGAGCACCGACTGGCCAACGGCCTGCGCGTGGTGCTCTCCGAGGACCACCTGACCCCGGTCGCCGCGGTGTGCCTCTGGTACGACGTCGGCTCGCGCCACGAGGTCAAGGGCCGCACCGGCCTCGCCCACCTCTTCGAGCACCTCATGTTCCAGGGCTCCCACCAGGTGCCCGGCAACGGCCACTTCGAGCTGGTGCAGGGGGCCGGCGGCTCGCTGAACGGCACCACCAGCTTCGAGCGCACCAACTACTTCGAGACCATGCCCGCCCACCAGGTGGAGCTCGCGCTCTGGCTGGAGGCCGACCGCATGGGCTCGCTCCTCGCCGCGCTCGACGAGGAGTCGATGGAGAACCAGCGCGACGTCGTCAAGAACGAGCGCCGCCAGCGTTACGACAACGTGCCCTACGGCACCGCCTTCGAGAAGCTGACCGCGCTCGCCTACCCCGAGGGCCACCCCTACCACCACACGCCGATCGGCTCGATGGCCGACCTGGACGCGGCGACCCTCGAAGACGCCCGGAACTTCTTCCGTACGTACTACGCGCCCAACAACGCCGTGCTCGCGGTGGTCGGCGACATCGACCCCGAGCAGACCCTGGCGTGGGTGGAGAAGTACTTCGGCTCCATCCCCATTCACGACGGCAAGCAGCCGCCGCGCGACGGCGTGCTGCCCGACACCATCGGCGGGCAGCTGCGCGAGGTCGTGGAGGAGGACGTCCCGGCCCGCGCCCTGATGGCCGCCTACCGGCTGCCGCACGATGGCACCCGCGAGGCCGACGCCGCCGACCTGGCGCTGACCGTCCTCGGCGGCGGCGAGTCCTCCCGGCTGCACAACCGCCTGGTCCGCCACGACCAGAGCGCCGTCGCCGCCGGCTTCGGCCTGCTGCGCCTCGCCGGCGCCCCCTCGCTCGGCTGGCTCGACGTCAAGACCTCCGGCGGTGTCGAGGTCCCCGACATCGAGGCCGCGGTGGACGACGAGCTCGCCCGGTTCGCCGCCGAGGGGCCGACCGAGGAGGAGATGGAGCGCGCCCAGGCCCAGTTGGAGCGCGAGTGGCTCGACCGGCTCGGCACGGTCGCCGGCCGCGCCGACGAACTGTGCCGGTACGCCGTGCTGTTCGGCGACCCGCAGCTCGCCCTGACCGCGGTCGACCGGGTCCTCGACATCACCGCCGAGGAAGTGAAGGCGGTCGCCGCCGCGAAACTGCGCCCCGACAACCGGGCCGTCCTGGTGTACGAGCCCGTCGCGGCGCCCGAGGCAAGCAACGAAGAGGAAGAAGAGGCCGGCCAGTGACGGACGCTGTCGTGACCATGGAGTTCCACCCGCAGCCGGCCGCCGGCACCGCCAAGCCGTGGGCCTTCCCGGCCCCCGAGCGCGGCACCCTCGCCAACGGCCTCACGGTGCTGCGCTGCCACCGCCCCGGCCAGCAGGTCGTCGCCGTGGAGATCTTCCTCGCGGCCCCGCTGGACGCCGAGCCCGAGGGCCTCGACGGCGTTGCCACGATCATGGCGCGGGCGCTGACCGAGGGCACCGACAAGCACTCGGCGGAGGAGTTCGCCGCCGAACTGGAGCGGTGCGGCGCCACCATCGACGCGCATGCCGACCACCCCGGCATCCGGGTCTCCCTCGAAGTGCCGGTCTCCCGCCTGCCCAAGGCGCTCTCGCTGCTCGCCGAGGCGCTGCGGGCCCCCGCGTTCGCCGACTCCGAGGTCGACCGGCTCGTGCGCAACCGCCTGGACGAGATCCCGCACGAGCAGGCCAACCCGTCCCGGCGGGCCGCCAAGCAGCTCTCCAAGGAGCTGTTCCCGGCCGCCGCGCGCATGTCGCGCCCCCGCCAGGGCACCGAGGAGACGGTCGCCGCGATCGACGCGGCGGCGGTGCGCTCCTTCTACGAGGCGTACGTGCGCCCCTCGACGGCCGTCACCGTCATCGTCGGCGATCTGTCGGGCACCGACCTCGACGCGGTCCTCGCGGACAGCCTGGGCGACTGGACCGGTGACACCGCCGAGCCGCGCCCCATCCCGCCGATCACCGCAGACGACACCGGCCGGGTCGTCATCGTGGACCGCCCCGGCGCGGTCCAGACCCAGCTGCTCATCGGCCGCATCGGCGCCGACCGCCACGACCGGGTCTGGGCGGCCCAGGTGCTCGGCACGTACTGCCTGGGCGGCACCCTCACCTCCCGGCTCGACCGCGTGCTGCGCGAGGAGAAGGGTTACACCTACGGCGTGCGTGCCTTCGGCCAGGTGCTGCGCTCGGGCCCCGACGGCGGTGCCGCGATGCTCGCCATCAGCGGCTCGGTCGACACCCCGCACACCGGCCCCGCGCTGGAGGACCTGTGGAAGGTGCTGCGCACGCTGGCCGCGGAGGGTCTCACGGACGCCGAGCGCGAGACCGCCGTGCAGAACCTGGTGGGCGTCGCCCCGCTCAAGTACGAGACCGCGGCGGCCGTCGCCGGGACGCTGGCCGACCAGGTCGAGCAGTTCCTCCCGGACGACTACCAGGCGCAGTTGTACGCGCTCCTGGCGGAGACCGGCACCGTGGAGGCGACGGCGGCCGTCGTCAACGCCTTCCCGGCCGACCGGCTGGTCACCGTCCTCGTCGGTGACGCGGCGCAGATCGAGGAGCCGGTCAGGGCGCTCGGAATCGGTGAAGTGACCGTCGTCGCGGGCTGATTGAGGCCCTGGACAACTGGACACATGGGGACCCCGGTGGCGGATGCGCCGCCGGGGTCCTCCCCTATTGGGGGCATATGTCCGGTTTATTGGGGAGGTTACCTGTCTGTCATGTGGCGTGCGCTACAAAAGCCGGTGTCTGTTTGGTGATTGAAAGATCAGCCGTCTAGCGTCGGTCCCGCTGTCCGTCACCACCCGTCGCACCCGCGGCACCGGACAGTGATCGCCGAGTCCCCGTACGGCGCGAGCCAGGGGAGCCGGGGACCCACTCAGTCCCTGGGGTGAATCGGACGCCTCCGCCCGCGGAGGAGCCCGTAGGAGACCTTCCTGCTCCGAACCCGTCAGCTAACCCGGTAGGCGAGATGGAAGGAAAGGACACCGCCACTTCATGGCGTTCACCCGTGCCACCGGGAAGCACCGCGCGCCCAGCCGCATGACGCGCCGCAGCGCGAACATCGCGGGCATCGCCACCCTCGCCACCGCCGGAGTCGTAGGCACCCTCGCCTCCCCGGCCACCGCCGCCCCGAGCGTCGCCGACACCGGCCTCACCCAGGCCATCGTCATCGGTGACAGCCTCGCCGACCAGCTCGGTGCCCAGGCCGAGGCCCAGAAGCAGGCGGCCGTGAAGGCCAAGGCGAAGGCGGAGGCCGAGGCGGCCGCGCAGCGCAAGGCGCAGGAGCGGGTCAAGGCGGACCGCGAGGCCAAGGAGCGCGCGGCGCGCGAGGCCGAGCGCAAGCGCCTCAACACCTTCGTCGCCCCCATATCGGACAGCTATGTGTCCACCGGCTACAAGACCGGCGGATCCCTGTGGTCCTCCGGCGCCCACACCGGCATCGACTTCCATGCGGAGAGCGGCACTTCGGTGCACGCGGTGGGTCTGGGCACCGTCGTGGAGGCCGGCTGGGGCGGTGCGTACGGGAACAACATCGTCATCAGGATGAACGACGGCACGTACACCCAGTACGGCCACCTCTCGGACATCCAGGTCTCCGTCGGCCAGTCCGTCGAGCCGGGCCGGCAGATCGCGCTGTCGGGCAACACCGGCAACACCACGGGCCCGCACCTCCACTTCGAGGCCCGCACCGCCCCGACCTACGGCTCGGACATCGACCCGGTCGCCTACCTCCGCTCGCACGGCGTCTCGGTCTGACCCGCCCCGCGCACACCGAAGACCCCCGGCACGCCGCCGGGGGTCTTCGCCGTTGGCCAAAAAATATCCATTGGTTCCGGCCCGTCACCGGGAATTAACAAAGCCTGGAATAGAGTCGCGGAACAGACATCGATAGACACACCGAGAGGCGCCGACTGGCGTCGTTCGACCGCGTTTCGCGGGGATAAAGGCGGAGGTTCGGCCCATGCGCATTCCGGCGCACTCGGTATGCACGGCGATCCGCGACGACATCGTCTCGGGTGCCCTGGAGCGCGGCAGCCGGCTCATCGAGGACGTACTCGCCCGCCGTTACGGGGTCTCCCGCGTCCCGGTCCGCGAAGCCCTGCGCACTCTGGAGTCCGAGGGCTTCGTGACCACCCGCAGACATGCCGGCGCCTGGGTGGCAGAGCCCACCGATCTGGAGGCCGCCGACCTCCTCGAACTGCGCGTGCTGCTTGAGCCGTTGGCCGCCGCACGGGCCGCGTCGCGCCGCTCCGAGGCGCATCTCAAAGTGCTGCGCGGCCTGGTGAGGCTGGGTCAGGAACGGGCCCGGCGCGGCCAGGGCGAGGATCTGCGCTCGCTGGGCGGCTGGTTCCACGAGACGCTGGCCCAGGCCTCCCTCAGCCCCGGACTGATCGCGCTGCTCACGCAGTTGAGGCACAAGGTGGCCTGGATGTACGCGGTCGAGCAGCCGGCCCGGCCGACCGAGTCCTGGGCCGAACTCGGCGCGATCACCGACGCGGTGGCCCGCGGCGATGCCGAACGCGCCCGCTCGCTCACCGCCCTGCACGCCGAGCGCTCTTTTTCCGCCCATCGGCTGCGGCGCCCCGCCGCGGTGAGCACTTCGCAACCTGCCGTACACACGGCGAGCGCCCGCACTTAACAGCCGGGCCGTATACAAAGAAAGCGCGGTGCGGGACTGTATTTCGGCTGCTCGAAATGAAATGCGGACCGCGAAATGCTGGCCCGGAAATGCGGACGCGGGAATTCCGTCATCGAAATGCGTGCGCAGGGTACATGTGCGGGGTACGTCGGCCGGGAAAACGAAAGAGCCGCCGGTCCCGAATGCGGGATCAGCGGCCCTTCGCTGTGCAGCCGACCGGATCAGACGGTCTCGGGGAGCTCCTCGAGACCCTCGGCGACCAGCTTGGCCAGCCGGTCGAGCGCGACGTCCGCGCCCTCGGCGTCGGAGGCCAGCACGATCTCCTCGCCGCCCTGCGCACCCAGGCCGAGCACCGCGAGCATGGAAGCGGCGTTGACCGGGTTGCCGTCGGTCTTGGCGATCGTCATGGGGACTCCGGCAGCCGTGGCGGCACGGACGAAGATGGACGCGGGGCGGGCGTGCAGGCCCTCGGCCCAGCCGACGTTGACGCGGCGCTCAGCCATGGTGTTGCCCTTCGAAATCTCTGACGGTTGTCTAGACCAGTCTCTCATGTGGTGCGCAGTGCTCCTACCGACCTTAGGCCCGCTTCCGCCGCCGTTCGGCCCTCCCCACCGTGCCCCGCCCCGGATGGCCCCGCGCCCCGTACGCTTTCGGTATGACGACGGCGTCCGACCCCGCGTACCCCGCTCACTGGGAGGCCGACGTGGTGCTCCGCGACGGCGGCACCGCGCGCATCAGGCCCATCACCACCGAGGACGCCGAGCGGCTCGTTTCCTTCTACGAGCAGGTGTCGGACGAGTCGAAGTACTACCGCTTCTTCGCGCCCTACCCCCGGCTCTCCGCCAAGGACGTCCACCGCTTCACCCACCACGACTACGTGGACCGGGTCGGACTCGCGGCCACCGTCGGCGGCGAGTTCATCGCGACCGTCCGCTTCGACCGCATCAACGCCCAGGGCCGGCCGGCCTCCGCCCCCGCCGACGAGGCCGAGGTCGCCTTCCTGGTCCAGGACGCCCACCAGGGCCGGGGCGTCGCCTCCACCCTGCTCGAACACATCGCGGCGGTCGCCCGCGAACGCGGGATCAGGCGGTTCGCGGCCGAAGTGCTGCCCGCCAACAGCAAGATGATCAAAGTGTTCACCGACGCCGGGTACCAGCAGAAGCGGTCCTTCGAGGACGGCTCTGTCCACCTCACCCTCGATCTGGAACCCACCGCCGAGTCCCTCGCCGTGCAGCGCGCCCGGGAACACCGCGCCGAGGCGAGATCGGTGCAGCGCCTGCTCGCGCCCGGCTCGGTCGCGGTCATCGGCACCGGCCGCGCCCCCGGCGGGGTCGGCCGCACGGTCCTGCGCAACCTCCTGGACGCCGGGTTCACCGGGCGCGCGTACGCGGTGAACCGGGCGCTCGGCGACGGGCCGGGGGAGCTCGACGGGGTGCCCGCCTTCTCCTCCGTCGGCGCGATCGGCGAACCCGTGGACCTGGCGATCATCGCGGTGCCCGCCGAGCGGGTACCAGAAGCCGTCGCCGACTGCGGCGAACACGGCGTGCAGGGCCTCGTCGTCCTGTCGGCCGACTACGCGGAGAGCGGCCCGCACGGCAGGGAGCGCCAGCGCGAACTGGTGCGCCAGGCCCGCTCGTACGGGATGCGGCTGATCGGCCCGAACGCGTTCGGGATCATCAACACCGCGGCGGATGTGCGGCTGAACGCATCGCTGGCGCCCGAGCCGCCGCCCGCGGGCCGGATCGGCCTGTTCACCCAGTCCGGCGCGATCGGCATCGCCCTCCTGTCGGGCCTGTACCGGCGCGGCGCGGGCCTGTCGACGTTCATCTCCTCCGGCAACCGCGCCGACGTCTCCGGCAACGACTTCCTCCAGTACTGGTACGAGGACCCCGACACCGATGTGGTCCTGCTCTACCTCGAATCGATCGGCAACCCGCGGAAGTTCACCCGGCTCGCCCGCCGTACGGCCGCCGCGAAGCCCGTCGTGGTGGTGAAGGGCGCCCGGCACAGCGGTTCGACGCCGCCCGGCCACGCGGTCCCGGTCACCCGGGTACCGGACGCGACGGTCTCCGCGCTGCTGCGTCAGGCGGGCGTCATCCTGGTCGGCACGGTCACCGAACTCGTCGACGCGGGCCTGCTGCTCGCCGGACAGCCACTGCCCGCGGGGCCCCGGGTGGCGATCCTCGGCAACTCGGAATCCCTCGGCCTCCTGACGTACGACGCCTGCCTGAGCGAGGGCCTGCGCCCGCTCAAGCCCCTCGACCTGACGACGGGCGCGACCCCGGCGGACTTCCGGGCGGCCCTCGCGGCGGCCCTGGCGGACGAGGAGTGCGACGCGGTGGTGGTGACGGCCATCCCCTGGGTCGGCGAGAACGGAGCCGTGGAATCCGGCGACGGCCAGGTGCTGGCCGAAGCCCTGCGCGCGGCCGCGGCAGCGTCCCCGGCGAAGCCGGTCGCGGTGGTCCACGTAGAGATCGGCGGCCTGGCAGAGGCCCTGTCGGCAGCGGCCCGCACGGTGAAGAGACCCAGCCGCCAGGATCCGGCCCTGGCCGGGACCAATCCCCAGGATCCAGCCCTGTCCGGCATCAATCAAGCCCCTCGTGGGGGTCCCTCCCTGGCCCGCAAGGCCTTGGGGGAGTTTGAGGAGCGGGGGTCCGGGGGCCGCGCCCCCAGCCCACCCACCGGCGGGCAGCCGAAAAACCACCCACCCCGCGAGGCCACCCGCATTCCCGCCTACCCCGCCGCGGAGCGGGCCGTCCGCGCCCTCGCCGAGGCCGTCCGCTACGGCCAGTGGCGCAGACAGGCCGCCGACCCCGGCAGGGTGGGGGAGTACGACGACATCGACGAACCCGGCACCGCCGCGCTCATCGAGCGCCTGCTCGGCCCCGCCCCCGACCCCCGCGGCACGACCCTGACCGCGGCGGACGCCGAGGAACTGCTCGGCCGTTACGGAATCCCGGTGCGCCCGGCCCTGCCCGCCCCCGACGCCGCCCAGGCCGTCGAGGCCGCCCGCCGCCTCGGCTACCCCGTCGCCCTCAAGACCACCGCCCCGCACCTGCGCCACCGCCCCGACCTCGGCGGCGTACGCCTGGATCTCGCGGACGAGCACCAACTCGCCCGTGCATATGCCGAATTGACGGCGAGCCTCGGCAAGCCCGGGGAGCTGAAGCCCGTGGTGCAGGCGATGGTTCCGCGCGGAGTGGACACCGTCGTGCGCGCTTCGATCGACTCCGCGGTCGGCGCGGTGCTCTCCTTCGGGCTCGCCGGTGCCGCGTCCGAACTGCTCGGCGACACCGCGCACCGGCTGATCCCGGCCACCGACCGCGACGCCGCCGAACTGCTCAGATCCATCCGGACCGCGCCGCTCCTGTTCGGCTGGCGGGGCTCCGCGCCCGTCGACACCGCGGCCCTCGAAGAGCTGCTCCTGAGGGTGTCGCGGCTGGTCGACGACCATCCCGAGGTGGTCGCCGTCGGCCTGGAGCCCGTGATCGTCGCCCAGCGGGGCCTGTCGGTGCTCGGCGCACACGTCCGCCTCGCCCCGCCCCCCGCCCGCAACGACCTCGGCCCACGGCGGCTGCCCAGCTACTGAGGGCCTGTGTGTAAACCCCGCCCGGATCAGGCCGCGGCGTCTGGTGCGTGCGATCGCAAGGCGGCTGGAAGTCCTCGTAGCGGAGCTACTAGGGCTTTCGGCCAACGCGGCGAGCGTGCGTGCCAGACGCCGGGGACCCGGGCGGGGTTTACACACAGGCTCTGAGGGCCGTGGGCCGCCTGCGGCAGCTTAAGATGGACCCCATGGCGAAGACCGGTACGACGACCCAGGGGCTCCGCGCGGCGATCGAGCGCAGCGGCTACTACCCGGCCCTTGTGGCCGAGGCGGTGGAGGCCGCCGTCGGCGGTGAGCCCATCGCGTCGTACCTGGTCCACCAGGAGACCACCTTCGACGCGAACGAAGTGCGCCGCCATGTGACGGTCCTGGTGCTCACGGACAACCGGTTCATCGTCAGCCACACCGACGAGCAGAACGCGGACACCAGCTCCCCGACGCCGTACGCCACCACCTCCACGGAGTCCGTGAAGCTCGGCCGGATCTCGTCGGTCGTGGTGAGCCGCGTCGTCGCCAACCCCGAGTCGTACACGCCCGGCACCCCGCCCCGCGAGGTCGTGCTGACCATCGGCTGGGGCGCGGTCTCGCGGATCGACCTGGAGCCCGCCGCCTGCGGCGACCCCAACTGCGACGCCGACCACGGCTACACCGGCAACTCCACCGCCGACGACCTGAGCCTGAGGGTCAGCGAGGCCGGCGACGGCCCGGACACGGTCCGCCAGACCCTGGCCTTCGCCCAGGCGCTGTCCGAGGCGACCGCGGCGACCGGCCGGTGATGGCTCAGCCCGCCTGGCAGGATCCCGAACCCCTCGCCCTCGACACCGCACCCGTCCCCGAGTACGGCACCGGATCGCTCGCCGATCTGCTGCCCACCCTCGTGGCGGGCCAGGGCGTACCCGGTTTCGAGCAGCGCATCGCCGGGCTCGCCCCCGCCGACCGCAACTGCGTCTTCCTGATCGACGGCCTCGGCTGGGAGCAGATCAAGGCGCACCCGGACGAGGCCCCCTATCTGCACTCCTTGCTCGGCACCTCCCGCGGCAACACCGGCCGTCCGATAACCGCCGGTTTCCCCGCCACCACCGCGACCTCGCTGGCCTCCGTCGGCACCGGGCTCGCCCCCGGCGAGCACGGCCTGCCCGGCTACACCGCGCGCAACCCGGAGACCGGCGAGCTGATGAACCAGCTCCGCTGGAAGCCCTGGACCGACCCGCACGCCTGGCAGCCGTACCCGACGGTCTTCCAGCTCGCCGACCAGGACGGCGTGCACACCGCCCAGGTGTCGTCGCCGACCTTCGAGCACACCCCGCTGACCAAGGTCGCCCTGAGTGGCGGCAGCTTCCGCGGCAGGCTCTCCGGCGAGGACCGCATGGACCTCGCGGCCGCCCAACTCGCTGCCGGTGACCGGTCGTTGGTCTACACGTACTACTCCGACGTCGACGGCAAGGGCCACCGCTTCGGCGTCGACTCCGACGCCTGGCGCGGCCAGCTGATGTACGTCGACCGGCTCGCCCAGCGCCTCGCCGAACAGCTCCCGCCGCGCGCGGCCCTGTACATCACCGCCGACCACGGCATGATCGACATCCCCTTCGACGAGCAGTCCCGCATCGACTTCGACGAGGACTGGGAGCTGCGGGCCGGGGTCGCCCTGCTCGGCGGCGAGGGCCGGGCCCGGCACGTCTACGCGGTGCCGGGCGCCCAGGCCGATGTGCTGACCTGCTGGCGCGAGGTGCTCGGCGAGCAGTTCTGGGTCGCGAGCCGTGAGGAGGCGATCGCGGCGGGCTGGTTCGGCCCGAGCGTCGACGAGCGCGTGCACGGCCGGATCGGTGACGTGGTCGCCGCCGCCCGCGACGACGTGGTCATCACCGCCTCGCACCGCGAGCCCCACGAGTCCGCCATGGTCGGCATGCACGGCTCGATGACACCGGTGGAGCAGCTCGTACCGCTCCTCGAAGTACGCTCGTAGCACCCCCTTCTCCACGCATCTGAAAGGCCGTCAACTTCCCATGCCCGAGCTGGTGTTCTTCTCCGGAACGATGGACTGCGGAAAGAGCACCCTCGCTCTTCAGATCGAGCACAACCGCTCCGCGCGCGGTCTGCAGGGCATGATCTTCACCCGGGACGACCGGGCGGGCCAGGGCAAGCTGTCCTCCCGGCTCGGTCTGGTCACCGACGCGGTCGAGGCCGCCGACGGCTTCGACTTCTACGGCTACCTGGTCGCCCACCTCTCCAAGGGCGGCCGCTGCGACTACGTCATCGCCGACGAGGCCCAGTTCCTCGGGCCCGAGCAGATCGACCAGCTCGCCCGGGTCGTGGACGACCTCGAACTCGACGTGTTCGCCTTCGGGATCACCACCGACTTCCGCTCCAAGCTGTTCCCCGGCTCGCAGCGCCTGGTCGAACTCGCCGACCGGGTCGAGGTGTTGCAGGTCGAGGCGCTCTGCTGGTGCGGCGCCCGCGCCACCCACAACGCCCGCACCATAGGGGGCGAGATGGTGGTCGAGGGAGCCCAGGTCGTGGTCGGCGACGTCAACCGCTCCGATGACGAGATCGGCTACGAGGTGCTGTGCCGGCGCCACCACCGCCGCCGGATGACGGCCGCCGCGTCCCGCGCCGCCGCCCTCTCCCCGGACGTCCTCCCGGTAGACGCCGAGGCCGCTCGCGTCTGAGGGCCTGTACGGGTCCCGGGCGGAGTTCGGACGCAGGCTCCGAGGGCTTCTCAGCCGGACGACCGTACGAGGGTGAAGACGGCCCCATCCGGATCCGCCACCGTCGCCACCCGCCCGCTCGCGCCCTCACGCGGCTGCTGGAGCACCTGCCCGCCGAGGTCGGCGACCCGCAGCACGGCCTCGTCCACGTCCGCGGCCTCGAAGTACGTCATCCAGTGCGCGCCCTTGTCGCGCGCCAGGGCATGGCCCACGCCGTGCAGCGAGGCCACCGGTCGGCCCGTCAGATGCAGCGTCACATAGTCGAAGTCGGCCGAGACGACCCCCTCCAGGTCGTAGCCGAACACCGCCTGGTAGAACTTGCCGACCGACGCCGTCTCGCGCGTGACCAGTTCGTTCCAGGTGGGGGTGCCGGGCGCGCCCGCGATCGCGGTGCCCACGTGCGCGCCGGCCTGCCAGATCCCGAAGACCGCGCCCGCCGGATCCGAGGCGATCGCGAGCCGGCCCGCCTCGCCGGCGTCCAGCGGCCCCACCCCGACGGTGCCGCCGCAGTGGCGGATCGTCTCGGCCGTCTCGTCCGCGTCGTCGGTCGCCAGATAGGTGGTCCAGGCGATCGGCAGATGCCGGTCGGGCGGCAACTGACCGATGCCGGCGATCTCCTTGCCGTCGAGCAGCGCGCGGACGTACGGGCCGAGCTGCTGCGGTCCCGGCCGGAACTCCCAGCCGAACAGCGCTCCGTAGAACTCCTGGGTCGCGGCCAGGCCGTGCACCATGAGACTCACCCAGCAGGGCGTGCCAGGTGTGCGCCGGGTCTCCGACTGGATCATCGTCACTCTCTCCTCGGCCGTCGCCATCGTGCTGCTCGGGGGCGCCGTTCGGCGAACCGCGCGCACCCGGGCCGATGCTTCCACCACCGGGGCCCCACCGCGCCCCGGCCGCGCCGCTTTTGGCGCGTTCCCGCAGGAGGATGCCCGTTTTGGGGCTCGTCATCCTTTTCGCGGCCGTTACGTTATGGGCGGACTCTGCGCAAGGATGACCCCCATGAACGCCATCATCACCGCATCCGCACTCGCCGCCGAGGCGGCGGGGCCGCGGCCTCCGGTCCTGCTCGACATCCGCTGGCAGCTGAGCCTGGCCAAGGCGGCCGGGGCCGCGCCGTTCGACGGCCGCGCCGAGTACGCGGCCGGACACCTCCCCGGCGCCGTGTTCGTGGACCTCGACGCGGAACTGGCCGGACCGCCCGGGGCCGGCGGCCGCCACCCGCTGCCGGACGTGGCCGAATTCGGTGCGGTCATGCGGCGGTCGGGCGTGTCGGCCGACACGCCCGTCGTCGTGTACGACGGCGGCCAGGGCTGGGCCGCCGCCCGCGCCTGGTGGCTGCTGCGCTGGACGGGCCACCCGGACGTGCGGGTCCTCGACGGCGGGCTCGCCGCCTGGACGGGTGAGCTGTCCACCGAGATCCCCGCGCCCGCGGCGGGCGACTTCCGGCCCGCGCCGGGCGCCGTCAAGCTCCTCGACGCGGACGCGGCGGCCGCCCTGGCCCGCTCCGGGCTGCTGCTCGACGCCCGCGCGGGGGAGCGGTACCGGGGTGACGTGGAGCCGATCGACCGGGTCGGCGGGCACATCCCGGGCGCGGTCTCCGCGCCGACCACCGAGAACGTGGGCCCGGACGGCCGCTTCCTGCCCGCCGATGAACTGGCCGCCCGCTTCAAGGCCATTGGCGCCTCGGGCAGCGAGGTCGGCGTGTACTGCGGCTCAGGCGTCTCCGGCGCCCACGAGGTGCTGGCCCTCGCCGTCGCGGGGATCCCGGCCGCGCTGTACGCCGGTTCCTGGTCCGAGTGGTCGTCGGACGAGTCCCGGCCGGTGGCCACGGGCCCCGATCCGCAGTAGCGGGGACGCGACGGGGCCCGCACGCGCGCCGCGTGCGGGCCCCGGCTCGATGCCGAAGTCGCTAGTCCTGCTTCTTCCTTCGGGTGCCGAACACGATCTCGTCCCAGCTCGGCACCGCGGCACGGCGTCCCGGACGGACCCCGTCCGCTTCGGCCTGGCGGTCGGTGGTGCCGGTGAGCCGGTCGCGGTGACCGGCCACGGTGCGCGGCATCAGCACGTCCGCGTACGCCGAACCCGCTCCCGCCGAAGCGGCCGGCGCGGGCGGCTCCTCGACCTCCGGCTCGGCGGCCGGTTGGGTCGCCGGCGGCTCGGGCGGGTTCGAGGGACGCTCCGGTACGACCATGTCGCCGCGGAAGCTCGGTACGGCTTCGAGCAGGCTGGTCAGCGAGTCGCTCTCGTCCGCGACCGGCTCGGGCGGCGGCGCGGGCCGCTCCAACTGCCGGTCCAGGGCGCGGTCCAGCGGCCGGTCCCGGGGCAGCCGGGCGATCCTCGGCACGAACGGGAAGCTCGGTTCGGGAACGGCGGTGATGGTGTCGTCGGACTCGCCGATCAGCGAGCGGGCCTCGTCGTCGACGGCCTGCACGAGTCGGCGCGGCGGGTCGTAGGTCCAGCTCGCGGAGTGCGGCTCGCCCGCGACCAGGTACACGAGCAGGACTTCCCAGGTGCCGTCGTCGCGGCGCCAGGAGTCCCACTGGACGCTCTCCTTGTCGGCGCCGCGCAGCAGCAGCCGCTCCTGCACCGCCTCGCCGAGCTGGGGGCCGGTGTTCTCGCCCGGACGCCGCACGGGGGTCTTCCGCGCCCGCTCCGCCATGAAGGCGCGCTCCGCGAGGACGGGGCCTTCGAAGCGGCGTACGCGGTCGACCGGAATGCCGGCGAACTGGGCGACCTCCTCGGCGGAGGCACCGGCTCGTATCCGCGCCTGGATGTCGCGCGGCCGGAGGTGGCTCTCCACCTCGATCTCGATCTGTCCGAGGCGGGCCCGGTCGTTGCGCACAGCGGCCCGGAGCCGCTCGTCGATCGGAAGCGTGTACTCCGTGCTGTCCGCAGCCTTGAGCACCAGTCGTGTGCCGTCGTTGGAGACGGCCACGACACGCAGTTCGGGCATGGGGACCTCCCGGGTGGTGCCTGCCGACGTCACGTGCGTCGCTGCTTCCGCTAGTCGAGTGTGGCCTGCCCGGGTGCAGCCTGCCACAACATTGCCGAGTTGCCCGGCGTGTCGGGCATGGGCCCTGGAACGCCGTTATGGCACGGTTACCTTTTCGCAACGCAGAGTGACCGGGCTGGTCACTCTGTGCAGCAGGCGCCCGTGCGGTGCCGCGGCGCCGCCGGTTCGAGTGCCGCTTTCGGCCCCCTCCCGCAGTCCCGGATACCCGTGTGGGACCCGGGGCCCAGGGCTCGCCACAGTACTCCATTCGGGCCACCTGGGTGGACCGGCGCGCCGCCGAAGTTCTCGCGGGGTACGGGAGTTGGACCCTCCCTGACGCGTCCATGCCTGCCCGGTACGTGTCCTGCTTCACACAATCCGCGGAAGCGGAACTATTCGCTTCGCTCAAATGTCCCTTCTCTGTGCAAGACGGACGAGAAGGGCGAACAGAGGCTGGGGATGGGTGACAAGCCGGACACCGGGACGGAAGAGAAGAAGCGCATCGATCTGAGCGTGCCGCAGGTGGCGGGCAGCGCGCTCGCCGCGGTCACCGCCGCGGTGCTCGCCTCCAAGCTGGGCGTGTACGGCACATTCCTCGGCGCCGGCGTGGTGAGCGTGGTCGCCACCTGCGGCGGCACCGTCTTCCAGCACTTCTTCAAGCGGACCGGCGAGCAGTTGCGCGAGGCGACCGTGCAGGCCAAGGTCGGCTCCCGCCAAGTGCCCGTGGTCTCCCCCTATAAGGGGGCGCGGGACGAGACCACCGTGCTGCCGCAGGCCGACGCGGATCCCACTCAGTTGCTCAAGGCCGCGGACCGTACCCAGTTGCTCAAAGCGGCGGACCGCACTCAGCTGCTCACGTCCGTCGACGAGACCCAGCTGCTGCGGTCCGGAGCCCGCCCCGCCCGGGAGTTCAACGAGGCGACCGTGCACGGCACCCGGCACCGCGGGTGGAAGCGGCCGGTGCTCGCGGCCGCCGTCGTCTTCGGGGTGTCGATGGGCGGCATCACGGCGTACGAGCTGATCTCGGGCGGCGCGGTCGGCGGCAACGGCAACGGCACCACTTTCCAGTCCGTGCTCACCGGCGGCGGCGAGAAGCGGACGCCGCCGGACAACGCGCCCTCGGACACCGGCGACCGGCACCGGCCGTCGCCCGGCAGCGACGCGTCGCCGGGGCCGGACCCGAGCAAGGGGGCGACCGGAGGCGGCTCCTCCGGGACCGGTTCCTCGCCGTCGCCGTCCCCCTCGAAGTCCCATGACACGGGCTCGGGTTCGACTTCCGGTTCCGGTTCCGGCTCGGGCGGTACGACACCGACCCCGACGCCCACGCCGTCCCATTCGACAGGCTCCAGTTCCGGTACCGATTCCGGGAGCGGCCCCGGCGGGCAGAGCAGCCCGGACGCGCGGACCGGGGGAACGCCCACTCCGTAGGACCGGACCCTCAGTCGCCCAGCACCCGCCGCAGATAGTCGTTCCCGAACCGCCGCTCCGGGTCGAGCCGGTCGCGCAGCGCGGTGAACTCGGCGAAGCGCGGATAGACCTCCGCGAAGTAACCGGCCTCGCGCGTATGCACCTTGCCCCAGTGCGGCCGTCCCGCGTGTGCGGTCATGATCCGCTCGACCGCGGTGAAGTACGCCTGGTACGGCGTGCCCTTGTACATGTGCACGGCTATGTACGCGGTTTCGCGGCCCGAGGCGGTGGAGAGCGCGATGTCGTCGGCGGGCGCGGTGCGCACCTCCACCGGGAAGCTCACCCGCAGTGGCGAGCGCTCCACCAGCGCCTTCACCTCGCGCAGCGCCCCCACGACGGCCTCGCGGGGCAGCGCGTACTCCATCTCCATGAACCGCACCCGGCGCGGGCTTGTGAAGACCTTGTACGGAATGTCGGTGTACGTGCGGGCGGAGAGCGCCCGGCTGGAGATCTTCGCGACCGAGGGGATCGTGGCGGGCACCGCCCGGCCCAGCGAACACACCACCTGGAAGAGCCCGTTGGACATGAACTCGTCCTCGATCCACCCGCTCAGCTTCCCGGGTGGAGCGGCGGGTCCCGTGCTGCGGTTGTTGCGCTTGGTGTTGCAGTTGCCGGTGTGCGGGAACCAGTAGAACTCGAAATGCTCGTTCTCCGCGAAAAGTTCCCCGAACTCCGAGGTGACCCTGTCGAAGGTCATCGGCTCCTCGCGGGCCCTGAGCAGGAAGATCGGCTCGACGGCGAAGGTGATCGCGGTGACCACGCCGAGCGCGCCGAGCCCGATCCGGGCCGCCGCGAAGACGTCGGGATTCTCCTTCTCGGAGCAGCTGAGCAGCGAGCCGTCGGCCGTCACCAGCTCAAGTGCCTTGATCTGGGCGGCGATCGAGGCCGAATCGCGGCCGGTGCCGTGCGTCCCGGTGCTTGTCGCACCCGCCACCGTCTGCTCCATGATGTCGCCCATGTTCGTGAGCGACAGGCCCTCCCTGGCCAGCACCGCGTTCAGCCGCTTCAGCGGCGTACCGGCCTCCACGGTGACGGTCAGCGCCGCGCGGTCGATGGCGCGGATACCGGTCAGCAGGTCGGGGCGTATGAGCACGCCGTCGGTGGCGGCGGCCGCGGTGAAGGAGTGGCC
The DNA here is from genome assembly GCF_044458185.1 of Streptomyces sp. NPDC050485. Classification (NCBI taxonomy): domain Bacteria; kingdom Bacillati; phylum Actinomycetota; class Actinomycetes; order Kitasatosporales; family Streptomycetaceae; genus Streptomyces; species Streptomyces sp. NPDC050485. The sequence continues at coordinate 213,631 of NZ_JBITHR010000009.1, read as the reverse complement.
GGTGCCGACCGCCTTCACCTTCAGCCCGTCCTCGGCGGCCCGGCGCACGGCGTCCGCGAGTTCGGCCGCGGAGGCCGGGGAGACTTCCCTTATCGGGCGCGCGGTGACGTTCCCCGCCCAGTTACGCCAGGTGCTGCTGCCGTTCGCTCCGCTCATCTGCTTCGAGCCCCTCCCGATGCGGCACCGGCCTGCGAAGCCGGCGGTACCCCAGGAACGCCACCGCGGCCGCGAGCGTTCCCGCCACGACGGACACCAGGTACCCCGCCTCGGCGCCGGAGGCGTCCACCACCCAGCCGGCGGCGGAGGAACCGAGCGCCACACCGACCGCGAGCCCAGTGCTGGTCCAGGTCATGCCCTCGGTGAGCTTGCTGCGCGGTACGTGCTGTTCGACGAGGGCCATCGTCGTCACCATCGTCGGTGCTATGGACAGGCCCGCGACAAAGAGCGCCACGGCAAGGAACGGCAGGTTCCCGGCCAGTTGGAGCGGGATCATACTCACCGCCATCGCACAGACACCCACCAGCCACCTGCTCGACGCCGCCCCCTTGAGGCGCAGCAGCCCGAACACCGCTCCTGCTATGCAGGAGCCCAGCGCGTAGACGGCGAGCACCAGGCTGGCCATCGCCTTGTGGCCGCGCTCGTCGGCGAAGGCCACGGTGACCACGTCGACCGAGCCGAAGATGGCGCCGGTGGCGACGAAGGTGGCGACCAGGACCTGGAGTCCGCGGGAGCTCAGCGCGGAGCGGCCGGTGTGGTGCTCGCGCGGGTGCGGTACGGGTTCGGTGGCGCGCTGGGCGGTCAGCCAGAAGACGCCGGCCACCAGGAAGCAGGCCGCGATCAGGGGCCCCGCCTCGGCGAACCAGGCGGTGGAGAGCCCGATGGAGAGGATCGGCCCAAAGATGAAGCACAGCTCGTCGACGATCGACTCCCACGAGTACGCCGTGTGCAGGTTCTGGGTGTCGCCCCGGTAGATCTCGGCCCAGCGGGCCCGGACCATCGAGCCGACGCTCGGCACGCAGCCGGCGCCCGCAGCGAAGACGAACAAGGTCCAGTCGGGGGCGCCCTGCTGGGCGCAGACGAGGAGTCCCGCGACGGCCGCGACCGCGACCAGGGTGGCCGGGCGCAGCACCCGGCGCTGGCCGTGCCGGTCCACGAGCCGGGATATCTGGGGGCCGAGCACGGCGGCCGACATCGCGAGCGTCGCGGAGAGCGCGCCGGCCAGGCCGTAGCGGCCGGTGAGCTGGGAGACCATGGTCACGATGCCGATGCCCATCATCGACAGCGGCATCCGCCCGAAGAGGCCGGCGGCGGAGAACCCCTTGGTGCCGGGGGCGGCGAAGATCGCGCGATAGGGACTGGGCAACAGGGACTCCGGGATCCGGCGTGACGCGTGTAATTAATTCCTAAAGCGTACGATGCTGAAGTCGGCTGGCGCACCGCCTTTTCGTGCCCCGTTCCCGGGCTCCTTCCCCCGGCCCGGTCCACCGGCTCGGTGCACCGCTTGTCAGTGCCTGATGGCAGGATCGGAACCATGTCCGAACTGCGCGATCCAGCTTCCGGAGCAGCCGAGGCCGCCGCTCCGTACGACGCCCTGCTGCTGCTCTCCTTCGGCGGCCCCGAAGGCCCCGACGACGTGGTCCCGTTCCTGGAAAACGTGACGCGCGGCCGCGGCATTCCGAAGGAGCGGCTCAAGGAGGTGGGGCAGCACTACTTCCTGTTCGGCGGGGTGAGCCCCATCAACGAGCAGAACCGCGCGCTGCTCGACGCGCTCCGCAAGGACTTCGCCGAGCACAGCCTGGACCTGCCGGTCTACTGGGGCAACCGGAACTGGGCGCCCTACCTGACCGACACCCTGCGCGAGATGGTCGCCGACGGCCGCCGCCGCATCGCGGTCCTCGCCACCAGCGCGTACGCCTCGTACTCGGGCTGCCGGCAGTACCGCGAGAACCTGGCGGACGCGCTCGCGACGCTGGCGGCCGAAGGGCTCGAACTGCCCAGGGTCGACAAGCTGCGGCACTACTTCAACCACCCCGGTTTCGTCCGCCCCATGATCGACGGCGTCCTGGAGTCGCTCGCCGCTCTGCCCGAGGACGTCCGCGCGGGCGCCCACCTCGCCTTCACCACGCACTCCATCCCGGAGGCGGCGGCCGACACCTCGGGGCCCGTCGAAGAGCACGGCGACGGCGGCGCCTACGTACGCGAACACCTCGACGTGGCGCGGGTCGTCGCCGACGCGGTGCGCGAGCGGACCGGCGTCGAGCGGCCCTGGCGGCTCGTCTACCAGTCCCGCTCCGGCGCCCCGCACATCCCCTGGCTGGAACCCGACATCTGCGAGCACCTGGAGACGCTGCACGGCGAGGGCGCCCAAGCCGTCGTCATGGTCCCCATCGGCTTCGTGTCCGACCACATGGAAGTCCTGTACGACCTCGACACGGAGGCCACCGCCAAGGCCGCCGAGCTCGGTCTGCCGGTGGCCCGCTCCGCCACCGTCGGCGCCGACCCGCGCTTCGCGGCGGCCGTGCGCGACCTCGTCCTGGAGCGGGCCGCGACCGAGCGCGGACTGCCCGCCGAGCGGTGCGCCCTGGGCGCGCTCGGCCCCTCGCACGACCTGTGCGCCGTCGGCTGCTGCCCGGCCGCCCGCGGCGGCACCAAGCCCGCGGCAGCGGGCGCCGACAGCCCGTACGCATAGCCGACAGCGCGCACGCACAAGGGAGCGACCATGACCGACCCTCTCCACCGCGAACTGCTCGGCCTCGCCCTGGAGGCCGCGCGGCGGGCCGGCGAGCTGCTGCGCGACGGCCGCCCGGCCGACCTCGGCGTCGCGGCCACCAAGTCGAGCCCCATCGACGTGGTGACCGAGATGGACATCGCCGCCGAGAAGCTGATCACCGGCTACCTCGCCGAGCACCGTCCGCACGACGGCTTCCTCGGCGAGGAGGGCGCGTCCAGCGAGGGCACCAGCGGCGTGCGCTGGGTCATCGACCCGCTCGACGGAACCGTCAACTACCTTTACGGGCTGCCCACTTGGGCCGTCTCCATCGCCGCCGAACAGGACGGCGAGCGGGTGGCGGGCGTGGTCGCGGCCCCGATGCGCGGCGAGACGTACCACGCCGTCCTCGGCGGCGGCGCCTTCCTGGGCGAGCGCCCGCTGCGCTGCCGCCCGCCGGCCCCGCTGTCCCAGTCCCTGGTGGCGACCGGATTCGGCTACGTCCAGTCCGTACGCGCCCACCAGGCGGACGTGGCCCAGCGGTTGATCCCGCGGTTCCGCGACATCCGCCGCGGCGGCTCGGCGGCCATCGACCTGTGCGACGTGGCCGCCGGCCGGCTCGACGCGTACTACGAGCGCGGCCTCAACCCCTGGGACCTGGCGGCCGGCGACCTCATCGCCCGCGAGGCCGGGGCGCTCACCGGCGGCCGCCCCGGCACGCCCGCCTCCGGGGAGCTGACGATCGCCGCGTCCCCGGAGCTCTTCGGCCCGCTCCAGTCGCTCCTGGAGCAGTACGGTGCCTGGCACGACTGAGCTGCGCGGCCCCCGGGCATGACGAAACCCCGGCGCCGTCCCGTGGCGCCGGGGTTTCCTGGTGGGTGGGGTCAGCAGTGCGCTACGGCTACCTCGACACCGTGCTCGGCGGCCAGACGATGGAGATCGTCCAGCTCTGCCTGCTCGACGTCGGCGAGGAAGTCGTCGCCGCTCTCGCGCGCCCGTGTGAGGTCGGTTTCCGTGGTCCTTATGCGCTGCAGCAGCCCTGCGGTGAAAGCGTCCATGGTGCGCCCCCTCGTCGTGGGTCGGTGGCACGGGGGTGTGCCGACGGTGGGTTGCGATCACGACGTGAAGATGTGGCATGCCACATACAGGGCGTGATCGCGGGGTGTGCAGTCGTCCTCCCCACACCCACTCTCAAAGAAACCTCAACTGCCGCGGCAATCCCGCCTATTCCCGCTCCGGCCGCCGTTCGTAGCCGGAAACCGCAGGTGGGGTGCCGCCCCTGGGTCCGGCATCGTCTTACCGCCGGTTTATGGGCGTAAGGGGCAGGATGGAAGCTCACAGTCACTGGTTCAGTGCCGAGATCTGCCCGCGGACGACGCGGGTCCCTAGGGAAGGAAATGCGCCGTGCGCGTACTCGTCGTCGAGGACGAGCAGCTGCTCGCCGATGCGGTGGCCACCGGACTGCGCCGGGAGGCGATGGCCGTCGACGTCGTGTACGACGGCGCGGCGGCCCTGGAGCGGATCGGCGTGAACGACTACGACGTCGTGGTGCTCGACCGGGACCTCCCGCTGGTCCACGGCGACGACGTCTGCCGCAAGATCGTCGAGCTGGGCATGCCCACCCGGGTCCTGATGCTGACCGCCGCCGGAGACGTCAGCGACCGCGTCGAGGGCCTGGAGATCGGCGCGGACGACTATCTGCCCAAGCCCTTCGCCTTCACCGAGCTGACCGCCCGGGTCCGCGCGCTCGGCCGGCGCACCACCGTCCCGCTGCCGCCCATCCTGGAGCGGGCCGGCATCAAGCTCGACCCCAACCGCCGGGAGGTCTTCCGCGAGGGCAAGGAGATCCAGCTCGCGCCGAAGGAGTTCGCGGTCCTGGAGGTCCTCATGCGCAGCGAAGGCGCCGTCGTCTCGGCCGAGCAGCTCCTGGAGAAGGCCTGGGACGAGAACACCGACCCGTTCACCAACGTGGTGCGCGTGACCGTCATGACGCTGCGGCGCAAGCTCGGCGAGCCCCCGGTGATCGTCACCGTGCCGGGCTCCGGCTACCGGATCTGACGGCGATGGCCGCCACTCCCGCCCCGCCGGCGGCGCCGCCCAAGCCGACCTGGGCCCCCAAGAGCGCCGAACCGCCCTTCCCCTGGCTGCGCCCGACCATCCGGATACGCCTCACGCTGCTCTACGGCGGCATGTTCATGATCGCGGGGATACTGCTCCTGTCGATCATCTACCTGCTGGCCGCGCAGGCCCTGCACGCGGGCAGCGCCCCCTTCAAGATCGTGGCGGGTGACAACGTCACGCTGTCCAGCAGCGGCTGCCAGCTCCCGGCTCGCGGCACCTCGCAGGACTTCAACGACGCGATCAGCGCCTGCATGGCCCACCAGCGTCAGCAGGCCCTGGACAACCTCCTGAGCCGCTCCCTGCTCGCGCTCGTCGGCCTCAGCGTCATCGCCTTCGCCTTCGGGTACGCGATGGCCGGCCGGGTGCTCTCGCCGCTCGGCCGGATCACCCGCACCGCCCGCCGGGTGGCCGGTACGGACCTGAGCCGAAGGATCGAGCTGGACGGCCCCGACGACGAGCTCAAGGAGCTCTCCGACACCTTCGACGAGATGCTGGACCGCCTGGAGCGGTCCTTCACCGCCCAGCAGCGGTTCGTCGCCAACGCCTCGCACGAGCTGCGCACCCCGCTGGCGATCAACCGCACGCTGCTCGAAGTACACCTCTCCGACCCCGGCGCCCCGGTGGAGCTCCAGCAGCTAGGCAAGACGCTGCTCGCCACCAACGAGCGCAGCGAGCAGCTCGTCGAGGGCCTGCTGCTGCTCGCCCGCAGCGACAACGAGATCATCGACCGCAAGCCGGTCGACCTCGCCGAGGTCGCCTCCCGCGCCATCGACCAGGCCAGGAGCGAGGCCGAGACCAAGGGCGTGGAGATCAAGGGGGAGCGGGCACCCGCGGTCGTCCAGGGCAACGGCGTCCTGCTGGAGCGCATCGCGCTGAACCTGGTCCAGAACGCGGTCCGCTACAACGTCCCCGAGGGCGGCTGGGTCGAAGTGGTCACCGAGCTCAGGGACGGCCATGCGACGCTGCTGGTGTCGAACACGGGGCCAGTGGTTCCCGCGTACGAGATCGACAACATCTTCGAGCCGTTCCGGCGGCTGCGCACCGAGCGCACCGGCAGCGACAAGGGGGTCGGCCTCGGCCTTTCCATCGCCCGGTCGGTCGCGCGGGCTCACGGAGGCCGTATCATCGCGGAGCCCCGCGAAGGCGGCGGCCTCGTGATGCGTGTCACCCTGCCGGTCTGAGACGCTGCTCGAAGCTGTTTCGGCAGTTCGCTTTGCGCGGAATTTTCGGGACCCGTTCCCAGGAGTTTCGTGTGTGATCAGTCACAAAGGCAAACTTCCGGCCACCTACTCTCCGTGATCGGTGAATCCCCTGGAATCCCGGTAAAAGTCCGGGTTTCCGGGGGGTGAGATCACGGGAAGTACACGGGGTGGCACTCGTGAAGTGCGACATGAGGACCGTGTACGGTCCCGATCGCCATCCAAGACGATCACTCTTGAGGAGTGCGGTTGGGTGTCGATTGAGTAACAGACCTTGATGTGAGGCAAAATCTCCGCCTCAGGTCGGGCACAAGTCCGGCCTCTCACGCGTTACGTGCGCTGAGACACCGCAACCACCCAGAGGGGGAGAGCGACATGGCAACGGACTACGACACCCCACGCAAGACCGACGACGACGTCGATTCCGACAGCCTTGAAGAGCTGAAGGCCCGGCGTAACGACAAGTCCACCTCGACTGTCGACGTCGACGAGTACGAGGCCGCCGAAGGCATGGAACTGCCCGGCGCGGACCTCTCCAACGAAGAGCTCGCCGTTCGCGTCCTGCCCAAGCAGGCCGACGAGTTCACCTGCATGAGCTGCTTCCTCGTGCACCACCGCAGCCAGCTGGCCCGGGAGAAGAACGGTCAGCCGATCTGCCGCGACTGCGACTGAGCAGGCCGGCGTGGCAGGCGCGAAACCGCCCCGGAAGCGACCGTTCCGGACGAAGGGTGCCCCGGGTTCCACCGAGGCACCACAGGGCGGCACAGGCCCGGCAGAAGGCGTTGAAGCCCCCGCCGAGCCGGCCGGCCTCCCTGCGGTGAGCGCTGCCGACGGTGCACGTGACGCCGGGCGGGGCCAACAGGCCTCGCTCGAAGCAGCCGTCACGGCAGCCGGTACGGGGGAAGAAGAGGCGGGGCCCGCGGCCGGGGCCCGACGCCTGGACGCCCTGCGCAAGGGCGCTCTCGACAAGGGCGTACCCGCCCTGAAGAAGAGCGTTCCGGTGCTCAAGAAGGGCGTACGCAAGGGCGGCGAGGGCATCAAGGCCTCGCTCGGCCACCTTGCCGACCGGATCATCGATGTCGCCCCCCGCATTCCCGTGCGGGACCTGGCGACGCTGCGCGCGCACTTCCCGGGCCTCGGCCCGGAGGAGATCGCCGACAAGCTGATCGCGGGCGCGGCCAACGGCACATCCACGGTCGGCGCGGGCATCGGCGCGGCCGCCATGCTGCCCGTTCCGCCCGCGATGCCCGCGGAGCTGGCCGCAGAGGTCACCGGGGTCGCCGTGATCGAGCTGAAGCTCATCGCCGAGCTGCACGAGGTCTACGGAATGCGGCCGCCCGGCACCCTCAAACAGCGCTCGATGGCGTATCTGACCTCGTGGACCGAGGAGCGCGGCATCGACGTCACCAAGCCGACGACGCTCAACTTCGCGCTCGGCGGCCAGCTGAAGCGCGAGCTGCGCCAGCAGATCATGAAGCGCACGTTCCGCAACCTGCCGAACCTGACGCCGTTCATGGTCGGCGCGGCCGTCGGCGCCGTGATGAACCGCCGCGACACCAAGAAGCTCGCCGCGCACATCAGGAAGGACCTGCGCAACCACCAGGTGCCCTGGGACGCGCTGCCCGAGCTCCCCGCCCTGGAGCAGCCGGACAACCCGCTGCCGCCGGGGAAGGACCCCAGGGAACTCGGCCGCTGAAGGCCGGGCCCCGCACGGGCGGAAGGCTCAGGCGGTACGGACCGCGTTGAGCGCCGTCTTCAGCGCCTCGGGGTCGCGGGTCGAGAGGTAGACGTACGGAGTCGGGTCCGCCGGGTCCGTGATCTGCACCTTCACCGCCGTCGGGATGTACGCCCGCAGCAGCATGAACGCGCGCGGATCGGCCTTGTGCAGCCGCCAGGCCCGCGCCTCCTCGGCGTCCAGGACCTCGGGCTCGCCCAGCGCCCGCACCGGAATCCGGGCCTCCCCGGCGACCAGGGTGTCCGCGAGCACCCGGATCCGTACCGAACCGTACGAACTCACCACCACCCAGGACACCGCAGTGCCGCCCACCAGACCGGCCAGCATCGGCAGCGTGCCCACCGGCAGCAGCATCAGCGCGCAGGCGACGCCGACCAGCCCGGAGATGAACCACCAGGAGCGGGGTGCGGTGAGGCGTTCTGCGTACTGCGGGGCGTTGGGCTGCATGAAACCTAGCTTGGCACGGCGCGACCTGCGGCTTGGACCGCGGGTAAGGTCTGCGGCTGTGACTGCTACATCTGCGTCCCTGACGCCCCCGCCCGACGCCCTGGCGCCGGTGCGGCACCCCGAGGCGCCGGCGCCCGGCGAGCTGCTCGGTGCGCACTACGGGCACTGCTTCGGCTGCGGCGACGGACAGCCCCACGGCCTGCACCTGGCGGCGCGGGCCGGCCAGGGCGTCACCGTAACCGCCGAGTTCACCGTGCGGGAGGCGCACCAGGGCGCCCCGGGTCTCGCGCACGGCGGGGTGCTGGCAACCGCGCTCGACGAGACGCTCGGCTCGCTGAACTGGCTGCTGAGGGTGATCGCGGTGACCGGCCGGCTTGAGACAGATTTTGCCCGCCCGGTCCCGGTCGGAACGGTGCTGCATCTGGCGGCCGAGGTCACCGCGGTGGCCGGCCGCAAGATCTACTCCCGGGCCACCGGCCGCATCGGCGGCCCCGAGGGGCCCGTGGCGGTCCGGGCCCAGGCCCTCTTCATCGAGGTGAAGGTGGACCACTTCATCGACAACGGACGCCCGGCCGAGATCCAGGCCGCCATGTCCGACCCCGACCAGCTCAGGCGCGCTCGCGCCTTCGAGGTGAACCCGTGACGCGTGAACCCGTAGACGTCCTCATCCGCCGTGTCGACCCGGAGGTGCCGATTCCGGCGTACGGCCATCCCGGCGACGCCGGAGCCGATCTAGTCACCACCGAGGCCGCCGAGCTCGCCCCGGGCGAGCGGGCCGTCCTGGCGACCGGCGTCTCCATCGCGCTGCCCGACGGGTACGCGGCCTTCGTGCACCCCCGTTCGGGCCTCGCCGCCCGGTGCGGTGTCGCCCTGGTGAATGCCCCGGGGACGGTGGATGCCGGGTACCGTGGAGAGATCAAGGTGATCGTGGTCAACCTCGACCCGCGCGAGAGCGTGCGGTTCGAGCGTTTCGACCGCATTGCCCAACTGGTCGTCCAGCAGGTCGAGAAGGTGCGCTTCCACGAGGTGGCGGAGCTTCCCGGCTCGGCGCGGGCCGAGGGGGGCTTCGGGTCCACCGGCGGTCATGCCGCCGTGGACGGTTCGGCCGCCAGTGGCGGCACAACGGGTGGGAATCGATACGCTTCGGTCGTATCCGACCGGGAAGGACAGTGACGTGTTCGGACGTCGCAAGAAGAGCGGGACTGCCGATGACGCGGCGGGCGAGGCCGAGCAGGTCGTCGACGGCACCGGGGCCGATGACATCGAGGCCGGGGACAAGCGCGAGGTGCGCAGGGTGAACCTGCCGCCGGCGCCGCGCCCGGACGGCCCCTGGGACCTCTCCGAGGTCACCGAGCCCGGCGAGGGCCGGGTGGACCTCGGCGGACTCTTCGTCCCCGGGGTCGAGGGCATGGAGCTGCGGGTCGAGGTCGCGGGCGACGCGATCGTCGCGGCCACGGTGGTGCTGAACGACAGCGCGGTCCAGCTGCAGGCCTTCGCGGCACCGAGGAAGGAAGGCATCTGGGGCGAGGTCCGCGAGGAGATCGCCTCCGGCATCACCCAGCAGGGCGGCATCATCGACGAGGTCGAGGGCCCGCTGGGCTGGGAGCTGCGCGCGCAGGTCCCGGTACAGCTGCCGGACGGCACGGGCGGCGTCCAGCTGGTCCGCTTCGTGGGCGTGGACGGCCCGCGCTGGTTCCTGCGCGGTGTCATCTCCGGCCAGGGCGCGGTGCAGCCGCAGGCCGCCGGGCTGCTTGAGACGATCTTCCGGGACACGGTGGTGGTCCGCGGCGAGGGCCCCATGGCGCCCCGCGACCCGATCGTCCTGAAGCTGCCCAACGACGCGCAGATGGTCCCCGAGGGCGTCCAGCAGGACGACCAGGAGGGTTCCCGCTTCTCCGGCGGCATGGGCCAGCTCCAGCGCGGCCCGGAAATCAGCGAGATCCGCTGACCTCGACCGGTGCCCCGCAAGCGGCGGGCAATTCGCTTACGGCCCGCGGCTGTTGGTCCTCGAAATCCAACTGCCGCGGGCTGTCGCATTGCGTCCGGCCTTTCGGGCGCTCCGCCCCGCACCACCTGCGCCGGAGCATCAGAATCGCGTCAATTCGGGACCTCCGCCCCGCCCCCACCCCATTTGCCGTAATTGTTGGCCGTAAGGTCGACGCTGCGTACGCAGCTGAATTCTGAAAGACAATGGGGCCATGGCACGCGGCAAGCTTCGGATCTACCTCGGCGCGGCACCGGGCGTCGGCAAGACGTACGCGATGCTGTCCGAGGCTCACCGCCGGGTGGAGCGCGGCACCGACTGCGTCGTCGCGTTCGTGGAGCACCACGGGCGGCCGCGCACCGAGGTGATGCTGCACGGCCTGGAGCAGATCCAGCGGTGCGAGATCGAATACCGGGGGACCGCCTTCACCGAGATGGACGTGGACGCGGTCCTGGAGCGGCGCCCCGCCGTCGCCCTGGTGGACGAACTCGCGCACACCAATGTCCCCGGCGCCCGCAACACCAAGCGCTGGCAGGACGTCGAGGAACTGCTCGCGGCCGGGATCGACGTCGTGTCCACCGTCAACATCCAGCACCTGGAATCCCTCGGCGACGTGGTCGAGTCGATCACCGGCGTACGCCAGCGCGAGACCGTGCCCGACGAGGTGGTGCGGCGGGCCGACCAGATCGAGCTGGTCGACATGTCGCCCCAGGCGCTGCGCCGCCGCATGGCGCACGGCAACATCTACAAGTCCGAGAAGGTCGACGCGGCCCTGTCGAACTACTTCCGGCCCGGCAACCTCACCGCGCTGCGCGAGCTGGCGCTCCTGTGGGTCGCCGACCGGGTGGACGAATACCTCCAGCAGTACCGCGGCGAGCACGACATCCAGTCCACCTGGCAGGCCCGCGAGCGGATCGTCGTCGGCCTGACCGGCGGACCCGAGGGCCGCACCCTCATCCGCCGGGCCGCCCGGATGGCCGCCAAGGGCTCCGGCAGCGAGATCCTCGCGGTGTACGTGGCCAGGAGCGACGGCCTCACCTCCGCCTCGCCCAAGGAACTCGCCGTCCAGCGCACCCTGGTCGAGGACCTCGGCGGCACCTTCCACCACGTCATAGGCGACGACATCCCCACCTCGCTGCTCGCCTTCGCGCGGGGCGTCAACGCCACCCAGATCGTGCTCGGCTCCAGCCGCCGCAAGGCCTGGCAGTACATCTTCGGTCCCGGCGTCGGGCAGACCGTGGCCCGCGACTCCGGGCCCGACCTCGACGTCCACATCGTCACCCACGAGGAAGTCGCCAAGGGCCGCGGACTGCCGGTGGCACGCGGGGCCCGGCTCGGGCGGGCCCGCATCGTGTGGGGCTGGGCGGCCGGCGTCATCGGACCCGCCCTGATGACCGTGCTGCTCACCAATGTCGACGCGGACCTCGGGCTCGCCAACGACATGCTGCTGTTCCTGACCCTGACCGTGGCCGCGGCCCTGCTCGGCGGTCTGGCACCGGCGCTCGCCTCGGCCGCGGTCGGCTCGTTCCTCCTGAACTACTACTTCACCCCGCCCATCCACAAGATCACGATCGCCGATCCCAAGAACATCGTCGCCATCGTCATCTTCGTGCTTGTGGCCGTGTCGGTGGCCTCCGTCGTGGACGTCGCGGCCCGCCGAACCCACCAGGCCGCCCGGCTGCGCGCCGAATCCGAGATCCTCTCCTTCCTCGCGGGCAGCGTGCTGCGCGGCGAGACCAGCCTGGACGCACTGCTGGAGCGGGTCCGCGAGACCTTCGCCATGGAGTCCGTCGCCCTGCTGGAACGCGAGAGCGACGTGTCGCCCTGGAGCCGCGCGGGCAGCGTCGGACCGCGCCCGGTCGGGCGGCCCGAGGACGCGGACGTCGACATGCCGGTCGGAGACCACATGGCGCTGGCCCTGTCCGGGCGCGTACTGCCCGCCGAGGACCGCCGCGTGCTCGGCGCCTTCGCCGCCCAGGCCGCCGTCGTGCTCGACCGCCAGCGCCTGGTGGGGGAGGCCGAGGAAGCCCGCAAGCTCGCCGAGGGCAACCGCATCCGCACCGCGCTGCTCGCCGCCGTCAGCCACGACCTGCGCACCCCGCTCGCCTCCATCAAGGCCGCCGTCACCTCGCTCCGCTCCGACGACGTGGAATGGTCCGAGCAGGACCGCGCCGAGCTCCTCGAAGGCATCGAGGGCGGCGCCGACCGCCTCGACCACCTGGTCGGCAACCTCCTGGACATGTCCCGCCTCCAGACCGGCACCGTCACCCCGCTCATCCGCGAGATCGACCTCGACGAGGTCGTTCCCATGGCGCTCGGCGGTGTCCCCGAGGACAGCGTCGTCCTCGACATCCCCGAGACGCTGCCCATGGTCGAGGTCGACCCGGGCCTGCTTGAGCGGGCCGTCGCGAACATCGTGGAGAACGCCGTCAAGTACAGCCCGCCCGACAGCCCCGTCACCGTCGCCGCCAGCGGCATGGCCGAGCGCGTCGAGATACGGGTCACCGACCGCGGCCCCGGTGTCCCCGACGCCGCCAAGGACCGCATCTTCGCGCCCTTCCAGCGCTACGGCGACGCCCCGCGCGGCGCCGGAGTCGGCCTCGGTCTCGCCGTCGCCCGGGGCTTCGCCGAAGCCATGGGCGGCACCCTCGCCGCCGAGGACACCCCCGGCGGCGGCCTCACGATGGTCCTCACCGTCCGCGCCGCCCCCGGCCCGGACCGGGCCCCCGCCGGCCTCTCCGCCCAGGTCACCTCATGAACCGAACCGTTCCGCCAGAGAATGTAGAAGGCAGGTATTCCAGATGACCCGGGTGCTCGTGGTCGAGGACGAGCCGCAGATCGTGCGCGCGCTCGTGATCAACCTCAAGGCACGGAAGTACGAGGTGGACGCGGCCCCCGACGGCGCGACCGCCCTCCAGCTCGCCGCCGCCCGCCACCCCGACGTGGTCGTGCTCGACCTCGGCCTGCCCGACATGGACGGCGTCGAGGTCATCAAGGGGCTGCGCGGCTGGACCCGGGTCCCGATCCTGGTGCTCTCCGCCCGCCACACCTCCGACGAGAAGGTCGAGGCGCTGGACGCCGGCGCCGACGACTACGTCACCAAGCCGTTCGGCATGGACGAGCTGCTCGCCCGGCTGCGCGCCGCCGTACGCAGGGCCGAGCCGGTCGGCGGCGCGGACGGCGCCGACGACGTGGTGATCGTCGAGACCGAGGGCTTCACCGTCGACCTCGCCGCCAAGAAGGTCAACCGGGACGACCGCGACGTACGCCTCACGCCGACCGAATGGCATCTGCTCGAAGTCCTGGTCCGCAACACCGGCCGCCTGGTCAGCCAGAAGCAGCTGCTCCAGGAGGTCTGGGGGCCCTCCTACGGCACCGAGACCAACTACCTGCGGGTCTACATGGCCCAGCTGCGCCGCAAACTGGAGCTCGACCCCTCGCACCCGCGCCACTTCATCACCGAGCCGGGCATGGGCTACCGCTTCGAACGCTGAGCCCGAGAGCCCGGGTCTCAACCCCGTGATGGGTGCTGACCACACGCTTTGATCGGTTGGGGGTGTCCCCCGGTACGCTTTCTGTATGAGTGCTGACCTTCGTACCGAGAAGCCCGCGGGGCGCTTCCGCCGGATGCTCGACCGGCTGTCCACCTCGCAGGAGGATCTGCACTCCGCGGAGCTGCAGGAGGACACGCAGGCCACGGGGTGCACCCGCATCTCCGAGTGCAGCGACCGCCAGATAGTCAAAGTGACTGGTACCTTGCGGACCGTCACCCTGCGTCCGCGGGCGGGTGTGCCGGCGCTGGAGGCCGAGCTCTTCGACGGCACCGCCCCGCTGGACGTGGTGTGGCTGGGACGGCGCTCGATCGTGGGCATCGAGCCGGGCCGCAAGCTGATCGCTTCGGGCCGGATCTCCATGAGCCACGGCCGACGGGTGCTGTTCAACCCCAAATACGAACTCCGACCGCTCGGACAGGAGTAGCCGGTGACGTCAGTCGACAAGCCGACCACCACCCCCACATCCACCCCGTCCGACGCCGACGCGAAAGCCGTGACCGAGGCCGCGCTCTTCGAGGCGTTCGGCGGGGTGCGCGGCATGGTGGAGACGGTCCTGCCGGGGCTGCTCTTCGTCACGATCTTCACGGTCAACAAGGACCTGCACACCTCGGCGATCGCCGCCCTCGTGGTCTCGCTGCTGCTCGTCGCGGTCCGCCTGGTCCGCAAGGACACCATGAAGCACGCCTTCAGCGGCGTCTTCGGCGTGGCCTTCGGTGTGGTCTTCGCGATGATGACGGGCAACGCCAAGGACTTCTACCTGCCGGGCATGCTGTACACCCTGGGCCTGGCCCTGGCGTACATCGTCACCACGGTCTTCGGAGTGCCCCTGATCGGGCTGATCCTCGGCCCGGTCTTCAAGGAGAACCTGTCCTGGCGCACCCGCAACCCGGGCCGCAAGAAGGCGTACGCGAAGGCGAGTTGGGCCTGGGGGCTCATCCTGTTCGCCAAGTGCGCGATCCTCTTCCCGCTGTACTGGTGGGCCAACACCTCCCAGCTCGGCTGGGTGCTGATCGCCCTGAAGATCCCGCCGTTCCTCCTCGCGGTCTGGCTCACCTGGGTCTTCCTCGCGAAGGCCCCGGCGCCGATCGACGTCTTCGCCGAGATGGAGGCGGAGGAAGCGGCCGAGAAGGCCCGTAAGGCCGCGGCGCAAGCCCCCGGCGCGAGCTGATCGCCGAGAACGCGGTAAGGGCCCGGAACCACCTGGTTCCGGGCCCTTCCGTATGTGCGGCGTCAGCTCTCGCGGCGGACCGAAAGGAGGTCCTCCAGCTGCTCCTCGCGCGCCTGCGCGGCCACGAACAGCAGCTCGTCACCGGCCTCCAGGGTCTCCTCCTGGGTGGGCGTGAGCACCCGCGTGCCGCGGATGATCGTGACCAGGGAGGTGTCCTCCGGCCAGGCCACATCGCCGACCTGCGTGCCCGCGAGCGCCGACTCCGGCGGCAGCGTCAGCTCGACCAGGTTCGCGTCGCCGTGGCTGAAGCGCAGCAGGCGTACGAGATCACCGACGCTCACCGCCTCCTCGACGAGCGCCGACATCAGCCGCGGCGTCGAGACGGCGACGTCCACGCCCCACGACTCGTTGAACAGCCACTCGTTCTTCGGGTTGTTGACCCGGGCCACCACCCGCGGCACCCCGTACTCGGTCTTCGCGAGCAGCGAGACGACCAGGTTCACCTTGTCGTCGCCGGTGGCCGCGATGACCACGTTGCAGCGCTGGAGCGCCGCCTCGTCCAGCGAGGTGATCTCGCAGGCGTCCGCGAGCAGCCACTCGGCGAGCGGCACCCGCTCCACCGAAATGGCGGTGGGCGCCTTGTCGACCAGGAGCACCTCGTGCCCGTTCTCCAGGAGCTCGCCCGCGATGGAACGACCCACCGCGCCGGCCCCGGCAATCGCCACACGCATCAGTGACCGCCCTCCTCGGGACCCTGGGCGAACGCCGCCTCGACCTTTTCGACCTCGTCGGTACGCATCATCACGTGCACCAGGTCGCCCTCCTGCAACACCGTCTGGGACGTCGGCAGAACCGCTTCGCCCAGCCGGGTGAGGAACGCGACGCGCACGCCGGTCTCCTCCTGCAGCTTGCTGATCTTGTGGCCGATCCAGGCCGCCGAGGTGTGCACCTCCGCCAGCTGCACGCCACCGCTCGGGTCGCGCCACAGCGGCTCCGCGCCGGACGGCAGCAGCCGCCGCAGCATCTGGTCGGCGGTCCAGCTGACCGTGGCGACCGTCGGAATGCCCAGGCGCTGGTACACCTCGGCCCGGCGCGGGTCGTAGATCCGCGCCGCCACGTTCTCGATGCCGAACATCTCACGGGCCACCCGGGCCGCGATGATGTTGGAGTTGTCACCGCTGGAGACGGCGGCGAACGCGCCGGCCTCCTCGATCCCCGCCTCGCGCAGGGTGTCCTGGTCGAAGCCGACCCCGGTGACCCGGCGCCCGCCGAAGCCCGAACCGAGCCGGCGGAAGGCCGTGGGGTCCTGGTCGATCACCGCGACCGTGTGCCCCTGCTGTTCCAGAGTCTGCGCGAGAGCGGCTCCCACTCGCCCGCAGCCCATGATGACGATGTGCACGTGCCCTTTACCCCGCACTCCTGGTCGCCCCGATGACCTGCGCAAACACCCTGCTCACTACTTCCTTCTCGGCTAGCCGGGCAACAGCGTGGCAACGGAAATCCACGTTGCCGCCTGACGAGCTTATGCGGCCCGCCGCCCGATGCACTCATCAGTGCCGATATCCCATGAGGACGTCAATGGGAGGCGGGTGGGCCCAATCCATACGCAACGCTTACGATCCTCTGCGTGTCCAAACTGACCGACGTGCCCAAACGGATCCTGATCGGCCGGGCGCTGCGCAGCGACAAGCTGGGAGAAACCCTCCTCCCCAAGCGCATCGCACTCCCCGTCTTTGCCTCCGACCCGCTCTCGTCCGTTGCGTACGCACCCGGAGAAGTACTCCTGGTGCTCTCCGTGGCGGGTGTGTCGGCGTACCACTTCAGCCCCTGGATCGCGGTCGCGGTCGTGGTGCTGATGTTCACCGTGGTCGCCTCCTACCGGCAGAACGTGCACGCCTACCCGAGCGGCGGCGGTGACTACGAGGTCGCCACCACCAACCTCGGACCGAAGGCCGGACTCACCGTCGCGAGCGCCCTGCTCGTCGACTACGTGCTGACCGTGGCCGTCTCCATCGCCTCCGGCATCGAGAACCTCGGCTCCGCGATCCCCTTCGTGGTCGAGCACAAGGTGCTGTGCGCCGTCGCGGTGATAGTGCTGCTCACCCTGATGAACCTGCGCGGAGTGAAGGAGTCGGGCAAGCTCTTCGCGATCCCGACGTACGTCTTCGTCGCCGGGGTCTTCATCATGATCGCGTGGGGTGCCTACCGGGGCCTCGTCATGGGCGACACCATGAAGGCCCCCACCGCCGACTACACGATCAAGGCCGAGCACCAGGGCCTGGCGGGGTTCGCCCTCGTCTTCCTCCTCCTGCGCGCCTTCTCCTCCGGCTGCGCGGCGCTCACCGGCGTCGAGGCCATCAGCAACGGCGTCCCCGCCTTCCGCAAGCCGAAGTCCAAGAACGCCGCCGGCACCCTGGCCCTCATGGGCGGCCTCGCCGTCACCATGTTCTGCGGCATCATCGCGCTGGCCATGGCCACGAACGTACGGATGGCCGAGAAGCCCACCGAGGACCTGCTGCACAATGGCGCCCCGGTCGGCTCCGGATACGTCCAGAACCCGGTGATCTCGCAGGTCGCCGAGGCCGTCTTCGGCAACGGCAGCTTCCTGTTCATCGTGCTCGCCGCGGCCACCGCGCTGGTCCTGTTCCTGGCCGCCAACACCGCGTACAACGGCTTCCCGCTGCTCGGCTCGATCCTCGCCCAGGACCGCTACCTGCCCCGCCAGCTGCACACCCGCGGCGACCGCCTGGCGTTCTCCAACGGAATCGTGCTGCTGGCCGGCGCCGCGGTGCTGCTCGTCGTGATCTACGGCGCGGACTCGACCCGGCTGATCCAGCTGTACATCGTCGGCGTCTTCGTCTCCTTCACGCTCAGCCAGACCGGCATGGTCCGCCACTGGAACCGCCACCTGGCCACCGAGAACGACCCGGCCAAGCGCCGCCGGATGATCCGCTCCCGCGCGATCAACGCGTTCGGCGCGTTCTTCACCGGGCTCGTCCTGGTCGTCGTGCTCGCCACCAAGTTCACCCACGGCGCCTGGGTCGCGCTGCTCGGCATGGTGATCTTCTACGGAACGATGACCGCGATCCGCAAGCACTACGACCGGGTCTCCGAGGAGATCGCCGCTCCGGACGAGCCCTCCGACGACAGTCTGCGGCCCTCCCGGGTCCACTCGATCGTCCTGGTCTCCAAGGTCCACCGCCCCACACTGCGCGCCCTGGCCTACGCCAAGCTGATGCGCTCGGACCAGCTGGAAGCCCTGTCGATCTCGGTCGACCCGGCCGAGACGAGGGCGCTGAAGGAGGAGTGGGAGCGGCGCGGCATCAACGTACCGCTGAAGATCCTCGACTCCCCGTACCGCGAGATCACCCGGCCGATCATCGAGTACGTCAAGGGCCTGCGCCGCGAGAGCCCGCGCGACGCGGTCAGCGTGTTCATCCCCGAGTACGTCGTCGGCCACTGGTACGAGCACCTGCTGCACAACCAGAGCGCCCTGCGGCTCAAGGGCCGCCTGCTCTTCACCCCTGGCGTGATGGTGACCTCGGTCCCCTACCAGCTGGAGTCCTCCGAGGCCGCGAAGAAGCGGGCCCGCAGGCGGGCGGACTGGGACGCGCCGGGTTCGGTGCGCCGAGGCCCGGTGCCCCGGCCCAAGGAGCCCAGCAACAAGAGCTGAGGCTTTGCCAGCATCGGGCGGCGGGGGACACCCGCGTTGAGCTGGGCGGTGCCTGTGGCGGGCGGCGGGGCGACACCCACGTAGACTGGTGGGCTGTTCGCCCGGCCGCCCCGCCGTTTCCCCCCTCATCCCTGGAGTCACCCACCCATGCAGCAGAACGCATCCGAGTCGTCGCTGTCGTCGCTGGTCGGGGAGGAGTACGAGGTCGAGGTCGGCCCCGTCGCGCACGGCGGCCACTGCATCGCCCGCACCGCCGAGGGCCGCGTCCTCTTCGTACGTCACACCCTGCCGGGCGAGAAGATCGTCGCCCGCGTCACCGAGGGCGAGACCGACTCCCGCTTCCTGCGCGCGGACGCGGTGCAGATCCTGGAGCCGTCGAAGGACCGCGTCGAGGCGCCGTGCAAGTACGCGGGTCCCGGCATGTGCGGCGGCTGCGACTGGCAGCATGCCAAGCCCGGCGCCCAGCGCCGCCTCAAGGGCGAGGTCATCGCCGAGCAGCTCCAGCGGCTCGCGGGGCTCACCCCCGAGGAGGCGGGCTGGGACGGCACGGTCATGCCCGCCGAGGGCGACAAGCTGCCCGCGGGCCAGGTCCCGGCGTGGCGTACCCGCGTCCAGTACGCCATTGACGACGAGGGCCGCGCGGGCCTGCGCAAGCACCGCTCGCACGACATCGAGCCGGTCGACCACTGCATGATCGCTTCGCCGGGCGTCTCGGAACTGGGCATCGAGAAGCGCGAATGGCCACAGCTGGAGTCGGTCGAGGCGATCGCGGCGTCGGGTTCGCACGACCGCCAGGTAATCCTGACCCCGAAGCCGGGCGGCCGCCTGCCGCTGGTCGAACTGGACAAGCCGGTGTCGGTGCTGCGCGTGGAGGAGAAGGACGGCGGGGTGCACCGCGTCCACGGCCGCGCCTTCGTCCGCGAGCGGGCCGACGGCCGCACCTACCGCGTCGGCATGGGCGGCTTCTGGCAGGTCCACCCGCAGGCCCCCGACACCCTGGTGAAGGCCGTGATGCAGGGCCTGATGCCGCGCAAGGGCGAGATGGCGCTCGACCTGTACTGCGGCGTCGGCCTGTTCGCCGGCGCGATCGCGGAGCGGGTGGGCGAGACGGGCGCGGTGCTGGGCATCGAGTCGTCCAAGCGCGCGGTGGAGGACGCCCGCCACAACCTGGCGGACCTGCCGCGCGTCCGGGTGGAACAGGGCAAGGTCGAACAGGTCCTGCCCCGCACCAAGATCACCGAAGCCGACCTGATCGTCCTGGACCCGCCCCGAGCGGGCGCCGGCAAGCAGACGGTCCGCTACCTGACGGGCCTGGGCGCCCGCCGCATCGCCTACGTGGCCTGCGACCCGGCGGCGCTGGCACGGGACTTGGCCTATTTCAGCGAGGGTGGCTACAGGCCGCGGACGCTGCGGGCGTTTGACTTGTTTCCGATGACGCACCATGTGGAGTGCGTGGCGATCCTTGAGCCGGTGCGCGAGGACGCCTGACCTGCGGGTTTACGCCCACGCATCATGTGCGGTGTGGGCGGTATCTTGACGCTGAAGCGACGCTCGTTCTGATGGGTCGTCACATCGCCTGGCGGGCAGGTCAAGGAGCCTGTGGAGGAATGGGTTCCGCTTCGCGAGGGCCTCACACCCGGACCCGGGGCGAGGCCCTCGCTACGTCGCCGGGTCGGCCCGCCTCGCCGCATGCTGGTCCATCGTCAGCCAGACCCGGTCGCGGGTCACCGGCATCTCGGTGAAGCGGATGCCTGTGGCGTCGCGCAGTGCGTTGGTGAAGGCGGGGCCCACCGGGTTGAAGGGGCTTTCGCTCATCGACTTGGCTCCGAGCGGACCGATCGCGTCGGTCGTCTCCATGAAGTGGACCTCGGTACGCGGTATGTCGGCGTACTGCGGCAGGCGGTAGCGCCGGAAGGCCGCCGTGGTCACTTCGCCGCGCTCGTCGAGCCGTACGGTCTCGAAGAGTGTGGCGCCGAGCGCCTGGGCGACTCCGCCCTCGACCTGGCCGCGGCACTGGAGCGGGTTCATGACCTTGCCGGCGTCGGCGGCGTGGACGCTGCGCAGGATCTTCATCTCGCCGGTGTCCGGGTCGACGGCGATCCGGAACCACTGGGCGTTGAAGGCCACCGAGCGCGGGCTGCCGCCCCAGTGGCCGTCCGCCGCCAACTCGTCCTGCGCGCCCAGTAGTTGAGCTGCCTCGTGCAGCTCCTTCAGGGTCACGATCCGGCCCGCGCAGTCCAACGCCTCCGCGCCGAGCGTGCACAGGTGGCGGGCCACTCCGGTGTACCTGGCCGCGAAGGTCTTCAGGCGTCCGGCCAGGGATTCCGCGGCGAGCAGGACCGCCTTGCCGGCCACGACCGTACCGGCCGAACCGAAGGCGCCCGTGTCGTGGCGGACGACGTCGGTGTCGGACTGGCGGATCGCGATCCGGTCCACGGTGGTGTTGAGGGCCCCCGCGGTGATCTGCTTGTGGACGGTGGTGGTGCCGTTGCCGAACTCCGCCGTGCCCACCGCGATGTCGTACGTCCCGTCGGTGAGGAGACTGACGGTCGCATCCGCGTAGTGGCCGCCGGGCGGGCCGGTGGCGATCATCGCCATGGCCGTGCCCTGGCCGGTCAGCCATCCCTTGGGCACGTCCTTGTCGCTCCGGTCCTCCGCGATGGCCTTGCGGACGATCGAGAGGCACTGGGCCAGGCCGTACGAGGCGATGTGCAGGTCCTCCTCCTCGCCGATGGGACTTGCCATGTGGTCGCCGGGGCCGATGATGTTCCTCTCCCGGAAGGCGAGTGGGTCCATGCCCAGGCGGCGGGCCAGCTCGTCCATGGCGGATTCGACGGCGAAGGTGACCTGGCCCAGGCCGTAGCCGCGGAAGGCACCCGCCGGGACGGCGTTGGTGTAGACGGAGTAGGCGTCGACCTTCTTGTGCGGGGCCCGGTAGACGGCGAAGGACTCGCCGACGCTGTGGAACATCACGGCGGGGCCGTGGTTGCCGTAGGCGCCGGTGTTGGAGACGACCCGCATCTGAATGGCGGTGAGAGTGCCGTCGGTTCGGGCGCCCAGCTTGATCCGGATCGTGAACGGATGGCGGGTGGTGGCGCCGTAGAACTGCTCGGCACGGGTGTATTCGAGCTTGACCGGGCGGCGCAGCTTGAGCGCGGCGAGGACGACGATGTCCTCGGTCAGCATCTCCTGTTTGCCGCCGAAGCCGCCGCCCACCCGGCCCGCGACCACCCGGACCTCGTCCTCCGGAAGGCCGTAGAGGGCGCACAGTGCGCGGCGGGTCAGGAACGGGGTCTGGGTGCTGGAGCGCACGGTGAGCCGCTCGCCGGTGGCGTCCTCCTTCGGCTCGAAGTAGGCGACGCAGCCGTGGGTTTCGAGACTCGCGTGCTGGACGCGCTGGGTGCGGAAGGTCTCCTCGTAGACGACGGCGGCTTCGGCGAATCCGTCGGCGACGCAGCCGATCTCGCCGTGCACCTCGCCGGCGACGTTGTTCTCGACGCGGGCGATCCGAACCTCCGGCCCCTTGCCGGCGTGGATGACGGGCGCGCCGGTGCACATGGCCTCCTCCGGGTCGGTGACGTAAGGGAGTTGCTCGTACGTCACCTCGATCCGGCGGCAGCCCTCCTCGGCCGCCTGCTCGCTTATCGCGACGACGGCCGCGACGCGCTGGCCGACGTAGCGGACGGTGTCGTCCAGGACGCGGGTGTCGTCGGGGTCCTCGGTGGGGTGCTCGTGCCGGGCGCTGGAGTACAGCGTGGCGGGGGCGTCCTCGTGCGTGAGGACGGCGTGGACGCCGGAGACCCGCAGGGCCGCGGAGGTGTCGATGGCGAGGATGCGGGCGTGCGGGTGCGGGGAGCGCAGCAGCTTCATGTGGAGGAGCCCGGGGACCTCGACGTCGAACGTGTACCGGGCGCTGCCCGTCACGACCTGGGGGCCGGCCGGGGCGCCGAGACTCCTGCCCACCGCCTTTCCTGCGCAGGGGCGTTCGGTGTGCTTCACGCCGCGGACGGCGTCCTCGATGGCGCGGTATCCCGTGCAGCGGCAGATGTTGCCCTTGAAGGCGCGCGGGAGGTCGTCCAGCTTGCCGTCGTCATGGGCACCGCCCTTCTCCTGTTCGAGGGCGGCCGTGGTCATGAGGAACCCCGCGGTGCAGAACCCGCACTGGAAGCCCTGGGCGTCCAGGAACTTCTGCTGTACGGGGTGGAGTTCGCCGTCCTTCGCGGCCAGGCCCTCCACCGTGGTGACCGACCGGCCCTCGGCCCGTACGGCCGGGTACAGGCAGCTGTGCACCGGTTCGCCGTCCACATGGACCGTGCAGGCCCCGCAGTCCCCGGCGTCGCAGCCCTTCTTCACCCCGAACCAGCCGCGCTCGCGCAGATACGTGCGCAGACACTGGCCGGCCCGGGGCTCGGAGTCGAAGGGCTGGTCATTGACCTGGATGCGGAAGCTCATCGCACACCGTCCCGGGTGAGTTCCTGACGGACCTGCTCGGCGAGGTGGAAGGCCATGTGCCGCCGCCACTCGGGCAGTCCGTGGATGTCGTCGAACCAGTCGCGGTCGCCCACGGCCGACCCGATCGCCCCGCGCAGCTCGGCCCGGTCCGGCGGCAGGGCGAACCAGAGACGGAAGGGCCGTCGGGTAGCGGCCGTGATGGTCACGGCCAGTGAACCGTCCAACGGATCCAGCGTCCCGATGACGAGGGCGCCCGAGCGCCCGAGGCCGTACAGCGACGCCTGCCGGAAGGCAGTACGACACCTCAGCGAGCGGGCGGGGATCGTCACCGAGCGCAGCAGCTCGCCCTCGGCAAGGTCCTTACGGCCTGCTCCGGTGACGAAGGCGGCCGCCTTCACCCGCCGAACCGAGCCGTCCTGGGCCTGGAGCAGGCACTCGCCGTCGAGGGCCGCGGTGAGGGAGATCATCGGGCCGGCCGGCAGGGCGTTGCAGAGGTTCCCGCCCACCGTCGCCATGTTCCAGATCTTGAACGAGGCGAGGAAGGCCCGGCAGCACTGCTCGAAGAGTCCTGCGGCAGGTGCGGCCAACTGGCGTCCATACCTTGACAGTTGAGCGATCGTGCAGGTGGCCGCGATCTCCACCGATCCGTCGGGCAGCGGGCGGACCGGCTCCCAGCCCATCCGGCTCAGATCCACCAGCCGCCGCAGCTGCGGCTGGGGCTCGGAGAAGAGGTACGTTCCGCCGCCGAGCCAGGCGTCGCCCGGACGCCAGGGCTCGTGACGGCGTGCGTCACGCACGTCGAGAACCGTGTTCAGATCCATGTCCCCACCGTCTTCAGCCGCTGTTGCCCTGTCAGTGAAGCCGGGCCGACGGCTGAAAACGACTGGTGCGCGGAACGGAAAATCTCCAGCCGCACCGGCCGTGTCCTGGTGAATCAACCAAGAGGAATTCTGCTTCCAGGGCCTTGCATCTACGATGATGCGACTCGCATACGCCTTGCGGATGTGAGAAGCCGGGGCAAGGACCCGGTGGCCGCACAAGGAGTCAGCGCATGCACGTCGGAGACCTCCTCCAGATCGAGGGCCTCGATCTCACCCTCGTCTGGGGTGGCGAGAATCTGCTCAGCCAGGCGATCAGCGGAGTGACCGCCACCGACCTGGAGGACCCCGCCCGGTTTCTCCAGCGCGGAGAGATCGTGCTCAGCGGTCTGGTGTGGTGGAACGAAGCGGACCGCGAGGCCAGGACCGAGCGCTTCGTCTCCGCCCTCGCGGAGTCCGGAGCCACGGCGCTCCTCGCCGGCGAGGAGACCCACGGCACGGTCCCCGCCGATGTGGTCGACTCGTGCCGCGAACACGGCATCGCGCTCCTTGCCGTACCGGCGCACACCAACTTCCGGGCGATCACCGAAGCCGTGTACCGGCGCCAGTGGGGTGACCTCAGCCGCCGCCCCGCAACCCACTTCGCCCTGCCCGAGAACGTACGGGGCGAACTCGGCCGACTGGTCGATCACGGGGCCGCCGCCGGCGAACTGCTTGAGTGCGCGCTGGCTCCGTTCGGCACACCGTCGTGTTACGTGCTCACCAGCAGCGGGCGCACGATCGCCCGCACCGCGTCGGCCCCCGAACTGCCGCCCGCGCGGGCCGCCGAGAACCTGCGCGACCTCGCCGGTGAAACGCTGCGGGTCCAGGCCGAGGCCACGCCGTACGACACCTGGTACCTCCACCTGCCACAGGCCGACGGAGCACCTCCCCGGGCCCTGCACGAGATCGCCGAGGTCATCGGCCAGTACCGACACCATCACGATCAACAGCACGCGGCCCGGCGCCGGACCGGGCAGGAGCTGGTCGCCCTCATCGACACGGGCGGCGCCGCCACCGGAGCCCTGACGAACGCCCTCACGTCCTGCGGGCCGCTGGCCGAGGGACCCTGGCAGGTCGTGGTCACGGCCACCGCCGGGCGACCCGCGGACAGCGGTGCCAAGGAGGCGCTCACGGAGGCCCTTCGGCACCTGCCCTCGGCGGACTTCGCGGTCGGCACCACCCTGGACGCGCACGCCGTCGCCGTCGTACGAAGCGGCGGCGAGGGCACCGTCTCGCTCCGCGAGCCCTGGTCCCTGCTGCACGACTGCCGGCCCGGGACTCCGCTGTACGCCGGCGTCAGTGCGCTCACCGCGGAGCCCGCCGGACTCCACGCCGCCCTCACCCAGGCCCGCTACGCCCTCGCGGCGGCGCGGCACGGCTCCCCGACGACCGGCCACGTGACCGCGGTCGAGGAACTCTCCTCCCTGGACTCACTCCTGGCCGGCATTCCCGCCGACGTACGAACCATCTTCAGCGCCAGGACACTCGGTGCCCTCGCTCACGGCGGACCGGCCTCGCACCACATGCTCCTTGAGACCCTGGAGGTCTTCCTCGCCCACAACTGCTCCTGGGCCCGCACCGCCGAAGCACTGCACCTGCACGTCAACACCGTCCACTACCGCATCGAACGCGTCCAGCTCCTCACCGGACGGGATCTCTCCCGCCTCGACCACAAGCTCGACCTGCGCGCCGCGCTCCTGTGCCGCTGAGGTGTTCGCCGGTGCGGGGTCGGGTTCAGGGAGTGTCGATGTGCACATTGGTCGACTTCACGCGTGCGGTGACGGTGACACCGACCTCGATGCCGAGCTCCTCGACGGACTCCCGCGTCACCAGCGAGACAATCCGGTGCGGTCCCGACTGGACCTCGACCTGCGCGGCGACGTCGTCGAGCGTCACCCGGGTCACGATGCCGGGGAACGCGTTCCGTACGGACGTGGCCACGGCGCCTTCCGGCAGCGGATGCATCCCTTGCGCCCGCTCCTTCGCGAACGCCGCCAGACTCACCCGGTCGATCGCCCGGTTCCCCGGCCCTTCCCGGACCATGCGCAGCCGTCCGGAGTCGGCCCACCTCCGGACGGTCTCCGAACTCACGCCCAGCAGCCTCGCTGCCTGCCCAATGCTGTACGACGACACGAACCGCACTCTAGGGGGTGTCCGGCGGATCACGGCCGGGGTCGCGGCAGACAGCTACGCCGGGCCCCGGCGCCGACTTCCGTCATGGCCGGTCTGCGCTGCCTGCCCATCGCCAGTCCTGCGCAGCGGCGGTTATGCCAGGTCCAGCAACTGCTCGTAGAATCCGCCGAATCCGCGCCGCTCGTCCACGAGGTGGAGCTCCAGGATCCAGTGGCAGACCCGGCCCGCGCGGTCGGTGCGACGCAACGGGCTGTCGTTGTCCGGGGTGATGAAGGACTCGGCCTTCGCCCCCTCGTTGGTCTCGTGCGGGAACTCCCCGACGAGGTGACCGGCGTGCCAGATGCCGATGCCCCAGCCCGCCTCGGCGGCCAGGCGCTCGACCTCGGCGTGGAGTTGCTTGCCGGTGATGTCCGGATCGGCGGCGAACGCGGCGCGTCCGGCGGCGAAGAGGCGCGGCAGGTCTGCGAGGAGCCGGTGCTTGTGCGGGTCGTCGCCGAAGACGTAGGTGCGGCCGAAGTCCGCCTCGTACTCCTCGAAGATCGGGCCGAAGTCGGCGAAGGCGATGTCGTCCTCGCCGATGATCCGGTCCGGCGGGTTGTCCCGGTACGGGACCAGGGTGTTGGGCCCGGAGCGGATGATCCGCTTGTGCCAGTGCTTGGTGGTGCCGAACATGTCGTTCGCCAGGTCCCGGATACGGTCGCTCGCCTCCCGCTCCCCGACACCGGGCGCGACCAGCCCGCGCGCCGCCACCTCGGCGAACAGCGCGACCGCCTTCTCCTGCGCCGCCACCAGACCCGCGACGCGCAGGGCCTCCTCCGGACCCGTTGCTGCGACCGTCATGCCAAGCCCCCCATTCCCCTGTAGCGCTGTGGCCCGCAGCGAGGCGGGCACACTCCGCAACTACCACCCTAATAGACCCTTCAGCCGCGCATCCGCGCCCTGTCGAGGGCGTCTTCCGTGCCGCGGTCGGCGACTGGGGCTGGGGCAGCGACGGCCTGCTGGCACGGCAGCAGAACCTGTCTCGACGCCCAGTGCCGGTCTAGGGCTGTCGGACGCGGGCCCGGTCCGCTGCCCGGACCCAGGTGGTCAGGCGCCGGAGGGCTGTCACTTCTGCGGGGTGATACTCAAGGACCGGAGGAGCTGGGCCAGTTCTTCGCGGAAGAGCTTGTCCGGGCTGAGGGCCTGGGCTTGTAGATGGCCGTAGATCTCCAGTGACACCAGGCCGTGCAGGTGACTCCAGATGCGCAGGGCGAGGGCCACGGCGCTGGGGGGCAGGTCGGGAAAGGCCGGGCGGACCTTGTCGAGGAGGCCGGCGTCGAAGTCGGACCATGCGAAGTCGCTGTCCGCGTAGTGGCGTTCGGCGTACGGCCAGGCGGCGGCCGCCAGTGCGGTGATGCCGGTGCAGACGCGGAGGGCGGCGTCCGGGGCGGCGCCGCCTTCGGGGGGCCGGTAGCCGGGGACGGGGTCGCCGTAGATCAGGCGGAAGCCCTCGCGGTTGGCCAGGGCCCAGTTCCGGAAGGCGCATGCCCATGCCTGGATCCGGGCAGCCGGGTCTTGTGCGGGGGCCGTGTCCCAGGCGGCGTCGACGGTGTCGGCCAGCGAGGTGTAGACGTTGTTGATCAGCGTGGTGACCAGGTCGTCGCGGGTGGCGAAGTAGCCGTAGATGGCGTTGGCGGTCATGCCCATCTCGCGGGCGATGGCCCGCAGCGTGATCGCGTCGGGCCCGCCCGAAGCCATCAACTCCAGCGCGACCTTCTTGATCTCGGCGGTTGTCTCGGCCCGCAGTCGCTCACGGCGCCCTCTGGTTGTCGTTCCCACGCTCACTGACTCTACAGCGTCCTAATTTGGAGTGCCGTATCTTTACTTCACGCCGTATAGTTACGCCATGCCGTGAAGGGTTCGCGGCGTGAGCAGCTTCAGGGGAGAGCCATGCACATCGGAGTCATCGGAGCCACCGGCAGCATTGGCGGTCGAGTCGTCACCGAAGCCCTCGACCGGGGGCACCGCGTCACGGCCTTCAGCCGTGACGTCACGCAGATCGAGGAGGATCGCGGGAACATTGTCTGGCGGAGCATCGATGTCCTCGACGCCGGCAGCATCGCCGCAGGCATACCCGGCATTGACGTGCTGATCAGTGGATTCCAGCCCGGAAATGGCGCCAGGGACATCGCCGACACAGTGGCCCGCTCGATCGCGGATCCCACCGTGTACGCCACTGCCGCGCGAGCACTGCTGAAGGCGCTGGAGAGCCACCCCCGGACCCGGCTGATCGTCATCGGTGGCGCCGGCAGCCTGGAGATCGAGCCCGGACTCGTACGGGCGGACTCCGACGAACTCCTGCACGAGAGCCTCGACGCACTGGGCCTGCCGAGGGAGTACGCCGCCGCAGTGCGCGGCCATCGTGACGCCCTGAACGTCCTGCGCACGTCCAACAGACTGTGGACCTATTTCAGTCCCGCGGAGGACATCGCCCCGGGCGAGCGAACCGGCCGGTTCCGGACCGGTGGCGATCAGCCGGTCCTCGACGCAGCCGGGCGCAGCCGCATCTCCGTGGAGGACGCGGCCGTCGCCCTCGTCGACGAGGCCGAACTGCCCCGCTTCGTCCAACGCCGCTTCACCATCGGCTACTGAGCGCACACCGGCGTCCCACCGCGCAACTGTCGGACGCCCAGGCGGCCTTCCAGCGCCTACGGCCTCCAGCAGCCGGTCGGCGTGAGCGGGGGCATGGGCACCACGACGTGGAAGGGCGTTGTCACGATCTTCGGGGGGCGTACGCATCCGGCGGCTTGGCCGTAGCGTTCTGTTCGTCGTACGTCGCGCGGGCCCTGGCGATTTCCGCGCGGTGTTCCCCGGTCCAGGTCACCAGGGACCGGATCGTGGTGTGCAGGGTGCGGCCGAGGGGGGTGAGCGCGTAGTCGACGCGGGGCGGCACGACGGGGTGCACGGTCCTGCTGACCAGGCCGTCGCGCTCCAACTGGCGCAGCGTGACGGTCAGCATCCGCTGGCTGATGCCGTCGATCTCGCGGCGCAGCTCGGTGAAGCGCAGGGTGCGGCAGTCAAGCAGGGCGATGACGAGAAGCGACCACTTGTCGGCGACCCGGTCGAGGATCTGGCGTACCTCGCAGCCCTCGCGGGTGTCCCACTGGAAAGGGTCGGTGTCGCCGTACGGCTCGGCGTCGGTTACTTCGCAGTGACTGGGTGACTTCAAAGTGCCGTCTTCCATGGGCAGTTAGCGTGCCGCACGATTCCTGTGGTTACAAGAAGGAACTGACCGCACGAGGAGTCACCATGCCCCCTGCCACACCCGAAACGATGTCCCGTCGAGCCTGGGCGCTGCTGTTCGTCCTCTGCGGAACGATCTTCCTGGAGGGCATCGACGTGGCCATGCTCGCGGTGGCCGTCCCCTCCATCAGATCCGATCTGGAACTGCCGACGGACGTGGCCGCCTGGGTGATGAGCGCGTACGTTCTCGGCTACGCGGGGTTCACCCTGCTCGGCGGGCGGGCCGCCGATCTGCTCGGCCGGCGCCGGATGTTCCTCGGCGCGCTCACCGTCTTCCTGCTCTTCTCCGGGCTCGGCGGCTTCGCCACCGAGGGGTGGATGCTGATCGTGGCCCGCCTGGTGACCGGCGTAGCGGCGGCCTTCATGACTCCCGCCGCGATGTCGATCATCACGACTTCGTATGCGGAGGGCCCGCAGCGCAACAGGGCCCTGCTCGTCTTCGCCGGGACCGCCGCGGGCGGCTTCTCGCTCGGCCTGGTCATCGGCGGCGCGCTCACCTCGTTCGGCTGGCGCTGGGTGTTCTTCGCGCCCGTACTGCTCGCCGGGGCGATCCTGCTCGCGGCGGTGCGCCTGGTGCCCGCCGAGCGGCCGCCGGTGCGCACCGGCGGCTTCGACCTGCTGGGTGCGGCCGTCGCGGCCGGCACGATGCTGCTGCTCGCCTTCGCAATCGTGCGACTCGAACACGGTCTGGAGGGCTGGCCGTTGACGCTTGCCGCGTTCGTCGCCGGGCTGGTCCTCGCCCGGGTCTTCGCTGCGGTCGAGCGCCGCTCGGCGGCCCCGCTCGTCCGGCTCGGGATCCTGCACAAGGCGTCGGTGGTGCGGGCGGATCTGGGTGCGCTGCTGTTCGTCGGCTCCTTCTTCGGCTTCCAGTTCATCGTCACGCTCTACCTCCAGGAACTGCGTGGCTGGTCGTCGATGGAGACCGCGCTCGCCCTGGTGGTGATGGGCTGCGATGCGGTCCTCGCGCCGACGCTCACCCCGCGCCTGGTCGACCGGTTCGGCAACGCCCGGGTGATCTTCGGCGGGTTCGTGGTGGCCACCGTGTCGTACGCCCTGTTCCTGCCGGTCGGTGACGACTGGTCGTACGCCGCGATGTTCCCCACCCTGATCCTCACCGGCACGGCCTTCGCGCTGGCCTACGGTCCGCTGACGATCGCCGCGACCGACGGGGTCGACGAGGCCGAACAGGGCCTGGCGGGCGGTCTGTTGCACACGGCGACGCAGTTCGGCTCGGCCGTCGGCGTCTCCTCGGTGACCGCGGTCTACGGCCTGGCGTCCGCCGGGGGAGCGGGCCAACTCGCCGCGTATCGCGCCGCGTTGGCCGTGCCCGTCGTGATGGTGGTGCTCGGCGCGCTCGTCACCTCCTTCGGGCTCCGTGCCCGGTGGCGCACGGAGCCCGTCGCCGTCAGCGCACCCGGGCCCCGGAGCGGAGCTCCGGCCGGTCGCGGCTGAGGCTGTCGAGTGCCTGCTGCGAGTGGAGGGGGGGTTCAGCGCAGTCGTCGGGCGCGGAGCACCAGGTCGTCGGTGTGGTGGGCGCCGGCGCCGCCGTCGGGTGCTGTGCGTGGTCGCTGTTCGTCCACCTCCACCTCCCAGTCGTCGTTGAGCAGGGCGGCGACCATCGAGGGCCAGACGTAGTCGGCCGGGTCGAAGCCGGTTTCGTTCGGCTGCTGGGTGTTCATCCCGGCGTGGTGTACGAGCAGCAGCACACCGCCGGGCGCGACGGCCGCGAGCAGCGCTCGCTCGGCCGCGGCGTCGGGGGTGCGCAGCAGGGCCGGGTACTGCGCGGAGACCAGGTCGAAGGAGGCCGGCGCGAACTGCGCCTCGGTCAGCGCGGCGTGTACCCAGTGGATGGCGACGCCGGCGTCCCGTGCGTGCCCGGCTGCCCGTTCCAGTGCCACGCCGGAGACTTCGAGCGCGGTCACGTCCCAGCCGCCGCGCGCGAGCCAGACGGCGTCGGCGCCCTCGCCGCAGCCGACGTCGAGCACCCGCCCGGGGGCGAGCCCGGCGACCTCGGCCACCAGTGCGCCGTTGGGGCGGCCGCTCCACAGCTGCTGCCGGTCGGCGTACCGGTTGTCCCACTCCGCCCGCACCGCGGGATCTCCGAGGTATCCGCCGCCAGGCGAAGGGGTGCCGGTCGCGGGTGGTCCCGCTGCGATGTTGTCGGTCATGGGCCCACCGTCGCGCCTCGTGTCCCGGTCACGCCACTCCTGTTGCCGGTCCGGCAAACGGCGCCCCCAGGGTCGAGGAACAGCCGGCCGTCGTCGCGTGGACGTCGGAGGAGTCGGAGACCACGATGGCCCATCGCCCGCTCGGGGGGCGTTGACTGGCGTACGGGCTGCCGCGGAAGACGGCCGCGGACCGGGTCGTGCGGGCGGCGCGTCCTCAGCGACCGCCCTGCCCGGTGTCCTCCTGAGGGCCGGAGTTCCCCCTGTGTACGGGAATCAGCAGGGTGAACACGGTGGGCGCACCACGCGCCAGGAACAGGCGTCCGCCGAGGGAGACGGCGAGGTCGCGGGCGAGGGCCAGGCCGATGCCCGCGCCCGGTCCGCCGCCGAAGTGGCCGCGCTGGAACAGCCGTGCGCCGTCGCCGTCCACGGCGCCCTCGTCGGCGATGTCGAAGGCGAGGGCGTCGTCGAGGTCCCGGACGGTGACGCGCACGGTGCCGCGTCCGTGGACGCGCGCGTTGTCCAGCAGCACACCGAGGATCTCGGTGACCGGACCGCCCGGGACACCTACGTCGTCCGCCACGTCTTGGACGGCGAACTCCACCCGTCTGCCGTCGCGGGCGAGGAGTGCGTGCCACCGCTCCTCGGCCCGTGCCAGCAGCTCACCCACCGGCCGCTCCGGCGCGGCGGGCCGGGGCGGGCCGACGGAACGCGACAGCCGGAGCACCTCCTCCACGGTCTCATGCAGTCTGCGGGTGGCTTCGAGGGCCTCCTGAAGCGCCGGCCGAGCGTCCTCCTGGGCGAGTCCCGCCTCCAGCGTGAGCTGGAGCCCGGTCAGCGGAGTGCGCAGCTGGTGGGAGGCGTTGGCGGTGAAGTTCCGCTCGTGGCGCAGGAGTTCGGACAGGCTGTGCAGCATGTCGTTGTGGGTGCGGGCGACCTGGTCGATCTCGGCGATGGTGCTGGGCCCGGCCCGCGCGGTCAGGTCTCCCTCGGCGACCGCCCGGCAGCGGCGTGAGAGAGCCTCCAAAGGCGCCGCGAGCAGCCGCGCCTGCCGACGGGCGACAAGGACGGCGACGGTGAGCGCGACCACGGCCACGCCGGCCAGGACGGCCCAGCCGGCCAGCACCCGGCCGCGTACATCACCGATGGGGGAGGAGGCGCGGACCACGGCGATGACCTTCTCGGCGTGCGAGACGGGCACGGCGGCGACCAGCTCACCGCCCGACGAGGACCGGGTCACCGTGCCGGACAGGGCCCGCCGGACCGCGTCGTCGCCGGTGCCGGGCCCGGTGCCGGTGTGCAGCCGCAGCCGCGGGTCGTACAGCCCGAGGCGCTGCCCGGACGCGGCCGCCGGAAGCTCCGCGGGATCTCCGGTCGCGTAGTCCGGGTTCACCCGGACGGCGGCGGCCAGCGCCGCCCGTTCCAGCGTGTCCCGCTGGTCGGCGTACAGGGAGGACCTGATGGCCAGGGCCAGGGGCACGGCGAGGAGGACGAGGGCGACCAGGACGGCGGTCAGGGCCACCCGCACCACACGCTGTCTCATGCCCCCATCATGCGGGCCGCCCACCGGGCCGTACGGGACCCGGCACGGGCTTTTGCCGTCGTCTAACCGTCGGCGTGCGGGCCGTTAACCGGCTCCCTCCTAGCGTCTGGAACGTGACCGTCCGGTCCCAGGCATGCACGGGAGGGCAGTGGCCATGACACATGTTCGGACGTCCGCCGTCGTCGGGGTGGTGCTTGTCGCGGCGGTGACCGCCGGGTGTTCCGGCGGCGCATCGCATTCCGCGCCGAGCACGTCATCGACGACGCACGCGAACAGTTCGGCGCCCGGCGGCGGGGCTCCCACGGAGACCAATCCGCCCGGCGACATCCCCGACAACCAGGCGTACGTGGCCTACCAGCCGACCGGCGGCTTCACCGGCTTCACCGTCAAGGTGCCCGAGGGCTGGGCCCGTACGGCGAACGGCACCACGACGGCATTCGCGGACAAGCTCAACCGCGTCCAGATCTCCACCGTGTCCGCCCCGGCAGAGCCCACCGTCGGTTCGGTGACCAACACGGCCGTGCCCCAACTGCGCACCCAGGTACCACAGTTCGCGAACCCCAAGGTGACCACGGTCCAG
The DNA here is from genome assembly GCF_044458185.1 of Streptomyces sp. NPDC050485. Classification (NCBI taxonomy): domain Bacteria; kingdom Bacillati; phylum Actinomycetota; class Actinomycetes; order Kitasatosporales; family Streptomycetaceae; genus Streptomyces; species Streptomyces sp. NPDC050485. The sequence continues at coordinate 180,028 of NZ_JBITHR010000009.1, read as the reverse complement.
CGCAAGGCGGGCAGCACCGTGCTGCTGACCTACCAGGGCGACTCCGCCCCGGACCCGGTCACCGGCAAGGTCGTACGGGACGCGTTCGAACGGTACGCCTTCTACCAGCAGGGCCACGAGGTGGACCTCACGCTGTCCGGTCCGGTGAACGCCGACAACGTGGACCCGTGGCGCATCGTCAGCGACTCCTTCGCGTGGCGGTGAGCGGGATGACACCACGGTCGTACGACGACGGCCTCACCGCCCGTGAGCTGTACCGCTTCTTCCGGGCCGGCGAGGAGGAGACGCTCGCGCTGCGCGGGGTGTCACTGCGGGTGGCGCGCGGCGAGACGGTCGCCGTGGTCGGCCCGTCCGGGTCCGGCAAGTCCACGCTGTTGTCCTGTCTGGCCGGGCTCGACGAACCGTCGGGCGGCGACGTGCACGTGGACGGCGTCCGCATCAGCCACCAGCCCGAGACCGAACGCGCCCGCTTGCGGGCCCGGCACATCGGCGTGCTGCTGCAGACCCGCAATCTGCTGCCCCATCTGAGCGTGCGCGACAACGTGCGCCTCGCCCAGAGCGCCGTCCGCGGCCGGCCCGCCGCCTCCGCGGAGGCCCTGCTGGACCAGGTGGGACTCGGGGAACGCAGGCACGCGCTGCCCCGGCAGCTGTCCGGCGGGGAGACGGCACGCGCCGGGCTGGCCGTCGCGCTGGCCAACTCCCCGGCCGTGCTGCTCGCGGACGAGCCGACCGGCGAACTCGACGGCGGCACCGAGCGGCTGGTCCTGCAGATGCTGCGGGACCGAACGGAGGACGGCTGCGCGGTCCTGATCGTCACGCACAGCACGGAGGCGGTACGGATCGCCGACCGGGTGATCAGGCTGGACGACGGGCGGGCGACAGAGGCCACCGAGACCGGAGCCGGGCTCTCCGGCCCGGACGTTGTGGAGGTGCGCCATGTCTCCGGCTGACGTACTGATCGACTGCCAGGAGGCCGCGCTCACCTTCGGCCGGGGCCCGAACGCGGTGGTGGCCGTGCACGGTGCCGGATTGCGGATCCGGGCCGGGGACCGGCTCGCGATCGTCGGGCCCTCGGGGTCGGGCAAGTCCTCGCTGCTGCACCTGCTCGCCGGTCTGGAACAGCCCACCAGCGGCACGGTGACCTGGCCCGGGCTGGCCGGGCCGTGGGACATCGGGCTGGTCTTCCAGGGCGACAGCCTCATCCCGGCGCTCGACGTCGCAGAGAACACCGCGCTGCCTCTGGTGCTCACCGGGACGCCCGACGACCGGGCACGCGAGGCGGCCCTGGCCGCACTCGCCCTGGTCGGTGCGGCCGATCTGGCCGACCGGCTGCCCGAGGAGATCTCCGGCGGCCAGGCCCAACGGGTCGCCTGCGCCCGGGTGTTGACGCAGACACCACGGGTGATCCTGGCCGACGAGCCCACCGGCCGCCTGGACCACGCCACCGGCGGCCGCGTCCTGGACGCGCTGCTGACCGCAGCCGCCGAGACGGGCGCGGCCCTCGTCGTCACCACCCACGACCCGGCGATCGCCGCCCGTCTCACCGTGCGGTGCACCATGCGCGACGGGCGGCTGACATCCAAGGACACCGACCGCGGGGACACGGACCCCGCCCACAGTCTGGGAGACCCCTCGTGATCAGCTCATGGGCGAGCGGCCTCGCCCGCCACCGCACCGGCCGGCTCATCGCTGCCATGACCGGGATCGCACTCGCCGTGGCGCTGGTAGCCGCGCTCGGCTCCTTCCTGACCGCGTCCAAGGCGACCATGACGCAGCGCGCGGTGCGCTCGGTCGCCATGGACTGGCAGGTCGAGGTGCAGCCCGCCGCCGACCCGAACGCGGCGCTGACGCTGGTGCGCAACGCTCCCGGCGTACGGTCGGCCGTCCCGGTCGGCTTCGCGCACACCAGCGGCTTCACCGCCACCGCACAGGGCAGCACCCAGACCACCGGCCCCGGCATGGTCCTCGGCCTCCCCGACGGCTACCGCAACCTGTTCCCCGGCGAGATCCGCTCCCTGACCGGCCGTCCCACCGGCGTACTCCTGGCCCAGCAGACCGCATCCAACCTGCACGCGACCCCCGGCACCACCGTCGGCATCCGGCTGCCGGGCACGACGGGCATCCACCAGGTCCAGGTGGACGGGGTCGTCGACCTCCCGCAGGCCGACTCGCTGTTCCAGAAGGTCGGCGCACCTCCCCAGTCCCAGCCCACCGCGCCGCCCGACAACGTGGTGCTCCTGCCCGCCGCGCAGTTCGCCTCCCTGACCCGCGGTGCCACGGCCGTCACCACACAGATCCACGTCGCCCGCGACGCGGCCCTGCCCCACGACCCCGCCGCCGCGTTCACCTCGGTGACCCGCGCCGCCCACAACCTCGAAGCCAAGGGCGCGGGTTCGGTGGTCGTCGGCGACAACCTGGGCGCCGCGCTCGACTCGGCCCGCCAGGACGCCCTGTACGCACAGATCCTCTTCCTCTTCCTCGGCGTGCCCGGCGCGGTGCTCGCCGCCTCGCTGACCGCCGCCGTCGCGGGCGCCGGCGGTGAACGGCGCCGCCAGGAACAGGCGTTGCTGCGGCTGCGCGGCCTCGGGCCCCGGCGGATCGTGTCCCTGGCGGGCCTGGAGGCGGCACTCGTCGGCGTCGGCGGCGGGCTCGCCGGCCTCGGCATCGCGGCCCTGATGGGCCGACTCGCCTTCGGGGCCGCCTCGTTCGGTGCGAGCGCCGGCACCTGGATCCTCTGGTACGCCGTCGCGTTCGTCCTGGGCATCGTGGTCGCCGCGGGCGCGGTGCTGGTCCCGGCCGTACGCGACCTGCGCACGGTCACCGTCGCCGACACGCGCAGGACCGAGCGGCGCACCGGTTCGCCCTGGTGGATGCGGACCGGCCTGGACTTCATGCTGCTGATCGGCTCGTGGCTGGTCTTCCGCGCCTCGTCCGGCAACCAGTACGCCCTCGTCCTCGCCCCCGAAGGCGTACCCAGCATCTCCGTGTCGTACTGGGCATTCCTGGGTCCCGCTCTGCTGTGGATCGGGGCCGCCCTGCTGCTGTGGCGGCTCACGCTCCTCGCACTCACCCGTGGCCGCCCCGTCCTGGCCCGTCTCGCGCGTCCGCTGACGTCGACGCTGGCGGGGACGACGGCGGCCGTCCTCGCCCGGCGCCGCCGCACCCTGGCCCGCTCGATCGTGCTGCTGGCGCTGGCGGTGTCGTTCGCCATCTCCACATCGGTCTTCAACTCGACCTACAAGCAGCAGGCGGAGGCCGACGCGCGCCTGACCAACGGCGCCGACGTGACGGTCACCGAGCCACCGGGAGCCCAGACCCCGCCGGGTGCGGCCGGTGCGCTGAAGGTCTCCGGCGTCCGCAACGTCGAGCCGCTCCAGCACCGATTCGCCTACGTCGGCTCCGACCTCCAGGACCTCTACGGCATACGCCCGGACACGATCGCCTCCGCGACCTCGCTGCAGGACGCGTACTTCTCCGGCGCCACCGCGAAGCAGCTCATGCAGCGGCTCGCCCAGCGTCCCGACAACCTCCTGGTCAGCGCCGAGACCGTGAACGACTTCCAGCTCTCCCCCGGCGACACCGTCAACCTGCGCATCCAGGACGCGAAGACGAAAGCCCTGCGCACGGTGCCGTTCCACTACGCCGGAATCGTCAAGGAGTTCCCGACCGCGCCGAAGGACAGCTTCTTCGTCGCCAACGCCTCCTACGTGGCGAGGGCGACCGGCAGCGACGCGGCGGGCGCGTTCCTGGTCGACACCGGTGGCAGCAACCAGAAGGCGGTGGCCGCACGGCTGCGGGGGAAGCTGGGCACAACGGCCACCGTCACCGACCTCACCCAGGCCCGGGGCACCGTCGGCACCAGCCTGACCTCGGTCGACCTGGCCGGACTGACCCGCATCGAGCTTGCCTTCGCGGTCCTGCTCGCCGCCGGGGCCGGAGGTCTGGTCCTCGCCCTCGGACTCGCCGAGCGCCGCCGCACCTTCGCGATCACCACCGTGCTCGGCGCCACCCGGCGCCAGCTGCGCGGCATGGTCCTCACCGAGGCGATCGTGCTCACGGCCGGCGGCCTGGCGGGCGGCGCGCTCATCGGCTGGGCGCTGTCCGAGATGCTGGTCAAGGTCCTCACCGGCGTCTTCGACCCGCCCCCGGCCGCGCTCGCAGTCCCGGGCGGCTATCTGACGCTCACCGCGGCCGCCGCCGTGGCCGCCGTCCTCGCCGCCGCCCTCAACGGCGTGCGCCGGGCCAGGCGCCCCGCCGTCGAGGAACTGCGCGACCTGTGAACACACCGAACGGCCCCTCGGCCCGTATGCTGCCGGCCATGCGCACGCCCGCAGCACCGGACCGGGGCCGTTTCGGCGTCCTCGTCGTCGAGGACGACGACACCATCGGACGCCACCTCGAAACCGGACTGCGCAGCAACGGCTACGCGCCCACCTGGAGCCGCACCGGCGCGGGAGCACTCACCGAGGCGGGGCGGGCCTCGTACGACGTACTGCTCCTGGACCTCGGCCTGCCCGACATGGACGGCCTCGACGTCGCCCGCACACTGCGCGCCCGCCTTCCCGACCTCCTGATCATCATCCTCACCGCCCGCACCGACGACATCGACGTCATCGCCGGCCTGGACGCCGGAGCCGACGACTACCTCGTCAAACCCTTCAGCCTGACCGTGCTGCTGGCCAGGCTCCGCGCCCATCTGCGCCGCCGGACCGTGGCCTCCCCGCCGCCGGAACCGGTCGCGCTCGGCGACCTCGTCCTGGACGTGGCAGCCCGTCGCTGCACCCTGCACGGCGCCGACGTCGCCCTGCGCCCCAAGGAGTTCGAACTCCTCGCCCTGCTCGGCCGGCACGCCGGCGAGGCCGTCTCCCGCGAGACCCTCATGGCGGAGGTGTGGGACGAGAACTGGTTCGGCTCCACCAAGACCCTCGACGTCACGATGGCCTGCCTGCGCCGCCGCCTCACCGCCGCGTCGAACTCGTCACCCCGCCCCGCACACCTGCCGCAGATCACCACGCTGCGGGGCCACGGCTACCGGCTGGAGCGGGAGCCCGGGTGACTCGCGGTCAGCAGCACGGCCCCTCGCGGGGCAGGGGCAGGCAGCGATCCAGCCTGGCAGCCGCAGCCTCGCCGGGTGCGGCTTCGAGGATCTCGTGGGCGCTCCTACGGGCTGGGGGTGAGGTCCTGGAGGCCGACGACCCGCAGCAGTTCGAGCCGCTGGTACGTGTCCGTGCCCGGCTGCGCCGAGTGCACGACGAGCTGCTGGCTGTGGCCGTCGCTGAGCAGTACCTCGCAGTCGAGGTCGAGGACGCCGACCACGGGGTGCAGGAAGCGCTTCGGCGACGGGCGTCGCACCACGACGTCGTGGGACTCCCAGAGCTCCTCGAACTCCCTTGACACTGCGCGGAGTTCGGCCACGAGGGCGTCCGGTCCCGGGTCGTCGGGGCGGGCCGCGGTGACTGCCCGCAGGCTCGCCACCTGGGCGCGGGCGTGCTGCTCGTGGTTCTCGGGCGGAAACAGAGCCCGTGCGTTGGGCACCGTGAACGAGCGGCGGATCACATTCGTCCCCGTGTGGTCGCCGGTCAGGGCCACCGACATCGCGTTCTGCGCGAGCACCTCGCCCCAGTCGCTCAGCACCGACGCCGGGAGGTCGTGCAGCCGGTCCAGGATCAGCAGCAGCCCCGGACGGACATGGTCCGAGGAACCGCCGGACCGCGGCGGCTCCTCGCCCGCTAGGTGGAACAGGTGGTCACGCTCCACGTCCGTGAGCCGCAGGGCGCGGGCGAGGGCGGTGAGCATCTGCCGCGACGGGTGGGAGCCGCGGCGCTGTTCCAGGCGCGTGTAGTAGTCCGTCGACATCCCGGTGAGCTGCGCCACCTCCTCGCGGCGCAGGCCCGGGGTGCGGCGCCGCGCACCCGCGCTCAGGCCCACGTCCGAGGGGACCAGGCGGGTGCGGGCGCGGCGCAGGAAGTCGGCGAGTTCGGTTCGGTCCACGGTGTCAGGATCCCCCGGACCTGCACGCGCATCCAGTCCGTATCCAGGGAGCGCCGGTCCCTGGATAACCGCGTCTCTCCCGCCGCGACCGCCGCTCCCGCACGCTTCGGACATGGCTACGACGACGAGGAGGCGGCCATGCTGACATTGGTGACAGGAGCGACGGGCCAGGTCGGACGGCGGTTCGTGCCGCGACTGCTGCGGGGCGCGGCGCCCGGCGACGAGGTGCGGGTCCTGGTGCGGGACGCGGCGCGCGGTGAACGGTTCGCCGGGCTCGGCGCCCAGGTGCTGGTGGGCGATCTGCGCGACGCGGAGGTGCTGGGCAAGGCGACGGCCGGCGTGGACGCGGTGGTGAACGTCGCCGCCGCGTTCCGCGGGGTGGCGGACGAGGAGGCGCGGGCGGTCAACCGGGACGCGGCCGTCGAGCTCGGCCGGGCCGCGGTGGCCTCCGGCGTGCGGCGGTTCGTGCAGGTCAGCACCGGACTCGTGTACGGGGCGGGGCGGGGCAGAGCGCTGGTCGAGGGCGACGAGACGGTGCCGGGCGGTCACTTCTGGGGTGCCTACCCCGAGTCCAAGTGGGAGGCGGAGCGCGCGCTCGGGGCGTTGGACGGCCTCGACGACCTCCGCATCGGACGGCTGCCGTTCGTGTACGGCGACGGGGACCCGCATCTGGCCGACGCGATGGAGTGGGCGCCGGACTGGCCCGCCATGCAGCGCCTGCACATGGGCCACCACCTGGATGTGGCGCAGGGCCTCAAGCGGCTGCTGTACGCGCCTGGTGCGCACGGCGTCTACAACATCGCCGACGACGCCCCGGTCACCACGGTCGACCTCTTCCAGTTCCATGGCCTGCCGGTGCCTCAGGATGCGTACGAGAAGGACGCCCCCGACCCTTGGCACAGCGTGATGTCGACGACCCGCATCCGTCACGAACTCGGCTACCGCCCGCTGATCCCCTCGCTGTGGACAGCGCGGGACGCGGGGGTGCTGTAACCGGCCCGCGGCCGGCGCCCGCACAGAGCCGACCTCCGCCGAGCCTGCCACGGCGAGGCCAACTCCTCGATCAATCCGCCGAGATGTGCGGGGGACACCGCAGAAGGCGGGCTGGGACAGGGCCGCACGGGCCCACTTCGTCATGACACCCGAAGAACCCGTGCGGCTCTTGTCACCTCACGCCCCGAGGCGTTCGGCAGCTGACCGCATCAGGTCAGCTCATCTGCGAGCAGGTCCATCAGCAACCCGTCCTGCCAAGCGCCGGTCCGGTGGTCGCGCCAGTACGCTCGCATGATCCCTACGGGTTTGAACCCGACCTTGCTGTAACTGCGGATTGCCGCGGTGTTGGCCGCGGCGGGATCGATGGTCAGCCGGTGATGACCGCGTTCCCGCACCAGCCACCGGGCCAGCGTGCGCACGGTGTCGGCGCCGAGCCCCTTCCCGTGATGACTCGCCGTCAGGAAGATGTCGATGCCGGCATGGCGGAACTCGGGGTCGGTCTCTTCGTCGAACTGGACAGCTCCGATGACTTCACCCCCGAAAACGACGGCCAGCATGCCCTCATAGCCGTCCGGGGGCGACCACCACGCCGCGACTTCCGGCTCTCTTACGATCCTGTCGAGGACCCCAGAATCGCCATCTGTCGCCGCCCGCAACACGACCTTGTCCCCACGCAGTTCCATGCCCTCATTCTCCCTGAGCCGTGAAGACACCTTCAGAACCAGGTTCCAGGGACGGCAGACGACCTCTTCACCTTCGTACCCAAAGCCTCCCTGCAGGCCGCGAGTCCACCAAGGCCCGATGGCCGCGGGGATCCACGCCCCGCGCACTCATCGCGCCCGCCACTGCAATGATCTTGTGTTCGCTCATGCCTCCACGCTGGCACCGCCGGCTCCGACGTGCGTGCCCCGGCGCTGGGTACCCACGCCAGGGGGCGGCAGCGCGGTGGGGCTCGGCACGACAATGGGCCCATGACTGCTGAGGAGTTGGGCGAGTTCTTGCGGGCCCGCCGCGCCGCGCTGACCCCCGCGGACAGCGGTGTGCCGACCTACGCAACTCCGCGTCGAGTACCGGGCCTGCGTCGCGACGAGGTGGCTCACCTGGCCGGGATCAGCGTGAACTACTACACGCGCCTGGAGCAGGGCGAGAGCCACCAGATGTCGGACTCCGTACTCCAATCCCTGGGCGGCGCACTCCAGTTGACCGTGGACGAGCGGGCCCACCTGCTCCGCCTCGCCCGTCCCGTCCAGGCGCGGCAGACGCGCCGCCCCTACGGCCCGGAGCAGTTGCGTCCGTCCTCGCGCTGGTGGAGAACGCCGTCGACCAGGCGGCGATCGTCGTGGGCCGCTACTTCGACCTGCTGGGTGCGAACCGGCTCGGCTACGCGCTCTACGGGCTGGCGCCCGGTCAACGGCCCAACCTGGCGCAGATGATGTTCCTCGCCCCGGCCATGCTCGACCTGTTCCCGGACTGGCACATCGAGGCGGTCCACACGGCCGCCTACCTGCGCATGGCCACCGGCGACATGCCCGACGACCCCGCGCTCACCGACCTCTTCGGCGAACTCACCAGAGCCCCGAGTTCGCCCGCATCTGGGCCAGCCAGCCCGTCGCCGAATGCGGGCACTCCACCCGCCGATACCACCACCCCCTGGTCGGGCCCCTGGAGCTCCAGGAAAAGAGCCTGAGAGTGTCCGGCGACCCCGGCCAGCGGATCATCTTCCAGAGCGCCATACCCGGAACCGACTCGGCGGATCGCCTCCGCCTCCTCGACACGATCAGCCCCTGACCCGGGCCGGATGCAGATCCCGGCTCATCCAGGGCTTTCCCGTCGACGGCGGGCTCAGCGCCTCCAATGGTCAGCCCCGTATGTTCTGACCACTCACACGGGGATGTGGATTCGGTGGCCGGGGGCTGTCCGGCCAGTCATTGACCGTCACGTGATCGACTCCGGCCGCCGGCTGCTCGGTTTACCGCGGCGGGGCTTCCACTGGGAAATGGATCGGACTCAGCAGGTACTGCGCCCGCTCGGGCTCGGCCGGTTGGCCAGCCTGGGCACGATGGCCGCGCGCAGCTCGCCGATCAGCTCGTCCAGCTCCGCCGGGCTGAGCCAGAGCGCGTGCTGCCGGTAGCCCACTTGGTCGGCCACCGGGTCGGCCTGCTCGCGGTCGAGGTAGGCGTTGAACTCGGCCAGCAGGGCGGTCATTGCGGTGGCGAACGCCCGCCGATGGTCCTCGGGGGTGAGTGAGTGGACCGCCTCGGAGCCGATCACGGCTCGGTCCTGGCGCAGTCGGTAGTGCCGCTCCACCGCGCCTCGCCACCCCTGCGCGCCGCGGTATCCGCCGATGCGCTGCGGCTCGCGTGGGCGACCGAGGCCGCAGGGCGGGGCGGGGTCAGCGCGATCGGGGAGCCGGTGGGCGAGCCAGGCGAGGCCGACCCGGTGCGCGTTCGCATCCCGGTGGCCTGCGCGACCGGCAGCTTCACCGTGGTCACGTCGGTTGGCGGTGACGGCCTGCTGCACGGCCTGCGCTTCGCCCCGGAAGGCGACGCCGAGTGGCAGCCCCCGCAGTATGCGAACCCGGCCCGGTTCACCGAGCGGGAAGTCCTGCTCGGCACCGGCCCGCTCGCGGTGTCCGGCACGCTGAGCCTGCCCGCCGGAACCGGACCGTGGCCCGCCGCCGTACTGCTCAGCGGCGGCGGCGCGTTCGACCGGGACGAGAGCAGCGGCCCCAACAAGCCGCTCAAGGACCTCGCCTGGGGGCTCGCCACCCGACAGGTGGCCGTACTGCGCTTCGACAAGGCGACCTTCGCGCACCCGGACCGGCTCCCATCGGACTTCACCATGGCCGACGAGTACCTGCCGCATGCGCTCGCCGCCGTCCAACTGCTGCGGCAACAGCCCGAGGTGGCTCCGGACCGGATCCACCTGCTCGGCCACAGCATGGGGGGCAAGATGGCGCCCCGAATCGCTGCCGCCGACCCGTCGATCGCGGGGCTGGTGCTGCTCGCCGCGGACGCCCAGCCGATGCACGAGGCAGCCGTCCGGGTGGCCCGCTACCTCGCGGCGCTCGCCCCCGGCCCGGCCACGGACGAGGCGGTGGCGGCGCTGACCCGGCAGGCCGCGCTGGTGGCTGGCTCCGAACTCACGCCTGACACACCGTCGGAACTGCTGCCGTACGGGTTCTCCGCCGCCTACTGGCTCGACCTGCGCGCGTACGACCCGGTGGCCACGGCCGCCGGACTCGCCTGCCCGATGCTGATCCTGCAGGGCGGCCGGGACTACCAGGTAACCGTCGCCGACGACCTGACGCGCTGGCAGGCCGCCCTGGCAGACCGGCCCGAGGTGGCCATCCGGATCCACCAGGACGCCAACCACCTCTTCATCCCCGGCAGCGGCCGCGCCACTCCGGCCGAGTACGCACGACCGGGGCACGTCGAGCCGGCGGTGGTAGACGAGATCGCTACCTGGCTGGCGCGGCGGTAGGGGCGGACGGGCGCGGCGGGACGGGACGAACATGGTGATCCCAGGAACGCCGAGTGGGAGCCCGCGGCTGTTCCTGCGGGTGAGCGCGCCCGCAGACCCCAGGCCCGTCCACCACCCGACGCGATCACCGTCCATCCGGGTGCCGGATACGACTCGGCCGCATCCCGTACGGTGCTCCGCGAACCGGGGCTTCACGGCCGAATCGCAGGCAAGGGGAGCCGGGCGCCGTCGGCTGGTTGCGGTGTCCCGCAGTGGTGTGGTCGACGCTCACCATGCCGTTCCGTCCTCGCGCACTTGCGACCGCGCGCCCTCGCCTACTTCCGCGTCGACCTCACAGGTGTCGAACTGCGTGCGACCGACGCGGAGTTCAGCCTGGGTACGGGCAATGTCGTGGAGCTCCCCGTCAAGGACATCCTGCTGACCGTGACCGTGACCGTGACCGGCCGCCGCCCCGACCCGCACGAGGGCGCCACAGCCCCGGCGCGCCCCACACCGGGAGTCGCTTGAACTGACCGCGGGCCCGCCCCGCCGGTGACGGGACGCCCACCGTTCAGCCGGCCCACATACGACCGGATACGTCGGCCCACATGCGACCGGATACACCGGACACTTCGGACTTGACCGTCTAGGGTGGCCTCCGTGCTGGTTGGTGTGGTGGCGGCTGTGCAGCGGTGGCTGCTGGGGCTGATGCTGGGCTGCTATCTGGTGGCCGGGGTGTTCCCCGGGCCGGGGGAGGCTCTGCGCGGGCTGACACTGCGGCTCCCCGTCGGGGGAGTTGTGCTGAGCCTGCCGATGGTGCTGCTGGCCGTGATGCTCTTCAACGCCGGCCTCGGGGTGCGGGTCGCCGAGCTGAGCGGCGTGCTGCGGCGGCCGCAGCGGCTGGTGCTGGGCATCGCCGTGAACGCGCTGCTGCCGGTCGTCGTGCTGCCCGTGGTCGGGTTGTGTCTGGGGTCCTGGCCCGATGCCGGCGAAGTGGAGAGCCTGCTGGTGGGGCTGGTGCTGGTCCTTGCGATGCCGATCGCGGGGGGCGCCGCGTCCTGGGGGCAGAACGCGGGCGGCAATGTCCCGCTGGCGGTCGCGATGGTGCTCGGCTCAACCCTGCTCAGCCCGCTCACCGTTCCCTTGGGACTGCGGCTGGCGGGGTATCTCGTCGGCCCCGGCGGGACCGGCGGGCTGGACGACACGACCCGGCTGGACGGCCTGGCCGGAACCGGTGCGGGACCGTTCGCGCTGGCTTCGGTGGTGCTGCCGTGCCTGGTGGGGATCGCGGCGCGGGCCCTGCTCGGCGACCGCCGGATCAGCCGCGTCCTGCCGGTGGTCAAGGCGGTCAACGCGGCGAACGTCCTGCTGCTGTGCTACGTCAACGCGGCCGGTGCGCTCGGCCAGGCGCTGGCCCACCCGGACCCGGACCTCCTCGCCCTGGTGCTCGGGGTGTCGGGCATGGTGTGCTGCGCCTCCTTCCTGCTCGGCCGGTGGATGTCGCGCTGGACGCGGTGTGACGTTCCGGACCGGATCTCGCTCACCTTCGCCACCGGGATGAACAACAGCAGTGCGGCGGCCGTGCTGGCCGCGGCCTGGTTCTCGCACCGCCCCGAAGTGCTGCTGCCGATCCTGGCGTACAGCCTGCTGCAGAAGGCCATGGCCGGGGCGGTGGGCAGCCGGTCCGGCCGGAAGGCGGACTCCGGCCCTCGGTCCGGTCCGACGGCTCGCGCCGCACTGGCCGGGGCCGGTCAGGCGGCGAGCATCCTCGGCCCAGCCGGTCGGAGGAGTACCTGATGCCCGGCAGCGCGAAGAAGGAGCCGCCGCCGGCCGGGAGATGGTCATCCGCGCCCACCGCAGCGGCCTCCCCGGAGCTCAGGACGGCTGGGCCCGGACGGGGGTCGGTAGTTCGCTGGGGGTACGCATCCGGCGGAGCTTGCCGGGTGCGGTGACCGGCGGGGCGGTCGGCGGGTAAGCGGATCGCGGCCCCGAAGCGTATGAGGGGTGTGAAGCAGCTGGATTTCAAGGAGTTCTACCGAGCCGACCGGGATGTGTGCCTGCGGGCCGTCCTGGCGAGCGTGGGTGACCGGCAGCTGGCCGAGGATCTGGTGGCCGAAGCCTTCACCCGCGCGTGGACGGGGTGGGCGAAGGTGAGCCGGCATCCGGCACCGCGGGCGTGGGTCGTACGGACCGCGCTCAACACCTGCGTCAGCTGGTGGCGGCGCCGGCGGCGGGAGGTGGCGCTGGCCGCTGACCACGAGGTCTGCGGGCCCGCGGCCACCGATGCCGCCCTTGACCCCGCGCTGCTGAACGCGCTGCGCCGACTGCCGCGGCGACAGCGGGAGGTGGTCGCCTTCCGGGTCTTCCTCGACCTGGACACGGCGGCCACCGCCAAGGGCCTCGGGATCGCACCGGGGACCGTAACCGCCCATCTGGCGCGGGCTGTTGCGGCATTGCGCGGCGAACTCGTATCCGTACCAGAGCAGGAGGACCGGTCATGAGCGATACGGAAACCACCCGGCTACTCGACACCCTCAGGGACTCGCTGGACGACGTGCATCTCGCCACCCCCGTCGAGGAGATCGTCGCCGCGGGGCGCGCGCGCAGGCGGCGGCGCAGGGCCGCGGGGGTGGCCGCGGTCGCCCTCTCCGCGGGCCTGGCGGTCGGGGCCTCGACCCTCGCCAACCCGTCGACCGCGCCACCGGCGGAGGCGACGTCCGGCGTGGGTGTGCACATCCACACGGTCGCGTACACCGTGGACACCCAGCAGGACGGCACGATCCACGCCACCTTCGACAAGCGGCGGTACTTCACCGACCACGCGGGCCTGGAGGCCGCCCTGCGCAAGGCCGGGTTCCCCGTCCTCATCAAGACCGGCGTCTTCTGCAAGGGGCCGAACGACGACGGGAAGCTGACTCCGTCGGGCGAGGGCGCCGGGGTGGACCGCGTGCGGGAGGGCGTACGGGAAGACGACGGGCGGGTCACGTTCGTCTTCAAGCCGGAGAACATGCCGCCGGACACCCAGCTGTTCATCGGCTACCTCGACCCGGCCCAACTGGCCGCCGTGCACGGCAACCCCGGGTCCGTGGAGCGGCTCGTACCCACGAACGCGAAGCTGACATGCGACACGATCGCGCCGCCGGAGCACCTGTACCGGTAGGGCGGTAAGCCTCTGGAGGGGGAGCAGAGGCGAGGGGCGGCCGCTTCGGCGACCGCCCCTTCGTACGGCTCGGGCCGCACGACGTGTACGGCTCAGGCCGCCACGACGGCTGTCCGGGCGTCGGCTCGCGCGGAGAGGGATGCGGAGTAGCGGCGCAGCAGCAGGACGGCGGTGGTGGCGAGCCCGGTGAGGAGGCCGAGCCAGATGCCCACGGCTTCGAGACGCAGGGCGTAGGCGAGGAGCCAGGCCGCGGGGAGGCCGACGGCCCAGTATCCGATGAGGGTGATGCGGAAGCCGCTCCTGGTGTCGTCCAGTCCGCGCAGCAGGCCGACTCCGATGTTCTGGGCGCAGTCGAAGAACTGCAGGAACGCCGTCACGATCAGCAGATGGCTCGCGATCGTGAGGGCCTTGCCGGAGCCGGACTCCAGGAAGGGGGCCAACACGAGCTTGGGCAGGGTGAGATAGAGGATGCCGACGACGGCCATGACGGCACCGGCGCAGGCGAGCGCGGTGTTCTTGATGCGTCGGGCGTCGTCGTAGCGGCCCAGTGCCAGTTCGCGGCTGACGTTGATCGAGGCGGCGTGGGAGAGGCCGACGGCGACCTGGAAGACGATGTAGACGAGTTGGTTGACGGCTGTGTGCGCGGCCAGCGCGGCAGGCCCGAAGGAGCCTGCCATCAGAGCGGTGATGGAGAAGAATCCCGCTTCGGAACCGTACGTGGCGGCGATCGGGATCCCCAGGCCCAGCAGCCGCTTGAGTACAGCCGGATCGGCCTTCAGAAGGCCCAGGGACAGCAGCGGGGCCAGCGTCTTGTCCTTCTTCGCCGACAGGTGGAGGGCGATGAAGGTCAGGAGGTACACACTGGAGGTGGCGATGCCGATACCGGTCAGGCCCATGCGGGGCAGGCCCCAAGTGCCGTGGATGAGAAGCCAGTTGAGTCCGGCGTTGACCGCGACGGAGGCGATGGTGATCCGGAGCAGGGCCTGGGGGCGCCGCATGCCGACGGTGAACTGGCGGATCACCTGGAACCAGAGACAGGGCAGCAGGCCGGGCGCCAACGCGAGGATCATGGTCTGGGCCCGGTCGGCTACGTCTGTGTCCTGGCCCAGCCAGGGCAGCGCCTGCCCGATGAGGATCATGAGGACGGCGCCGGCGATGCCCGCGAGGGTGGCGAGCGCCATGCTGGCGCGGACGATGCCGCGCACCTCCTCCCGGCCCTGCTCGGTGCCCTCGTCGTCCTGGGCGGCCTCCTGCTCCGCGCGGGCTCCGGCGGCGGCTATCTGGTTGCCGACGGAAGTGACCAGGCCGACACCCATGGTGCGCAGCTGGTTGAAGATGACGATGGCGAGGCCGCCGGCCGCCAGTTCCGCCGTGCCGAGGAAGCCCATCATGACGGTGTCGGTGGTGGTCAGGGCGACCTGGGCGAGCTGGGTGAGGATCAGCGGGACCGCGAGGGTGGCGAGGGCCCGGCTGTCGCGGAGGAGGGTGGTGAGCATCGGTTATCGGTTCCTGCGGAGCTTGGTGAGGAGTTCGTCGACTTCCCGTTCCGCGTCGGGGTCGAGGAGACCGCGGGCCCGCATCCAGTCGTCGCTGAACACGGTGTCCATGTACTTCTCCCCGCCGTCGTTGATCAGGGCGACCATAGTCGTCCCCGGCGGCAGCGAAGGCAGGCGGGTCAGCGCCTCATGGACCACGCCACCGGCGGAGCCTCCGATGAGCAGTCCGGTCCGGGCAACGGCCCGGCAGGTCGCGAACGCCTCGACGTCGCCGACCTTCACACCCTCGTCTATCAGGTCGAAGTCCACCAGGGCGCCGAGCTCGGCGCCCTCGGGGGTGCCGGTGCCGGACTGGTAGTAGTCGTGGGCCGGACCGCCGAAGGCGATCGACCCCTTGGGCTCGACCCCGACGGTGGAGAACTGCGGTATGAGGGTGCGCAGTTCGCGGGCGGTGCCGCACAGTCCGCCGCCGGTGCCGACGGCGCCGACGAGGATGTCGAGCTTCCCGTCGAGGGCCGCGTTCAGTTCGTGGGCGACGGGGAAGTAGCCGACACCGTTGGCGGGGTTGTTGTGCTGCTCGGTGAAGATGGTGTTGTCCTGGCCGCGGGCCATCTCCTCGGCGAGTTCCTCACGGGCGGCGGTGGCCAGTTCCTCGGTGCCGTCGTCCACGACATAGACCAGCTCGGTGCCCAGCGCCTTCATGGCGCGGAGTTTGTCGGCGGCGGCGTGGTGGTCGACCACCGCGGTGAAGGTGTAGCCGCGCTCGGCGGCGATCACGGCGAGGCCGAGTCCGGTGTTGCCGGAGGTGGATTCGATGATCCGCCCGCCGGGCCGCAACGCGCCGGACTGCTCCGCGGCATCGATCATCGCGCGGGCCATGCGTATCTTCGCGGTGCCGGTGGGGTTGAACATCTCCAGCTTCAGCAGCAGGCGGCTGCCGGTCTCCGTGGTGGCGAGCTCCAGCAGCGGGGTGCAGCCGATGAGTTCGGACATCTGGGAGACCACGGCTGGGCGGGCGAGGGCCGCGTTCATGGAAGAGCTCCTGGGTGAGTGGGGGGACGTCAGCTGGCGGTGCGGCGGTCCAGGCGCCAGCGCGGGCGGTCGCCCAGCCGGTCGAGGACGACCTTCGGGGGCAGCGGCAGGTCGTGGAAGGGCGACTCGTTGGAGTCCATCTGGTAGCCGGCCGTGTTCGGGTACACGAGGAGGTCGCCCACCCGGGCAGCGGCGGGCAGCGGAACCTTGCGCCACGTGACCATGTCCGACTCCAGACATGAGGCTCCACCGACGCACGTGGGACGGATGCCGGTGGCGCGGGAGCGGCCCGTGGGGGTCACCAGCTCCGGGTCGGGCAGGTATTCGCTGCTGAACCACTGCTCGGACAGGCTCAGACTGGTGCCGTCGACGGTGGCGATCCGGTAACCGTCGCGCTCCTTGAGACCCTGGACGCAGAAGACCGTCGAACCCGCGCCCGCCAGCAAGGCCCGGCCGGGCTCCATCAGCAGCAGCGTCCCCGTCTCCTTCAACCGCTCGGCCAGGCTGGTCCGCCCGCCCTCGGGGACGGACGCCAGGATGGCGCGCAGGGCGTCCGCGCCCGCGACGGGGGAGTGGTACGGGTAGAAGTCGCCGCTCTGGAACGACTTGCGCGCGTGGTAGTGCTCGGGACGCTGCTCGGCGAGGAAGCTGTGCCACCGCTCGGCCGGGCTGTAGTCGACGGCGAAGCCTCCGCCGATGCTGATCCGGTCGGCCTGCAGCCCCAGGACCCGGGCCTTGAGGCACCACTCGACCAGTTCCGCCGCGAGGTCGGCACGCGGCTGCGTGGCGTAGCCGGACAGGTGGAAGCTGAAGCCCTCCATCCGTACGGCGTCGCCCGCTCGCACGCACCGGTCCAGGGCCGTCTCCAACTCGCCGTTGTTCAGGCCGAAGCGGCTGTGGGGCTGGGTGGGAGGCAGCCGGCGCAGCAGCAGTCGGGCCGGTCGTACGGTGCCGGTCAGCGCCAGCGTGATGAGCATGTCCAGCTCGTCCAGCGCGTCGACGGCGACCAGACAGCCCTGCAGCAGGGCCAGCCGCAGCAGTTCGGCGCTCTTGGCGGGCCCGGTGACCACGATGTTCTCGCCGCGTACCCCGTGGCCGAGAGCTTCCCGCAGTTCACCCGTGCTGGCCACGTCGACGCCGGCCTGGTGCGCGGCGCAACGCTCCATCCATACGGCCGCCTTGTTCGCCTTCTTCGCGTAGTACACCCGCCCCTCCACCCCGGCGTCGCCGAGCGCGGTGCGGAAGGCGGCGAGGTTGGCGTCGAAGCGGTGCGGCAGCAGGAAGTGGAAGGGGCCGCCGAAGGCGTACGACAGCTCGTGGAGCAGTCCGCTGTCCAGTACCCGGTCGGTGTCCGGATCCGGGTGGGCGGGCAGGGTCGGCACGTTCGTCGTCCGTACGGCGCTCACTGCCACAGCGGCACCTCGGTGCCCAGGCCCTGCGCGAGGGCGAGCTGCGCGAAGCGGTGGCCGAGCGCGATGTCGGTGACGACGAGACCGCTGTTGTACGCGAAGACCCGCTCCTCGGCGGAGCAGCGGCCCGCGGTGATCCCGGCGATGACGGTCGGCAACTCGGCGTCCACCGCGGGGAGTTTGCCGTCGGCGTCGGCCAGGTCGGTGCCCGTGACGTTCATCTGGGCCTCGCTGGTCGCGATCACCCGGTCCGCCTGGTGCAGGGTCGAGGGGGCCAGCCCGTGGCCGACCAGGATCGACAGGGCGCCCGGCTTGAGCCAGCCCGATTCGACGGCGGCCGGGGTGTGGCCGCCGGCGGTGGCCACGATGACATCGGCGTCGGCGGCGGCGGAACGTACATCCGTGACGATCTCCACGTCCCGGTCGGGGAAGTGCGCCCGCAGCTCTTCGCGCACGGCGGCGATGCCGTCGGCGTGCGTGCCGAAGACCATCAGCCGGTCCAGGCCGGGCAGCGTCGTCAGCAGGAACGGCAGTGCCAGTCGCCCCTGGGTACCGGTGCCGATGACCAGGGCGCTGCGCGCACCCGGTGCGGCGCACTCGCGGGCCAGCAGGGCGGAGACGGCCGGGGTGCGCAGGGACCCGATGCGGGAGCAGTCCATCATCGCCACCGGCAGTCCGGTGGCGTCGTCGTAGAGGGTGAGGGTGGTGTAGTAGTGCTGCTCCGCGCGCCCGACGTCGAGACCGTGCTTGTACGAGGTCTTGATGGCGACGACATCGCGGGAGCCGTCGCGGCCGAGCATCGCGTACGCGACCGAGTGCTCGTCCCGCGGCTTGACGGTGAGCTTGCGGGGGTTGTCGGACCGCCCGGCGTGCAAGGTGCGGTAGGCGCCTTCCACGGTGGCGACCACGTCGGCCAGGGTGATGTCGATGCCGGCCAGATCGCTCTTGGACAGGATCCGCAGGCGCTTGTCGTCGCCGGACATCGCGTCACCGGCCGCGCCGGTCTGGGTGTCGGTCATGGGTCAAATCCTCCAGTGACGTGGCTGGTTCAGCCTGCGTGGGCTTCGATCGCGGCCTGGCCGTAGCCGTGTTCCGCGGCCTCGGCCGACGGGCGGGTGCGGCGCCCGGGGACGCGGACCGAGGCGCGCTTGAGCCAGCGGTCGGTGCCGTCGTAGCGGGCCTGGAAGGGGACGCGGCCGTGGACGACGATGTCGTTGTCGACGACGAGGACCTCACCGGGGGTGAGGCTGACCGCGACGGAGACCCGGGCCAGTTCGTCCCCCAGCCGTCCGTAGGCTTCGCGGTAGGGGGCATCGGCCCGGTCGAGGGGTGTGTAGGCGGGGTCGAAGCGCAGCGTCGTGCCGCCCTCGCCCGCGAACAGGGCGGGCACCGCGGGGGGTTCCGCGTCCGTGTAGCCCTGGGCCTCGGCATAGGCGTCGTCCGGCAGGATCGGCACCACCGGCCGCGACAGGGCTTCCACATCGGCGTCCGACAGAGCCGTCCTGCGGATGCTGGCCGCGGTGGTGGCGATGTTGTCGTGGTTGCGCATGCAGCCGAGCATCAGCAGGTGGGCGCGGCCGGGGTGGAAGGCGTCCTCGGTGTGCGGGCTGAGCAGCACGCTGCTGCTGGCGCCGGTCTGCTCGCTCTCGTGGCCGGGCGAGGGGACGATGTTGTGGACGAACCGGCCGTCCTGCTGGCCTTCCCAGGCGATCGGATTGCCCATCACGCTGGCCAGCAGCAGGAGCGCGATGTCGTAGAGGGCGCCGCTGTCGCCCGCGGTGGCCCAACTGTCCGGTGTGGCGCCGATGGAGGCGTCGTCGACGTCCAGGCCCCGCAGCACGAACAGACCGTCCGCGGTGTCGACGGGCCTGCAGCCGTGCCGCAGGGCGTCGCTGAAACCGTTCGCGGTCTTGGCGACGCGCTCCAGGAGCGCGGGGGATGTCGCCGAGGTGCCGAATTCTTCGAGTATCCGTTCCGCTGCCGTGCGGAGTTCACCCACGGTGTCGGGGGCGAGCTGGCGGACGGGTGCGGCTGCCGTGCTCATGGCGAAGGAGTCCGTTCCGTGTGGGGATGGCAGGTGGCGCCACCGGTGCGCAGCAGGCGGCGATGCGCCAACTGGTCGCAATGCAGGGGGAGTTGACCCATTCGCTGCGGGTGGATCAACGTCCGGCGGCGCTCGAACGCTAGCATCAAACTTAGGTAAGGCAAACCTTACTCATGACCTATGATGAACGGAACCTGCCAAGGGGGCGGTAATCGGCGAACGCGCCCCGCTTGCGAGTGCGGGCCACCCCGCAACCTCTTGCGGGGATGGTTGTCATTAGGGTAGGCAAACCTAATACGGCTTGGGTTGTCCAGAACATGGAGCGAGGACGTACGTGAACATCAACAGGCGTCAGGTGCTGTTGGCCGGCGGGGCGATGGGGACGGCCGCACTCCTTGCGGCGTGTTCCTCGGGCGGCGCAAGCACCGCGGCCGGTTCTGCCGGCAAGGGCGGCAAGCCCAAGAAGGGCGGCACCCTGCGCATCGGCGCGCTCGGCCGGGCCGGCGCCATCACCCGCGACCCGCACGGCACCCAGGCCAATGAGAGCGACTACCTCATCCTCGCGCTCACCTTCGACACGCTTGCCGTGCCGGGCGCCACGTCCAACACCGTGCCCCGGCTGGCCTCGTGGGAACCCTCGGCGGACCTGAAGACGTGGCGCTTCAAGGTGGCCAAGGGAGCCGCCTTCCATGACGGCACCCCAGTCACCGCCGCCGACGTGGTCTGGTCGCTGCGCCGACTGCGCAACACCCCGGCCGGCGCGGCCCGGCTGCCCGGGGTCAAGGACGCCGCCAGCATCACGGCGGAAGGCACCGACACCGTGGTCGTGGCCTCCGAATACGCCAACGCCGAACTGCCGCTCATGACCCGGTTCGCTACGTTCGTCATGAAGAAGGACACCCCGGACAAGGACGTGGCCAAGGCGCCCGGAACCGGCCCGTTCAAACTGGACTGGTACCGGGGCGGCAACGCCCGTCTGGTGCGCAACGACACGTGGTACGGCGGCACCGTCCACCTCGACGCGATCGAGGTGACCATGTTCGAGACGCCGCAGGCCATGGCCAACGCCCTGTTCGCCGGTCAGATCGACGTCGCCTCCAACGCCGGCCCGGTCGCCGCGCGCACCGCGGAGTCCCGCAAGGAGATCCAGGTCGTCCGGCGCCCCGACGACATGTCGATGCCCATCGTCATGCGCACCGCCGACGGCCCCTTCGCCGACCCCCGGGTGCGGGAGGCGATGCGCCTGGTGGTGGACCGCGAAGCGATGGTCAAGCAGGCCCTGTCCGGATACGGGAACGTCGCCAACGACATCATGGGCACCGGCGACCCCGACTACGCCAAGGACATCCCGCAGCGGGGGCGCGACCTGGCCAAGGCCAAGCAGCTCCTGGCGGACGCCAAGTTCGACCTGTCCAAGACCTACGAGCTGTACACCACCGAGGACGTCTCCGGCATCGCCGACTCCGCGACCCTGTTCGCCTCGCAGGCGCGTGAGGCCGGGATCAAGATCAAGGTGGTCAAGCAGGAGTCCGGAGCGTTCTACGAGAAGACCTGGCTCAAGGGCGACCTCTACACCAACTACTGGGGCACCAACGACTCGGTGGTCTTCTTCGCGTCCAAGACCCTGCTCGGCGGCGCCGGCCAGAACGAGTCGGGCTTCGACGACAAGGAGTTCAACGACACGTACCGCAAGGTCATCGGCACCACGGACAAGCAGGCCCGTGCCAAGGCCCTGCACGAGTTGCAGCAGATCGAGTACGACCGCTCCGGCTACCTGCTGTGGGGCATGGCCGACGGCGTCGACCTCGCCGCCGCGAAGGTCCAGGGCCTGCCGAAGCTGCCCGGCTACGGGCGCGTCCAGCTCGAAAGCGTGTGGCTGAGTTGAGCACACCCCAGGACAGCGCGGTGGCCGCCCCTGCCGGCACAGGGGCGGCCACCGCGCGCCGCCGCCCGCTCCCGCTGCTCGGCCGCATCGCCGCGGTCGTGGGGCGCCGGGTCCTCATGCTGGCCGTCCTGCTCGCCCTGGTGTTCGCCGCCGTCGAACTGCTGCCGGGCGACGCGGCCACCGCGACCTCCGAACGGGGGGAGAGCGCCGCCGACCTCGCGGCCCGCCGTCACCTGCTGGGCCTGGACCGGCCCGTGTGGGAACGCTTCTGGGACTGGATGACGGGACTGTTCACCGGGGACCTCGGCGTCAGCGCCCATGGCGAGAAGGTCACGCACCTGCTGGCCGACCCGTTCCCCAACACGCTGCTGCTTGCGGCCGTCGCCTTCGTGCTGACGGCGGCAGCCTCTCTGGCCCTGGGCTGCTGGGCCGCCGCCCGCCCCGGCCGGCTGACCGACCGGGTCATCGGCCACGCCGCCACCTCGGCGTTCGCCGTCCCCGAATTCGTCGTATCCGTCGGCCTGTTGATGCTGCTCTCGCTGTGGACGGGCTGGCTGCCCGCCGTCACCGTCGCCGGGGCCGACGGCAGGCCCGCCACCTGGACCATGCTGATCATGCCGGTCCTCGCCCTCGTCATCCCGCAGACCGGATGGAACACCACCATCGTGCGCGGCGCGCTCGCCGACCAGGCCGCCACCCCCCACGTCGAGGCCGCCCACCTGGACGGTCTGCCGGTGCACCGCGTCATCCGGCGCCACGCCCTGCCCGGCGCCGTACCGGCCATCGCCACCGGGCTCGCCACCTCCACCGGCATGCTCCTGGGCGGCACCGTCGTCGTGGAGACCCTCTTCAACTACCCCGGTATCGGCAGCGTGCTGGCCAGCGCCGTCGCCACCCGGGACACCCCGCTCATCGCCGGCGTCGTGGTCTGTTCCGGTGCCGCCATCAGCCTCGTCCTGCTCGCCGCCGACCTCGTCCGGGCCCGAGTACTGGGGAACCACGCATGAGCACCCTCGCCACCACCCGACTCCGGCCGCGGTCCGCCGCTCGCGGACGGCTCGTACGCCGTCTGGTCCCCGGACTCCTCCTTGTTCTCCTCGCCCTCACCGGCCCGTTGCTCGCGGCGCACCCGCTCGACAAGCCGGTCACCGCGCCCTTCGCCGCCGCCGGTGACGGCGCACCACTGGGCGGCGACCAGCTCGGCCGGGACGTCCTGAGCCGGCTCCTGCACGGCGGCACCGCCCTGATCGGCAGCGCCCTCCTGGTCGCCGTCGTCGTCACCGCGCTCGCCGCGCTGGCGGGCTGCTTCGCCGTCCTGCACCCGGCCGTGGGGCGGGCCGTGGAACGCACCGCCGACGTCTTCATCCTGCTCCCGCCGGTCCTCGGCATCATGCTCATCGCACTCGCCTGGCCCGGCGGCGGACGGTGGGCCGTCATCAGCGCCGCCATCGCCCTGGGCACCCCCTACGCGGTGCGCGTCGTCGCGAGCGCGGCCGCTCCCCTCGCCGGCGCCGGATACGTCGAAGCCGCCCTGGCCGGCGGCGAATCCCTCGCCTACACCGCCACCCGGGAACTCCTGCCGAACCTGCGCGCCACCGTCCTCGCGCTGTTCGGCCTGCGCTTCGTCGAGGCGGTGTACGTCATCTCCATGGCCGGATTCCTCCAGATCGGCCCCCAGCCGCCCGCCGCGGACTGGGCGCTGATGATCCGCGAGAACTCCTCGGGCATCCTCCTCAACCCGTGGGCGGTCATGGCTCCCAGCCTGGCCATCGCCGCGCTCGCCATCAGCGTCAACCTCGCCGCCACCTCCCTCGCACCCCGCTCCGCACGCAAGGCGGTGACCACCCCGTGAACAACCCCCTGCCGTCGTCCACCGCCGACGAGACATCCGGCGCCGTGTCAGCCGACGACGGCCGCGCGGCCGTGCCCGTCGCGACGGTGACCGATCTCGGCATCCGGATCGCCGACGGACCCGTCCTGCTCCAGCCCACCAGCCTGACCGTCCGGCCCGGCGAGATCACCGCCCTCACCGGGGCCTCCGGCTCCGGCAAGACCACCCTGCTGCGCGCCCTGATCGGCCACCTGCCCGCTCAAGCCGCCCTGGACTGCGCCGAGTTCGACGTCCTGGGCCACCGCGTTCCCGGCCTGGACGCGACGGCTCTGCGGACCCTGCGCCGCACCCAGGTCGCGTACGTCGGCCAGGACCCCGGCTCAGCACTCAACCCCCGGATGAAGATCCGCCACCTGATCGCGGAGACGGCCACCACTGCGAGCGACCAGGCCGTCCTCGACCTGCTGCGCGAATGCAAGCTGCCCACGGACGGCGGGTTCCCCGACCGCAGGCCCACCGCCATCTCCGGCGGCCAGCAGCGCCGCGTCGCGCTCGCCCGCGCCCTCGCCCGCACCCCCGACCTGCTGCTCCTGGACGAACCGACCGCGGGACTCGACGAAGCCCTGCGCGACGAGATCGCCGCCCTGCTGCGCCACCTGGCCACCTCGCGCGGTCTGGCCATCGTCATGGCCTGCCACGACCCCCAGCTCGTCGCCGCCTGCGCCGACCACGTCGTACCACTGACCACCCACCCGGCGCGTCGGCCCCAGCGACGCATCCCGCTGCCGCAGCAGAAGAAGGGGGAATCCGCGGACACTCCCGCCGACGGGATCACGGCGCGGTCCGTCAGCGTGATGTTCCGCGGCCGAGGCGCGACCCAACTGGCCCTGGAAGACGTCGACTTCACCGTACGCTCCGGCTCGGCGACCGCGATCGTCGGGCCCTCCGGCTCCGGCAAGACCACCCTGCTCCGCGTCCTCGCCGGCCTGCAACGGCCCGACACCGGATCCCTCACCCTCGACGGGCACCCGCTCGCCCACGCGGCCCGCAAGCGTCGGCGCGAACACCACCAACGCATCCAGCTCGTCCCGCAGAACCCGCTGGCCGCACTCAATCCGTCCCGCACCATAGGCGCCGCCCTGGCCCGGCCCCTGCGCCGGCACACCGAGCTGACCAGGGCCCAGGCCGCGGACCGGATCACCGAGCTGCTCGATCAGGTCGGCCTGCCCGCCGACTTCAGCCACCGCTACCCGCGGGAACTCTCCGGCGGGCAACGCCAGCGCGTCTCCATCGCCCGCGCCCTCACCGCCGGCCCCGACTTCCTGCTCTGCGACGAGATCACCTCCGCGCTCGATCCCGACACGGCCATCTCCATCATGGAGCTCCTGCAACGCCTGCGCGCAGCACACAACATGGCCATCGCCCTCGTCAGCCACGAGACGCACCTGGTCGCCGCCTACACCGACACCGTGCACGTCCTGGAAGCCGGACGGCTCGCCGCACACGGCCCCACCGCGGCACACGTGCCGGGCTGACCGACCCGGCGCGCGGCCGGGGGATGTCCGTGACCGGGTACGGCACGAAGGTGCTGCTCCGCTCGCCGACGGCCAGCTCCTTGCCGAGGGGCGGCACCGCGGGCCGTGGGCAGTCCAGGCGTTCGCAGATCCGGCAGCCCATCCCGATGGGCGTGGCCGTGTTGTCGAGGTCGAGGCCCTCGGAGTTGACCAGCCGGGAGGCGTGGCGGAGCTCGCAACCGAGGCCGATCGCGAAGGTCTTGCCGGGCCCGCCCCAGCCGCCCCGCTGGCGGGTGACGGCGCGGCCGGTCCACAGGTAGCGCTGCCCGTCCGGCATGGCGGCGACCTGGACGTGAATGCGGCCGAGTGCGGCGAACGCCTCGTACACGTTCCAGAGCGGGCAGGTGCTGCCCGGGCGGGAGAAGTGCAAGCCGGTGGCCGACTGCCGCTTGGACATGCTGCCCGCCCGGTCGCCCCCCGGTGAGGTGTGCGGACAGGGCACGGACGACCTCGCCGGGGCAGGACCCTTGAGGGGCTGCTCCGCACCCTGCCGTGCCCAGCCGGACCCCACACGCTGCAGTGTGCGGTCTGGGGCAGGTCAGGTTGGCATTCCTCGCTCCGCGAGGCCGCTCTCGTAGGCGATGATGACGAGTTGTGCGCGGTCGCGGGCGTTCAGCTTGGCGAGGAGGCTGCCCACGTGTGTCTTCGTCGTCGGCAGGCTGATCACCAGGTGCTCGGAGATCTCGGCGTTCGACAGTCCGTTCGCGATCAGCACGAGCACCTCGTGCTCCCGCTTGGTGAGCCCGACGAGCCTCGGCGCAGGGCGGTGCGCTTCGTCGCGGCTGGAGAAGTTCGCGATGAGGCGGCGCGTGACCGTGGGTGCCAGGACACCCTCGCCCGTGGCGATGACGCGGATGCCGGCGATCAGCTCGGACGGTGAGGCGTCCTTCAGCATGAACCCGCTGGCACCCGCCTGAAGGGCCGGGTACACGTACTCGTCCATGTCGAACATCGTGAGGGCGAGCACCCGCACGCCGGACAAGGTCGCGTCGGAGCAGATCTGCCGCGTGGCCGCGATGCCGTCCATGACGGGCATGCGCAGATCCATCAGCACGACGTCCGGTTTGAGTTCCCGGGCGAGTTCGACCGCAGCGGCTCCGTCACCGGCCTCGCCGACCGCTTCCATTCCCGGTGTCGAATCGATGAGGAAACGGAAGCTCCCGCGCAGCAGCGCCTGATCGTCTGCGACGAGCACCTGGATCGCCTCGGCCATCCCACGTTCCTCGCCTGCTGTTCGTCGGGCCCCCGTTTCGGCGAGGCTTCAGCGCTGCTTTCAACGCCCCTCTCAACGCCCCAGTGAACGTGGGCCAGTTGATGGGGCAGCCCGGATTAGCTCTACGTATTCCATCCGGCGTGGGGCAGCTGCGCCACGCCGTCCCGTCACGCGTCCCAGCGCCGATGCCGTACGTAGCCGAGGACGAGTGCCGCCACGGTCCACCCGAGCAGCATCGCACATCCCGTGTACGCGTCGTGCGAGCCGACGGTGAGCATCTTGGCGCCTGCCCGGTCGGGGAAGTACCGCGCGACCTCCTTGGTCGCCCCGATGACGGACAGGATCTGGGACCCGGCGAGCACCATCGGGAGCAGCACGGCCAGCGGGAGCACGGAGCTGCGGGCCGCCGCGGCCACGCCGGCCGCGAACAGGCTCATCAGTGTCAGGTAGAGCACCGCGCCGCCCAGGGCTCTGGGCACTCCGGCCGTGCCGATCGAGACGCCGTGCGGGCCAAGGGCGGACTGGGTGACCAGATAGCCGACGACGGTGACCGGGACGGCGACCAGTAGGGCGGTGACAGCGGTGACGGCCATCTTCGCCGCGTAGAGCCGACCGCGCCGGGGCACCACGAGCAGAGAGACCCGCATCATGCCCGAGCCGTATTCGCTGCTGACGACGAGCACAGCGAACACGATCAACGCGAGCTGCCCGTAGAGGATGCCGTCGAGGCCCGCCTGCTGGGCGGTGAAGCCGTCCCGCAGCATCGGGCTGTCGGAATCGAGTGCCGACTTCGCGGACCAGCCGTCCAGAGCGGCGATCAGGATGCTGAGAGGGACGAACAGCAGCAGTGCGAGGAACGTGCCGCGCACGCACCGCACTTTGGTGAACTCGGCGCGGACGGCCGCGAGCGTCTCAGACACGGGCGTTCCCGCTATTCCTGCCGACGAGTCCGAGGAACGTGTCCTCAAGGGATCCCGCGTGCGTACTCAGCTCATCGAGCGCAACGCCGTGGACCGCAGCCAGCCGGCCGATCTCGGCCGCCGGCAGGCCGACGGCCTCCAGGCTGCCGTCCGACGCGAGGGTCACCGTCGCTCCCGTGCGTTCCAACTCCCGGCCGAGCCACCCAGGTTCCGGCGTTCGCACGCGTACGTACGTCTGCCCGTGGCGCTGGATGAAGTCCGCCATGGCGGCGTCCGCGAGGAGCTGCCCGTGGTCGATGACGACCAGATGGTCGGCGACCATGGACATCTCGGTCATCAGATGGCTGGAGACGAGAACGGTGCGGCCTTCGTCGGCCTTCGCACGCAACAGCTCGCGTAACCACCGGATGCCTTCCGCGTCAAGGCCGTTGACCGGTTCGTCGAGCATCAGGACGGGCGGATCGCCGAGCAGTGCCGCCGCCAGGCCGAGCCGCTGGCCCATGCCGAGGGAGAACGTGCCGACCCGCCGCCGTGCCACGGCCGCCAGACCGACCGCCTCCAGGACTTCGCCGACCCGGCCGTGTCCGATCCGGTTGCTCTGCGCGAGCCACCGCAGGTGGTCGGCGGCGGTGAGGCTGCGGTGCGGTGCCGACGTCTCAAGGAGGGCACCGACGTGCCGGGCCGGGCAGCGGAGTTCGGTGTAGGCGCGCCCGCTGATCCGGGCGGAGCCCGCGTCCGGGCGGGTCAGGCCGAGGATCATCCGCAGCGTGGTGGACTTCCCGGCGCCGTTGGGGCCCAGGAACCCTGTAACGGCACCCGGGTGCACCGTGAAGGTGAGACCGTCGACGACGGTGTTCTCCCCGTACCGCTTGGTCAAGTTCAGGACGTCAATCACCGGGTCAGTCTCACCGGGCGCACGCTGCGGCCACATCGGTCCCGGGGCGGGAATTCGGGCCGCCCTCCAGAGGCAGAACCCATACCTGCGAATGAGTCCGGCTCAGTACGGCAGCGTCGCCGTGACCCGGAAGCCACCGCCCGGCTCCGGCGCCGCGGTGACGGAGCCACCGTGTGCCGCGGCCCGCTCCCGCATGCCAACGAGGCCGAGGCCGCCACCGGGTGCCGTGGGGCGGCGTACGGATCCGGGACCGTCATCGGCGACGTCGATCGTCAACACGCCGTCCTCCGAGGTCAGTTGAACCCGGCAGCGGGTCGGCGCGGCGTGCCGGATGACGTTGGTGAGAGCCTCCTGCACGATCCGGAACGCGGCCATGGCCACACCGTCGGGAGGCTGGTCCGCGCAGCTGGTCCGCAGGTCGACGCAGACGCCTGCGGCCTCGGCACCGCGCACCAGGCCGGGCAGGTCCGAGAGCCCGGGAACCGGGTGCAGATCCTGCCCCCCGTCCTCCTCGCGGCGCAGCACCTTGAGCGTGGCCCGCATGTCGCGCAGCGCCGTGCGGCTGATGTCCTCGATCACTGCCAGTGCTTCCCGCGCCTCCTGTGGGTGGCTGGCGATCACGTGGTTGGCGATACCGGCCTTGACGGCGATCAGGCCCACGCTGTGCGTGACGACGTCGTGGATGTCACGGGCGATCCGCAGCCGCTCCTCGACCTTCGCCCGCTCGGCCGTCTGCTCGATGACCTGCCGCACGGTCTCCCGCCGCTCCCTGACGGCCGACCCGGCCGCCCAGGTGACGCCGAGGACCAGCGCACCGAACACGGCCTGCACGGTCCGGGTACCGCCCGCGTAGTGCTGCCCTCCCGTCATCGCCAGCAGGACGGCGCCCGCCACGCAGACCCCGCCGACGCAGACCGCGGACAGCCCCAGCCGTTGCCTGCGCGTCACTGCCACCAGGTACAGGGCGTAAGCGGCGGCGAGGAGGGAGGTCTGCCCGAACCCGAACGGCACCGCCACACAGGCCCCGATCAGTACGAACACGAACACCGGCACGGGCCACAGCCGCCGTACGACAAGGGGCAGCCCAGTGCTCAGCGACAGCAGCCACACCGTGGCATCGCTCACCCCACCGCTCAATACCGGCCGCAGCGGCGCGAGCTGCGAGAGCAGTACGAACCCGAGCGCGGCCGGGACGTCGAGCAGGATGAGGCGCCGGCGCGGGATATCTGCCATTCGTCGAACGTATTCGTTCGGCGCGGAGTTCGTCCCCTGCCGGGCCAGATGGAGGGAGCCGACCGACAGGGGCTTGCCCGCGTTCCTCTCGGTCTTCCCGGGACTCGCTCGACAGAGCAACCGATATCGGTCACAGGTCGTGCCCCGTGACCGGTACCGCGTGATCCAGCCACGACCGACGCGGTTCTGACCGACAGCGGGGGTGACGTTTTCGGCGAGCCGAGCCCTATCTAAGATCGCCACAACCGAATTGCGGCCCGACGGGCTTCCTGAACAGGACATGCCCCCACCCGCACGAGTCACTCGTGCCCTGGGGGAACCACCTCGTGTCCATGCTCCTGCTGAAACTGTCGGCGCGGGATCTGCTCACTCTCGATTCGCGTGATCGGATGGTGCCGCACCTTGCTGCCCGGTGGCGGTACTTCCGGGGAGGGGATGCCTCGGAGTCGGAGCGTTCCGCATGGGCGGAAAGTCTGGTGAGCCTCGCGAACGACCTGGTCGCGGCGGGACGCGGGAACGTGGAGATGATCGTCGAGTGCGCGGTCACGCTCGATGAGGCGGTCTGCCCCGGTGACCCCCGCCTCATCGACGTCGTTCTGGTGGGCCGTCATCCAGAGCGTCACGTTCCCTCCGTGCAGTTGGTCGAATTGAAGCGTTGGTCGACGGTGAGCCGGGCGGAACGGGCGACCGCGGATCTGTTGCACGTGCCGGGCATCAAAGACGAGAAGAAGCACCCGGCGCTGCAATTGGCCGTCTATTACGAAGCGTTCACGGGCGATCGGGGCCCTTTTCAGGGTGCCGACTTCGAATGTGGCGGCTTCGCCTACCTGCACAACGCCACTGACGACTCCGTACGGACTCTGATCGACGTGGACGCACCGACAGGCTCGTACGCGCGCATATACACGAGCGATCGGCGCGAGCAGTTGCTGTCCGACCTCAGGAAGAACTTCGCCGATGAAGGCGCGGCCTCCGCGGCGGAGAGGATGCTGCAGAACATGGGTCTGCGCAACACCCCGCTGCTCGACGCCATGATCTGGTCCCGGGGAGCGGATACCGTCTTCACCCTGCGAGGGCGGCAGAAGGAGGTCGCCGACCACGTGATGGAGACGGCTTCCAAGGTCTTGCCGGACCCCGAACGTCCGGCTCTGGTGCCGGACGAGCGGCGGGTGATCTTCCTCGTGACCGGTGGCGCGGGAACGGGGAAGAGCGCGATCGGCCTGCAGATCAAGGCGGAGCTGGAGGCCCAAGGCCGTACGGTCAACTACGCCAGTGGAAGCAGAGCCTTCAACGGCGCCCTTCAAGAACACGTCGGCTACGGAGACCGGCAGTTCAGGGAGACGTTCACCTACTTCAGCAACTTCGTCACCCCACCCGACCCACTCCTGGACGTGCTGATCTGCGACGAGGCGCATCGTCTCCGGGACCGGTCGACCAGCCGATTCTGGAAACCCGAGGACTGGGGCACGGGCCCCCAGGTGGACGAGCTTCTGGCAGCGTCCCGACTGACCGTGTTCTTCCTGGACGAGGGCCAGTCCGTGCGACCGAACGAAGTCGGTACCGTCGATCTGATCAAGGACGTGGCCCAACGGCACGGCGCCCTACTCCTTCGGTACAAGCTGCGGGAGCAGTTCCGATGCGGTGGCAGCGATGCGTACGTCCGCTGGGTACGGGCGTTGCTCGGGGTGACGGACGGGGCGCCCGACCGTTGGCGACCGGACGGACTGATGCACATCGAAGTGGCGGACACCCCGGAGGAACTCGAACAGATCATTCGTACGGAAGCACTCGCCGGTGCTTCGGCGCGCATGGTCGCGGGCTACTGC
Source organism: Streptomyces sp. NPDC050485 (assembly GCF_044458185.1). Taxonomy (NCBI): domain Bacteria; kingdom Bacillati; phylum Actinomycetota; class Actinomycetes; order Kitasatosporales; family Streptomycetaceae; genus Streptomyces; species Streptomyces sp. NPDC050485. Next base: position 149,064 of record NZ_JBITHR010000009.1, on the reverse strand, counting down.
TGGCCATGGACGAAGCCACTCGGCAAGGAGAGGCGCCTGGAGGCCGACGTTCGTATCGGCGACTGGCATCGACCGTGGAACGCGGACAGCGAAAGCTTCTGCGAGCACGAGGCGCCACCGTCGAGGATCTGGTCCGTGCACGAGAACGGCCTCGGTCAGATCGGCTGTGTGTACACGGCGCAGGGGCTGGAATGGGACTGGTGCGGGGTGATCATGGGTGAGGACATGGTGCGCCGCGGTGACCAGTGGGTGTTCCGGCGGGGCAAGGAACGCAAGACGTCGGAGCCGGGCATCAAGCGGGTCGCCGAGCCCGGTTCGTTCGATCCGAAGGTGAAGGCCGGGAGCGTCGACGGCCCGGAATTCGCCCGTCTCGTCCGCCATGCCTACCACGTGCTGATGACCCGGGCCAGCCGTGCCACGGTGCTCTATTCCACGGACAAGGAGACCCGGGACTATCTCAAGAAGCTCGTCGGCAACGTCGAGATCCACGGACTGCGTCCCACTTGGGAGAACTTGCCGGTGGAGGCGCGTAAGCCGCATCTGCCCCGGCCGGGCAGAGGGCGAAGCAAGGGAAAGCGTCGCAAGGGTGCGGGGCCGCAGGCACCTGATCTGCGGCTGTTCTGAAAGGCGCTGTTGAGTGAGTGAGGTGGCGGGCTCGCCGGGCCCGCCACCGGCCTGCGCTAGAAGAGCAGACCTGCAACCGCTACGAGGGTCGTCACCAAAAGGTTGGAGACGACCGTGACAGCGATCTCGATCAGGATCTCGCGGATCCGTTCACGACGCGCAGGGTTGTACTCGACCGAGGTCATGGCCACTCCAAAAGCTGTGAGATGGAATGGCAGGGGGACGCCCTACCGGGCATCCACGCTCGCGTCGCATGTCACCACACGACGGGCACAACCATTCGTCCCCCGCAGCTCGTTGGGGCGAACTCAGGAACCGCAGCCGCGTACCCTCCGGGAAGGTGCGCAGCGCGCTCATGCTATCTCGTGGGTCTGCTCTGCGCGTTGTGGATTTTCATGGTGATGCGCGAAGTGGCGCGATCACCGATGTTGTCCGAACGTCCGTGGCGGCTAGAGCGTTTCGGGGATCAGAGAGCGGAGCTTGTCGCGGGTTTCCGGGTCCGTCGAGTAGACGATCGTGCCGATCATGCCCCGGGTCAGCAGCACCCTGTAGGTGTTGCGGACGAGGCGGTCGACGTCCTCGTCGGGAGTCGCCCTGGTGAATGAGGGGTCCTTGGACGCGGTGCGGTCCACCACCCAGCGGTCTGTCCGCCAGACGAGGTCCGGTCCCATGATCACGCCGGACCAGTCGTACTCGAAGCCCTGTGCGGTGTACACGCACCCGATCTGGCTGAACCCGGCGGGGTCGGTTGCCCAGAGGGGTGCCGGCGGCGCGCCGAGCAGGGCACGGTCGCCGTAGAGGTTCCACGGCCTAGCCCAGTCGCCGATGACCACGTCGGTGGGCAGGGTGTGCATACTCGAAGTGATCTTCGTCGTCCACTTCCAGCAATAGCCCGCGGACATGCGGGCGCCATAGCCCTGAGCCCGTCGAGCGGCCAGGAGGTTCTCCAGCTCCTGCGGGCTGTCGGCAGTCAGAAGCCGTACCTTGTCGTCCGGCTCCCACGCGGTGGGCGCGTTCCCTTCGAGCCCCAACAGGTCGACCACCCATCGCAGGTAGGCGTCGCTGCCACCGCACCGGAACTGGCTGTCCAGCTCCACCACCGTGCAGCCCAGGTCCAGTTCGGCCGCGGCTGCCCGGATCTGTTCCACGGTTCCCATCTCGCCCGGACGCACCACCTGGTGCTGGTCGAGCAGGAACACCGGAACCCGAGCGGCGTCCATCAGCTCTGCCACCTGAGGACGGCCGGTACGCAGGGCGGCCTTGGTGTAGCGGTTGGCGGAGGTCTTGCGGAGCCGGTGCGCCTCGTCGCAGACCAGCACGTCGAGGTCGTTGGGCTCGGCCTCCATGAAGCTGTTGAAATAGCGGAAGAGCCGCTGGACCTCGGGTTTGCGGGCGCCGGCGACCTTGCGCATCGTCTTGGTGAAGGACTGCGAACCGGTGGCGTGCACGGTGGGCACCCCGCGCCGGTAGAGATCACCCAGCAGGGACAGGGCGATGACGCTCTTGCCGGAGCCCGGGCCACCGGTCACGACGACGACCTGCTTGCGGTGTGACCGCCGGGCCTGTCGGACCGCCGACATCACCGTTTCATAGGCGAGCCGCTGTTCGTCCAGCAGCACGAACTGTTCCCGGTCGCGCACCTCTTCGGCGGCGACGGCCATCAGCTGCCTCGATGGCCGGACCTTGCCCTGCAGCAGGGCATCGGCCGCCTCGGCACCCGGCTTCGCCGCCAGCCTCGAACGCAGGTAGCCGAGGAAGGCGCCGCGCTGCTCGCCGGTGAACATCCGGCCCCGATCGTCCTCCGTGACGGCGCGGAGACCCGCCACCCCGAACTCGGTCGCGTTGTGCAAGTAGGCGACCCCCGCGACCGAATCCGGGATCCGCTCCAGCGCCCCGTTGAACGAGAGCAGGTAGTCGCAGTAGCCGCGTACCTGCTCGATCGGGTTGAGGACCGGATCCGGGTAGGCGGCGATGCGGCACCGCAGCGGATCGTCCTCCTCCGGGTAGGCCTCGCTCCACTGCTTCAGCTCGACCACCACGTACGAGGGCTCGCCGGTGCTCGGATGAACGCCGGCCAATATGACGTCCGCGCGCTTGCTGGTCAGGGGCAGCCCGTACTCCAGCAGCATCTCGACTTCACCGAGCCCGGCTTCGATCAGAGCGTTGGTCAGGGCGGGGATACTGCGCTCCCAAGCGCGCACCTCTGCCGGCTGGGGCTGGTGACGGTGTTTGTGCAGGAAGTTCTCGGTGAGGAGCTGCGCCAGCCGCCCTTCGACGTGTGTGCGGGTGGCCAACGACGCCGCGGACTCACGGAACAGCAAGGAAGTGCCCCCAGGCAGCACGAAGTAGCTCGTGCGGGTGGGGGCATGTCCTTCACTTCCACAGACGTGGAGCGGAAGCCCGTCGGGCCGCTGAGATGGTCATAGGCATCCTAGAACAGGACACGGACCAGGCACCCGGAGCTGGGGCGGCCCCCCCGGGCCGACCCCCGAGGGCCGGCCCGGGGTTTCCGGTCAGGCCAGGTCGAAGCGGTCCAGGTTCATTACCTTGGTCCAGGCCGCGACGAAGTCCGTCACGAACTTCTCCTTCGCGTCGTCGCTCGCGTAGACCTCCGCGAGGGCGCGCAGTTCGGAGTTGGAGCCGAAGACCAGGTCGGCGCGGGTGCCGGTCCATTTGAGTTCGCCGCTCGCCGCGTCGCGGCCCTCGAACGTGGTCTCGTCCGCGGACGTCGCCTTCCACGTCGTACCCAGGTCGAGCAGGTTGACGAAGAAGTCGTTGGTCAACGTGCCCGGGTTCGTGGTGAGGACGCCGTGCGGCGACTGCTGGTGGTTCGCGCCCAGGACGCGCAGGCCACCGACGAGGACCGTCAGCTCGGGGGCGCTCAGGGTCAGCAGGTTCGCCCTGTCGAGCAGCAGGTACTCCGCCGGGAGCCGGTTGCCCTTGCCGAGGTAGTTGCGGAACCCGTCGGCCGTCGGTTCGAGCGCCGAGAACGACTCCACGTCCGTCTGCTCCTGCGAGGCGTCCACGCGGCCCGGCGCGAAGGGGACCTCGACGCTGATGCCGGCGTCCTTGGCGGCCTTCTCGACACCCGCCGCACCGGCCAGCACGATCAGATCGGCGAGCGAGACCTGCTTGCCGCCGGTCCCGGCGGAGTTGAACGCCGTCCGGACGCCCTCCAGGGTGCGCAGCACCGTCGCCAGCTCGTCGGGCTCGTTGACCTCCCAGGCGCTCTGCGGCTGGAGGCGGATGCGCGCGCCGTTGGCGCCGCCGCGCTTGTCGCTGCCGCGGAAGGACGAGGCGGACGCCCACGCGGTGGATACGAGCTGGGACACCGACAGGCCCGAGGCCAGGATCCGCTCCTTGAGGGAGGCGATGTCCCCGGCGTCGATGAGCTCGTACGTCCGCTTCGGCAGCGGGTCCTGCCAGAGCAGTTCCTCGGCCGGGACCTCCGGGCCGAGGTAGCGCGCGACCGGGCCCATGTCGCGGTGGGTCAGCTTGAACCACGCGCGGGCGAAGGCGTCCGCGAACTCTGCGGGGTTGTCCTTGAACCGCCGCGAGATCCGCTCGTAGGCCGGGTCGAGCCGGAGCGAGAGGTCGGTCGTCAGCATGGTCGGAGCGTGGCTCTTCGACGCGTCGTGGGCGTCCGGCACGGTGCCCGCCCCCGCGTTGTTCTTCGGCCGCCACTGGTGCGCGCCCGCGGGGCTCTTGAACAGTTCCCACTCGTAGCCGAACAGGATCTCGAAGAAGCTGTTGTCCCAGGTGGTCGGGGTGTTCGTCCAGATGCCCTCCAGGCCGCTGGTGATCGCGTCGCCGCCCTTGCCGGTGCCGTGGGTGCTCTTCCAGCCCAGGCCCTGCTGTTCGAGCGGGGCGGCCTCGGGGTCGGGGCCCACGGCGTCGGCGGGGCCCGCGCCGTGCGTCTTGCCGAAGGTGTGGCCGCCCGCGATCAGGGCGACGGTCTCCTCGTCGTTCATCGCCATCCGGTGGAACGTCTCGCGGATGTCGCGGGCCGCGGCGACGGGGTCCGGGGTGCCGTTCGGGCCCTCCGGGTTGACGTAGATGAGGCCCATCTGGACCGCGCCGAGGGGGTTCTCCAGCTCGCGGTCGCCGGTGTAGCGCTCGTCGTCCAGCCAGGTGGTCTCGGGACCCCAGTAGACGTCCTCGTCGGGCTCCCAGACGTCCGGACGTCCACCGCCGAAGCCGAAGGTCTCGAAGCCCATCGACTCCAGCGCCACGTTGCCGGTGAGGATCATGAGGTCGGCCCACGAAAGGCTCTTGCCGTACTTCTTCTTGACCGGCCACAGCAGTCGGCGGGCCTTGTCGAGGCTCGCGTTGTCCGGCCAGCTGTTGAGGGGAGCGAAGCGCTGCTGGCCGGCCCCGGCGCCGCCGCGGCCGTCGCTGATCCGATAGGTGCCCGCGCTGTGCCACGCCATCCGGATCATCAACGGGCCGTAGGTGCCGAAGTCGGCGGGCCACCAGTCCTGCGAGGTCGTGAGGAGCTCCGCGATGTCCCGCTTCACGGTCGGGAGGTCGAGGGTCTCGAACGCCGCGGCGTAGTCGAACTCCTCGCCGAGCGGGTTGGCCACGGCGGGGTTCTTGGCGAGGATCTTCAGATTGAGCCGATCCGGCCACCACTGGCGGTTTCCGCCGCCCTGCGTCGGGTGCGGGGCGCGCTCGTGCGCGACCGGGCAGCCACCCGCGCCCTCCGTCTTGGGATCTGTGACGATTGCATCGGGGTTCTCGGACATGGCAATCCTTCTTGACTCGGTGGATCACAGTGCTCAGGAACTGCGGGCGGTGGAACAGCCGGGGCACGGGCCCCGATGGAGGGACTCGGCCTCGTCGATCGCGAGGTCGTGGCCGGGGAACGGGGACGGGGGCGGGGAAGCAGAGGGCCGCGCGCACCACCTAAAACGAGCTTACGGCTCACGCGATCACGCACCCGGGAAGCGATCGCGGCGATACCGGGGCGGTCGCCGCCCCGGGCGGTCTCCAGCAGTGTGCGCGGGCGGCGCCCAGCTGCCGCAGCCCGGCGCGGGCGGCGCCCAGCTGCGGCCCGACACCGCGCACCTTCGCGACGGCGATCCGCCATCACCTCTCTGTCCCCTGGTGTGTTGGAGTCTTCTCGTTCCCAGGGGGTGTCCGGTGGGTCAGGGGCGGACACGCCCTGGGCTCTCGGCGGCATCGATCCTATGATGGACGCAGTCCAAGTCAAGAAGTACGCCAAACCCATATCTCATCGGAGCGAGGGCGCGCCGGACCACTTCGCGTATCCCACCGGACCTGAACAGGTGAACCGATATGAGTGACCTGCTGGAGCGGCTGCGCGGGCGTGGCTGGCGGATGACCTCCCAGCGGCGGGTGGTCGCGGAGGTCCTGGACGGCGACCACGTGCATCTCACGGCCGACGAGGTGCACGTCCGCGCGGCGCGGCGGCTGCCCGAGATCTCCCGGGCGACCGTCTACAACACCCTGGGTGAGCTGGTCTCCCTCGGCGAGGTCATCGAGGTCTCCACCGAAGGCCGCGCCAAGCGCTACGACCCCAACGCACACCACCCGCACCAGCACCTGGTGTGCTCCCGCTGCGGCACCATCCGCGACGTCCACCCGGCCGGCGATCCGCTGGCCGCCCTCCCGGCCGGGGAGCGGTTCGGCTTCACGCTGTCCGGCGTCGAGATCACCTACCGGGGGCTCTGCCCGTCCTGCGCCTGAGCAGTGCCCGGCCATGACCCCGCCGGACACCCTCCGGGCAGTGCGCCCTTCCGGTTTGGTGGAAGGGCGGTGGTGGGGTCCTCCCGCCGTGCGGTGGGGGGTGCGTCGGATGGGCAGGGCGCCGCACTTGGCGGAGCCTTGCTGCATGACACGTCGGACGTCACTCACCCTCGCAACTCTGCTCTGCGCGACAGCCCTGGTCGCCGCCGCGTTCCCACCGCCCGGGCAGCGCGCGCTCGCGGCGATGGAGGGCGCCGCCCGCCCGCTGCGCACGACCGAGCCGACCGGCGGCCTGGACGACCTGCGGCCCTTCGGCCGCATGGTGGGCGGCGCACAGGTGGTGGGCCTGGGGGAGGCGACACACAGCTCGCACGAGTTCTTCGCGATGAAGCACCGAGTCCTGCGCTATCTGGTGGAGAACAAGGGATTCCGGGCCTTCGCGCTGGAGACGAGCTGGAGCAGCGGTCTGCGCATCGACGCGTATCTGCGCACCGGCGAGGGCGATCCGAGGCAGATCATGCGGGAGGAGTTCCAGGACACCTACGCGTGGTGGAACACCGGGGAGTATCTGGCGCTGATCGAGTGGATGCGCGCGTACAACATCCGCCACCCCCATGACCAGGTGCACTTCATGGGCGACGACTTCGCCTATGCCGGGCCGGACCTCTACGACAAGGTGCTCTCCTACGTGGCCCGGACCCACCCGGCGCTGCTGCCCCGCTTCACCGAGCTGTACCGGGGGCTGCGGCCGAGCACCACATCCGGCGCGTACATGAAGCAGTACCTCACCCGCCCGCCGGCCGAACGCCGGTCCATGGCGAGCAGGGCCGAGAGCGCGCTGGCCCTGCTCAAACGCCAACCGGTCAACTCGCAGGCGCAGAGCGGAAGTTACGCCTGGGCCGTGCAGCACGCGACCGCCATCGCCCAGACCGCCCGGGGCTACGCCTTCGACTTCCGGGACCAGCGGCAGGCCAGGGCGGCCATGCGTTACCGCGACCGGCTCATGGCGGAGAACATCGTCTGGTGGCACGCGCACACCGGGCAGAAGATCCTGGTGTCGGCCCACAACACCCACGTCTCCTACGAGTCGTCAGATCCGAGCTATCCCAAGGTGCAGGGCGCCTTTCTGCGCGAGAAGTTCGGCAAGGACTACGTGAGTGTCGGCACGACCTTCGGCCGGGGCGCCTTCAACGCGACCGGCCCCGACGGGAAAACGGGTGTCCACGCGCTCGGGCCCGCCGCTCCCGGGGGCACCGAGCGCCTCCTCGACCAGGTGAGCCCCCGCGACTACGTCATGGACATGCGGACGCTTGCGAAGCCGGCCCGCGCATGGCTGGACACCGCCCGCCCCACGCGGAGCATCGGCACCTCCTATCCGGAACCGGTGCTCCGCATGGCGCCGGCGCGGTCGCACGACATCCTCATCCACCTGCATCGCGTGCGTCCCGCCCGGCTGCTGGCGGTTCCGTAGCGGCGCGTTACCGGAAGATCCGGGCGAGCCTCCGCACGCCCTGCTCGATCTGTTCCGGACCGTGCCCGGCGAAGGACATCCGCAGCGTGGCCGGGTCGCCCCGGCCCGCGAAGAACGGAGCGCCCGGCACATAGGCGACGTCATGGGCAACGGCCGTCGGCAGCAGGGCAATCGCGTCATACCTCGCGGGCAGCCGGACCCAGATGAACATCCCGCCGTCGGGCCTGCTCCACGTGCTGCCGGGCGGCAGCGCGTGCGCGAGCGCGCCGAGCATCACGTCGCAGCGTTCCCGGTACGCGGACGAGGTCAGCGCCAGTCGCGCGTCGAGGTCGTGCTCCCGCAGGTAGTGCGCGGCGGCCGCCTGGTCGACCGTGGACGTGTGCAGATCGAGGGCCTGCTTGGCCAGCGTGCACGCGCCGCGCAGCGCCGCCGGGGCGCGCAGCCAGCCAAGGCGCATGCCAGGCGAGAGGATCTTGGACAGGCTGCCCAGGAGCACGGTGCGGTCCGCGGCGTCGTCCAGCGAGGCGATCCACGGCACCTGCTCGCCGCGGAACCGCAGTTCGCCGTACGGGTCGTCCTCGGCGATCCACAGCCCCTGTTCGGCCGCGATGCGCGCCACCGCGCGGCGGCGCTCCAGGGGAAGCGTGTGGCCGGTGGGGTTCTGGAAGGTGGGGACCAGGTACAGCAGTCTGGGACGTTCCTCGGCGACGATCCGCGCGAGTGCCCCGACGTCGATCCCCTGGTCGTCGGTCGGCACCGGAACGACGCGTGCGCCCGCGTAGGCGAAGCACTGGAGCGCCGCCAGATACGTCGGGTCCTCGACCAGCACCGTGTCACCGGGTTCGAGGAGCACGGTCGCAAGGAGCGCCAGCGCCTGCTGCGACCCGGTCGTCACCAGCAGGTCGTCCGCGCGGGAGGGCAGTTGCCGGGCGGACAGCCGGGCCGCGACGGCCTCGCGCAGCCGGGGGTCGCCTTCGGTGGTCGAGTACTGCAGGACGCGGTACGGGGCTTCGCTCAGCACGTGGTCGTATGCCGCGCGGATGCCCTCGGCGTCGAGCAGTTCCGAGGCGGGCAGGCCGCCGGCGAAGGAGATCACCTCGGGCCGGGCCGTCAGGGCGAGGGCCTCGCGGATGACAGAGCCTCCGGCCGCGGAGGTCCGGGCGGCGAAGGGCGGGGGAGCGGTGCGGGTGTTCATGACGTCCGGTCGTCCGTCCCGCGCTTGAGCAGCGCCACCACCTGCTCCATGAACCGCTCGGTGGTTCCCCGCCCACCGAGGTCGGGGGTGGCAGCATCGCTCCGCGACACCTCGATCACACAGCCGCGGAGCAGTCCGGCGGCCCGGCCGTGCCCCAGGTGGTCGAGCATCATCGCCAGCGACATCGCCGCGGCGTGGGGGTTCGCGATGCCCTTGCCCGCGATGTCGGGGGCGCTGCCGTGCACCGGCTCGAACAGCGCGAGTCCCGTCTCGGGGCAGATGCTCGCACTCGACGCGAGGCCGAGGCCGCCCATCAGGGCCGCACCGATGTCGCTGACGATGTCTCCGAAGAGATTCGAGGCCAGGATGCCTTCGTACGGCGTCGCGTCGCGCACCAGGTTGTAGCAGAACGAGTCGACGTACTCCTCGGAACCCGTCAGCTCAGGGAAGTCCAGCAGCTCGCGGCGGAACACGTCCTGCCAGAGGCGGCCGGTGTTCGGTACGGCGTTGGACTTGTGGACCAGGGTCACCTTCCGCCGTCCCTTGTCCCGGAGTTGGCCGAGGCAGAAGCGGACGAACTTCTCGACCGTGTCCCGGGTGTAGACGCACTCGTCGATCGCCACGGTGACGCGGCCCGCGGGGGCGACCGTGCCGCCGATGCCGACGTAGAGGCCCTGGGTGTTCTCGCGGTAGAGGTCGATGACCCCGCTCGGCAGGGTGAGGGGGCGGTAGTTGACGTACAGGTCGAGACCCGTGCGCATCCCCAGCAGGATGTCCCGGCCGTGCGCCATGTCCGGGATTCGCGGGTCGCCGAGCGCGCCCAGGAAGACGGACGCGTACTCGCTCCTCAGCAGGTCGATCGCCCCGGCGGGCAGACCGATGCCGGTGGCGAGCCACTCGTCGGCTCCCCAGGGGAAGACCTCGTATTCCAGGCCGAGTTGGTACGCCTCGTTCAGGTACTCCAGGGCCGGCAGGACCGCCGGAACCACTTCCTTGCCGATTCCGTCACCGGGAACCACTGCGATCTTCATGACTGCGTCCGTGCCTTGGGTGTGTCGAACGTGTGGAACATGTCTTCAACAGAGCTGAGGCGGCCCGCGATGGCGGTGGCGGCCACGACGTAGGGGGAGGCCAGATACACCTGGCCGGGCCCCGAACGGCCGGGGAAGTTCCGGTTCTGCGCGCTCACCGTGACCTCGTCCGGGCTCTCCGAGACGCCCGGCCCGGCGTTGATGCAGGCGCCGCAGGAAGGCGGCAGCACTTCGACGCCGACCTCCCCGAAGAGGTCGATGTAGCCGCGGTCGACCGCGTAGCGCATGACGGCCTCGCTGCCGACCTGGATGTACGCCTGCACGCCGTCGGGTACGGTCACTCCCCGCGCGCGAGCCTGCTCGAAGACGCTCGCGTACATGTCCATGTCGTACGCCTTGCCGCCGGTGCAGGACCCGCCGTACACCTTGTCGACCTTGACCTCCGTGTCGACGGAGGCCAGCGGAACGGAGTTTCGCGGGTCTCCGGGCAGGGCCACCATCGGCTCGACGCCGGCCAGCTCGATGTCCACCACCGCCGAGTACGTCGCGCCCTCGTCGGAGAGGACGTCGGTGCCGGCGGACGCCGACGGGCCGCGCAGCGCCAAGTGCGCGTGGGTCACCTCGTCCGGCTCGAACAGGGCGGTCATGCCGCCCGCCTCCACCGCCATGTTGCACAGCGTGGCGCGCTCGTCCAGGTTCATCGAGGCGCACCCGGGACCGCTGAAGAGGATGACCTTGCCGAGCGTCTGGCTGCCCTGGATCATCGGGTGTGCAAGGAGCGTCAGCATGAGGTCCTTGGCGCACGCGCCCGGTGCCAGTTCGCCCAGCAGGTTGACCTGGATGACCGCCGGGACCTTCACCAGGATCTCGCGGTTGTACCAGGAGTTGGCGATGTCGGTGGCGCCCACGCCGAAGGCGAAGGCACCCACGGCGCCGGCCGTGCAGGTGTGGCTATCGGTACCGATGATCACGTCACCGGGCCGGGCGACGTTCTCGACGATGTAGTTGTGGCAGATCGCGCGGCTGCCCCCGGTGTCCGCGGGACCGATGAAGTTCCCGCCGCTCAGCGTCGCGAACTCCTCCTGCCGCTTGCCGAGGTTCTCCACCCGGTCGATCAGCTCCAGGCCGTTGGCGCGCCGCTTGAGAACCGGCTCCGCCAGCGAGAGGTGGTCCTGGAAGAAGTAGCAGGAGCCGGGGTCGGCCAGGGCGGCGTCCGCGCCGAACTCCTTGCCGAACATGCCGGCGGCCATCGGCGTCACGTACTCGTGCGAGAACCTGACGTCCGCCGCCACGAAGTACGACTCCCCGATCTGTACGGAGGCGTCCCGCGGGCACTCGTTGCGCGACGAGAGGCGGCTCTGGATGATCTTCTCGACGGCGTTCAGCGGGCGCGCCGCAGCGAAGTCGGGCTTGATGGGAGACTGGCTGCCCTCGCGGGTCTCGCGGTTGAACCCGAACAGGCCGCCCGAGTCGATGACGGCGCGCTCGATGTCGTTCGCCCGGCGCGTGAAGGCGTTCAGCGGCAGTTCCTCGCCTGCCAGCAGGGCGTCCAGGACGGTGAAGTCGTCGCAGGTGATGATGCCGACGTTGCGGCAGTTCTGCTGGTAGATCCGCTCGAAGGACCGGGCGAAGACGATCTCGACGCCGGCGTACTTCTCGGCGTACACGGCGTGTTCGCGCGACGATCCGCAGCCTTTCGCCTCGCCGCTGACGATGATCTGCGGGGCGAACGCCTGCACCGCGCCCTGGCCGAACTTCTTGTCCCGCAGGCCCAGGTACGCGTACTCGCCCAGCTTCTCGTCGTACCAGTAGCAGCACCAGCCGGGGATGATCTCGTCGGTCGAGATGTTGTTCATCAGCGGGGCGCGCAGCAGCTCCGCCGGAGTCGCGGTGCCGGTGCCGTCCAGCTGCGCGGCGAGCAGATCGGTGTCCTGCGTGATCACCAGAACGCTGCCGCGGAGACTGATGGTGCGGGGGCGGCTGCCGCTGGTCGGTTCACTCGGCGTTCGCAATGATCTGCCTTATCTGTTCGTCGGTCAGGGGACCACGGCCCGACTTCGCCTTCGCCAGCACGTTCTTGATGAAGGTGGCGTTGTCGCTGTCGTAACCGTGCACCGTCAGCCAGTACTTGACGTTGTTCGCACCGGAGGCCTCGTCGATGAGCACTTCCTGCTCACGGCCCAGATAGCTGGCCGGGACGCTGGAGTAGACCGCGTCCTTCACCAGCACGTTGCCCTTCTCATGGGCCTTGAGGATGGCGGAGGCGTGCACTCCGGCACTGGTCTTGAAGACGTCCCGGCCCAGCGCCGGGTAGTTCTGCGGGACCTCGACGCCCAGCACGGACGCGGCGTACTCGGAGTACTCGCGCAGCGCCTTCAGGTCGTAGCGGCCGTGCTCGTCCAGGTGACTGTTGATCATGAGCTGGTCGAGGGAGGCGTTTCCGGCCCGCTCCCCGATGCCCAGGATCGTGCCGTGCACGCGCTGGCAGCCGTGGGCGAGGGCGGCCAGGGAATTGGCCAGCGCCAGGCCGCGGTCGTTGTGTCCGTGCCACTCGAAGCCGACCTGGTGGCCGCGCTCGCGGAAGTACTGGTCGGACCACTGCAGGAGCGATTCGACGCCGCTGGGCAGCGCCGCGCCGACCGTGTCGCACAGGGTCACCCGCCGCACGCCCGTCTCGATGGCGACGTCGTACACCTGGCCGAGGACTTCCGGCGTGCACCGCACCGCGTCCTCAAGGACCAGGACGAACTCCGCCCCGCCGCGCCGGCATTCGACCACCGACTCGCGGATGTGACGCTGGATCAGCTGGACGTCCCAGTTCTCCACGTACTGCCGGATGGGGCTGACGCCGATGAAGATGTACGCGTCCACGGCCACCCCCACCCGCTGGGCTATCTCGCAGATCGCGTTGATGTCCGAGGGGTGGGTCCGGCCCGCGTACCCCTGGGAGAGCGAGTAGCCGCTGCGCACGATGTGCCGGGCGATCTCCACGCAGTTCTGTAACGCGGCCGGGTCCGAGCCGGGGAATCCCAGGTCCGCGGAGGTGACGCCGGAGCGGGCCATGTGGTCCACCAGCCTCAGCTTCTGCTCCAGCGAGGGATTGCGGATGTTCGGAGCCTGGAGCCCGTCGCGCAGGGTCTCATCGAAAAAGATCCCCGAATAGGGGGGCTCCGGCACCGGTTGCGGTGTCGCCACCCTCATGGCGTTCCAGTTGAACCAGACATCGGGGCTCGGACTGGAGCTGTCGGCAGTTCTTCCGTTCACTGCGATCTCCGCGTTTCTTGAAATGCGGGTCCCCCGCACCAGCGGCGGCCGCGTGGTCCGGGAACTCGCGGAACTGCGCCGGGGCACGGCAAGAATGAAAAGGCGGACGGCGGCGTCTTCGCCAGTACGGCTACCCGCACCAAGGGGGGTGCGGGTAGCCGTACCTCTCAATCCTTGATCGTCCACCCGGCCGAGGGCAAGCTGTTTCCCTGGGAGGCAAAAGGCCAGGTCAGAGGGCGTCTGGCGACCAGGGGAGGATGGCGCGGGCGGTGGTGGGGCCACCGATCGGGCTGGTGAGGACGAGCCTGCCCCGCAGGGCGGCGGTGCGGTCCACGAGCCCGCGCAGCCCGGTCCCCGCGTCCAGCGTGGCGCCGCCGACCCCGTTGTCGGTCACCACGACCACCAGGCAGTTGTCGGCCCGCTCCAGGGACACGTGAATACAGGTGGCCGAGGAGTGTTTGACGGCATTCGCGAGGGACTCCGCGATGATGTAATACGCCGTGGATTCCACCTGGGTGGCCGGTCGGCGCTCCAGTGTCGAGGACACGTGGACCGGGACGTGGAAGGTCTCGGTCAGCGCGGTGACGGCGGCGTTCAGACCGCGGTCGCTGAGGATCGGTGGCTGAATTCCGCGGACCAGGTCGCGGATTTCGTCAAGAGCCCTGCCGATCTCCTGGTGGGTCTCCTCCAGGAGCTCGTGCAAATCCTCGGCGCTGCGGTCCTTTCGGCGCGTGGCATGGGAAATCCGCATCAGCAGTACGGCCAGCCTGGCCTGCGCCCCGTCGTGCAGATCGCGCTCTATGCGCCGGTAGTCGGCGTCGTTGACGCGCAGGGCCGCGGTGCGCTGCCGCTCGGCCAGTTCCTCGCGGCGGCGCCGCTCGTCCTCGTTCATGTGGCCGAGCAGTCTTCGGACCAGCCGGGCCCGCAGCTTCCCGAGCCAGAACAGCAGCATCACCAGCGCGGCGAAGAGCGCGACGGCGCCCACCGCCACACACAGGCGCGTGACACCGCCCTGGACGACGACCGTCGTGCCCTCGCCGAAGGCCAGTTGCTCGGTCCTGCCGAAGGGGAGGCTCGCGATGAAGGCGACCGCGGGCAGGGTCATCGCGAAGACCGGCAGCAGCCAGAGCAGGCCCAGCAGGAGCAGGCACAGATAGCCGGACTCCCCCCAGCCGGAGGCGTTGTGCCGCGGCTCGCCCTCCTCGGGGACGGCGTATTCAAGTCCCCTCGCGGAGGCGGGATCCTGCGTCACCGAGGCCGCGAGGAGCAGTTCCAGGTCGGCGACCGCGCGCAGCAGCGGCAGTCCGGAGAGCAGCCCCGGGCTCATGCCGCCCAGCCGCTGCCGCAGTTTGCCCAGGGTCGGGCCCAGCCGCCGCTCCCGCTCCGGCAGCGGCTCGGCCCCCGGGACGAGCAGCACCATGACGCCGCGCACCAGGTTGGTGAGGACCTGTACGAGCAGCGTCGCCAGCAGGGGAAGCGCGTTGAGGAGCGCGGAGAGCACTCTCAGCACCATCTCCGCGATGGTCAGCGGAACCAGGAGGATGCCGACCAGGCTGCCGACGGACAGATAGATGACCCCCGCGGCGACCCGGGACCGGCCGGGCGGGCTCTCCTGGCCGGGTCTTTCCGCATCATTTACCGGCGCTTGACGGTACGTCATGACTCCAAAACCGTCGCAATTCACTCGATTTCACTGTGCGCCATTCCGATGGTGGGGACATTCTGCTGTCGGCCGGTGCGGTGCCCACGGATGCGGGGCTGGTGACCGGCCCACCGCGCGGCCGGTCGGCGGACCTGCGCTGATGAGCGGGAGTGCCGTGACGCGGGCCCCTTCGGGCAGCCGACGAGACGCGACGCTGCGCTACCCCCCGGTGACAGCCGCGGTGGTGAGCGTCCCTCACAACGCCGTCCCGCGCAACTGTTCTTGACGGCCGTCGAGAACGCGCCTCGGGGGCCGGGTCCGACCGGCTCCGCCGACGCGTTCGAGGGCACCGCACTACAGTTGTCCCAGATCATGCATGCGGGGCTCAGCAGGAGGCTACACACGTGTCAGGGCGGCCGGGCGGGACTCAGCGGGCGCCCGCGGGGCAGACCCCGGAGCCCTTTGGGGCAGCCGAGCAGGACCCCCCGAGCACCGCGGTGTGGGAGGCGATGAAGCGGCACCCGCTGCGCTTCCTCACCTCCAGCTGGCCCGTGCGCTGCTGGGCCTTTCTGTTCGGCGGCTTCCTGCTCGGCCTGGCCGTACTGGTGAGCCTTGCCCTGCTGCTCTGCTTCGGGGTGCTGCTCTCGGTCGTCGGGGTGGGCCTGGTGATCCTGGCGGTCACCATGGTGTTCGGTCTGCCCGTCGCCAACCTGGAGCGCCGGCGCCTGCGGCTGGTGGAGCCGGTGCCGCCGCCGGACCCGCACCGCTCGCTGGCGGGAGCCGGTGCGCGAACCTGGCTGCAAACACGGCTGAGAGAACGCGCAACATGGCGTGAACTGGGCTATGCCGTCATCCTCGCGGTCTTCTTCACCGGAGCGAATGCCGGTTTCGTGGTGCTGCTCGGGCTGTCGGGCATGCTGGTGGCGACCCCGGTCGTCGTCTGGGCGCTCGCCCCCGAGGCCGTAATGATCATTCCGGGGCAGGCGATCGACGGCCCGGTGGCCGCCCTGCCGTTCTGCGGCCTGGGGCTGCTCGGCCTGGTGCTGTGCGCGTACGTGGCGGGCCTGCTCGCGGCCGCGCAGGTCAAGACGGCCTGGTTCCTGCTGTCCCCGCGCGACGAGCCGTCCCGGAGCCGGGTCATCGAACTCACCCGCTCCCGCATCCGGCTTGCCGACGCCTTCGAGGCCGAGCGGCGCCGGATCGAACGCGATCTGCACGACGGCGCCCAGCAGCAACTGGTCGCGCTCACCATGACCTTGGGGCTGGCCCGGATGGAGATGGGGGAGAGCGACTCCGCGGCCGCCGAGCTCGTCACCCGGGCCCGCCGCGAGGCCCGACAGGCGCTGGACGAGCTGCGCAGGCTCGTCCGCGGCATCCACCCGCAGGTGCTGACCGACCACGGGCTCGCCGCCGCGGTGGCGGAGGTCGCGATGGGCCACCCGCTGCCCGTCACGGTCGACATCGACCTGCCGCACCGGCTGCCCGGCATGGTGGAGAGCACGGCGTACTTCACCGTGACGGAAGCACTGACCAACGCGGCCAAGCACAGCGGCGCTTCCCAGGTCGCGGTCGTCGGCAGGTATGTGAACGACCGGCTTATCCTGCTGATCACCGATGACGGACACGGTGGCGCGGACCCCGCCGGGGGAACCGGGCTGTCGGGATTGGCGGACCGTATGGCGATTCTCAAGGGTCGGCTGGTGGTGTCCAGCCCCAAGGGCGGTCCCACCCAGCTTCGAGTGGAGGTGCCGTGCTCCGGGTAGTGCTGGCCGAGGACGCCGTGCTGCTGCGCGCCGGACTGGTCGAACTCCTCACCCGCGGCGGCCATGAGGTGATCGCCGCGGTCGGCGACGCCGAGGCGCTGGCCCGCGCTGTCGACGAGCGGCCTCCGGACATCGTCATCACCGACGTCCGGATGCCGCCCGGATTCCGGGACGAGGGGCTCAAGGCCGCGCTGGAGCTGCGGGCCCGCCACGACCGGCTGCCGGTCCTGGTGCTCTCCCAGTACGTCGCGACCGCGTACGCCACCCAACTGCTCAGCGGTGACGGCCGGGAGGCGGCCGGCCTCGGGTATCTGCTCAAGGACCGGGTGGGGGAGGTCTCCGAGTTCCTGGACGCCCTGCAACGGGTCGCGGACGGCCAGACCGTCATCGACCCCGAGGTGGTGCGCGTGCTGCTCGCCCAGCAGACGGCGAGCCGGCCGCTGCGCCAGCTCACCCCGCGCGAGCGCGAGGTCCTCGCGCTGATGGCGGAGGGCCTCAACAACCAGCTGATCGCCCGGCGGTTGAGTGTGACCGAGGCCTCCGTGGTCAAGCACTCCAGCAACATCTTCATGAAGCTCAACCTCGGGCCCAGCGACGGCAACCGGCGGGTGCTCGCCGTGCTCGCCCATCTGCGGGGCGAGCCGGCCTGAGGCCGGGACGGCCCGCCCGGATCAGGGCGGTCCGGCCGTGATCAGGGGCGGCGGATCCGGCCCGCGGCCTGGTCCGGGCGGGGCTTGACACAGGCCCTGGCGACTCGCCTCAGGGCCGGCCGTCCTGGATGCGCGCCAGCCAGTCCGCCGCCGCCACGAACTCGCGGTCACTCGTGCCGGGCCGCAGTGCGGGTACGTCCACCGGAGTCACCCCCGCCCGCGGATAGGAGCCGAGGAAGCGCAGCTTGGGGACCCAGCGCCGCAGCCCCATCAGGGCCTCGGTGACCCGGGGTTCGCTGATGTGGCCCTCGGCGTCCACGGCGAACCAGTAGTTGCCGATCCCCGCGCCCGTCGGCCGGGACTGGATCAGCATCAGGTTCACCCCGCGCACCGCGAGTTCCTGGAGCAGTTCGAGCAGGGCGCCCGAACGGTCGTCGTCCAGCCACACGATCAGCGAGGTGCGGTCGGCGCCGGTCGGCGGCGACGGTCGCGCCGAGCGGCCCACCAGGACGAAGCGGGTCTCGGCGTTCGCCGCGTCGTGGATCTGGGTGACCAGCGCCTCCAGTCCGTACGCCGGCGCGGCGAACTCGCCCGCGAACGCGGCGTCGTGGCGCCCCTCCCGCACCAGCCGCGCCCCGTCCCCGTTGGAGGGCGCCGACGCCCACCGGGCGTCCGGCAGCTTCGCGGCGAGCCAGTCGCGCACCTGGGGCTGGGCGACCGGGTGGCCCGTCACCGTCTTGATGTCGGACAGGCGGGTACCGGGGCGTACCAGCAGCGCGTAGGTGATGGGGAGCAGCACCTCGCGGTAGATCATCAGCGGTTCGCCGTCGGCGAGTTCGTCGAGCGTGGTGGTGATGCCGCCCTCCACCGAGTTCTCGATCGGCACGAGGGCGGCCGCGGCCTCGCCGCCGCGTACGGCGTCGAGCGCGGCGCTGACCGACACCATGGGGACGAGTTCGCGGGTGGCCGCTTCCGGAAGCGTACGGAGCGCGGCCTCGGTGAAGGTGCCCTCCGGACCGAGGTAGGCGTAACGGGTGGCTGACATGCCGTCACCCTAAAGGGCCAACATGTCGCCTCATCTGCTTCCGCGCCCTTCAGATGGCCTTTGACCTGGGCTTTTTCCTCCCAGGGAAACGGCTTGCCCTGGGCTGGGACGACGATCAAGGATTGAGAGGTACGGCTACCCGCACCCCTGATGGTGCGGGTAGCCGTACTGGCGGAGGTATCGCCGATCGGTCAACTGATGGGGGAAGTCATGGAAGCACGGCACCTTGCGAGCCTATTAGGGGAACTGGCGGACACCCATGCCGTCCCCGGGGCGCAGCTCGCCGTGTACACCGGTGCCGAAACCGTGAGTGCGGTCGCCGGATTCGAATGCTATGGCGAACCCCGTGCGGTGGACCCCCGTACGCCATTCGCCTACGGCTCCGTGAGCAAGGTCTTCGCCGCGACGCTGGTCCTCCAGCTCGTCTCCGACGGCGACTTGGAGCTGGACGAGCCGGTCTGCGAAGTCCTGGCGGAATTCCGCGACCCGGCGGACGCCCGGCTCGCTTCGATCACCCCCCGCCAGCTCCTCAGCCACACCAGCGGCCTGGTGGCCGACCACGAACTGGACGACCCCGACGAGCGGTCCCTGCTCCGGTACGCGACAAGCGTCGCCCGGCTCCCGCTGCTCGACCGCCCCGGGAACTCCTTCTCGTACTCCAACACCGGCTACAACATCCTGGGCCGGCTGGTCGAGGAGGTCACCGCCCTGAAGTGGCGCGACGCGCTGCAGGACTTCCTGCTGCGCCCGCTGGGCGTCGACCCGTACATCGACCACAGCCCCGAGCGCCCCGCCCGGCCCCTGGCCAAGGGGCACGCGGTCCGGCCCGGACAGCGGGCGGCGCGCCCCGTCGAGCAGTTCCTGCCGCCCACCTGGACACCGGCCGGCGGCCTCAACGGCAGCGCCGAGGAGCTGATCTCGCTCGCGCGGCTGCACCTGGGCACCGACCCGAGGACCGCCGCCCTCCTGGAGGACGAGCAGCGCGCCGAGATGCGCACCGCCGTGGCCGGCGCCGACGCCTTCGGCATGGCCGACGCCTGGGCCCTGGGCCTCGGCCACTACGGCAGTGCGGACAACCGCTGGCTGGGCCACGACGGCACGGTGGACGGCGGCACGGCCCACTTGCGCTTCCACCCGGAATCGGGCGTTGCCGTCGCCCTGACCACCAACGCCACCACCGGGTCCAGCCTCTGGCCCGCCGTGGTCGGGGAACTGCGCACCCTCGGCATCCACGTCGGCGACTACGAGCCCGGCGTCCCCGCCCCGCACCCCGCCGCCTCCGCGGCCGACCCCCGTGACCTCGAACCGCTCGTGGGCGACTACGGCAACGGCGACACCGTCTTCTCCATCCGGCGCCACCACGACGGCATCCGGCTCAGCGACCGCACCGGCCTGGTCGCCGACGTCACCGTCCAGGACAGCCTGAACTTCACCGCCCGGCGCATCGACACCGACGCCGCGCCGTACACCGGACGCTTCGTCCGGGACGGCGGTACGGGCGCGATCGCGCTCCTGCAGCTCGCCGGGCGCTGTGCCAAGCGCATCCACGCCGCGGCCTGACGGCTTCCCGCCGCGCGTTCTGACCACTTTCTTCCGACTTCTCGGCAGCCCGACCCGGCCGCAGGCAGGGGGGCGCTTCGCGCCGGAGTCCGTCAATTCCTGGAGGTACAGCGTGACTCGCGCTGCAGCGTCGGCCGGCTGGGAGCTCTCCCAGCACGTTGAATTCTGGCGGCAGCGGTTGGCGGGGATCGCTCCCCTCGAACTGCCGACGGACCGTCAGCGCCCCGTCGTGCGGTCGGCCGAAACGGCGACGTACGACATCGATGTCCAGCCCGCCCTGGCCACCGCCGTACGCGAACTGGCCGGGCGCTTCGAGGCCACCGGACACGAGGTCCTCGTGGCCGCCGTGCAGGCGCTGTTCACCCGCTACTCGGGCCAGGACGACATCGCCGTCGGCACGCTCTCCCCGCGCAGCGGGCACACCGTCGTGCTGCGCGGCCGGGTCGAGGCGGCGGCCTCGTTCGGCGAACTGGTCGCCCGGGCCAAGGAGACGGTGCGGGCCGCCTTCGGCCATGACGGCGTCCCGCTCGCGCGGCTGGTCGACGCGCTGGCTCCGCAGCAGGACACCAGCGTCACCCCGTTCGTCCAGGCCATGGTCGTGGTGCGGGAGGACAGCGACGGGACCCCGGCGCCGTTCGATCCGCTGGACCTCGCGCTGGAGTTCACCGACTCGGCACGGCCGACGGCGCGCATCCACTTCAGCACCGCCCTCTTCGACCGGGCCACCATCGCCCGGCTCGCCGGCCATCTCGGCGTTCTGCTGGCGGGCGCCGCCGCCGACCCCGGGCGCGCCGTCTCGGCGCTGCCGATGCTCACCGACGGCGAGTTCGACCAGGTCGTACGGGAGTGGAACGCCACCGGCCGCGAGGTCCCCACCGCTACCTTCCCCGAGCTGTTCGCCGCCCATGCCGCGGCCCGCCCGGACGCCGTCGCCGTCATCGACGAGCACGGCCCGACGACCTACCGGGAGCTGGACGAGCGAGCCAACCGCCTCGCGCACCGGCTGCGCGCGCTCGGCGCCGGCCGGGACGTCCTGATCGGCCTGTGCGTGGAGCGCGGTGCCCCGATGGCGGTGGGACTGCTCGGCATCATGAAGGCGGGCGCCGCCTATCTGCCGCTCGACGCCGACTATCCGGCGGGCCGGCTCGCCTACATGCTCCAGGACTCCGGCGCGCGTCTTGTCGTGACGCACCAGGGCCTCGGCGACCGGCTGCCGCGCACCGACGCCGTCCTGGTCACCCCGGACCCGCAGCCCGGCGACGAGGACCGCTACCCGTCCACCGCACCCGACATCGAGCTGTCCCCGCAGGACCTCGCGTACGTCATCTACACCTCCGGCTCCACCGGCAGGCCCAAGGGCGTGCTCGTCTCGCACGCCGGAATCGGCAACCTCGCGGCCGTCCAGACCGCGCACTTCGACGTCACACCGGACAGCCGGATCCTGCAGTTCGCCTCCGCCAGCTTCGACGCTGCGTTCTGGGAGATCTGCATGGGCCTGGTCACCGGCGCCGCGCTGGTCATGGGCGCCAAGGACGCCATGCTGCCCGGCGAGCCGCTGGCCGCGTACGCCGCCCGGCACGGCGTCACCCACGCCACGCTGACCCCGGCTACCGTCGCCGTCCTGCCGGAGGGCCGCGGCCTGCCCGCCGGTGTCACCCTGGTGGTCGCCGGTGAGGCGAGCACCGGTGACCTGGTGGCGCGCTGGTCCGCCGGGCGCCGCATGGTCAACGCGTACGGCCCGACCGAGACCACCGTGTGCGCGACCATGAGCGCGCCGCTCAGCGGCGGCGCGGTGCCGCCGATCGGCGCGCCGATCGCCAACACGCAGGTCTACGTCCTGGACGACGCCCTGCGCCCGGTGCCCGCCGGAGTCCGGGGCGAGCTCTACATCGCCGGCGCCGGTCTTGCCCGCGGCTACCACGGCCGGGCCGCCCTGACCGCGGAGCGGTTCGTCGCCAACCCGTTCGGCGAGCCGGGCCGCCGGATGTACCGCACCGGAGACGTGGCCCGCTGGCGGGCCGACGGCACGCTGGAGTACCTGGGCCGCGCGGACGACCAGGTCAAGGTCCGCGGCTTCCGCATCGAACTCGGCGAGATCGAGAGCGCGTTGGTCCAGCACCCGGACCTCGCGCAGGCCGTGGTCGTCACCCACAACACCAACCTGCTCGCCTACGTCTCCCCGCTCGGCGCCGCGCGCCCCACGGCGGAGGACATCAGGACCCACCTCGCCGCGAGCCTGCCCGACTACATGGTGCCTTCCGCGATCGTGGTGCTCGACACCCTGCCGCTCACCCCCAACGGCAAGGTCGACCGCAGGGCGCTGCCCGACCCGGCCGGGGGGGGGGGGGGGGGGGGGGGGGGGGGGGGGGGGGCGGCCCCCGCCCCCCCCGCGCGGGGGCGCGCCGGGGGGGGGGGCGTACCCCCCCCCCCCCCCCCCCCCCCCCCCCCCCCCCCCCCCCCCCCGCCCCCCCCCCCGCCCCCCCCCCCCCGCCCCCGCCCGCCGGGGCGGCCCCCCCCCCCCCCCCCCCCCCCCCCCGCCGCGCAACGCCGTCGAGGAGGCCATCGCCGGCGTGTGGGCCGACGTGCTGGGCGTCGACAGCTTCGGCGTGGACGACGACTTCTTCGCCCTGGGCGGCAACTCGATCCTCTCCGTACGCGCGGTCTCCCGGATGCGCAAGGCGCTGGGCATCAAGCTCTCGCCGCGCGTCCTGTTCGACACCCCGACCGTCGCCTCGCTGGCCGCCTCGGTCGCCACGGCCGAGCAGGCGGGCGACGCCCCGATCCCGGTGGTCTCCCGCGAGGACGAACTGCCGATGTCCTACGGGCAGCAACGCCTGTGGTTCCTGGAGGACTTCGACCCGGGGAGCGCCGAGTACCACACCGCCCTGGGGCTGCGGCTGACCGGCGAACTGAACCCCGAGGCCCTGCTCGGCGCCGTGCGCGACCTGGTGGAGCGCCACGAATCACTGCGCACCACCTTCGGCGTGGTCGGCGGCCGGGGCGTCCAGGTGATCCACCCGGCCCTGGAACCGCAGTGGCGGACCGCCGACCTCACCACCGTCGCCGCCGACCTGCGCGAGGAGCGGCTGCGCGAGCTGGTGCGCGCCGAGGTGACCCGGCCCTACGACCTCCAGGGCGGCCCGCTGGTCCGCGTCTTCCTGGTCGCGCTCTCCGCCGACGAGTACGTCTGCGTCCTGGGGATGCACCACATCGTGACCGACGGCTGGTCGATGGGCGTGGTCGCCAGGGAACTCGGCGAGCTGTACGCGGCCCGGGCGCTCGGGCGCCCCGCCACCCTGGCCGGAGTCCCCGTGCAGTACGCGGACTTCGCCGCCTGGCAGCGCGGGCGCCTGGAGGGCGGCGGCCTCCTTGGCCGCCAACTGGACTGGTGGCGCGAGCGGTTGGCGGGCATCACCCCGCTGGAACTGCCGACCGACCGGCCCCGCCCGGTGGTGCGCTCCACCGCGGGCGCCGAGTACGCCTTCGAGGTGCCGGCCGCGACCCTCGCCCGGGTCAAGGAACTGGCCGGGGCCCGCGGTGCCACGCTGTTCATGGTGCTGACCGCCGCGGTCAAGGCGGTCTTCGCCCGCTACTCCGGGCAGCGCGACATCGCGGTCGGCACCGCCTCCTCGGGCCGTGGCCACCGCGACCTGGAACAGCTCATCGGGTTCCTGGTCAACACCGTGGTCCTGCGCTCCGAGGTCGACCCGCAGCAGTCCTTCGGGGCCTTCCTCGACCAGGTCAAGGAGACCGTCCTGGAGGCGTTCGCCCACGAGGACGTGCCGTTCGAGCGGCTGGTCGAGATGGCGCAGACGGAGCGGGACACCAGCCGCACGCCGCTGATCCAGACCATGGTCGTACTCCAGAACGCCTCGAACGACGCGGTGGTGCTGCCCGGCATCGAGGTCCGCGACCACCCCGTGCACCGGGTGGCGGCCCCCTTCGACCTGACCATCGAGTTCGCCGAGTCGGGCGCGGACCTCACCGGCCGGATCATCTACAGCACCGCGCTGTTCGACGAGGCCACCGTCGCCCGCCTCGCCGGACACCTCAACGTGCTGCTCGGCGCCGCGGCCACCGCGCCCGAACGGGCCGTCGCGGCGCTGCCGATGCTCGGCGACGCCGAGTCCCAGGAGGTCCTGCACACCTGGAACGACACCGCCCACGAGCTGCCGGACGCGGCGCTGCCCGAGCTGTTCGCCGCCGAGGTGGCCCGCCACCCCGACGCCGTGGCTCTCTCGTACGGCGCGGAGAAGCTGACCTACCGCGAGCTCGACCAGCGCGCCAACCGGCTCGCCCACCACCTGGCGGAGCAGGGCGCGGGCCCCGACGTGCTCGTCGGCCTGTGCATGGAGCGCGGCGCCCAGAGCGTGGTGGCGCTGCTCGCCGTCCTCAAGGCGGGCGCCGCCTACGTGCCGCTCGACCCGGAGTACCCGGCCGACCGGCTCGCCTACATGCTCAAGGACGCCGGTGTCCGGCTCCTTGTCACCCAGCGGCACCTGCACGACCGGCTGCCCGAGACCGAGGCCCGCCTCGTCGACGTGACTCCGGACGGCGAGGAGTCGGCGCACCACCCGGCCACCGCCCCCGAGGCCGCCGTGCGCCCGGACCACCTCGCGTACGTCATCTACACCTCCGGCTCCACCGGCGCCCCCAAGGGCGTGATGACCTCGCACCGTGCCGTGGTGCGCCTGATCCACGAGTCCGGAGTGGTCGACGTACGGCCCGGTGACGTGGTCGCCCAGTTCGCGTCCGTGTCCTTCGACGCCTCCACCCTGGAGGTGTGGTCGGCGCTGCTCAACGGCGCGCGGCTGGCCGTCCACCCGCCGTCCGCGCCCACCGGCAGCGAGCTCGGCAGCTTCCTCAAGGACCACGAAGTCACGCATCTGGCCATCACCGCGGGCCTGTTCCACCAGGTCGTGGACGACGACCCCACCGCGCTGAGCGGTCTGCGCCAGCTCGTCGCCGGCGGCGACAAGGTCTCGCCCGAGCACTGCGCCCGGCTGCTCGCGGTGCACCCGGCGCTGGAGCTGAGCAACGGCTACGGGCCGACCGAGGCCACCTCGCTGACCACCACCCACGCACTGGGCCCGGGCCTCGACCCAGCGGCCCCGGTGCCGCTGGGCACCCCGATCGGCAACACCCGGGTCTATGTGCTCACCGAGACCCTGGAGCCCGCGCCGGTCGGCGTGCCGGGCGAGCTCTACATCGCCGGGCCCGGACTGGCCCGCGGCTACCTCAACCGGCCGGGCCTGACGGCCGCGCACTTCGTCGCGGACCCCTACGGCGAGAGTGGCACCCGGATGTACCGCTCGGGCGACCTGGCCCGCCGGCGGTCCGACGGCGTCCTGGAGTTCCTCGGCCGCACCGACGGACAGGTCAAGATCCGCGGCTTCCGCATCGAACTCGGCGAGGTCGAGAGCGCGCTCAAGACCCACCCGGACCTCACGGACGCCGTGGTGGTGGCCCATCAGGGCGACCGGGGCCACCGCCGCCTGGTGGCCTATGTGGTCGGCGACCGCGAGGTGACCACCGGCGAACTCCGCGCCCACCTCGCCCTGTCGCTGCCCGACTACATGACCCCCGCCGTCTTCGTACCGCTGGAGAAACTGCCGCTCACCTCGAACGGCAAGGTGGACCGGCGCGCGCTGCCGGAGCCCGAGATCCGGGCCGGCCGGCCCGGCTCGGACTACACCGCCCCGCGCAACGCCGTCGAAGCGGCGCTCGCCGAGGTGTGGGCAGAGGTGCTGGGCGTCGAACGCGTCGGCATCCACGACAACTTCTTCGACCTCGGCGGCGACTCCATCCTGTCCATCCAGGTCGTCTCACGGGCCCGCCAGGCCGGCCTCCAGCTCACCTCCAAGCTGCTCTTCGTCCACCAGAGCCTTGCCGCCCTCGCCCCCGCCGTCACCCCCCTCGCCGACGCCCCGGTGACACCCGCCGCGGTCACCGGCAGCGTCGAACTCACCCCCATCCAGGCCCGGTTCTTCGCGGACCACCCCGAGGCCCCGGACCAGTACGCCATGTCCGTCCAGGCCGAACTGGCCCCCGACACCGACACCGCCGTCCTGGAACGGGCGCTCGCCGCGGTCACCGCCCACCACGACGCCCTGCGGATGCGCTACGTCCACGACCGGGACGGCTGGACCCAGGAGTACAGCGACGAGACCCCGGACCTGCTCCTTGCGGTACGGGACATCTCCGCCCTCGGCGAGAGCGAGCAGACCCGCGCTCTGGACGAGGCGGCCCTCGCCGCCCAGCGCTCGCTGGACCTGGAGTCCGCCGCCCTGCTCAAGGGCGTCTTCTTCCGCCTGGGCGCGGGCCGGCTGCCCCGCCTCTTCCTGACCGCGCACCACCTCGTCATGGACGGCGTCTCCTGGCGGGTGCTCCTGGAAGACCTGGCGACCGCGTACGCCCAGCTCGCCGAGGGCCGTGGCGCCGACCTCGGGGCCAAGTCCAGCAGTTACAAGCAGTGGGCGGCCCGGCTCGCGGACCATGCGCGCTCCGGCGGCTTCGACCACGAACTGCCGTACTGGCAGAGCGTCGAACAGCACCACGCGATACCCCGCGACGGCGAGGCTCCCAACACGTTCGGCAGCTCGGCGGTGGCGTCCGTACACCTGGACCGGGCGCAGACCAGGGCACTGCTCCAGCGGGTGCCGTCGGTCTACCGCACCCAGATCAACGACGTGCTGCTCACGGCGCTGGGCCGGGTCCTGCGCCAGTGGGCCGGCTCGCCGGTCACCATCGCGCTCGAAGGGCACGGCCGCGAGGACCTGTTCGAGGACATCGACCTGTCCCGCACGCTCGGCTGGTTCACCACCGTCTACCCGGTCTCCCTGGACGTACCGGCCGACGACTGGGGCCCGGCGCTGAAGTCGGTCAAGGAGCGGCTCCGGGCCGTCCCGGGCCGGGGCCTGGGCCACGGCGCGCTGCGTCACCTGCCCGGCGCGGACGGCCCGAGCCGGCTGCCGGCCGACGGCACGGGACCGCAGATCAGCTTCAACTACCTTGGCCAGTGGGACGGTTCGACCAGCCAGGACGGCCTGGTGCGCAGGCGGCTGGCCGGGCTCGGCCGGGACCAGGCGCCCGATCTCGACCGCCCGCACCTGATGGACATCGTGGCCGCCGTCAACGACGGCGAGTTGCGGATCGACTGGATCCACTCGCCCGGCAACCACAGCTCCGCCACGGTCGAGCGGCTCGCCGGGGAGTTCCTGACGGCGCTGCGCGAGCTCATCGGGCACTGCCTGGACGAGGGCAGCGGCGGCGCCACGCCCTCCGACTTCCCGCTGGCCGGTCTCGACCAGGCAGCGGTCGACCGGATCGTGGGCGACGGGCGCGCGGTGGAGGACGTCTTCCCGCTGACGCCGATGCAGGCCGGCATGCTCTTCCACACGCTGGCCAACCCCGAGTCACCGACCTACTTCGAGCAGCTGACCTGCGTGTTCGACGGGGTGTCGGACGTGGACCTGCTGGCCCGCGCCTGGCAGACGGTGGCCGACCACCTGGAGGTGCTGCGCGGCTCGGTGGTCTGGGAGCAGGTGGAGCGCCCCCTGATGGTGATCCACCGCCACACCGAACTCCCGATCACCCGGCTCGACTGGCGACACCTGTCCGAGCCGGAACAGGAGCGGGCGCTGGAGCAGCATCTGGCCGCGGCCCGTGCCGAAGGCCTGGACCTGTCGGCCCCGCCGCTGCTGCGGCTGGCCCTGATCCGCGTCTCCGACACCGCCGTACGGCTGGCCGGCTCCTTCCACCACCTGCTGCTCGACGGCTGGAGCACCTTCAGCGTGCTCACCGAGGTCATCAGCGCCTACGCGGCGCTGGCCGCGGGCGAGGCACCCGCGCTGCCGGTGCGCCGGCCGCTGCGGGCGTACGTGGAGTGGCTGGCGGAGCAGGACCTCGAACAGGCCGAGAAGTACTGGCGGGGGCTGCTGTCCGGGTTCACCGAGGCGACGGCGCTGCCGTACGACCGGCGTCCGCGGGCGAGCCACACCACCCGGTCCACCAGCCGGCTGACCGGCGGGCTGACCCGGCAGGAGTCGCGGGAGCTGTTCGACTTCGCCCGCAGGCACCGGCTGACGGTCAACACCCTGGCGCAGGGCGCCTGGGCGCTGCTGCTCTCCCGCTACGCCGGCGAGCGCGACGTGGTCTTCGGCGCCACGGTCTCCGGCCGTCCGACGGAGCTGGCCGAGGCCGACTCCATCGCGGGCATGCTGATCAACACGCTGCCGGCCCGCGTCGAGGTCGACGGCGGGGCCCCGGTGGCACAGTGGCTGAGCAGGCTGCAGAGCGACCAGGTCGAGGCCCGCGACTACGAGTTCGTACCGCTGGGACAGGTCCAGGGCTGGAGCGGCGTCGAGCGCGGCACCAACCTCTTCGAGAGCCTGGTCGTCTTCGAGAACTACCCGATGGACGAGCAGGCGACGGCGGCCCAGGGCCTGCGGATGCGGGACCTGCGGGGCATGGACGTCACCAACTTCCCGCTGAACCTGCTCGCCTACGCAGAGGAGGAGTTCTCCTACACGCTGGCCTACGACGCCGACCTGTTCGACGCGCGGACCATCGAGCGGATGGCGGGACACTTCAACGCGCTGCTTGCGGGGATCGTCGCGGACCCGGAGCGGACCGTGGCGGCGGTGCCCATGCTGTCGGACGGCGAGTTCGACCGGGTGGTGCACGAGTGGAACGCCACTGGTGGGGCGTCGGCCACGGCCGGCGGCGTGCACGAGCGGGTCGCCGAGCAGGCGGCCGCCACACCGGACACCACGGCGGTGACATTCGGCCAAGAGTCGTTGAGCTACCGGGAGTTGGACGAGCGGGCCAACCAACTGGCCCACCACCTGGCCACGTTGGGAGCCGGACCCGGTCAACTGGTGGCTCTCGCCGCCGAGCGCGGCGTACAGCTGCTCGTCGGACTGCTCGGCATCATGAAGTCGGGCGCCGCCTATGTGCCGCTGGACTCCGCCTACCCGACCGACCGCCTGGAGTACATGCTGCGCGACTCGGGCGCCACGGTCCTTGTGACGCACCACGGCACCCAGGATCGGCTGGACGTCGACGGGCTGCGGGTCGTGGACCTCGACGCCGACCGGCCGGCCATCTCCCGACTGCCCGTGTCGGCGCCCCCGGTGGCGGTGACCGGCGAGGACCTGGCGTACGTGATCTACACATCGGGTTCCACCGGCCGCCCCAAGGGCGTGGCGATCGAGCACCGCACGGTGCTGAACCTGCTGGAGAACACGCGGCCGCGGTTCGGCTTCGGCACGGATGATGTGTGGACGGTCTTCCACTCGTACGCGTTCGACGTCTCCGTATGGGAGATGTGGGGCTGCCTGACCTCCGGCGGCCGGGTGGTCGTCGTCCCGCAGGACTGGGCGCAGAATCCGGCTGCGACCTGGGCGATGCTGCGTGCCGAGGGCGTCACCGTTCTGAGCCAGACGCCGTCGATGTTCCGCGCCCTGGTAGAGAGCGCGGCCGCCTCCGACGGACCGGCACTGCCGGACCTGCGCTGGGTCGTCCTGGCCGGTGAGGCGCTGGAGCCCAAGCACCTGACGGCCTGGTTCGAGCGGTACGGCACCGGGGCGGCGCGGCTGGTCAACATGTACGGGCCGACCGAGGCCACCGTGTACGTGACCCACCAGGAGATCACGGCGGAGCACGTCCACGCGGGCGGCCCCATGCCCATCGGGCGTCCGCTGCCCGGCTACCGGGTGCTGCTCCTGGACGAGACCGGCGCGCCGGTCCCGGCCGGGGTCACCGGTGAACTCCATGTGGCGGGCGCCGGACTGGCCCGGGGCTACCTGAACCGGCCGGAGCTGACCGAGGAGCGCTTCGTGCGCGACCCGTTCGGCGAGCCGGGGGAGCGCATGTACCGCTCGGGCGACCTGGCGCGGTGGCGTACGGACGGCACGGTGGAGTACCTCGGGCGGGCCGACGGCCAGGTCAAGATCCGCGGCTTCCGGATCGAGACCGGGGAGATCGAGGCGGCGCTCGTCACCCACCCGCGGATCGCGGACGCGGCGGTCGTGGCCCACACGGACGCCGACCGCACCGTCCTCGTCGGCCATGTGGTGGCGCCGGACTGGAGCGAGCCGCACACCGCCGAACTGCGCGAGCACCTGCTGACGACGCTGCCGGAGTACATGGTGCCGGCCGTCTTCCTCGGCCTTGACGCGCTGCCGCTGACCCCCAGCGGCAAGGTCGACCGGCGGGCGCTGCCCGAGCCGCCGCAGCAGGTGGCGACCGGCACCGCCTACGAGCCGCCGGCCACCGTCACCGAGGAGGCCCTGGCCGACATCTGGCAGGAACTCCTCGGCGTCGAACGCGTCGGCGTGCACGACAACTTCTTCGAGGCGGGCGGCGATTCACTGCTCGCGGTGCGGCTGGCATCGCGGATCAACGCGGCCTTCGGCACCGACATCTCGCCCCGCACCCTCTTCGACCGGCCCACGATCGCCGGGACGGCCATCGAGGTCGAGGAGCGGATCCTCGCCGAGCTGGAGCGGAGCACCGCCACCCCGTGACCCGGCCGCGCGCCGCGGATTCCCCTCGCGGCGGCCCCGCACGGGCCACCGCACCCACCCCACACCGAGAGGCCGAAGACCATGTCCAACCCCTTTGAGCAGTCCGACCGTTCCTACAGCGTGCTGGTGAACGACGAGGGACAGCACTCGCTGTGGCCCGCCACCAACGAGGTGCCGGCCGGCTGGAGCGTCGTCCTGGCGGACCGGCCGCGCGAGGAATGCCTCACGTACGTGGAGACCAACTGGACCGACATGCGGCCCAAGAGCCTCGCCAACGGCTGACCTCCGCACCTCAATCCGCAGCACCACCGCACCACCCGTTGCCGGGGGGTGGCGGCGTGGCGGCCTCGCGCCGGCCCGCCGCCCCCGGCGCGCACACATTCCGTGGTCCGCCTTCTGTGGTTCGCCTCAGCAACGGGCGTCCATGTCTCCTGGGAGTCCTTATGAACACGCCGTCTTCTCGCGAGGACAGGATCGCCGCGCTTCCCGCGCATCTGCGGGACGCGCTCGCGAAGCGCCTGGCCGGCCGGTCCGGCACCGGCACCGGGCCCACGATCCCGGTGGTCTCGCGCGCGGAGGCACTGCCCATGTCCTACGGGCAGCAGCGCCTGTGGTTCATGGAGGACTTCGCGCCGGGCAGCGCCGACTACCATCTGGCGCTGGCCCTGCGGCTGACCGGCCCGGTGGACGCGGCGGCCCTGCGCGCGGCGGCGGATGAGCTGGTGGCCCGGCACGAGTCGCTGCACACCGTCTTCGAGATGGTCGACGGCCGCGGCATCCAGGTACCGCGCGCCGACGCCGCGCCCCAGTGGACGGCCGCCGACGTGTCGGACGTCGCCGCGGCCGGACGCGAGGAGCGGGCCCGTGAGCTGGTGCGGGCCGAGATGAGCCGCCCGTACGACCTGGAGAAGGGCCCGCTGGTACGCGTACTGCTGGTGCGGCTGTCGGCCACCGAGCACATCTGCGTCCTGGGGATGCACCACATCGTGACCGACGGCTGGTCGATGGGGATCGCGGCGCGCGAGTGGAGCGAGCTGTACGCGGCCCGGGTGCAGCGGCGCGAGCCCGAACTGCCCCAAGTGGCCGTCCAGTACCCGGACTTCGCCGCCTGGCAGCGCGACCGTCTGGAGAACGGCCGCCTGCTGGACGAGCAGCTGGCCTGGTGGCGCGAGCGGCTGGCCCACCTCGCCCCGCTGGAGCTGCCCACCGACCGCCCCCGGCCCGCCGTACGCTCCTCGGCCGGCGCCGCCCAGCTCTTCGAGGTGCCCGCCACGACGCTCGCCGGGATCAAGGAGCTGGCACGCGGGCGGGGCGCCACGCTGTTCATGGCCCTGACGGCGGCGGTCGACGTGCTGCTCGCCCGCTACTCGGGGCAGCGGGACATCGCGATCGGCACCTCGTCCTCCGGCCGGGCCCGGCCGGAGCTGGAGCAGCTGGTCGGCTTCCTGGTCAACACCGTCGTACTGCGCTCCCGGGTCGAGTCCGACCTGTCCTTCGGCGACCTCCTCGACCAGGTCAAGGAGACCGTCCTCGACGCGTTCGCCCACGAGGACGTGCCGTTCGACCGGCTGGTGGAGGCGCTGCAGCCGGAGCGCGACACCAGCCGTACGCCGCTGATCCAGGCGAGCGTCGTGCTGCAGAACGCCCCCACCGACTCCGTGGTGTTCCCCGGCGTCCAGGCCGGCGAATACCCGCTGGACCGGGACGCGTCCCTGCTCGACCTCACCCTGGAGTTCGAGGAGCGCGACGGCCGGCTGCTCGGCCTGGTCGAGTACAGCACCGAACTCTTCGACGCGACGACGATCACCCGGCTCACCGGCCACCTCAACACCCTTCTCGCCGCGGCGGTCGCCGACCCCGAGCAGGCGGTGTCGGACCTTTCGATGCTGACCGACGACGAGTACCGGCAGATCGTCGAGGACTGGAACGCGACGGACTCCGCCGAAGGATCCGCCGCGCTCATCCACGAGCGGATCGCCGAACAGGCCGCCCGGACCCCGGACGCGGTGGCCGTCATCAGCGAGGGCGACACCCTCACCCACCGCGAACTGGACGAGCGCGCCAACCAGATCGCCCACCACCTGCGCGAACACGGCGCGGGCCCGGGCTCCCTGGTCGGCCTGTGCGTCGAGCGCGGCAGCACGATGGCCGTCGGCCTGCTCGGCATCCTCAAGTCCGGTGCCGGGTATGTGCCGTTGGACCCGGCCTTCCCGGCAGAGCGGCTCGCGTACATGCTCCAGGAATCCGGCGCCTCACTGATCGTCACGCAGGGCGCGGCCCGCGACAGCCTGCCGCGGACCGACGCCGTCCTGGTGGACCTGGAGGCCGACCGCACCGCGATCGAGCAGCACCCCGGCACGGCGCCCGGCACCGCCGTGACCGCCACCGACCTGGCCTACGTCATCTACACCTCGGGCTCCACCGGCAACCCCAAGGGCGTCGCCATCGAGCACCGCAACGTGCGCCACATCTGCGCCGCCTGGGACGAGCGGTACGACCTGGCCGGGCTCAAGCTGCGCTTCCTGTCCGTCTCCAGCCTCTCCGTGGACCTCTTCTTCGCGGACCTCATCCGCTCGCTCCCCTTCGGCGGCGCGCTGATCATCGCGTCCAAGGACGTCACCACCGAGCCCGCCGCGCTCCTCGACCTGATCGCGCGCACCGGCGCCACCGGCATCGAGATCGTCCCCTCCCTGCTGAACGCCGTCCTGCAGGAGGTCGAGCGGCGCGGCGACGGATTCCCGCCGCTGCGGCTGATCTCGGTCGGCTCCGAGGGCTGGCGGGTCGAGGACTGCCGCGCGCTGCTGCGCCAGGTCCGGCACGACGCCATCATCGTCAACGCGTACGGCGGCACCGAGGCCACCGTCGACTCCACCGTCTTCGTCCCCTCCCACGAGGCGCTGCGCGACAGCGCGTTCGTCCCCATCGGCCGGCCGCTGCCCCGCACCCGGGTGCACGTCCTGGACGCCGCGCTGCGGCCCGTCCCGGTGGGCGTGCCCGGTGAGATCTACATCGGCGGCGACGGGGTGGGCCGCGGCTACCACAACCGCGACGACCTGACCGCCGAGCGCTTCGTGCCGAGCCCCTTCGACAGCGCGGACCGGCTCTACCGCACGGGCGACCGGGCCCGGCTGCTGCCCGGCGGCGACCTGGAGTTCCTCGGCCGGGCGGACGACCAGGTCAAGATCCGCGGCTTCCGCATCGAGCTCGGCGAGGTCGAGAGCGCCGTCCTGTCGCACCCGGACGTCGAGGACGCCGTGGTGCTGGCCCGCCAGGAGGAATCCGGGCGCCGGCGCCTGGTGGCCTACCTCGTCACCGCCCGCGAACTGCACCCCTCCGACCTGCGCGGCCACCTCACCGGCCGGCTGCCGGACTACATGGTCCCGGCCGCCTTCGTGACCCTCGCCGAACTGCCGCTGACCCCGAACGGCAAGGTGGACCGGCGCGCGCTGCCCGAGCCCGACGCGGGCGCCGGTCCGCTGGACGCGCAGTACGTGGCGCCGCGCGACGAGACCGAGGAACTCCTGGCCGCCGCGTGGGCGGCGGTCCTGGGCGTCGAACGCGTCGGCATCCACGACAACTTCTTCGACCTGGGCGGCGATTCGATCCTGTCCATCCAGGTCGTCTCCCGGGCCCGCCAGGCGGGTCTGGCCCTCACCTCCAAGCTGCTCTTCACCCACCAGAGCGTCGCGGCGCTGGCCACCGTCGTGGCGAAGGCCGCCGTCACCGCGGTGGCCGATGCGGGCGCGGTGTCCGGACGCGTCGAACTCACCCCGATCCAGGAGTGGTTCTTCACCACGCACACCGTCAACCCCGACCACTACACGATGTCGGTGCACGTCGAACTGGCCCCCGGCACCGACGCCACCGTCCTGGGCCGCGCCCTGGACGCCGTGGTCGCACACCACGACGCCCTGCGGATGCGCTACACCCGGGCCGGCGAGCGATGGACCCAGGAGTACGGCCGAGCGGCCCAGACCGTGCTCGACGAGCGCGACCTCACCGCGCTGGACGCCACCGAACGCGACCGCGCTCTGGAGGACGCGGCGCTCGCCGCCCAGCGCTCGCACGACCTGGCCGCGGGCGCCCTGGTGAAGGGCGTCTTCCTCCGGCTGGGCGAGGGCCTGGCCCCCCGGCTGTTCCTCGCGGTGCACCACGTGGTCATGGACGGCGTGTCGTGGCGGGTGCTCCTGGCGGACCTGGCCACGGCGTACAGCCAACTCGCCGAGGGCCGGCCGGCCGACCTGGGCGGCCGGACCAGCAGCTACCAGCAGTGGTCGCGGCGGCTGGCCGACCATGTCCGCTCCGGCGGCCTCGACCACGAGATCGAGCACTGGGCGGGCGTGGACCCGAACAACGCCCCGCCCCTGCCCACCGATCACAGCGGCGCGAACATCACCGCGCGCGAGCGGACCGTCGAGGTGCGGCTGAGCCGTCAGGAGACCGACGCCCTGCTCCACCAGGTGCCGTCCGTCTACCGCACCCAGATCAACGACGTGCTGGTCAGCGCCCTCGGCCGGGCCATGACCGGCTGGCTCGGCCAGGACCGGGTGGTCATCGGCCTGGAGGGCCACGGGCGCGAGGAGCTGTTCGACGACCTCGATCTGTCCCGTACCGTCGGCTGGTTCACCTCCCACTTCCCCGTGGCGCTCACCGTGCCCGGCGACCGCCCCTGGGGCGAGACCGTCAAGTCGGTCAAGGAGCAGCTGCGCGCGATCCCCGGCCGGGGCCTCGGCTACGACGCGCTGCGCTTCCTGTCCCGGCCCGGCACCCCGGGCCACGCGCTGTACGCGGACCGGCTGCCGCAGATCAGCTTCAACTACCTCGGCCAGTGGCACGGCACGACCAGCCAGGACGGCCTGATCCGCGACCGGCTGCCGGCCCTCGGCCTCGACCACGAGCCGGACGAGCCCCGCCCCTACCTCCTCGACGTCATCGGCATGGTCGAGGACGGCCGGCTCGGCGTCGGCTGGACCTTCTCCGACCAGGTCTTCGACCCGGCCACCATCGAGCGGGTGGCCGGGGAGTTCCGGACGGCGTTGCGCGAGATCATCGGGCACTGCCTGGAGGAGGGCAGCGGCGGCGCCACGCCGTCCGACTTCCCGCTGGCCGGCCTCGACCAGGCCGGGGTCGACCGGATCGCCGGTGACGGACGCTCTGTCGCGGACATCTATCCGCTGACGCCGATGCAGGCCGGCATGCTCTTCCACACGCTGGCCGACCCGGACGCGCCGACCTACTTCGAGCAGATGGCCTTCGTCTTCGACGGTGTCAGTGACGTGGACCTGCTCGCCCGCGCCTGGCAGACGGTCACCGACCACCTGGAGATCCTGCGCGGCTCGCTGGTGTGGGACGACGTGGACCGGCCGCTGATGGTGATCAACCGGCAGGCGGAGCTGCCCGTCCGGCACCTGGACTGGCGGGGGATGGCGGAGGCGGACCAGGAGGAGGCGCTGGAGCGCTTCCTGGCCGAGGACCGCGCCCAGGGCCTGGACCTGTCCGCCGCGCCGCTGGCCCGGCTGGCCCTGCTGCGCACCTCCGACACCAGCGTCCGCGTCGTACGCACCTCCCACCACGTCCTCCTGGACGGCTGGAGCACCTTCCAGATGCTCTCCGAACTGTCCACCGCCTACCAGGCGTTGGCGGTCTGCGAGACACCGGCGCTGCCGGCCCGGCGTCCGTTCAGCGCGTATGTGCAGTGGCTGGCGGAGCAGGACCTGGCGCAGGCCGAGGGGTACTGGCGCGGTCTCCTCGCGGGCTTCGAGGAGCCGACGCCGCTGCCGTACGACCGCCGCCCGGCCGCCGGCCACCAGTCGCGGTCCACCGACAGCCTGGTCGAGCGGTTCTCGCCGCAGGCGTCCCAGGAGCTGTTCGCCTTCGCGCGGCAGCACCGGCTGACGGTGAACGCCGTGGTGCAGGGCGCCTGGGCGCTGCTCCTCGCCCGCTACGCCGGCCGGCCGGACGTGGTCTTCGGCGCGACGGTCTCCGGCCGCCCGGCCGACCTGCCCGGTATCGACTCGATCGTCGGCATGATGATCAACACGCTGCCCGTACGGATCACGACCGGCGCGGCCACACCCGTCGCCGAGTGGCTGGGCGAGGTGCAGCGGGCGCAGGTCGAGGCACGCGGCTACGAGTACGTACCGCTGGGGCAGATCCAGAGCTGGAGCGGCGTCGGGCGCGGCACCAACCTCTTCGAGAGCCTGGTCGTCTTCGAGAACTACCCGATGAACGACCGGACCGCCGCCGACCAGGGCCTGCGCCTTCGGGGCCTGGAGGGCGTGGAGGCGACCAACTTCCCGCTGAACCTGATCGCCTACGCGGGCGAGGAGTTCGCGTACTCCCTGTCCTACGACGCCGAGTTGTTCGACGCCGCCACCATCGCGCGCCTGGCACGGCACTTCGAGACGCTCCTCACCGCCATGGTCGCCGAACCCCGGCGGGCGGTGTCGGCGGTCCCGATGCTCTCGGACGGCGAGTTCGACCAGGTCGTGCGCGAGTGGAACGCGACGAGCGCGGTGGCGGCCGCGGAAGGCTCGGTCCTCGACCGGTTCGCCGAGTGGGTGGCTACGGCACCGGACGCCGTGGCGCTGTCCTGCGGCGACGCCTCGCTCACCTACCGGGAGCTGGACGAACGGGCCAACCAGCTCGCCCACCAGCTGATCGCGCTGGGCGCCGGACCCGACCGGCTGGTGGGCCTGGCCGTCGAACGCGGCCTGCACATGACGGTCGGCCAGCTCGGCATCCTCAAGTCCGGTGCCGCGTACGTGCCGTTGGACCCGGCCTACCCGGCCGAGCGCCTGGCGTACATGCTGCACGACAGCGGCGCCCGGCTGCTGGTGACCCACCAGGGCGTACGCGACGGGCTGCCGGACACCGAGGCCGCGGTCGTGGACCTGGACGCCGACGCGCCGGCGCTCCGCGAACGCCCCGCATCGGCGCCCGAAGTCGCCCTGAACGGCGCGCACTTGGCGTATGTGATCTACACCTCCGGCTCCACCGGAAAGCCCAAGGGCGTCGGCGTACCCCACGCCAACCTGGCCAACCACCTCGCATGGCTCGGCGAGTCCTTCCCGGTCGACCCGAGTGACCAGGTCCTGATGCGGACCTCCATCAGCTTCGACGTGTCGGTGTGGGAGCTGATGCTGTCGGTGCTCTCCGGCGCGACGGGCCACATCGCCTCCGCAGAGGTGTCCAAGGACCCGTTCCAGCTGGCCGACTTCATGGACCGACGCAACATCACCATCGCCGAGTTCGTGCCCTCCCTGCTCGGCGCGATCCCGCTGGAGCGCAGGCCCAGGGCGCTGAAGCGGATATTCATCGGCGGGGAGCCGCTGCCCAAGGGCCTCGCGGACGAACTGTGTGCGGCGTGGCAGGTGCCGCTGGTCAACCTCTACGGGCCCACCGAGACCACCATCCAGATCACCGCGCACGAATACCGCGGGGCGGGCACCGGCGAGAGCGTCCCGATCGGCGGACCCATCGCGAACGCCGCGCTGCTCGTGCTCGACGCGGACCTGCGCCCGGTGCCGGCGGGCGTGGCCGGCGAACTGTACGCGGCCGGCCCCGTGCTGGCCCGCGGCTACCTCAACCGGCCGGGGCTGACCGCGGAGCGGTTCGTGGCCTGCCCCTTCGGCGCCCCGGGCGAGCGGATGTAC
The DNA here is from genome assembly GCF_044458185.1 of Streptomyces sp. NPDC050485. Classification (NCBI taxonomy): domain Bacteria; kingdom Bacillati; phylum Actinomycetota; class Actinomycetes; order Kitasatosporales; family Streptomycetaceae; genus Streptomyces; species Streptomyces sp. NPDC050485. The sequence continues at coordinate 110,926 of NZ_JBITHR010000009.1, read as the reverse complement.
CGGACCGGCGACGTGGTGCGCTGGCGCGGTGACGGCCGCCTGGAGTTCATCGGCCGCGCCGACGGCCAGGTGAAGATCCGCGGCTTCCGCATCGAGCTCGGCGAGATCGAGTCCGCGCTGGCGGCGCAGGAGGGAATCGGCCTGGTCGCCGTGGTCGCGCGGGAGGACAACCCCGGCGACCGGCGGCTGGTCGCCTACTTCACCGCGGACCGGGAGCTGACGGGTGGTCAGCTTCGCGCGACCCTGGCCGGATCGCTGCCGGAACACATGGTGCCGGCCGCGTTCGTCGCCCTGGACACCATGCCGGTGACGCCGAACGGCAAGATCGACACGAAGGCGCTGCCGCGGCCCGAGATCCAGGGCGACCGGCGGGGCTCGGCGTACGTCGCTCCGCGCGACGCGGCCGAGGAGACCCTCGCCGGGATCTGGGCCGAGGTCCTGGGCGCCGAACGGGTCGGCGTCCACGACAACTTCTTCGACCTGGGCGGCAACTCCATCGTCGCCATCCTGGTGGTCTCCCGGGTCCACCGGGCGCTGGGCGTCCAGCTCTCGCCCCGCCTCCTGTTCGACGCCCCGACGGTCGCCTCGATGGCTGCGTCGCTCGCACCGGACCAGGCGTCCGCCGACACCGCGATCCCGGTGGCCGACCGCACGGGCCCGCTGCCGATGTCCTTCGGTCAGCAACGCCTGTGGTTCCTCCAGGACTTCAACGAGGAGAGCACCGAGTACCACTCGACGGCGGGCCTGCGGCTCACCGGCGACCTCGACACGGCCGCGCTGCGCGCCGCCACCGTCGACCTGACCGGCCGGCACGAGTCACTGCGCACCACGTTCGACATGGCCGGCGGCCGGGGCGTGCAGCGCGTCCACCCCGCCCTGGAGCCGCGCTGGACCACCGCCGACCTGTCGGCCACCCCCGCCGACGAGCGCGAGGAGCGCCTTCGGGAGCTCGTACGGAGCGAGCTGGCGCGGCCGTACGACCTCAAGAACGGACCGCTGCTGCGGGTCCTGCTGGTGCGCACGGCCGCCGAAGAGCACATCTTCGTCATCGGCATGCACCACATCGTCACCGACGGCTGGTCGGTGGGCATCGTCGCCCAGGAGCTCGGCGAGCTGTACGCGGCCCGGGTGCGGGGCGCCGAGGCGCGACTGCCGCACGTCCCGGTGCAGTACCCCGACTTCGCCGTCTGGCAGCGCGGGCGACTGGAGGGCGAGGGCCTCCTTGACACCCAGCTCGGCTGGTGGCGCGAGCGGCTCGCGGGCATGGCTCCGCTGGAGCTGCCCACCGACCGGCCGCGGCCCGCGGTGCGCTCCGCGACCGGCGCGGCCTTCGGCTTCGAGGTGCCCTCGGCGACCGTCGACGGGGTCAGGAAGGTGGCCCGCGAGCAGGGCGCGACCCTGTTCATGGCGCTGACCGCGGCCCTGAAGGTGATCTTCGCCCGGTATTCGGGGCAGCGGGACATCGCGCTCGGCACCGTCTCGGCGGGCCGCGGGCACGCGGGCCTTGAGCAGCTGGTCGGGTTCCTGGTCAACACCGTCGTCCTGCGTTCGCACGTCGATCCGGAGCTGTCGTTCGGCGAGTTGGTGGGGCAGGTCCGCGAGACGGTCCTGGACGCCTTCGCCCACGAGGAGGTGCCCTTCGAGCGGGTGGTGGAGGCGGTGCAACTGGAGCGGGACACCAGCCGTACGCCGCTGTTCCAGGTCATGGTCGTCATGCAGAACGCCCCGGGGATGAACCCGGAGCTGCCCGGCGTCCGGGTCGGCGACTTCACGATGGAGCGGGACAGCGCCCTGTACGACCTCACCATCGAGTTCGAGGAGCACGCGGCGGGCCTTTCGGTCCTGGTCGAGTACAGCACCGAGCTGTTCGACGAGGCGACGATCGCCCGGTTCGCCGAACACGTCGGGGTCCTCCTGGACGGCGTGGCCGCCGAGCCCAAGTCCCCGGTCCGGGAAGTCCAGTTGGTCACGGACGCCGAGCTGGAGCGCGTGGTGCGCGAGTGGAACCCGACGGACGCCGAGCCGGCCCCGGCCGGTGCGATCCACGAGCGGGTCGCCGCGCGGGCCGCCGCCACCCCGGACGCCACCGCCGTCTCCTGCGGCCCGGAGACCCTGACCTACCGGGAGCTGGACGAGCGGGCCAACCAGCTCGCCCACCACCTGATCGCGCTGGGCGCCGGACCCGACGTACTCGTCGGCCTGTCGGTCGAGCGCGGCACGCAGATGGCGATCGGCCTGCTGGGCATCCTCAAGTCCGGTGCGGCCTATGTACCGCTGGACCCGGCCTACCCCGCCGACCGGCTTGAGTACATGCTGCGCGACGCCGGAGCCGGGCTCCTGGTGACCCACCGCGGCCTGCACGAACGGCTCCCGGCGGCCGACGCGGTGGTGGTCGACCTGGACCGCGACGCGGCCACGATCGGCGGGCTCGCGGTCACCGCCCCCAGGACGCGGGTGACCGGCGCGGACCTGGCGTACGTCATCTACACCTCCGGCTCCACCGGGCGCCCCAAGGGCGTGGCCGTCGAACACCACACGGTGCTCAACCTGCTGGCGAACTGCCAACCGGCCTACGGCTTCAGCGAACGGGACGTGTGGACCGTCTTCCACTCCTACGCGTTCGACTTCTCGGTGTGGGAGCTGTGGGGCTGCCTGAGCACGGGCGGCCACGCGGTGATCGTGCCGCAGGACGTGGCCCGCGGCCCCGAGGCGATGTGGACGCTGCTGCGCGAGGCGGGCGTGACGGTGCTCAACCAGACACCGTCGATGTTCCGCGAACTCGTGGAGAGCGCCGCCGAACGCGACGCCGGGACGCTGCCCGAGCTGCGCTGGGTGATCTTCGGTGGCGAGGCGCTGGAGCCCAAGCACCTGATGACCTGGTTCGACCGCTTCGGCGGCGGCCCGGCCCGGCTGGTCAACATGTACGGCATCACCGAGACGACCGTGCACGTCACGTACCAGGAGGTGCTGGCCGAGCACGTGGCGGCAGGCGGCCGCATCCCGGCGGGCCGGCCGCTGCCGAGCTACCGGGTCCTGCTGCTCGACGAGACGGGCGCGCCCGTCCCCATCGGCGTCCCGGGCGAGATCCACGTGGGCGGCGCCGGACTGGCGCGCGGCTATCTGAACCGGCCCGAGCTGACCGCCGAACGCTTCCCCGCCAACCCGTACGGCGAGCCGGGGGAGCGGATGTACCGCTCCGGCGACATCGCCCGCTGGCGGGCCGACGGCACGCTGGAACACCTCGGCCGCGCCGACGACCAGGTCAAGATCCGCGGCTTCCGCATCGAACTGGGCGAGATCGAGACGGCGTTGGTCCGCCACGAAGAGGTGCGCGAGGCCGTGGTGGTGGCCCACCAGGAGGAGGGCGGACACCGCAGGCTGGTCGCCTACCTCGTCAGCGGCCACGACCTGTCCACCCCGGAGCTGCGCGAGCACCTGGCCACCTCCCTGCCCGACTACATGGTTCCGGCGGTGTTCGTCACGCTGGACGCCCTGCCGCTGACGCCGAGCGGCAAGGTCGACCGGCGCGCCCTGCCCGCACCCACGGTGGACACCGGCCAGCTGGCGGCGGACCACGTCGCACCGCGCGACGAGACCGAGGAGATCCTCGCCGCGATCTGGGCCGAGGTCCTGGGCGTCGAACGCGTCGGCATCCACGACAACTTCTTCCACCTCGGCGGGGACTCGATCCTCTCCATCCAGGTCACCTCCCGGGCCCGGCAGGAGGGCCTGCAGCTGACCTCCAAGCTGCTCTTCCTCCATCAGACCATCGCCGCGCTGTCCGGCCTCGTCGAGCGGACGGCCACCGATCGCGACGACGCGGGCACGGTCTCGGGCGAGGTCGAACTCACCCCGATCCAGCGGTGGTTCTTCGCCGAGCACACGGTCAACCCCGACCAGTACGCGATGTCGGTGCACGTCGAACTGGCCCCCGAAACCGACCCAGCCCTGCTCGGCCGGGCACTGTCCGCCGTGGTCGCCCAGCACGACGCGCTACGGATGCGCTACGACCGCGGCGACGACGGGTGGACCCAGCGGTATGGCGACGCCGTCGAGGCGCCGCTGCTGGTGCGCGACCTGTCCGCGGCGGACGACGCCGAGCGCGAGCGGTCCCTCGAAGAGGCCGCGCTGAGCGCTCAGCGGTCGCTCGACCTGTCCGCCGACACCCTGCTGCGAGGAGTCTTCTTCCAGCTCGGCCAGGGGCGGCTGCCCCGGCTGTTCCTGGTCGTGCACCACCTGGTGATGGACGGCGTGTCATGGCGCGTCGTACTGGAAGACCTGGCCACGGCGTACGGCCGACTCGCCGAGGGGCGGCCCGCCGATCTGGGCGGCCGGACCACCAGCTACCAGCGGTGGGCCCGGCGGCTGACCGACCACGTCCGCTCCGGCGGTCTGGACGACGAGGCGGAGTACTGGGCGGGCGCGGGCGGTTCGCGGGCGATCCCGTGCGACGGAGCGGCCGCCAACACCTACGGCGACACCGTGACGACGACCGTCCGACTGGGCCGCGAGGCCACCGAGTCCCTGCTGACGCGGGTGCCCGGCATCTTCCGCACCCAGATCAACGACGTCCTGCTCGCGGTCCTCGGCCGGGTGCTCGGACAGTGGGCGGGCACGCCGGTCACGATCGCGCTGGAGGGCCACGGACGCGAGGAACTCTTCGACGACGTGGACCTCTCCCGCACGGTCGGCTGGTTCACCACCATCTACCCGGTCACCCTCGACGTCCCCGACGGCGACTGGGGGCGCGCCCTGAAGGCGGTCAAGCGCGGCCTGCGCCAACTGCCCGGCCGGGGCCTGGGATACGGCGCCCTGCGCTATCTGTCCCAGGACGGCCGGGCGGGCAGCGCACTGGCCGACCAGGAACAGCCGCACGTCAGCTTCAACTACATGGGTCAGTGGGACCTCACCGCCGACCAGGACGGCCTGATCCGCGGACAGCTGGACGGGCTCGGCCAGGACCAGGCGCCCGAGCAGCCCCGACCGCATCTGATCGACATCGTGGCGGCCGTCATCGACGGCGAGCTGCGGATCGAATGGATCCACTGCGAGGCCATCCATCACTCCGCCACCGTCGAGCGCCTCGCCCGCCAATTCCTCGAAGGACTGCGGCAGATCGCCGAGTAGCGGCCGTCGACCCCTGGGGCAAGCCGCCCCCCATCCCTTGCGAGTGCCCCGCGCCCCCGGCGCGGGGCCCCGCCCACCACTGAAAGGTTCCTCTCGTGGCCCGGTACGTCCTCCACCATGACGAAACGCTGGCGACAGCGGACATCGCCGATCGATTCCTGGCGAGCCACCCCACCTGGGAGCCGCTGAACCAGGCCGAGCAGATCAGGGCCGAGGCGGAGAAACTTCCCCTGGGCATACGGCAGTTCCTCGCGGCCTCCCGGGCCGCCGAGGAAGCCGTCATCCGGGTGGCCAACCTCCCCCTGAGCGACAACCTCGCCCCGACGCCGCCGAGTTGGCAGGTCGCCGAGAAGGAGGGCGCCGCCGTCCGCGAGGAACTGGTCCTGCTCCTGATCGCCTCGCTGCTCGGCGACCCGTTCGCCTGGCAGAACCAGCAGAACGGCCGGCTCGTCCACGACGTCTGCCCTTCCAAGGGCCATGAGGCGTCACTGACCAGCGCGAGCAGCGAAACCCAGCTGACCCTGCACACCGAAGACGTCTTCCACACCTGCCGCGGCGACTACGTGGCGCTCATGTGCCTGCGCAACCCCGACGGGGTGGGCACCACCGTGGCGAGCCTGGACGCCGTGACCCTGCCGCAGTCCCTGCGCGAGGTGCTGGAGCAGGACCGCTTCCGGTTCTACCCGGACGACTCGCACGTCCCCGAGCCGGCGACGGCCTCGGGGGAGCGGGCCGGCCTGGACGACCGCGAACACGAGGTGGCGTCGGTGCTCTTCGGCCCCTGGGAGGCCCCGTACCTGCGCATGGACGCGGACTTCACCAGCCCGCTGACCGGGGACACCGAGGCAGGGGCGGCCCTCGTGGAGTGCGCCGAGCTGCTGCGGGCCTCCGCCGAGCGCGTCGTCCTGGAGCCGGGCGAGGCGGGCTTCCTGGACAACTACCGGGTCGTGCACGGCAGGGACGTCTTCACGCCGCGCTACGACGGTACGGACCGCTGGCTCAAGCGCACCAGCATGGTCCGCGATCTGCGCCGCACCTATGTGCACACCCGGTCGCGCTCCCGCGTCCTGGGCTGAGCTGCCCCATTCCGCCCGGCAGGGCCGCCGCCATGGACCACCGACGAAGGAGCAGCCGTGACTCAACCGCACCCCGGTAAACGGGACTTCACCCTCTTGTGGGCGAGCCAGGCGTTCAGCGAGTTCGCCTACAGCACCTCCCTGATCGTCCTGCCGCTCCTTGTCCTCACGATCACCGGCTCGCCCAGCGAGGCCGGCCTGGTCGGGTTCGCCGATGCCGTGGCCATCCTGGCGGCCGGCCTGCCGGCCGGTGCCATCGCCGACCGCTACGACCGCAGAGCGGTCCTGCTGTGGTGCGAGGCCGTACTGGTGTTGATCTTCGGGGCCATGGCGGTGATGCTGTGGGCCGGGGCCGCGTCGCTGCTCGCGCTGCTGGTCCTGGCCCTGGTCAACGGCGCCGCCACGGCGGTCATGCTGGCCACCGGCGAGGCGATGATCCCGACCCTTGTCGCCCGGGAGAAGGTGTCGGACGCCGTCGCGATGAACTCGGCGCGCACCTACGCCGGTCAGCTCGCCGGGACCTCCGCGGGCGGCTTCCTCCAGGCGGCCAAGAACGCCTTCCCGTTCCTGGCCGGAGCCGTGGCCCACCTCCTCGGCTTCGTCCTGCTGCTGTTCATCAAGCGCCAGCCGGCCGCCCCGCGCCCCGAGACCAAGGGGTGGTCGTCCGGCGACCTGCTGGACGGCATCACCTGGATCAGGACGCAGCCGTTCCTGCGGCTCGGCCTCGGCTTCGCGACGGCGACGAACTTCTTCTACGGAACCGTCTACTTCATCGTCATCGCTTCGGCGAAGACCAGCGGAATGAGCTCCGGTCTCATCGGTGTCATGGCGGCTCTGCTGGGGGTCGGCGGACTGCTCGGCGCCCTGGCCGCGCCGAAGCTCCAGCGCGTACTGACCGGATCGCGCCCGATCTTCCTCGTGCTGTGGCTCTTCGCCGTGCTCACCGTCGCGATCGCGCTGCTGCCCGGCAGCTACACACCGGGCATCCTGCTCGGCATCACGGCCTTCACGGCGCCGACGGCCAGCGCGTACTTCACGACGTACCAGCTGCTGCTCACCCCGGACACCCACCGCGGCCGGGTGATGAGCGTGGCGAACATCTGCAGCTCGGGCGGCGGCGCGATCGCCCCGCTGGCGGGCGGTGTCGTCTACGACCTGTGCGGCCGGCTCGTCAGCCTGCTGATCTGCGGGGCCGTCCTCGGGGTGGTCGCGCTGTGCGCCGTACTGAGCCCGCTGATGCGCAACCCCCCGTCGCCGCACGACGAGCAGCCCGACCAGAACGAGCAGCCGGACCCGGTGGGGAACGCCGCCGCCTGAACGGGCCCCCACCGACCGACCGCCGAAGAAAGAAGACAGGCCACCATGGACTTGGCAAACCCGGATCTCTACACCACTGAGGCGCGCTTCGAGATGTGGCGGGAGCACATGTCGAAGAACGCGAGGATTTGGAGCGAACCGGGAATCTCCCCGAACGGCTTCTGGTCCGTCTTCTCGCACCAGGACTGCAGCGCCGTCCTTTCCCCCAAGGCGCCCTTCACCTCCGAGCACGGCATGATGATCGGCTTCGACGCCGAGAACTCGGACAACTCGGGCGGCCGTATGCTCGTGGTCTCCGACGGAGCCTGGCATTCGGCGTTGAAGCGGCTGATCGGACCGTTCCTTTCCCGGCTGCGGGCACCGGAGTTGAACGCGGTCCTGGAGCGCGAGGTCAAGGAAATCATCAACAGGATGAAGTCCCAGGAGACCACCGATGTCGCGCTGGAGGTCGGGCCCCGGCTTCCGGCGGCCATTGTGTGCGAGGTCATCGGAGTGCCGCTCAGCGACCGGGAGAACCTGATCGAGCTGACCAACCACGCCTTCGGGGGCGAGGAGAGCTCTTTCGACAAGATGTCGCCCGCGCAGGCCCACGCGGAAATCCTCTTCTACTTCCACGAGTTGGTGATGGAGCGCGAGGAGAAGCCGGGTGACGATCTGGTCAGCGCGCTGCTCGCCGACGGCCGGCTTGACGTCGACGACGTGGTCATCAACTGCGACAACGTCCTTATCGGCGGCAACGAGACCACCCGGCACTCGATCACCGGTGTCTTCCACATACTCCAGTCCTTCCCCGACGTCCTGGACAGGATCCACGACGACCCGGATATAATCGATCTTGCTGTCGAGGAGGTCGTCCGGTGGACATCACCGGCTATGCACGTACTTCGCGTGGCCACCGAAGACTGCGTCGTCGGGGATCAGCGAATCAGCAAGGGGGAACCGGTGGTTGCCTGGCTGTCCGCGGCCAATCGCGACGAGCGGGTCTTCGCGGATCCGCACGCATTCCGGCTGGATCGCAAGCCCAACCGCCATCTCGGCTTCGGCACCGGGCCGCACCACTGCCTGGGAGCCGCCCTCGCCCGCATCGAACTGCGCAGCCTGCTAGTCCAGTTGGCCGACCAAGCGCGTTCCGTACGTCCGGCGAGTGACCCGAAGTGGATGCGGTCGAACCTGATCCAGGGCTACAGCGGACTCGGTGTGTCGGTCGACTGGCGCTGATGGGGCGTCATGCGGTGGTGGGATTGATTGAGGGGGAAATTCCATAATGGTCGCGCTACGTCTCACTGTTGAGGATCTGTCCAGGATCCGCTTTATCGGTACTTTAGGCGCCGACTTCGAAACCCGTTTCGCCGAGGCCCGTTTCGCCGAGCCGCAGCAGGACGCCTTCGTCGAGTGGCGGCGGAAGGTGAAGCGGCGGTTGCGCGGCGTGAGTCCCGCCGATGCCTCAGCGGTTACTTCCCGCATCAAGCCGAGACCTCTGACCCCGTCCCCGGCAGGGGGCGACAAGGGTTTCTACACGACCGCGGTGGAGCCCTTCTGGGGGCAGATAAAAAATTACCTGGAGCTGGCTCGCGAGGTATGCGGGCGGACCATTGTGTCGGGCGGCGTGGAGAGCGTGCTCAACAACCTTCATCCCGCGATCAGTTGGGACGCCCCGGTGCTGCGGGTGAATCACGGACCGCACGACCGGGAAATCGCACTCACCGGCAAGGGGCTCGTGCTGGCCCCGTCGCTGTTCGCGGCGAATCCCCTGATGCTGGATTCGAGATCGGGATGGCAGGGGACGCCGACGCTCGTGTACAACGTCATACCGGACGCCGATACCGCCGCCGCGCTCTGGCAGGGCGCGGAGGGCGGGTCCGCCTTGAGCGAACTCCTCGGGCACACCCGGGCGAGCGTTCTGGAGAGCGTACGGGTCCCCAGTTCCACCGGTGAGATATCACGCCGCCTTCATATATCGAATCCATCGGCAAGCAAGCACGTAGGCGTTCTGCGGCGGTCCGGATTTGTGACGACGGAGCGGAAGAACAATTCCGTCGTCCACCGGCTGACTCTGCTGGGCGAAGCGGTTCTCGGCTGAGAACCGGTTCTGGCGCGCAGCCGGTTCTCGGTCTGCAAGTACGTCAGCAAGTACGCCTACACGTACGTCTGCAAGTACGGGGAGATACATCCATGTCCACAACATCCTCATGGCTCGTGACACACCGGCGGAACCCGTCGGCGGACCGGCGTATCGTCTGCTTTCCGCATGCCGGCGGCAGCGCGAGCTTCTTCCGGCCCTGGGCCCAACACCTCGGCCCCGACGTCGAGTTGCAGGCGGTCCAGTACCCCGGCCGGGAGAACCGGCTGGCGGAACCGCTGACGGCCTCGATGCGGGAACTGGCGGCCGGCGCGGCCGAGGCGATCAGTGCCGATCCGGGGCGCGAGACCATCCTGTTCGGCCACAGCATGGGCGCCGCGGTCGCCTACGAGACCCTCCGGCTGCTGGAGTCTGCCGGAACGGCCCGGGTCACCCGCCTGTGCGTGTCCGGGCGGGAGTTGTCGGGCTTCCCCGAGCCGGTCGACGCCGGCCCGCGCGGCGACGACGATCTGATGACGACGATGGCGGACCTCGGCGGTACCCGGTCGGCGGTCCTCGACGATCCGGACCTGCGGGCCATGGTCCTTGACATCATCCGCAACGACTACCACCTCATCGACACCTACCGGCCGGACCCGGAGGCCGCCCCGGTGAGCGCGGAGGTCGTCGCGCTGACCGGGGACCAGGACCCCCAGGTCGATGTGGCCCGGGTCGGGGCGTGGCAGTCGGTCACCACCGGCCCGTTCTCCCTGCGCGTGTTCCCAGGCGGTCACTTCTATCTGACCTCCCATGTCAGGAGCCTGCTGGACGTGGCGACCGCGCGGCGAGGCGATCCGCTTCCCGCCTTCCCTGCCTGAACTGCCCGTCCGGCGAACCCGGTTGGTGCGGCACCGCTGTCCGCGGGCGGGCGGTGGTAGGGGAAACCCGACCAGGAAGTCTCGACCTAGCTCTGATGACCTTGGCGGGCCCGGCGGCTGCAATGGCACGGTGAGATTGCGTCGACTCGAATACCCGGCCACCGCCGCGGCCACCGGATCCGCGGCCCCTCCCGTCCCCTGGTGGAACCGTCGGGAGACGTGGGCCGCGGGGTGGCTGCTCGCCGCCGGGTGGGCCGCCGCCTTCCCCGTGGTCTCCTCGCTCGACACGCACCGGCTCTGGGGAACCAGCGCCGCGCTCGGATACACGGCCGCGGCGGCCGTCTCCTACGGGCTGCCCGGCCCGCGCGCCCGGCGCGCGGCGGTGACCGTCGCGCTGGCGGGTGCGGTGGCGGCGCCCCTACTCTTCCTGGTCCTTACGGGAGGGGCCCAGAGCGAGGTCGACGTGATCGAGCGCTCCGGGCAACTGCTCCTTGAGCAGGGCACCCCCTACCTTCCGTACCCGGACAAGGTCACGGACTACACGCCGTACCTCCCCGCCATGGCACTGCTCGGCATCCCCAAGGCGCTGATGGGCGAGCACAGTTGGGCGGCGAGGCTGCTCGGCGACGCCCGGATCTGGTGCGCGGCGGCGTTCGTCCTGTGCCTGCACGCCGCACGCCTGACGCTCCGGCAGACCGGCGGGCCGGTCCGCCGTACGTCTCGGCCCGAACGAATACCGTACGGAACCGCCGTGGCGGTGCTGATCGCCTCTCCCGTGGTCGCCCTGCCGCTGTGCGTCAGCGGAGTGGACCTCCCGCTGACAGGCCTGTGCTGCCTCGCGCTCGCGTCGGCGGCCCGCGGCCGTCCGGCGGCGGCGGGCCTGGCGCTCGCCGTGGTGTGCTCCCTCAAGTGGACGGCCTGGCCCGCGATCGCGGTGGTCCTGGTGCTGCTCGGCCGGGTGGCGGGCGGCCGGGCGGCCCTGCGGTGCGCGGCCACCGCGGCGGCCGGTGCGACCCTGCTGATCGCGCCGGGCGCACTGCTCTCACCCGCCGCAATGGTCGAGCAGGTGCTGGCCTTCCCGACCGGACGCGGCGATCTGCCGACCCCGGCCGCCAGCCCGCTGCCCGGCCGGCTGCTTGCCGATCTGGGTCCGGCCGGGTGGTACGCGGCGGTCGGGCTGCTGCTCTGCGGGGGGCTCGCCGTCGCCGTATCCCTCGTACGGCGCCCGCCCGCTCGGCTGCGGGCCGCGGCCGACCGGCTGGCGATCGGCCTGCTTGTGGCCTTCGCCCTGGCGCCCGCCGGACGCTTCGGCTATCTCACCCTGCCCATCGTGCTCATGGCGTGGGCCCGGACGGCCGACCCGAGCGAACCGGTTCCCAGCCTGCCGGTACGCGGCGCCCGGCCCGACCGCACCGCCCTCGTGGTCCCGTCCCGAGGCCCGTACGCCCCCGCCGGTACAGGAGGAATGCGATGACCGACCCGTCCCCGTCCCGGCCGCGCCACCCGGGCCGGATCCCCGGCCGGACCGGCAGGCGCGCCACGGGTGTGGCCGCCGCCCTGCGCTGGGCGGCTCCCCGCTGCTCCTTCGTGGAGGAAGAGGTCGCCGGCCTCGGCGAGTTCGTCGCGTCCGGAGACGTCTGCCTGGACGTCGGCGCCGAATACGGGCTCTACACCTGGACGCTGGCCGCCCTGGCCGGGCCCTCGGGGCGGGTGCACAGCGTCGAACCCCTGCCCGGTCCGGCCCGCCTACTGCGCACCGGCGCCCGCCTCCTGGGCTGCGGCAACGTCACCGTCCACCGCACCGCCCTCGGGGCCCGCCCCGGGCACGGCACCCTGAGCCTGCCGCGGCGCCGGGGACTGCCGGTGCACGGCCGCGCCTTTCTGACCCAGGGCGCCTCCGGGCCCGGCCCCAACACTGAGTTCCGCACCTCCCGGCCGGTCCGCACCCCGGTCCAGACGCTGGACCAACTGGTGCGCCGGGAGGGCATCGAGAAGCTCCGCTTCGTGAAGGCCGACGTCGAGGGCGCCGAACTCGCCGTCCTGACCGGAGCGCAGGAGGTACTGCGCCGCTGCCGGCCGACGCTGCTCCTGGAGATCGAGAGCAGGCACCTGGACAAGTACGGCGCGCGGCCCGCCGACATCGTCAGCCATCTCCAGGGCTTCGGATACGGCCTGCACCGCCGGCACCGAGGGCGCTGGGCCGAAACCACCCGCATCACGGACGACTGCCGCAACTACCTGTTCGTCTCGTAGGCCCATGTCCGGCGGACCTGTGCCGGCAGGCGCCATGCGGGCAGGCCCCCTGTCCGACCGGCCGATGTCGGCAGGCCCCATGTCCGGCGACCCCCTGTCCGACCGGCCCCGTACCCGGCAGTCAAGACCATCCACACCGAAGCCACCGAAGGCAGCGACGGCACCCATGAGCACCACTCTCGTCATCACCAACGACTTCCCGCCCCGCCAGGGCGGCATCGAGACCTTCGTCCACGCGCTGGCCAGCCGCATACCCGGCAACGACGTGGTGGTCTACACCTCGAACGAGCCGGGGGCCGCCGAGTACGACGCCACCCTGCCGTTCCCCGTGATCCGGGAGTCCACCCGCACCCTGCTGCCGACCCGCCGCATCACCCGCAGAGCGATCGCGATCGCCCGCGAACACGGCTGCGACCGGGTCTGGTTCGGCGCGGCGGCGCCGCTCGCCCACATGGCCACCGACCTGCGCCGGGCCGGTATCCGCAGGACCGTCGCCACCACCCACGGCCACGAGATCTGGTGGGCGCGCACCCCCGGGGCGCGCCAGGTCATGCGGCGCATGGGCGACAGCGTGGACGTGGTGACCTACCTCGGGCAGTACACCCGGTCCCGGATCGCGCCCGCCCTCGGACCGCGGGCCCGGCTGAGCCGGCTCGTACCGGGAGTCGACCCCGCGGACTTCCGGCCCGACCTCCCCGCGCGGCGCGTCCAGGAGCTCCGCGACCAGTACGGCCTCAGCGGCAGGAAGGTCATCCTGTGCGCCTCGCGCCTGGTGCCGCGCAAGGGGCAGGACACCCTCATCCGCGCGCTGCCGCTCATCCAACGAGCCGTACCGGGGGCGGTGTTGGTGATCGTCGGCCAGGGCTCGCACGAGCGGCGGCTGCGCGCGCTGGCCCGCAAACACACCGCGGCGGGCTCCGTCGTCTTCGCGGGCGGCAAGGACCACACCGAAATGCCCGCCTTCTACGCCGCGGCGGACGTCTTCGCCATGCCGTGCCGCACCCGGCGCGCCGGACTGGAGGCGGAGGGCCTGGGCATCGTCTTCCTGGAGGCCGCGGCCAGCGGACTGCCGGTGATCGTCGGCGACTCCGGCGGCGCGCCCGACACCGTGCTCGAAGGGCGGACCGGGCACGTGGTCGACGGCACCGACGTCGCGGCCGTCGCCCGGTCCATCGCGCTGACCCTGCTGTCGCCGGACCGGTCCGCGATGGGCGCCGCCGGACGCGAATGGGTCGAACGGCAGTGGTCCTGGGACGTCTCGGCCCGCCGCCTGACGCAGCTGCTCGACCCCGACCTCGACCTCGACCGGCTGCCCGAGCCGGACGTACGCCTGCGCTGACGCGGGCGTACGGGCCCCGCCTCCGACGGTCTTCACGCCCCTCCGGTTCGGCCGATGGTAGGGAAAACCCTCCCGCGAAGACTCCTCACAGGCCCACTGTCCTGCGGCTTCGCCCGTGCTGGACTGGACGTATCACCTTCGACCCCACCGAGGATCCACCGATGCCACTGCTCACCGACATCCAGCTACCGGCGACCCAGATGGTCTCCGTCTCCAAGAGCTACCCCGGCGCGGCGGGGCCGGTGCCGGTGCTGCGGGAGGTCACGGTGGGGTTCCCGGCGAGGTCGATGACCGCGATCATGGGCCCGTCCGGCGCGGGCAAGACGACCCTGCTGCACTGCGCCGCCGGCCTTGACCGCCCCACCAGCGGACAGGTGCTCCTGGGCGAGACCGACCTGGGCGGCTGCGACGAGCAGCAGCTGACGCTGATCCGGCGCAGCCGCATCGGCTTCGTCTTCCAGCAGTTCAACCTGCTGCCCATGCTGACGGCGTACGAGAACGTCGCGTTGCCGCTGCGGCTGAACGGCGTCCGGCCGCAGCGCGCGGTCGTCCTGGAGGCACTGCGGCAGGTGGGTCTGGAGGACAAGGCGGGGCGGCGCCCCGCGCAGCTCTCCGGCGGCCAGCAGCAGCGGGTGGCTATCGCCAGGACCCTGGTGGCCCAGCCCGAGATCGTCTACGCCGACGAACCGACCGGATCGCTCGACCGGCAGACCGGCCGGCAGATCATGGCGCTGCTGCGGGACGTGGTGGACCGGGCCGGCCGGACTGTGGTGATGGTGACCCACGACCCGGTGGCGGCGGCATGGGCGGACCGGGTGGTCTTCCTGTACGACGGCCAGACCGTGGACAAGATCGACAACCCGACGGCCGAGCAGGTCGCGGCCCGTCTCGGTCAGTGGGAGTCCTGATGTGGCGGCTTTCCGTACGCTCGGTACGGCACTACTGGGCGCTGTTCGCGGGCACCTTCATCGCGCTGGCCCTCGGGGTCGCGCTCATCGGGGTGTCGGCCGCCGCGCTCACCGCGACCTGGAACGTGCCGCGGCCCGCGGGCTCGGCCGGCTCCTCCATCACCCTCAAGGACGGTGAGGGCGCGAGCCACACCCTGATCACCGGCGCCCCCGACATGGGCGGGATCCAGACCGTCCTGGTGCTGGCCGCCGTCATCTCCGCCTTCGTCACGATCTTCGTCATCGCCGGAACCGGCGCGTTCAGCGTCGCCCTGCGCCGCCGGGACATGGGACTGCTGCGGCTGGTCGGCGCGGGCGGGCGGCAGGTACGGCGCATGGTGATCGGCGAGTCGGTGGCGGTGGCGGTACCGGCCACCCTGGTCGGCTGCGCGGTGGCGGCCCTCGCCACACCTTCGGCGGTGAGCGGGCTCAACGGCACCGGTCTGTCGCCCGTCGACATGCGGACCGGGTCTCTCGGCGGCCCGCTGCTGATCGCCGCCGCCTGCGGTTTCCTCATCGCCGTACTCGGCGCGACGGCCGCCTCCCGGCAGGCCGCGCGCACCGGTCCCGCCGAGGCACTGCGCGAGGCCGATCTGGACGCCCGGGCGATGACCGCCGGACGCGGGACGGCGGGCTTCCTGCTGCTCGCCGGCGGCGCCGTGATGCTCGTGCTGGCTCCGAACGCGGGCGCGGAGGCGGCCACCCCGCTGGCGCTCTTCGGCCCGATGGGTCTCACCCTGGCGGCGGCGCTGCTCGGCCCGCTGTATCTCCCGGCGCTGATCAGGCTGTTGACGGCCGGGGTGAAGCGGACGCAGTCGGTCGCCGGCCTCCTGGCGGTGGAAGCGGTGATCACATCCAGGCGCCGGACCGCCTCACTGGTCGGCCCGGTCCTCGTCATCGTGGCCATCGTCGGCACCTTCACCTCGGTGCTCGCCAGCACCGGCGCCACCACCACCGCCGACGACCGGCAGCGCACCGTGGGCCAGTTGGTGGTGGAGCCACTCTCGCCGGGCGAGGGCCTGAGCCAGAGCGTACTGACCAAACTGCGCGAACAGCCCGGTGTGCGTGCCGTATCGGCGCCCGCCGCGCTGGACGTCGCGGTGGCCGGGCCGTACTCGGCATGGCAGGACGACGCCGCCGTCGCCGATGTGCCGGACCTGGCCCGTACCCACCGGATCAGCGCGCCGCAAGGCAGCGTCCGGGCGCTCGCCCCGGGCACGGTCGCGGTCTCCAAGGAGTTCTCCGACTGGTACGCCGTCCACGCGGGCGACCGCCTCACCTACGGGCGCTTCGGCGGCGATCCGGTCACCGCCGAGGTGACGGCCGTGCTGGACGGCGGCTCGGCGGTGCCGCACCTGGTCCTGCCGCCCGGCACGAGCGGAGCGGCGGCGCCCGAGCGGGCCACGGTCCTGCTCGACGCGGCGCGGGCCGGTGCCATCGGCGCGACGGCGGCCCAGCTGAACGGCGAACTGCGGGACGCCGGCGCCAAGGTGACCCCCACCGCGGACTGGTTCGGCCACTCCACCAGTGACCAGGACCGGCTCAACAAACTCGTGGTGCTCGTACTGATCGGACCCGCCTCGGTGTACGCGCTGATCGCGGTGGCCGGCACCCTGGTCATGTCCTACAGCAGGCGGGGCCGGGAGATCGCCGGGATGCGCATGGTCGGCGTCAGCGAGCGGCAACTGCGCCGGATGGCCCTGTGGGAGACCGTGACCACCACCGTGCTCGGAGCGGGCCTCGCCGCCGTCGTGATCACCCTCGGCCTGTGGGCGTACCGGGGCGCGCTGAAGGCGGCGTACGGAACGGTCGACATCAGTGTCCCGTGGACCGTTCTCGCCGGTCTGGTCGCCGCGTGTCTGGCGGTCGCCGTCGCCGTCGCCGTCTCGGCGACCCGGCGCCTGGCGGGCCGGGGCGCGATCGCGATGCTCAACGAAAGGCAATGAAGCCGAGGTTGGGGTGGTATACGGACCACGCTCGCCTATGCTGATCACCTGCACACCCCACCAGCCCGAACACTACGTGCTGAACCCTTGCCCCCCAGCCGTCGTTCGTCCGGTTCAGTCCCTCCGCTGGGCCGACTTCAGTACTCAGGAGTCGCCATGCGCGTGGCATTGGCCGAAGATTCCGCCCTGTTGAGGGTGGGGATGGCGCGGTTGCTGGCGGACGAGGGGATCGAGGTGGTCGCCTCACTGGGCGACGCCGAGAACATCCTCCAGGTGGTCCGCGAACTGGCCCCCGATGTGGCGATCATGGACGTCCGGATGCCCCCCACCTATACCGACGAGGGCATCCGAGCGGCCCGCGCGGTCCAGGAGTCCTGTCCGGACACGGCGGTGCTGGTGCTGTCCCAGTACATCGAGCACACCTACGCGGAAGAGCTCCTGCGCAACGCGCCCGCCGGCTCCGGCTACCTGCTGAAACAGCGGGTCGGCGACTTCGACGAGTTCCTCTGTGCCCTCAAGCGGGTGGCCAAGGGCGAAACCGTACTGGACTCCGAGATATTCAAGCAGTTCGTCGGAAACTCCCGAGAGCGCCGCGCCACCGACCTCCTCACCTGCCGCGAACGCCAGGTCCTCGAACTCGTCGCGACCGGCCTGACCAACAGCGGCATCGTCAACCGCCTGGGCATCTCCGAACGCGCCGTGGAGAAGCACGTCACCTCCATCCTGGGCAAGTTGCAGATCCCCGCGTCGGGGGAGAACCACCGTCGCGTACTGGCCGTACTCGACTACCTGCGCGGCATGGAACGAGACCGCGGAGCCGAGGCGCCCACCCACTAGAAACGCGTCACCCGGCCCCGGACCGGAAGCGGCGGCGGTACTCCGCGGGCGTCGTGCCGAGTCTCCGGCGGAATGCCCGGAGCAGGGTGTCGGTCGTGCCGAACCCGCAGATGGACACGATGCGTTCGAGGGTGGCATCGGTGGATTCGAGTTGGTGGCGCGCCCTTTCGACGCGGACCGACTCGATGTAGGCGCTCGGGGGCATGCCGAGTTCGGCCTTGAAGATCCGGGTGAGCTGGCGCTCGCTGACGTGGGCGTACGCGGCGAGATCCGCGACGGTTAGCTGGTCGCCGATGCTGCGCAGGATGTGGTGACGGAGGTCCTCGACGCGCCGTGTCGTGGAGACGGGTTCGAGGGGAACGCTGAACTGGCTCTGCCCGCTCGGCCGTTTCAGATACATCACGAGTTGCCGGGCGACGCGCAGGGCGACCAGCTCGCCGAAGTCCTCGGCGACCAGGGCGAGTGACAGGTCGAGGCAGGCGCTGATCCCCGCGCCGGTCCACACGTCGCCCGAGCGGATGAAGATCGGGTCGGCGTCGACCTCGATCGGGGGGTGGTCGGCGGCCAGTTGGTGCGCGGTCGACCAGTGGGTGGTGGCGCGCTTGCCGTCGAGCAGTCCCGCGGCGGCGAGGATGTGGGCCCCGACGCATACGGACGTGACCCGTCGTGCCCCACCGGCGAGTGTCCTCACCCAGCCGACCACAGCGGGGTCGGTGAGGGCGTGTACGCGGCGCTGGTCGTCGACCTCCACCGCCCCGGGCACCAGGAGCGTGTCGATGCTTCTCGTGTGCGCCTCGCGGAAGGTGGTGTCGGGGAGGATGCGTACGCCGGCCGATGTGGTGACGGGGTCCATGGTCTCGGCGGCCAGGACGACGCGGTAGCCCGACGCGTCGTCCGTCTCGCGCCGCAGCAGGGAGAACACCTCGGGCGGCCCCGTGACGTCGAGCAGGTCGACCCCCTCGAAGAGGACGATCACGACGAGTCGTTCGAGCGTGCTCATGGGTCTCCCACGCGGTGGCCGGTGCCTGGTCGGGCGACAGAGATGTCTGAATCTGCAGGTTAGATGACATTGCCGACACTGTCCGGCGCGCCGTAGCTTCGAAGCGCGGCCCCCGACGCGGGTGAGCCGCGAAACCCCGCACGCGACCAGCGACCTGCGGTGGTACTTCCATGCCTACGACGACCCCGTGACGTTCACGGCGGAGGGCGCGTTCCTGCGCGGAAACCGGCCCACGGTGGTCGCCGACGCCTGCGCGACGCGCCCCTTGCGGTCGGCGGGCACCGAGCTCGCCGCCGCGCAGATCCACCACGGCGCGCTCGCGACGATCGCCGACCTGTACGGGGTCGTCGTACCGTCGCAGAGGTCCCTGATCTGAGGATGAGTCATAGCCGACACCCGGACAGCCGTGTTGAAGTTGGGCTGAACGGGTGAGCGGCGTCATCATGGCCGGATGCAGATACAGCACATGGGTGAGGTGGTCCGGTGAGCAGGTACGACGTCACCGACGAACAGTGGGAGGGGCTCGCCCAGGTCGTTCCGCTGCGCAGCCGCAACGAATGGCCCTCCAGGGTCGACCACAACACCATCCCCGGCGACTACGCGACCGTCGAACAGCGGCGCTTCGTCGTCCTGCGGGTCCAGATCTTCGCCGACGCCCGCGAAGTGGCCGAATACCTCATGGCGCAGATCCCGGTCCTCCTCGACCTGACCGGCGCCGACCCCGAAGTCGCCAAGCGGATCCTGGACTTCAGTACCGGTGTCGTCTTCGGGCTCGGCAGCGGGATGCACCGCGTCGACCGCAACGTCTTCCTGCTGGCCCCGGTCGGCACCGAAGTGGAAGGCATCGCCGCGGCGGCCGTCCCGCAACCCTGAACCGGCGCCCCACGCGCCCACCGATCCACCGCCTCGCCCAGAACCGTCCCGCAGCGCTGTGCCGTCCCTCGTTCGTAGGAAGGTCAGGGCGGCGGAACGGTTCGTCAGTTTTCGGGCTGCGTACGGTCCCTGCCATGACCACCATCAGTGACCGAACCGGCCGGCCCGACCGACCCACCGTCACCGAACTCCGGCTGTCCGCCTTCAGGAAACACCGCGGCGCCACCGTCCCGCTCGGCCCCCTGACCCTGGTCACCGGGTCCAGCGGCAGCGGCAAGACGAGCATCCTGGAAGCATTCGAAGCCCTCGCCCGACTCGGCTCCGGCGCCTCTCTCGGATCCGTGTTCCGCGACCCGGTGGGCTGCGTGCCCGAAGGGGCCGGGGCCGACGCCCAGGGGAGACGCGGATTCCGCATCGGCTGCACCGTCGACGGACCCGCGGGCCCCGTCCGCCTCGACCTCGCCGTCCAGGCCGAACCGGAACTCCGCGTCGTCGGCGAACGTTTGACCAGCGAGGGGCAGACGCTCCTCAGCACGGCGCTGCGCGACCCCGGCCGCTCCACCGTCCAGGCCGCCTGGCACACCGCCGGCGCGGTCCCGGTCACCCGCGCCCCGCTCCCCGACGACCGGCTCGGCACCGCGCTGCTGCCGCTGCGCGTCGCCGGCAAGACGGAAGGGCAACTGCGCGTCCTGGCCGCCGCCGAACAGGTCGTCGTCGCCCTGCGCTCCGTGTTCGCCTGCGACCCCCAGCCGCAGCGCATGCGCGAACATGTCGTCCCCGCCCAGGGAAACAGCGACGGCCGGCTCCGGCGCGGCTGCGACAACCTCGCCGAAGTCCTGCTCCGCACCCGCGCCGAATGCGGCATCCGGCACGGCCTGCTGGTCACCGCCGCCCGCGCCGGCTGCGTCGGACCCGTCACCGGCCTGGCGGCCGAAGAGCTCGCCGACGGTACGTTACGAGCCGTCCTCGCCCGCGGCGGCAGCCGGCACGGCACCCCCGTCGGCAGGCTCGGCGAAGGCGAACTGCGCTACCTCGCCCTGGCCCTCGTCCTGCTCACCGGACCCGGCGTCCTCGCCGTCGACACCGTCGCCGAAGTGCCCCCGGCCATGCAGACCCTCGCCGTCCTCGCCGACGGCCTCGACCGCGGCCTCGACCCACGCCAGACCCGCGAACTCCTCACCCTCGCCGGGTCGATGTGCGCCCGCGGCCACATCCGGCTGCTGGCCGCCGTCGGGCACCCGGCGGGCGCCCGCGAAGCCCAGGGGGCGACGGTGGTAGACCTGGGGCCGTGACCGAACTCGACGTACCGGCCCTGCAGCGCAGACTCGCCGCCTTCGCCGCCGCCCGCAACTGGGAGCCGTACCACACCCCGAAGAACCTCGCCGCCGCGCTCAGCGTCGAGGCGTCCGAACTGCTCGAAATCTTCCAGTGGCTCACCCCCGAGCAGTCGGACCGCGTGATGACCGACCCCGACAAGGCCCACCGCGTCACCGACGAGGTCGCCGACGTCCTCGCCTATCTGCTCCAACTCTGCGAAGTACTCGGCATCGACGCGCTCGCGGCCCTCGCCGCCAAGATCGACCGCAATGAACTCCGTTTCCCCGTCCCGGAACCGCCGAAGACCCCCCACAACCACCCGACGGACACGGAGAGTCACTCATCTGAGTGACCGAGATATTCACAAACAGCTTGCTGTGCACAGAATTCCGATTTCCTCTGGCTTTCCGGGCTACTCAAGCTCACGCTAGGTAGTGGATGCGACGGCCGTGGTCCATCGCAGGAACGGGGACATCGGATGGATGCAGTACGGCTCGTGAAAGTCGGCCAACACGCGCTGGCCCAGAGCCGGTCAGCGCCCGACATCGTGGCCGAGGCCTGGCAGGCACAGGCCCTCGCGCAGGCGATCGGCGGCCACCTCGCGGCCACCGGCCCGCCAGAACTGAGAGGAGAAGCACGCGGCCTCGGCGAAGCCGGCGGCCGGGGCTGCGCCGTCCTCGACCACCCCGGGATGCGGATCGGCGGTATCCGGGCCGCCCAGCTGTCCGAAGTGGCCGACCCCGCAGGCGCGTTGACCGCACTGGGCGGACTCCTCGGCGACGTCGCCATGGCCCTCGTCTCCGTGGCCTGCGCCACGGACGAGGAGGGACTGTACTGGCAGTGCATGGAGGCGATCGACGCCGCCGACGAGTCGAGCGACCGGGTACGCGGAATGCTGCGCCGGCTCACCATACGGGAGCAGGAAAGACAGGAGAGATCGGCCTGAGCACTCCGCGACTCGACGGCCGGCCCGCCATGAACGGCGCCGCGCGGCGGGATGCGCCGCCGTAGCAGGGCCGTGGCGGACCCTGGTTACTTCCGCCAGAACAGGTGGTGCGTCACGCCGCTCGCGCTGGGCACGATGTCGAGGTGGAAGCGGTCGAGCAGTTCGTCGGGTGACTCCCAGAGTCGTACCCCGGACCCGAGCTTCACCGGCGAGACGGCCACATGCATGGTGTCCACGAGGTCGGCGTCGAGGAACTCCCGGATGGTGGTGGCGCCGCCGCCGAGCCGGACGTCCTTGCCCTGGGCGGCTTCCCGTGCCAGTTCGAGGACCGTGGCCGGGTCGCCGTCCACGAAGTGGAATGTGGTGTCGGAGAGCGTGAACGAGGGACGCTTGTGGTGGGTCATGACGAACACCGGGGTGTGGAACGGGGGCTCGGCACCCCACCAGCCGCGCCAGTCATGGTCCTGCCAGGGCCCGCGCTGGGGCCCGAACTTGTTGCGGCCCATGATCTCGGCGCCGATATTGCGTGCGAAGTCTCGCGTGAGGTAGTCGTCAAGGCCTCGGCTCCCCCCGGGGTCGGTGCGCATGGGCCAGCTCGCCGTGGCTCCGGCCCAGGCGAACAGCTCCCCGGGATTGGCGTGGCCGAACGGTCTCTCAAGGCTCTGGTCCTCGCCGGCACCGAATCCGTCACGCGAGACAGTGAAGTTCTGGACTCTCAGCAGCTGATCCACGTGTTTCCTCCTGCGTTGCTTGTCGACGACGGTGAGACTGTCCGGGCCGGGAAAACTCATCGCCAACTGGCAGCAACGGCAGCTCAGTCGGCCCGCTCGGCCCGCTCGGCGCTGTTCGGTGCGCGGTCGGCGGTGGACTGCAGATCCGCGTCGAGCTGCGTCAGATCGGCGTTCAGCGCCGCCATCAGCTCTTCCATCTGCTGCAACAGCCCCCTCGGCGCACCCTTCTGCTCGGGCGCGGACTGCGCCGCCGACTGCTGCGGCGCAGTCCGCTCCGGCACGGCTTCCTGGGACATCGCGGCCTCCTCGGCCCAAGCCCTCCCGCAGGGCGGGCCGGGCGGAAAATCGATCGACGCGCCGGGCAGGGCCGCCGAGGCGCGGGCCGGGCGGTCCGGCTCCCCCCGAGCCAACGACCACTCGTCGTGAACGTCACCGGTCAGGGCGGCCGCGCCCCGCCGGACCGGCGAATGTTCACCCGACCGGGCAGCCTTGGGAGGAGTGGTGGAGAGGGGGTTGACGGTGGTCCGACGGTGCAGGATGGAGGCATGGATCTTCGAATCTTCACCGAGCCCCAGCAGGGCGCCGGCTACGACACCCTCCTGACCGTCGCCAAGGCCACCGAAGACCTCGGCTTCGACGCCTTCTTCCGCTCCGACCACTATCTGAGCATGGGATCCGCCGACGGGCTTCCCGGCCCCACCGACGCCTGGATCACCCTCGCCGGACTCGCCCGCGAGACCAAGCGGATCCGGCTCGGCACCCTGATGACGGCCGGCACCTTCCGGCTGCCGGGCGTGCTCGCCATCCAGGTCGCCCAGGTCGACCAGATGTCGGGCGGCCGGGTCGAACTCGGCCTGGGCGCAGGCTGGTTCGAAGACGAGCACAAGGCGTACGGCATCCCCTTCCCCAAGGAGAAATTCGCCAGGCTGGAGGAGCAGCTGGCCATCATCACCGGCCTCTGGGCCACCGAGGTGGGCCAGACGTTCACCCACCAGGGCACCTACTACCAGCTCAGTGACTCGCCCGCGCTGCCCAAGCCGGCCCAGGCCAACGTGCCCGTCCTGATCGGCGGACACGGGGCGACCCGCACGCCGAGGCTGGCCGCGCGGTACGCCGACGAATTCAACATCCCGTTCGCCTCCATCGAGGACAGCGAGCGGCAGTTCACCCGGGTGAGGACGGCCGCCGAAGCCGCCGGACGCGGCGCCGACGACCTCGTGTACTCCAACGCGCTGGTGGTCTGCGTCGGCAAGGACGACGCCCAGGTGGCCCGCCGGGCCGCCGCCATCGGACGCGAGGTGGAGGAGCTCAAGGCCAACGGACTCGCGGGTTCGCCCGCCGAAGTCGTGGAGAAGATCGGCAAGTACGAGGCCATCGGATCCTCCCGGATCTACCTCCAGCTGCTCGACCTGGACGATCTCGACCAGCTGGAGCTGATCTCCTCGCAGGTGCTGCCGCAGCTGAGCGGAGCCTGACCGTGCGCCCCGCCCGGACCCTCGCCGCGGCCCTCGCGCAGGGCATCGTCGTCCTCGACGGCGGGCTCTCCAACCAACTGGAGGCCCAGGGCTGCGACTTGAGCGACGCACTGTGGTCGGCCCGGCTGCTCGCGGACGACCCGCAGCAGATCCGGGCCGCGCACGCGGCATACGTACGGGCGGGCGCCCAGGTCCTGACCACGGCCAGCTATCAGGCCACCTTCGAAGGATTCGCCCGCCGAGGGCTGAGCCACGGCGAGGCGGAAGTCCTGCTGGCCAGAAGCGTCGAACTGGCCCGTGTGGCAGGGGACTTGGCGGAGGAGGTGCGCGCGGGCGTCGGACCGCAGGGCCTGGGCGAGGGGCCGGGGGGAGCCCTCCAAAGCCCCGCCGTGTCGCCGGACCCACTCCGCGAAATCTGGGTCGCGGCCTCCATCGGCCCCTACGGCGCCTTCCTGGCCGACGGCAGTGAGTACCGGGGGCGGTACGGGCTGAGCGTCCGTGAGCTGGAGCGGTTCCACCGGCCGCGCATCGAGGCGCTGGCGGCGGCCGGGCCCGATGTGCTCGCGCTGGAGACGGTGCCGGATGTCGATGAGGCGGAGGCGCTGCTGCGGGCGGTGGAGGGGTGCGGGGTGCCGGTGTGGCTCTCGTACAGCATCGCGGGCGGGCGTACCCGGGCCGGTCAGGAGCTGGCTGCGGCGTTCGGGCTCGCGGCCGGCCACGACCAGGTGATCGCGGTCGGTGTGAACTGCTGCGCCCCCGCCGACGCCGACCGGGCGGTGCCGCTCGCGGCGTCGGTCACGGGCAAGCCGGTGGTGGTCTACCCGAACAGCGGCGAGCGGTGGGATGCGGCGCGGCGGGGCTGGGTGGGCGCCGGAACGTTCGATCCCGGCCGGCTGCGGGACTGGCGCTCGGCAGGGGCCAGGCTGGTCGGCGGGTGCTGCCGGGTGGGACCGGCGGAGATCGCCCGGCTCGCGGCGCAGCGGCAGTAGCGCGCCCAGAGCCTGCCGCGAGCGGTCACCGGCCCGGGCCGGCGTCCGGCAGCGGCTGTGTTCGCCGGGTGAGCGGGGCCGTCGCGGGACAGGATGGAGGCATGGGATTCCATGTCGATTCCGAGACTGGGCGGCTGCGCCGCGTGATACTCCACCGGCCGGATCTGGAGCTGAAGCGGCTCACGCCCAGCAACAAGGACGCGCTGCTCTTCGACGACGTGCTGTGGGTGCGCCGGGCCAGACAGGAGCACGACGGTTTCGCGGACGTGCTCCGCGACCGCGGGGTGGAGGTGCATCTCTTTGGTGATCTGCTGCGCGAGTCGCTGACGATCCCGCAGGCGCGGGCGCTCGTACTGGACCGGGTCTTCGACGAGAAGGAGTACGGGCCGCTGGCCACCGGGCATCTGCGGGCGGCCTTCGAGGAGCTGCCGGCCGCCGATCTCGCGGAGGCGCTGGTCGGCGGGATGACCAAGCGGGAGTTCCTGGAGAGGCATCCCGAGCCGACGTCGGTGCGGTTCCACGCGATGGATCTGGACGACTTCCTGCTCGGCCCGCTGCCTAACCACATCTTCACCCGCGACACCTCCGCCTGGATCTACGACGGGGTGTCCATCAACGCGATGCGCTGGCCGGCCCGGCAGCGCGAGACCGTCCACTTCGAGGCGATCTACCGGCATCATCCGCTGTTCAAGGGGCCCGAGGCGGGTCCGTTCAACATCTGGTCGCGGGGGCAGAGCGACTATCCGTCGACCATCGAGGGCGGCGACGTCCTGGTGATCGGGAACGGGGCGGTGCTGATCGGGATGAGCGAGCGGACCACCCCGCAGGCCGTGGAGATGCTGGCCCGCGGCTTGTTCGCGGCGGGCTCGGCGCAGACCATCGTGGCGCTCGACATGCCGAAGCGGCGGGCGTTCATGCATCTCGACACGGTGATGACGATGGTGGACGGAGAAACCTTCACCCAGTACGCGGGCCTGGGCATGCTCCGCTCGTACACGATCGAGCCGGGCGCGGGAGAGCAGGATCTCAAGGTCACCGACCATCCGCCGGAGCACATGCACCGGGCGATCGCGGCGGCGCTCGGCCTGGACCGGATCAGGGTGCTGACCGCGACCCAGGACGTGCACTCGGCGGAGCGCGAGCAGTGGGACGACGGCTGCAACGTGCTCGCCGTCGAACCGGGTGTGGTCGTCGCGTACGAGCGCAACGTGACGACCAATACGCATCTGCGCAAGGAGGGCATCGAGGTGATCGAGATTCGGGGCAGCGAGCTGGGGCGGGGGAGGGGCGGTCCGCGCTGCATGAGCTGTCCGGTCGAGCGCGATGCCGTATAGTGATGCATTCAACCGTATATAGTTCCAGTGTTTCCGTTCGTCGTCCCCTATCCGTCCCCAGGAGCAGCCACCATGGCGATAGATCTCGCAGGCCGCCACTTCCTCAAGGAGCTGGACTTCACGGCCGAGGAGTTCCTCGGGCTCGTCGCGCTCGCCGCCGAACTCAAAGCGGCCAAGAAGGCGGGCGCGGAGGTCCAGCGGCTGCGCGGCAAGAACGTCGCGCTGATCTTCGAGAAGGCCTCGACCCGCACCCGCTGCTCCTTCGAGGTGGCCGCCGCCGACCAGGGCGCGTCGACGACGTACATCGACCCGGTGGGCTCGCACATCGGCAAGAAGGAGTCCTCGCGCGACACCGCCCGGGTTCTTGGCCGGATGTTCGACGCGATCGAGTTCCGGGGCGATGCCCAGCGGACCGTCGAGGCCCTCGCCGAACACGCCGGCGTCCCGGTCTACAACGGGCTGACCGACGACTGGCACCCCACCCAGATGCTCGCCGACGTCCTCACCGTCACCGAGTACACGGACAAGCCGCTGAGCGAGGTCGCTTTCGCCTATCTGGGTGATGCCCGCTTCAACATGGGCAATTCCTATCTGGTCACCGGCGCCCTGCTCGGCATGGACGTACGGATCGTGGCCCCCAAGGCCTACTGGCCGGCCGAGGAGATCGTCGCGCGGGCGCGCGAGGCGGCCGGGGCGAGCGGCGCCCGGATCACCCTGACCGAGTCCGTCGAAGAGGGCGTCGCCGGAGCGGACTTCGTGGCCACCGACGTCTGGGTCTCGATGGGCGAGCCGAAGGAGATCTGGGCCGAGCGGATCAAGGCCCTCGCGCCGTACGCGGTGACCATGGACGTGCTGCGCGCCACCGGCAACCCGGACGTCAAGTTCCTGCACTGCCTGCCCGCCTTCCACGACCTCGGCACCCAGGTCGGCCGCGAGATCCACGAGCAGTACGGGCTGAGCGAGCTCGAAGTGACCGACGAGGTCTTCGAGTCGGCGCACTCGGTCGTCTTCGACGAGGCCGAGAACCGGATGCACACCATCAAGGCGGTCATGGTCGCCACCCTCGGGAACCACCCGCGCTGAGCGTGTCGCGGGGAATCGGGACCGCGCCCCGCGTCAGGCCCGATGCCCCCGCAGCGTGAACCAGACCGCCTTGCCGTGTGCGGTGGGGCGGTGGCCGCAGGCCGAGCTCAGGGTGCGGATGAGGAGCAGGCCGCGGCCGTGCTCCTGCCAGGGGTCCGGCTCCGCACCCGTGGTGGTGAGATCGCCGGGCGGCAGCGGCGAACCGTCGTGCACCTCGACCTGGCAGCCGGACGCGAGCAGCTCCACCACCAGCTCGATCGGGGCCTCGCCCACGGTGTGCTCGACGGCGTTGGCGACGAGTTCCGCCGTGAGCAGTTCGGCGGTGTCGCTGTCGGCGGGCGCGTCGATGTCCGCGAGCGCGGTGCGGATGAGGGCCCGCGCGATGGGCACGGCGGCTGTGGTGTGGGGGAGTGGGATGCGCCAGGCGGACGGTGCGTCGCCTTGATGGGCGGCGGGGCCGGAAGGCTCGGGGGGCACGGCGGGGGGTTTCCGTTCGGGTTGCGGGGGGGGGCTCGTCCTGCTTTCAACCTTACGAAGTCGGCCCGCGCCGGGAACAGGGGACCCCGGCCGGAGCTCCCGGGGCCGTGCGGCACCGGGGGGCCGGGACTTTGGGCTCTGTCCCGCCGCACGCGGGCGACCGTGCGCCGGGACAGGGTTATCGCGTACTCGTGACGACAGTCACGTATGAGTGATACCTTCGTCGGGCAGGCAGCAGAAGCAGCGGCGGCACCTGCCGCCCCGCCGAAGGAGGCCGCACTGAGATGAGCCCCTTTCCCAGCTCCGCGTCCCCCACCGAGAACTGGCGCCATCTGCGGCTCTCGATGGCCGACGGGGTCGCGACGGTCACCCTCGCCCGGCCGGAGAAACTCAACGCCCTGACCTTCGGCGCCTACGCCGACCTGCGCGACCTGCTCGCCGAACTGTCCAGGGAGCGCACCGTGCGCGCCCTGGTCCTGGCGGGGGAGGGGCGTGGTTTCTGCTCCGGCGGCGACGTGGACGACATCATCGGCGCCACCCTGTCCATGAACACCGCCGAGATCCTCGACTTCAACCGGATGACCGGGCAGGTCGTCCGGGCGATCCGCGAATGCCCCTTCCCCGTGATCGCCGCGGTCCACGGCGTCGCGGCCGGCGCGGGCGCCGTCCTCGCGCTGGCCGCCGACTTCCGCATCGCGGACCCCACCGCCCGGTTCGCCTTCCTCTTCACCAAGGTCGGCCTGTCGGGCGGCGACATGGGCGCCGCCTATCTGCTGCCGAGGGTCGTCGGCCTCGGCCACGCGACCCGCCTGCTCATGCTCGGCGAACCGGTGCGCGCTCCCGAGGCCGAACGGATCGGCCTGCTCAGCGAGTTGACGGAGGAGGGCCGCGCGGACGTACGCGCCGCCGAGCTGGCCCGTCGCCTCGCCGAAGGGCCCGCCCTCGCGTACGCCCAGACCAAGGCGCTGCTCACCGCCGAACTCGACATGCCGCTCGCCGCCTCCGTCGAACTGGACGCGGCCACCCAGGCCCTGCTGATGACCGGCGCGGACTACGCCGAATTCCACGCGGCCTTCACCGAGAAGCGCCCCCCGAAATGGCAGGGGCGCTAGCGATGCCGGGCCCACGAGCCGACGCCGCTCCACAGCCTCCCGAGGGCACCCCCCTGCGGATCGCCGTCATCGGCGGAGGACCCGGCGGGCTCTACGCCGCGGCCCTGCTCAAACGGCTCGACCCCGGACGGGACATCACGGTCTGGGAGCGGAACGCCCCCGACGACACCTTCGGCTTCGGTGTCGTCCTGTCCGACGAGACCCTCGGCGGAATCGAGCACGCCGACCCGGCCGTCTACCGGGCGCTGCGTGCCGAGTTCGTACGGTGGGACGACATCGACATCGTGCACCGGGGGCGCACGCTCACCTCCGGCGGGCACGGCTTCGCCGCGCTCGGACGGCGCAGGCTGCTGGAAATCCTGCACGAACGCTGCCGCTCGCTCGGCGTCGGCCTCCGGTTCCGCACCGAGGCGCCGCCGGCGGCCGAACTCGCCGCCGCATACGACCTGGTGGTCGCCGCGGACGGGGTGCACAGCCTCACCCGCGAGGCGCACGCCGACCACTTCGCGCCCCGCATCACCAACCACCGCTGCCGCTACATCTGGCTCGCCGCGGACTTCGCCTTCGACGCCTTCCGGTTCGAGATCGCCGAGACCGAACACGGCGTGATGCAGCTGCACGGATATCCCTACTCCGCCGACTCCTCCACGGTCATCGTCGAAATGCGGGAAGAGGTGTGGGCGGCGGCCGGATTCGACGAGCTGGACGCGGACGCCTCCGCCGACCAGTGCGCGAAGATCTTCACCGATGCCCTCGGCGGACGGCCCCTGCGCGGCAACAAGTCCTCCTGGACCGCCTTCCGCACCGTCGTCAACGACCGCTGGTCGTACGGCAATACGGTGCTGCTCGGTGACGCGGCGCACACCGCCCACTTCTCCATCGGCTCCGGCACCAAGCTCGCCGTCGAGGACGCCCTCGCGCTCGCCGCCTGCATCGAGGAGCAGCCCGATCTGCCCACCGCCCTCAGCGCGTACGAGAGCGAACGCCGGCCCGTGGTCGAGTCGACGCAGCGTGCGGCCGCCGCCAGCCTGCGCTGGTTCGAGGAGCTGGAGCGCCATCTCGACCAGCCCGCCCGGCAGTTCGCCTTCAACCTTCTCACCCGCAGCCGCCGGGTCACCCACGGCAACCTGCGGCTGCGCGACCCCGGTTTCACCGACACCGTCGAGCGGGAATTCGGCTGCCCGCCGGGCACCCCGCCCATGTTCACCCCCTTCCGGCTGCGCGGCCTCGAACTGAAGAACCGCGTGGTCGTCTCGCCCATGGACATGTACTCCGCCGTGGACGGCGTCCCCGGCGACTTCCACCTCGTCCACCTCGGCGCCCGGGCGCTCGGCGGCGCGGGCCTGGTCATGACCGAGATGGTGTGCGTCAGCCCCGAGGGCCGGATCACCCCCGGCTGCGCGGGCCTCTACACCCCCGAACAGGCCCATGCCTGGCGGCGGATCGCCGACTTCGTGCACCGGCAGGCACCCGGCACCGCCTTCGGCATCCAGCTCGGCCACTCCGGGCGCAAGGGATCGACCAAGCTGATGTGGGACGGCATCGACCAGCCGCTCGACACCGGCAACTGGCCCGTCGCCGCCGCCTCCCCGCTCCCGTACCGGCCGGGTGTCAACCAAGTCCCGCACGCGCTGGACCGCGCGGGGCTCACCGACATCCGCGAACAGTTCGCGGCCGCCGCCTGGCGGGCGGCCAACTGCGGATTCGACCTCCTCGAACTGCACTGCGCCCACGGCTACTTGCTCTCCGGATTCCTCTCCCCTCTCACCAACCAACGGACGGACGGCTACGGCGGTTCCCTCGCGGGCCGCCTCCGCTTCCCCCTCGAAGTCTTCGACGCGGTACGCGGCATCTGGCCCGACGAACGCCCCATGACGGTCCGCATCTCCGCCACCGACTGGGCCGACGGCGGCACCACCGCCGAGGACGCCGTCGAGATCGCGCGGGCCTTCGCCGCGCACGGCGCCGACGCCATCGACGTCTCCACCGGTCAGGTCGTCCCCGACGAACTCCCCGAATACGGGCGCTCGTACCAGACCCCGTTCGCCGACCGGATCCGCAACGAGCTGGGCATCCCCGTCGTGGCGGTCGGCGCCATCTCGTCCTGGGACGACGTCAACTCCCTGCTGCTCGCGGGCCGCGCCGACTTGTGCGCGCTCGCCCGCCCCCACCTGTACGACCCCCACTGGACGCTGCACGCCGCGGCCGAGCAGGGCTACGCCGGACCGGGTGCGACCTGGCCGCTGCCCTACCGTGCGGGCAGCCGCACACCGCCGACGGGCCGCACGGACGCGCCGCGACCGCGCCTCAGCCTGAACTGAGTCGCCGCCGGGAGCCACCGGGAACCGGCCCGCGCGCTCGCGGCGCACCGGTTCATGGCGGCGATGACAGCGCCTTGGGCACAGACCGGCCCGCGCGCCCGTGGCGCACCGCAGGCCCGGCGCACCGCAGGCCCGGGACCGTCAGGCCAGCACGCCCCGTACGAACGCCGTGCCCGCCTCCCGCAGCAGCCCGTGCAGCCGGCCGAAGACCTCGGCGGAGCGGCCGCCCGGCCAGTCCCGGGGCAGGAGTTCGGCGGGCAGCCCCGGGTCGGCGTACGGCAGCCGGCGCCAGGAGTCCAGGGCGAGGAGGTAGTCGCGGTAGGCGGACTCGGCGTCGTTCGGTGCGCCGGGGCCCGCGCCGACCCGCGCCTGCCAGTGCCGCAGCACCGGTTCGTGCCGGTCGAGGAAGTCCTCGTGCTGCTTGGCGATGGCCGGCAGGTCCCACCAGCGGGTGACCGCCTCCACGGTGGGCGCGAAGCCGAGGTGCTCACCCCGGAACAGCTCGACGTACGGGGCGAGTTGGAGCCGTTCCAGGGTGTGCCGGGTCTCGTCGTAGAGCCGCGCCGGGGCGAGCCACACGCCGGGCGCCGCCGTCCCGAAGCCGAGTCCGGCCAGGCGCGAGCGCAGGACGTGCCGCTTGCTGCGTTCCGGCTCGGGGACGGAGAACACCGCGAGCACCCAGCCGTCGGCGGCCCGCGGCGAGGGGTGGGCGTAGATCCGCCGGTCGCCGTCCTCCAGGAGCTGGCGGGCGTCGGCCGACAGCGCGTAGCCGGCCGCGCCCTGTGCGGTGGGCTGCGCCACGAGCAGCCCGCGCCGTTTGAGCCGGGACACCGACGAGCGTACGGAAGGCGCGTCCACGCCGACCGCCGCGAGCAGCCGGATGAGTTCGGCCACCGCCAGCGAGCCGGAGGTTTCGCGCCCGTAGGCGCCGTAAAGGGTGACGATCAGGGATCGGGGGGTGTGCAGCTCGGCCACGTGATCACTCTAGTTCCCGCAGCCGGAAGCGCTGGAGCTTGCCGGTGGGCGTGCGGGGGAGCGCGTCCAGGAAGACGATCTCGCGCGGGCACTTGTACGGGACGAGCTCCGACTTCACGAAGTCGCGCAGCAGCGCCACCGTGCCCTCCCCGCGCGGCACGCCCGGCCGCAACACGCAGTAGGCGACCACGACATGGCCCCGGGTCGCATCGGGGCGGCCCACCACCGCCGCCTCGGTGACATCGGGGTGGCGCAGGAGCGCGTCCTCGACCTCGGGGCCCGCGATGTTGAAGCCACTCGAAATGATCATGTCGTCGGCGCGGGCCACGTACCGGAACCAGCCGTCGCTCTCACGCACATAGGTGTCGCCCGTGACGTTCCAGCCGTCGCGCACGTACTCCCGCTGCCGCTCGTCCGCGAGGTAGCGGCAGCCGACCGGGCCGCGCACCGCGAGCAGCCCGGGTTCGCCGTCCGCGACGGGCCGTCCTTCGGTGTCGACGATGCGCGCCTGCCAGCCGGGCACGGCCCGGCCGGTGGTGCCGGGCCGGATGTCGCCGTCCGCCGCCGAGATGAAGATGTGCAGCAGTTCGGTGGCCCCGATGCCGTTGATGATGCGCAGCCCGGTCCGCTGCCGCCAGGCCCGCCAGGTCGCCGCCGGAAGGTTCTCGCCGGCCGACACACAGCGCCGCAGCGCGCTCAGGTCGTACGCGTCGAGCTCGTCCAGCATCGCCCGGTACGCGGTCGGCGCGGTGAACAGGACCGACACCCGGTGCTCGGCGAGCGCGGGGAGCAGCTGCTTGGGGCCCGCCTGTTCGAGCAGCAGTGAGGAGGCGCCGGCCCGCAGCGGAAAGATGACGAGGCCGCCGAGCCCGAAGGTGAAGCCGAGCGGCGGGCTGCCCGCGAAGACGTCGTCGGGCGTCGGCTTCAGCACATGGCGCGCGAAGGTGTCGGCGATGGCGAGCACATCCCGGTGGAAGTGCATACAGCCCTTGGGGCGTCCCGTCGTGCCCGAGGTGAACGCGATCAGGGCGACATCGTCCGCCGACGTGTCCACGGCGGGAAACCGCCCGGAAGGAGTCTGCTCGACCAGGTCCAGCAGATCGCCGGGAGCCTCGCCGCCGTACGCCGTGATGCGCAGGCCGGGCACCTCGGCCTTCTCCAGATCCGCGAGCGCGCGGGCGTCGCACAGCGCGTGCCCGATCCGCGCGATGTCGCACATGACGGCCAGCTCGTGGGCGCGCTGCTGGGCCAGGACCGTCACGGCGACCGCGCCCGCCTTCATCACCGCCAGCCAGCACGCGGCCAGCCACGGCGTGGTCGGCCCGCGCAGCAGCACCCGGTTGCCGGGTACCACGCCGAGCTCGCCCGTCAGGACTCGGGCGATCCGGTCGACCCGGTCGCGCAGTTCCGCGTACGTCCAGACCTCCCCGTCGCCGGTGCGGAAGGCGGGGCGGTCCGGGCCGAAGCGCTCGATGGTGGTGTCGAGGAGTTCGGCGCCGCAGTTGAGCCGCTCGGGGCGGTCGGGGCCGGGCAGGTCGAGGATCAGCTCGGGCCACTGCTCGCGCGGCGGCAGATGGTCGCGGGGAAAGGTGTCGGCGTGCGCTGAGGTCTTCAGCTCCATACGGGATCGCCCCCTTGTCGCATCTGGAGCGTATCGTTTGCATGACGACAGTCAACAGTTCGCGATAGAGCGGCTGTGCCGTTGTCGGAGCCCGAGTGGAAAGGGGTGGCCATGCCCGGATTCGCGCTGGAGCCGGACCAGCTGGAGTGGTGCGGGGAACTGCGGGTGCTCGCCGGGGCGCGGCTGCGCCCCCTTGCGGACAAGGGTGAGCCAGGACGCGTCAACCGGCCACTTGTCGAGGCGCTCGGCGAGCACGGTCTGCTGGCCCGGCTCTTCGACTCGGGTGCGCTCGACCTGTGCCTGATGCGTGAATCGCTGGCGTACGCGTGTACCGAGGCGGAGACCGCGCTCGCCCTCCAGGGCCTCGGCGCGCATCCGGTCGCAGCCTATGGATCGGCCGCGCAGCGCGAGCGGTGGATGCCCGAGGTGACGGCGGGCCGCGCGGTGGCGGCCTTCGCGCTCAGCGAGCCGGACGCGGGCTCGGACGCCGCCGCTCTCAGCCTCAACGCCGTTGAACACAGCGGTGGTTGGCGCCTGACGGGGGAGAAGTGCTGGATCTCCAACGCCCCCGAGGCCGACTTCTACACCGTCTTCGCCCGGACGGCACCGGACGCGGGCGCGCGCGGAGTGACGGCCTTCCTCGTCCCCGCCGACCGGCCGGGACTGACCGGCGCCGCACTCGACATGCTGTCGCCGCACGCCATCGGCAGCCTCGCCTTCGACGGTGTGCCCGTGACCGCCGCCGACGTCCTCGGCGACGTGGACCGGGGTTTCGGCGTCGCGATGAACACCCTCAACCTGTTCCGGCCGAGCGTCGGGGCGTTCGCCGTCGGCATGGCGCAGGCGGCGCTGGACGCGACGGTCGAGCACACCGCCCGACGGGCCGCGTTCGGTGGCCGGTTGAAGGATCTCCAGGCGGTGTCCCACCAGGTCGCCGACATGGCGACCCGCACCGAGGCGGCGCGGCTCCTGGTGTACGCGGCGGCAGCCGCCTACGACCGGGGCGCCGCGGGCATCGCCCGGGGTTCGGCGATGGCGAAACTGCTCGCCACCGAGACGGCGCAGTACGTCGTCGACACCGCGGTCCAGCTCCACGGCGCCCGCGCGCTGCAACGCGGGCACCTGCTCGAACACCTCTACCGTGAGGTGCGCGCGCCCCGCATCTACGAGGGCGCGAGCGAAGTGCAGCGCACGATCATCGCGAAGGAGCTGTACCGATGAGCCTGGAGCGGTTGAACCCGGCCGGACTGTCCCCGGCGACGGGGTTCAGCCACGCGGTGGTCGCCAGCGGCAGCCGGCTCGTCTTCCTCGCGGGGCAGACCGCGCTGGACGGGGACGGCAAGGTCGTGGGCGAGACGCTGCCCGAGCAGTTCCGCACCGCGCTGACCAACCTCCTCGCGGCACTGGCCGCGGCGGGGGGCGCGCCGGGCGATCTCGCACGGGTCACCGTGTACGCCACGGATGTCGCGGAGTACCGGGCCCGGGCCCGCGAACTCGGCTCGATCTGGCGCGAGTTGGCGGGACGCGACTATCCGGCGATGGCGGTGATCGGCACGACCCGCCTGTGGGACACCCAGGCCCAGATCGAACTGGACGGCTTCGCGGTCCTGGACTAAGCGCTCCGCGGGAAGTGGCGTTCGTCGGCTGCGGGTAGTTCGTGGCTGGTCGCGCAGTTCCCCGCGCCCCTTCAGGGCGCGGTGGCGCACCGGACGTCCACAAGACCGCTTAGTCCCGCCCCGAGCGGAACTCACCCCTCAAGCAGTTCCCCCATCCACTCCTCGATCCCCGCCACCGACCTCGGCAGCGCACCCGACAGCAACTGGGCGCCGGTCTCCGTGATGACCAGGTCGTCCTCGATGCGGACACCTATGCCGCGCAGTTCGGGCGGCAGGGTCTCGTCGTCCGGCTGGAGGTACAGGCCCGGCTCGACCGTGAGGACCTGGCCGGGCTCAAGGACGCCCTCCAGGTATGTCTCGGCGCGCGCCTTCGCACAGTCGTGGACGTCCAGGCCCAGCATGTGCCCGCTGCCGCACAGCGTGTAGCGGCGGTGCAGTTCGCCCGAGGCGCTCTTGAGGACGCCCCACTCCGTCAGGCCCTCCGCGACGACCGCCATCGCGGCCCGGTGGAAGTCGCGGAAGTCGGCGCCCGGCCGCAGCGCCGCGATGCCCGCTTCCTGTGCGGCCAGGACGAGTTCGTACACCTGGCGCTGGACGGGGGAGAAGCGGCCCGACAGCGGGAAGGTGCGGGTGATGTCGGCCGTGTAGAGGGTGTCGGTCTCCACGCCCGCGTCGAGCAGCAGCAGCTCCCGCGGGTCGAGCCGCCCGTCGTTGCGGATCCAGTGCAGCACACAGGCGTGCGCGCCGGACGCGGCGATCGTCTCGTACCCCGTGCCGTTGCCCTCCGCGCGGGCGCGCAGCCCGAAGGCGCCTTCGAGTACGCGCTCGCCGCGCGGATGGGTGAGGGCGCGCGGCAGGGAGCGCACGACGTCCTCGAAACCCGCGGTGGTCTGGTCGACGGCCAGCTGGAGCTGGGCCACCTCCCAGGCGTCCTTCACCAGCCTCAACTCGGAGAGGACCTCCGCCAGTTCGGAGTCGGTAGCCGCGTTGCGGCCGGGCGGCAGGGTGCCCAGGTCGGCCACGTGGACGCAGCGGATCCCGGTCAGGCGCTCCGCCTCCGCGAGGTCGGGGCGGCGCCCCACCCAGAACTCCCCGTACCTGCGGTCGCGGTAGAACTCGTCGCCGCCGTCGGCGCGCGGCGAGCGCGGCCGCACGTACAGCACCGCCTCGTGCCCGGAACCGGACGGTTCGAGCACGAGCACATGGCCGGGCTGGTCCTCACCGGTGAGACCGGTCAGCCAGGCGTACGCGCTGTGCGGGCGGAAGCGGTTGTCGCAGTCGTTGCTGCGGACCGTCAACTCCCCGGCGGGCACGATGAGCCGCTCCCCGGGGAAGCGGGCGGAGAGCCGCGCCCGGCGGCCCGGCGTGACCTCGTGCCCCTGCACCCGGGTGTCCCCGGGCAGCGGGCTGGGAGCCCAGTCCGAGGTCATGAACGCGGCGAGTTCGAGGCCGACGGGAAGGTCGTGGCTGCCGGTGTTGGGGCGGGCGGGGCGCTCGGCCATCAGGGCTCCCAGGGGTGGGGACGGGTAACGGGCGGGTGTGCGGGGGCGTACAGGGGAAAGTCAGTGCAATTTCACATTACTATGGCACGGCTCGCGAAGCGGTCCGTCGGGGTCCCAAGTTTCTCCTGGGGTCGGGGAGTTGCCAGGGAGTTACCGGAGAGTTCCCACTCCCCGGCCCCCTTCGGGTGCGCGCGATCTCTCTCGTGTCCGGCTCTTGTGGGCACCCCGTGGCGGTCAGTAAAATGTCACACACCACCCTAGGGAGAGCCGACCATGACGTCTGCAACACCTCAGCGCCTCCGGCCCTGGCACGGAATCCTCGTCGCGACCGCACTTCCCCTGTACGCCGACCTGTCCGTCGACTTCCCCGCCTACGCCCGGCACGTCCGCTGGCTGATCGACAACGGCAGCGACGGCGTCGTCCCGAACGGTTCGCTCGGCGAGTACCAGACGCTCACCGACGAGGAGCGGGCCCGCGTCGTGCACACGGCGGTCGAGGCGGCCGGCGACGGCGCCCGCGTCATGGCAGGGGTCGCCGCCTATGGCAGCGCCGAATCCCGCCGCTGGGCCGAGCAGGCACGCGACGCCGGCGCGGGCTCCGTACTGCTGTTGCCGCCGAACGCCTACCGCGCCGACGACCGGGCCGTACGGGCCCACTACGCCGAGGTCGCCAAGGCGGGCCTGCCCGTCGTCGCCTACAACAACCCGTACGACACCAAGGTCGACCTCACGCCCGCGCTGCTCGCCCAGCTGTACGCGGATGGCAGCATCGTCGCCGTGAAGGAATTCAGCGGCGATGTGCGCCGCGCGTACGAGATGGCCGAACTCGCCCCGGAACTGGACCTGTTGGTCGGCGCCGACGACGTACTGCTCGAACTGGCGCTGGCCGGCGCGGTCGGCTGGATCGCCGGATACCCCAACGCGCTGCCCGCCTCCTGCGCCCAGCTCTACCGCGCGGCGGTCGACGGCGACCTCGCCGCGGCCCGTCCCCTCTACCGGGCGCTCCATCCGCTGCTGCGCTGGGACTCGAAGACCGAGTTCGTCCAGGCGATCAAGCTCTCCATGGACCTGGCGGGCCGGCCCGGCGGACCCACCCGGCCGCCCCGGCACCCGCTCACCGCCGAACAGGAAGCCGTGGTGCGCGCCGCCACCGAGAAGGCGCTCGCCGAAGGCCACAAGTAGCCCGCCAGGGAGGCGAATCATGCGGACCCGACACATCTACCACGCGGTCGACTCGCACACCGAAGGCATGCCGACCCGCGTCATCACCGGGGGCTTCGGCGTCGTGCCCGGCGCCACCATGGCCGAGCGGCGGTTGCACTTCATCGAGCACCTCGACCACATCCGTACGCTCCTGATGTACGAGCCGCGCGGCCACGCCGCGATGAGCGGCGCGCTCCTCCAGCCACCGACCCGGCCCGACGCGGACTACGGCGTCCTCTACATCGAGGTCTCCGGGCTCCTGCCGATGTGCGGCCACGGCACCATCGGGGTGGCCACCGTGCTGGTCGAGACCGGAATGGTGCAGGTCAGCGAGCCCGTGACCACCGTACGGCTTGACACCCCGGCCGGTCTGGTCAGCGTGGACGTACGGGTCGAGGACGGCGAGGCGAAGTCCGTCACGCTGACCAACGTGCCCGCGTTCTGCCTCGCACTCGACCGGAAGGTGGCGGTTCCGGGCTTCGGCACGGTCACCTACGACCTCGCCTACGGAGGCAACTTCTACGCCTTCGTCGACCTCGGCGCACTCGGCCTGCCCTTCGACCGGGACCGCAAGGACGACCTCCTCGCCGCCGGGCTCGCCATCATGGACGCCATCAACGCGACCGACCGTCCGGTGCACCCCGAGCACCCGGAGATCGGCGGGGTGAAACACGTCTACCTCGCCGCTCCCGGCTCCGACGCGACGCGCTCGCGGCACGCCATGGCGATCCACCCGGGCTGGTTCGACCGCTCCCCGTGCGGCACCGGGACCTCCGCGCGGATGGCCCAGCTGCACGCCCGCGGCGAGCTCCCCCTGCACCGCGACTTCACCAACGAGTCCTTCATCGGCACCGAGTTCACCGGCCGGCTCGTCGGCGAGACCACGGTCGGCGGACTCCCCGCGGTCGTGCCCACCGTCACCGGACGGGCCTGGATCACCGGAACCGCCCAGTACTTCCTGGACCCGTCCGACCCGTTCCCGGAAGGCTTCCTGCTTTGACTCCTCCCCTTCCCGAAGGAGGGGGATTCCTGGCTCACTTCGCCTCCGGCCCGGCGGGCGCGCAGGTCTTACGAGGTCAACGCCAGCCGGGTACGAGACCAGCCCGGACGAGCATCACGCGAGCAGAGCTCTTGTCCCGTGGGGACATGGCTCCGCACGCGGTGCACGTATACGTTCGCTCGGAAAGAGGTAGTGCGTGCTTGGCTCTTGCTCCGCACTGTGCGCAGTCCATGGTGGTGTGCGCGGGGTGTACGAGATACAGCTCACGACCGTGCTTGACGGCCATGTGGATCAGGGCGTGTTTCGTCGCGCCAATCGCGGCATCCGCCGCTTTGCGTGCCATGGTCGACTTGGCGAGAAACCTCGGGCGGAAGTCTTCGACCGCCAACCGGTCGTGGTCGCGAACCACGCGCTTGGCCCACTTGCGGCCGGTGTCCTCGCGCTGGCGGGCGACCTTCTTGTGGAGCTTGGCCGTCTGTCGCTTCGCTTCCCGGTAGCCCTTCGACCCGGCCTGACCGCGCTTCGGCTTACGACGGGACATCGTCCGCTGATAGCGCGCGAGTTTCTGCGAGGCCGACGTGCCGTGCTGAGCGTGGTGCAGGTCGTGCGCGTCGGACGTGGTGGTCGCGGTCTCCCTCACGCCCCAGTCGATGCCGATGTCCCGCCCGGTGGCGGGCAAGGATTCGGTGGTGGTGGCTACGACGAAGGAGGCGTACCAATGCCCGAGACCGTCCCGGTAGATCCGCACGCTCGACGGAGGCTTGGGAAGATTCCGCGACCACACCACGACCGCGGTGACACCACCGGCGAGGCGCAGGCGGCCGTCCTTGATCCGGAACCCGCGCTGCGTGTAGTTGAGCGACGGGTCGGAGGCGTGCTTCTTCTTGTAGCGGGGCATCCCGGCCCGCTGCCGCACAGGCAGCCGGGCCTTGATGTCCCCCAGGGGTTTGGCGCGGGACTTTCCGAAGTCCCGGATGAGCTGCTGCTGAGGAACGCTGCTGCCTTGACGCAGCCAGCCGTTCACAGAGCGGGCTTGGGTCAGCATCTTGTCCAGCGCTGCCGGACCGCAGGCAACCTGTTCGGCGTGGGCCTTCTTCGAGCGGGCCACGCACTCGTTCCACACCCAACGGCACCGCGCCCACTCCGCCTCAAGGGCGGCGCGGGCCGACGACGACAGCCGCAGACGATAGGTGTACCGGGCGTGCCCGGCGACTTCCGTCTCGGCTCGCGTCGTCATACCCAACAACCTACCTGGGAGGTACGACAGTTGAGGAGCACTGATCTTTTGTGGGCTGACCACCACGGTGGGGAGTGGACGATGAATCGCCCTGGCGGCGATTCCCCTTTCCCCGCCCTGCTGCGCGGGAGTTCGATTCCTTCCCGGCCTGAAGGCCGGGGCATCCTCGGGAGAATCGGGTGAAGCCGCCCGTGGTGGTGCGCACCGTCGACTTCCACACCGCGGGCGAGCCGTTCCGTATCGTCGCGGACGGACTGCCGCCCGCCCCCGGGGACACGGTCGCCGAACGCTGGGCCACCGTGATCGGCGCGGGCGGCGCCCCCAATGCGCCGAGGCCGGGCCCTCTGGACGACATCCGGCGGCTGCTCGTCCAGGAACCCCGCGGCCACGCCGGCATGTACGGCGGTTTCATCGTCCCGGCCGACGACGACGGCGCCCACTTCGGCGTGCTGTTCTGGCACAAGGACGGCTACTCGACCGCCTGCGGCCACGGCACCATCGCACTCGGCGCCTGGGCGGTGGCGAGCGGCCGGGTCCCCGCGCCGGACGACGGCACCGCCGAGGTCAGGATCGACGTGCCGTCCGGCCGGGTCGCCGCCCGGGTGCACCGCGCCGGGGGCCGCACCACCGAGGTCGCCTTCCGGGGCGTCCCGGCCCGGGTCACCGCCCGCAAGATCCCCGTGGCCACCTCGCGAGGTACGGCCGAGGTGTCCGTGGCGCACGCCGGAGCCTGCTACGTATCGGTGCGGGCGGCGGACCTGGACCTCGCCGTCGATCGTGCCGCGCTGCCCCAACTCACCGCTGCGGCACGGGAGATCCGCGGCGCGCTGACCGGCCACCCGGCCACCGTGGACCCGGTGAACCCGCTCCCCGCGGGGGTGTACGGGGTGATCTTCCACGAGGACCTGGCGGACACCCCGGCCGGACCGAACCAGCGCAGTGTGACCGTGTTCGCCGACGGCCAGATCGACCGCTCCCCGTGCGGCTCGGGCACCTCGGCCCGGCTGGCCCTGCTCGCCGACGACGGCGCCATCGGCCCCGGCGACGAACTGCGCCACGAGTCGGTGACCGGCACGGTCTTCACCGGCCG
Source organism: Streptomyces sp. NPDC050485 (assembly GCF_044458185.1). NCBI lineage: Bacteria > Bacillati > Actinomycetota > Actinomycetes > Kitasatosporales > Streptomycetaceae > Streptomyces > Streptomyces sp. NPDC050485. The sequence continues at coordinate 69,245 of NZ_JBITHR010000009.1, read as the reverse complement.
CGTCGTGTCCCGTTCGGCGCGCGGCACGGTGACCGAGGTCACCGGCTCCGCCCACCGCACCGGCGAGCACACGTTCGTCCTCGACCCCTACGACGACCTGGCGACGGGATTCCTGCTTTGAATCCTCCCCCAGCTGAAACAGGGGGATTCCTGGCTCACGTTGCCTGCGGGTCAGCGACCCAACAGGTCTTCCACGATCAACACCAGCCGGGTTGAAACCAGCCCGGGTCTGATACGGCAAAGCTTGGAGTGCATGTGCTGTCCTGGCTCTCGATCAGCACGGTGTACGCGCTTGGTTCGCGCAACGCACGGTGCGCAGTTTACCCGATCAGGTGGACGGTGTTTCGCCCTGGGGGCGAACTCCCGCTTCCTGTCCTGCTCCGCAGGAGTCCGATTCCTCCCCGGCCTGAAGGCCGAGGCATCCTCGGAGGAACCCGGTGATCCAGCTCGGCGCGGACGACATCGCCGCTCTGCTGACCCCGGCCGCCGCCGCCGAAGCCATGGCGGCGGTCCTGCGCGACGGCTTCGACCCCGAGCGGTGCCCGGCCCGCTCCAACATCCCTGTTCCGGCGGGGGAGTTGCTCATCATGCCGGCCGCGTCCGCGACGTACGCCGGAGTGAAGATCGCCGGGGTGGCACCCGCCAACCCGGGCCGCGGACTGCCCCGCATCACCGGCAGCTTCCTCCTCCTGGACGGCCCTACGCTGCTGCCCGTCGCCCTCCTGGACGGCGCCGCGCTGACCGCCGTGCGCACCGCGGCCGTATCGGCCCTGGCGATCGACGCGCTCGCCGCACCGGACGCGGCGCGGCTGGTCGTCTTCGGCGCCGGCCCGCAGGCGTACGCCCACCTCGAAGCGGCGCTGCACACAAGGGAGTTGACCCGCCTGACAGTCGTCTCGCGCACACCCGAGCCGTCCGAACGCCTGATGGCGTACGCACGGAAGCTGGGCCTGGAAGCCCGGACGGGTACGCCGTCGGACGTGTCCGGCGCCGATCTCGTCATCTGCTGCACCACCGCGCACGAGCCGCTCTTCGACGGGCGGCTCGTCCCAGGCCACGCCACCGTGGTCGCGGTCGGCTCCCATCAACCGGCCGTACGGGAGACCGACTCGGAGCTGGTGCGGCGCTCCTCGGTGTGGGTGGAGGCGCGGACGGCCGCCCTGCGCGAGGCCGGCGATCTGCTGGTCCCGCTGGCCGAGGGCGCCATCGGAGCGGACCACATCGTGGGCACCCTGGCCGAGCTGGTGCGGGGCGCGGCCCGGCCGCCAAGGGACCGGCCGCGGTTGTTCAAGAGCGTGGGCATGGCCTGGGAGGATCTGGCCGTCGCGGCAGCCCTGTACCGGGCGTCGAGTGCCGTACGGGCGGCGGCAGTTGAGTCGGACCGCCCTTCGGTAAGGGGGAGGATTGTACGCTGAGCCTCCGCGGATTCACGGAGGAAATGCCATGGGCGACCTGAAACAGCGCAATCTCATCGTTGCCCAGGAACGGCTGCGCGACCAGGTCGCCCACGCCCTGCGCGCCGCACTGGTCGCGGGCGAACTCCGCCCCGGCACCGTCTACTCCGCCCCCGGCCTCGCCGCCGACTTCGGGATCTCCGCGACGCCGGTGCGCGAGGCGATGCTCGATCTGGCCCGCGAAGGCCTGGTCGAGCCGGTACGCAACAAGGGCTTCCGGATCACCGAGGTCAGCGAGCGCGATCTGGACCAGTACACGGAACTGCGCGCGCTGATCGAGGTGCCGACCGTCGGGAAGGTCACCGACAGCGCGACCGCCGAGCAGTTGGAGGCGCTGCGGCCCATGGCCCAGGAGATAGTGGGCCGGGCCCGCGAGCACGATCTGATCGGCTACCTGGACGCCGACCGCCGCTTCCACCTCCAGCTCCTCGGCCTGGCGGGCAACGAGCGTCTGGTCGAGACGGTCGGCGAACTGCGCAAGCGCTCCCGCCTGTACGGGCTCACCAGGCTCGATGAACGCGGCGAGCTGATCTCGTCCGCCCAGGAGCACATCGAGCTCCTGGACCTGATGCGGTCCGGCGACCGGCCGGCCGCCGAGGCGTGCATGGCCCGCCACTTGGGCCACATCCGCTCCCTGTGGGCCAAGGCCCGCGACGAATCGGTGGAGCCCCGCCCGAAGCGGACCCTGGGCGGCGGCCGGTAGCGGATCCCCGGGCCCGACCGCGCACGGCCGATCCGCGGGCGGTGGAAATTGGCTACCGCAGTGGCCGGAAAAGGCACAGACTCCTCGCATGGCTGACATGGGGGCGTTCCGGGATGCGGTCACCGCGTGGGCGGCCGGAGGTCCCGGCGACCCCGCGCGCGAACTGGCCGCGCGGCTGTCCGTCCGGGCGGCCGTCCTGCTCGAAGGGCCGAGCGATGTCGCGGCGGTCGGCGCGCTGGCCGCCGGCCGCGGCCGCAACCTGGCGGACGAAGGAGTCTGCGTCCTGGCGATGGGCGGTGCGATGAGCATCGGGCGCTTCGCCGGCCTCCTCGGGCCACCCGGCCTGGGTCTTCGCCTCACGGGGCTGTGCGACGAGGGTGAGCGCGGCTTCTACGCCCGTGGCCTGGAGCGGGCCGGTGCGGCACAGGAAGGGTTCTTCGTCTGCGCGGCGGATCTGGAGGACGAGCTCATCCGCGCGCTGGGCGTGCGGCGGGTGGCGGAGCTCGTCCGGGCGGAGGGCGACCTGCGCCCCCTGGAGACCTTCCTGCGCCAGCCCGCCCAGCGGGGCCGCACCGCACAGCAGCAGTTGCGGCGCTTTTTCGGCACGAAGAAGGGGCGCAAGATCCACTACGGCCGCGCCCTGGTCGAGGCCCTCGACCCCGACCGCGTACCCGCCCCGCTCGACGCCCTGCTCACCAGCCTCTGACCGCTGGGCGCCGCCCGGCATGGACAGCGACGGGCGCCCCCCCTTCCGGGCCGGTATCAGCGCGGGCCAGAAGGGGACACCGTTTTTCATTCTTTGGGGGGCTGGTCAGATGTCGCGGAAGATCTCGATCTGCGCGCCCACCGAGTTGAGCCGCTCGGCCAGGTCCTCGTAGCCGCGGTTGATGACGTACACGTTGCGCAGGACGGACGTGCCCTCGGCGGCCATCATGGCGAGCAGGACCACCACGGCCGGGCGCAGCGCCGGGGGGCACATCATTTCGGCGGCGCGCCAGCGGGTGGGGCCCTCCACCAGGACCCGGTGCGGGTCGAGGAGTTGGAGGCGGCCGCCGAGGCGGTTGAGGTCCGTGAGGTAGATCGCGCGGTTGTCGTACACCCAGTCGTGGATGAGGGTCTTGCCCTGGGCCACCGCCGCGATCGCCGCGAAGAACGGCACGTTGTCGATGTTGAGGCCGGGGAACGGCATCGGGTGGATCTTGTCGATGGGCGCCTCCAGTTTGGAGGGCCGCACGGTGAGGTCGATCAGCCGGGTACGCCCGTTGTCGGCGGCGTACTCGGCCGTGCGGTCGTGGTCCAGGCCCATCTCTTCGAGGACCGCGAGCTCGATCTCCAGGAACTCCACCGGCACTCGACGGATCGTCAGCTCGGACTCGGTGACGACGGCCGCGGCGAGCAGGCTCATCGCCTCGACCGGGTCCTCGGAGGGCGAGTAGTCGACGTCCACGTCGATGTCGGCCATGCCGTGCACGGTCAGGGTGGTGGTGCCGATGCCGTCGACCCGTACGCCGAGCGCCTCCAGGAAGAAGCACAGGTCCTGGACCATGTAGTTGGAGGAGGCGTTGCGGATGACCGTGACGCCGTCGTTGCGGGCGGCGGCGAGCAGCGCGTTCTCGGTGACGGTGTCGCCGCGTTCGGTCAGCACGATCGGGCGGTCGGGCGCGGTGCGCGCCACCTCGGCGTGGTAGATCCCCTCGGTGGCCGTGATGTCCAGGCCGAACCGGCGCAGCGCGATCATGTGCGGCTCGATGGTGCGGGTGCCGAGGTCGCAGCCGCCGGCGTACGGCAGCCGGAACTGGTCCATGCGGTGCAGCAGCGGGCCGAGGAACATGATGATGGAGCGGGTGCGGCGGGCGGCCTCCGCGTCCATGGCGTCGAGGTCGAGCTCGGCCGGCGGTACGATCTCCAGGTCGACGCCCTCGTTGATCCAACGGGTGCGTACACCAATGGAGTTGAGGACTTCGAGGAGCCGGTAGACCTCTTCGATGCGGGCCACCCGGCGCAGTACGGTGCGGCCCTTGTTGAGCAGCGAGCCGCAGAGCAGCGCGACACACGCGTTCTTGCTCGTCTTGACGTCGATCGAACCCGAGAGGCGGCGGCCGCCCACCACGCGCAGATGCATGGGGCCCGCGTACCCGAGCGAGACGATTTCACTGTCGAGCGCTTCCCCGATGCGCGCGATCATCTCAAGGCTGATGTTCTGGTTCCCGCGCTCGATGCGGTTCACGGCGCTCTGGCTGGTGCCCAGAGCCTCGGCCAACTGCGCCTGTGTCCAGCCCCGATGCTGCCGGGCGTCACGGATGAGCTTGCCGATGCGTACGAGGTAGTCGTCTGCCATAGGGGCAGGTTATCTCAGATATGAGATGACGCTCGCGCTGGGCTGGGCCAGCAGGGTGAGGCACCGTCAATTCGATGGTGCGGGTCGGGCGCGCGGGCGGCAAACGGGAGGCGTTCGTCCGGGTGGGCGCCCCGGGGCGATCACGTCGCATTCGCCGGGCCGGGGCGGGCGATCGCGGCCGGGTCGAATCAGGACTCTTCGGAGGAAACCAGCACCAGTCGGCCGCGTATCCCGCCCGCCGCGAGCCGATCGTGCGCCTCGGCCGCGCGCTTGAGCGGGAGGATGTCGGCAACCCGCAGCGTCAGATCCATGGCGGCGAGCTCGGCCAGGGCGGCCCCGTCGGCACTGATCCACTCCTGGTGGACCCGGATGCCGCGCAACGGGACCGGGGCCGAACCGCCGACCACCGTGACGTAGGCGCCTTGGCTGCGGACGGCGGCCAGGGCGCGGATTCCGAGTCCTGCCGTGTCGAGCGCGCCGTCGATGCCGCCCGGTACCAGGCGGCGGACGCCGGCCGCCAGGTCGGAGGTGTCACGGTCGACGATCCATTCGGCGCCGAGGCTTCGAGCGAGCTCCTCGTCGTCGGCGCCGGCCTGGGCGACGACGCGCAGGCCGCGCCGTGCGGCCAGTTCGAGGGCGAAGCCGCCGACCGCCCCGGTGGCTCCGGTCACCAGGCGCGCGAGCATCTGGGCTCCCTCGACCTGCTCCATCTCAACGCGGGCATCTCTCGTCCCGGCCCGATCGAGTCCACCGACGAGGCCGCTTTCGACGCCCTGTTCGACATCAACGTCAAGGGCAACTTCTTCACACTTCAAAAGGCGCTCCCCCTGCTGAACGAAGGCGCGTCCGTGGTGTTCACTGTCGGCGCCGGCGAGGGCCTCGGTGCGGCCATGACCGCCGCCAAGGGAGCTCTGCTGCCTCTCGTGCGCTCCCTGGCCCTCGAACTCGCTCCCCGCCGCATCCGGGTCAACGCGGTAAGTCCCGGCCTGATCAACACCCCCGCGTACAGCAGGATGGGTATCTCCCCGGACACGATGGCTTCCTGGGGTAGGGCGTTCCTCGACCACCGAAACGGCCGTACCCGGGCGACATCCTCGAACCGAGCCGCCACACACTCCAGCGGCGGACGTCGCCGACGCTCCCGTACGGCGTCCACGTACGACAGCTCGATGTACGGGCCTGCAAGATCCACCCCAGCCGGGCGCAGCCACCCGCACTCTCGGTGCGATCAGGCTCACGGCCAGGTTCACTGAGACAGCAGACCGAAGGACTGGGTTCGCTGAGCAAACGCCTGAATTGGTTGCACGCACGTCAGCGTGCCGTTTGCCCGGTGGGGAAGTCGGCGCTGAGGGTCACCTCACGCCAGCCGTCGAAGGCGGTCCTGAGGGAGTCGAGCTTGGCGGTGGCGATGTCGTATGCGGCCTTGCCCAGCAGCAGGCGCAGCGGGGGTTCTTCGGCCGTGACCGCGTCGATGACGGCCTGGGCGGCACGTGCCGGATCCCCGGGCTGGTGGCCGTAGGTGGCCAGGGTGCTCGCGCGTCGTGTGCCCGCGGTGGCGGCGTAGTCGGCGATGGCGGTGGCGGACTGGCGCATGGAGGGCCCGGACCAGTTGGTGCGGAACGCGGCGGGTTCGACGATCGTGACCTTGATGCCGAGTGGGGCGACCTCGGCGGCGAGGGACTCGGAGAGACCTTCCACGGCGAACTTGCTGGCGTGGTAGTAGCCGGTGGCTCCGAAGCCGACCAGGCCGCCGAGGGAGGAGATGTTCACGATGTGGCCGGCACGACGGGCTCGCATGCCGGGCAGGACGGCCCTGGTGGTGTCCACCAGGCCGAAGACGTTGGTGTCGAACAAGGCGCGAACCTCGTCGTCCTCGCCCTCCTCGACGGCGGCGAGGTAGCCGTAGCCCGCGTTGTTGACCAGTACGTCGATCTGTCCGAAGGCGGCCTGTGCCTGGGCGACCGCGTTGGCGATCTGTTCGGCGTCGGTGACGTCCAGCGTCAGGACGATGGCGCGTTCCTCGTGCCCGGCGATCACGTCGGCGGCCTTGCCGGGATCCCGGGCCGTGACGACCGCCCGCCATCCGTGTTCCAGCACGGTGCGGGCCAGCGCCCGGCCCAGGCCGGAGGAGCAGCCGGTGATGAACCAGACGGGGGAATCAGTGGAGGTCATGCGGGATGTGTCCTTCGTCTTGAGTATCTGGGAGTTCGGTGAGGGTGAGACTGCCCAGCAGGGCCAGCGACTGTTCGGCGGCACTGCCGGGTTCGGCTCGGTAGACCACCAGGTGCTGGCCGGGCGCGCTGTTGACGGAGAAGGTCTCGAAGTCCAGAGTCAGGTCGCCGACCAATGCGTGGCGAAAACGTTTGGCCGAGGCCGTTTTGGCCCGCACCTCGTGGCGTGCCCACATGCGTGCGAAGTCGTGGTTGCGTACGGAAAGTTCACCCACCAGCCTCTGCAGCCGCTGATCGTCCGGGGCAGGATTGGCGGCCCGCAGTGCGGCCACGCACCCCTGCGCCACGACGGCCCAGTCGCGGTAGAAGTCCTGAGCGGCGGGGTTGAGGAACATCGCTGTGATCAGGCTCGTCTCGCTGCCGAGCCAGGAGAACATCGCCTCGCCCAGGGAGTTGACGGCCAGCAAGTCGAGGTAGCGGCCGTAGACCAGAGCCGGTGTGTCCGCCCAGGTGTCCAGCAAGGACACCAGTTGCGGGCCGGCGTACTCCCGGGCGGCGGCCGGGGGCCGCCCGTGCTGTGGCGGATCGATGATTGCGCGCAGGTAGGCGGCTTCCTCGTCCTCCAGCAGGAGTGCGGCCGCCAATGCCCTTTGGACCTGGGGTGAGGGATTGCGTTCGCGTCCCTGTTCCAACCGCACGTAGTAGTCGGTGCTCAACCCGGCGAGGACGGCTACCTCCTCGCGGCGCAGACCAGGGGTGCGGCGTGTCCCCGCGGGCATCCCGTGGTCCTCGGGGCGCACCAGCGCGCGCCGGGCCCGCAGGAACTCGCTCAGCCGGTTCTTGTCCATGCCTGCCAACGTAGAGGCCGACACCACCAACCGGGTGGCCCTGCCACACCCACCCGGACGAGAGGGGTAACCGTTGTTCGTAAGGCCCCGGCGCGACTGCCTCACACGACTGGATTCGATGGCAAGGAAGCCCAAACGGCTGGGTTCGCTGTCAAACGACTCGGTTTGATGACAGAGGACAGCCCCGCCCGTGCATGACCAGGGCGCGGCCATGTACTAGAGTTATCTCGACATCGAGATATCTACGAGGCGCACCGCAGCCGACGCTCGGTAAGGGTTACCTAACTTAGCCTTACCTTAGTGTATCGACGAGAAGTCGTGGCGGCAGGATTGTGGTGGAACGCGCACATATATGAAGGAGACTGTCGTGTCGGCGAACAGCTTCGACGCCCGCAGCACGCTGCGCGTGGGCGACGAGTCGTACGAGATCTTCAAGCTGGACAAGGTCGAGGGCTCCGCGCGCCTCCCCTACAGCCTGAAGGTTCTGCTGGAGAACCTGCTCCGCACCGAGGACGGCGCGAACATCACCGCCGACCACATCCGTGCGCTCGGCGGCTGGGACTCGCAGGCTCAGCCGAGCCAGGAGATCCAGTTCACCCCGGCCCGCGTGATCATGCAGGACTTCACCGGTGTGCCCTGTGTCGTGGACCTCGCCACCATGCGTGAGGCCGTCAAGGAGCTCGGCGGCGACCCGGCGAAGATCAACCCCCTCGCACCGGCCGAGCTGGTCATCGACCACTCCGTCATCGCCGACAAGTTCGGCACCAAGGACGCGTTCGCGCAGAACGTGGAGCTGGAGTACGGCCGCAACAAGGAGCGCTACCAGTTCCTGCGCTGGGGCCAGACCGCGTTCGACGAGTTCAAGGTCGTCCCGCCGGGCACCGGCATCGTCCACCAGGTCAACATCGAGCACCTCGCTCGTACGGTGATGGTCCGGGGCGGCCAGGCCTACCCCGACACCCTCGTCGGCACCGACTCGCACACCACCATGGTCAACGGCCTCGGTGTGCTCGGCTGGGGCGTCGGCGGCATCGAGGCCGAGGCCGCGATGCTCGGCCAGCCGGTCTCCATGCTCATCCCGCGCGTCGTCGGCTTCAAGCTGACCGGCGAGCTGAACCCGGGCACCACCGCCACCGACCTGGTCCTCACGATCACCGAGATGCTGCGCAAGCACGGCGTCGTCGGCAAGTTCGTGGAGTTCTACGGCGAGGGCGTCGCGGCCACCAGCCTCGCCAACCGCGCCACCATCGGCAACATGTCGCCGGAGTTCGGCTCCACCGCCGCGATCTTCCCGATCGACGGCGAGACGCTGAAGTACCTGAAGCTGACCGGCCGTTCCGAGCAGCAGGTCGCGCTGGTCGAGGCGTACGCCAAGGAGCAGGGCCTCTGGCTGGACCCGGCCGCCGAGCCCGACTTCTCCGAGAAGCTGGAGCTGGACCTCTCCACGGTCGTTCCGTCGATCGCCGGTCCCAAGCGTCCGCAGGACCGCATCATCCTCGCCAACGCCGCGCAGCAGTTCGCGCTGGACGTGCGCAACTACGTCGACGAGGACGACGAGGCGGGCAAGGAGTCCTTCCCGGCCTCCGACTCCCCGGCCTCCGCCAACGGCGTGCCGAGCCGCCCGACGCTGGTCACCCTGGCCGACGGCTCGTCCTTCGAGATCGACCACGGCGCCGTCACCGTCGCCGCGATCACCTCCTGCACCAACACCTCGAACCCGTACGTCATGGTCGCCGCCGCGCTCGTCGCGAAGAAGGCCGTGGACAAGGGCCTGAGCCGCAAGCCGTGGGTCAAGACCACGCTCGCCCCGGGCTCGAAGGTCGTCACCGACTACTTCGACAAGGCCGGCCTCACCCCGTACCTCGACAAGATGGGCTTCAACCTCGTCGGGTACGGCTGCACCACCTGCATCGGCAACTCCGGTCCGCTGGACGAGGAGATCTCGAAGGCGATCAACGAGCACGACCTCGCGGTCACCTCGGTGCTCTCCGGCAACCGCAACTTCGAGGGCCGGATCAACCCCGACGTCAAGATGAACTACCTGGCGTCGCCGCCGCTGGTCGTCGCGTACGCCATCGCCGGTTCGATGAAGGTCGACATCACGACCGAGGCCATCGGCACCGACACCGACGGCAACCCGGTCTTCCTGAAGGACATCTGGCCCACCGAGGCCGAGGTCAACGACGTCGTGGCGAACGCCATCGGCGAGGACATGTTCAACAAGTCCTACCAGGACGTCTTCGCGGGTGACGCGCAGTGGCAGTCGCTGCCGATCCCGACCGGCAACACCTTCGAGTGGGACCCGCAGTCCACCTACGTGCGCAAGCCCCCCTACTTCGAGGGCATGACGATGGAGACCACCCCGGTCTCCGACATCGCCGGTGCCCGGGTCCTCGCGAAGCTGGGCGACTCGGTCACCACCGACCACATCTCCCCGGCCGGTGCGATCAAGGCCGACACCCCGGCCGGCAAGTACCTCACGGAGCACGGCGTCGAGCGCCGTGACTTCAACTCCTACGGCTCGCGCCGTGGCAACCACGAGGTCATGATCCGCGGCACCTTCGCCAACATCCGCCTGCGCAACCAGATCGCGCCGGGCACGGAGGGCGGCTTCACCCGCGACTTCACCGTCGAGGGCGCCCCGGTCTCCTTCATCTACGACGCCTCGCAGAACTACCAGGCCGCCGGCATCCCGCTGGTCATCCTGGCGGGCAAGGAGTACGGCTCGGGCTCGTCCCGCGACTGGGCCGCCAAGGGCACCGCGCTGCTCGGCGTCAAGGCCGTCATCGCCGAGTCGTACGAGCGCATCCACCGCTCGAACCTCATCGGCATGGGCGTCCTGCCGCTCCAGTTCCCGCAGGGCGCCACGGCCGCCTCGCTCGGCCTGACCGGCGAGGAGACCTTCTCCTTCACCGGCGTGACCGTCCTGAACGACGGCAGCACCCCGCGCACCGTCAAGGTCACCACCGACACCGGTGTCGACTTCGACGCGGTCGTCCGTATCGACACCCCCGGTGAGGCGGACTACTACCGCAACGGCGGCATCATGCAGTACGTGCTGCGCAACCTGATCCGCAAGTAGGCGGCCAGGAACGACGGCAGGGCCGCACTCCCCGGAAGGGGGGTGCGGCCCTGCCGCCTTTGTGCCGGGTGCGTCAGGACGTCATCAGCCGGTAGATGTTGTAGCCCCAGCCGATCTTCACGCGCGGCTGGTACGGGGCGGCGGCGTTGCCGGTGCCCTTGTACAGCCACAGCCCGCCGCTGGTGTCCCGGGCGATCAGGTCGGTCCTGCCGTCCAGGTTCAGGTCACCGGTGGAGACGAGCTTGTTGTACGCGTTCCACCCGGCGCCGATCCTGGTGCGGGGCGCGAACGGGGCCCGGTAGTTGCCGGTGCCCTTGTAGAGCCACAGCACACCCGCCTTGTCGCGCGCGACGATGTCGGGCTTGCCGTCACCGGTCAGATCGCCCTTGCCGGCGATCTCGGTGTACGCGTCCCAGCCAGCGCCGACCCTGATGCGGCTGGTCAGGGTGCCGTCGCCGTAACCGAGGTACAGCCACAGCACGCCCGCCCTGTCGCGCGCGATGATGTCGTACCCCTGGCCGCCGCCGAGGTTGCCCGGCGAGAGCACCTTGTCGTAGATGTTCCAGCCGCCGCCGATGACCTTGTCGGCGGAGTTGGCGTCGGTGAAGTAGTGCAGTGTCCCGCTCTTGTCCCACTGCCATTCGCCGTCGGCGAAGCCGTCGCCGTTGTTGTCGACCAGCGCGTCGTTCGCCAGGTACGCGTAGTTGTCGGGCTGGCCCGCACGGGAGGTGAGACCGCCCGAACCGTTGGGAGCGTAGGCCCAGCCGCCGCCCGAGTTGTCCACGGCGAACATCGGGAAGACCGGGTCCGCGGCGCTGCCGGGCTCGGCCGCGGCGTCGCGCGCGGCGGCGAAGTTCTTGGCCTTCGGGGTGCTCGCCGAGGCCTTCAGCCGCCCGTGGGCGGGCGAGACGCCGTCGGCCGAGGCCGCAGCGGCGCTCGTGCCGACCAGCGCGGCGGCTACCGCCACCACGGCGAGGCGGGAGAGCGCCCTGCCGTTCATACGGCCATTGAGTTTGGCCACGTAGTGCTCCTGAGTCATCTGAAGCGATCATGAGTGGGACGCCGCACCTCGTGAGGCCTGCGGCGTCCCACGGCGATCGTTCCACGGCTTCTTCACAAGTCAACTACTTTGACCTGTGAGGGAGCTGGGCACCAGAGTGGCCAAATCGCCCTATGTCCAGATGAATTCGGGCCGTTTCCTGTGAAGTATCCGGCCGTATGCCGTGCGAGGGCGTCAGGAGAGCAGTTCGATCTCCGCCAGCGTCGCCTCACCGCCCCCGCTCACCAGCCGGTAGTGGGCGTACGAGCCGGGGGAGCGGACCGAGAAGACGCGGGTCTGCCGGTCCCAGGTGAACGTTTCGCCCGCCCGCCGGTCGATGTCCTGCCACGTCCTGCCGTCCGCGGAGGCCTGTACGGTCCAGGACGTCGGAGCCTTGGCGCGGTCCGCCGAGGTCAGCGTGTACTGGACGGCCCGGGTCGCCCCGGACACCGGCAGCTCCACCGAGGTGAACGTCCCGGACGTCGCCGAGGAGTTGTCGAACAGCGGCCCCGAACCGGTGATCGCGTCGCTCGCCGGGGCGGGCACCTTGTCGTCCTTCGTGATGGAGACAGGCCCCGCGTTCTTTCCGGTGCCCCACGACGAGGGGTGCGCGCCCATGGTGAAGTCGAGCGTGCCGCCCCGCGCGAGCACATCGTGCGGAAGCGCCGTCGAGTTCCACGCCTTCCCGTCGACCTTCAGGGACTGCACATACACGTTGCCCGCGCTGTTCCCGGGCGCCTTCACGACCAGATCGCGGCCGTTCTCCAGGTGGACGGTCGCCTTGGTGAACAGGGGTGAGCCGATCGCGTACTCCCCGCTGCCCATCACCAGCGGGTAGAAGCCGAGCGCCGAGAACACGTACCAGGCCGACTGCTCGCCGTTGTCCTCGTCGCCGAGGTAGCCCTGCCCGATCTCACTGCCGTTGTAGAGCCGCCGCATCACCTCGCGGATCTTCTCCTGTGCCTTCCAGGGCTGACCGGCCGCGTCATACATGTACGTGACGTGGTGGGCGGGCTGGTTGGAGTGCCCGTACATGCCCATCCGTACGTCGCGCGCCTCGGTCATCTCGTGGATGACGCTGCCGTACGAACCGGCGAACTCGGGTGAAGCGGTCTCCGGGGTCGAGAAGTAGGCGTCGAGCTTCTTGGCGAGGCCGGCCTGCCCGCCGTACAGGTTGGCGAGGCCGCGGGAGTCCTGCGGAGCCGAGAAGGCGGCGCCCCAGCCGTTGGTCTCGGTGTAGTCGTAGCCCCAGATCCGCGGGTCGTACTGGTCGCTCGGCACCCGCGGTCTGCCGCTGGCGTCCTTGCCCTGGAAGAAGCCCGCCTTGGCGTCGAAGAGCTTGACGTAGTTCTGGGCGCGGCCCATGAAGTACGCCGACTCCTCCTGGTAGCGGGGCTTCTTCGTCTTCTCGTACAGCGCCTGGCCCATCTTCGCGAGGCCGTAGTCGTTGACGTAGCCCTCCATCGACCAGGACAGGCCCTCCGGGGTCGAGGTCGGGGTGTAGCCGAGGAAGGGGGAGGTGTCCATGCCCTTGCGGCCGACCCCCGAGGACGGCGGGGCGACCGTGGCGTTCTTCAGGGCAGCCTCGTACGCCGCCTCGGCGTCGAACTTCACGCCCTTCACATAGGCGTCGGCGAAGGCCACGTCCGAACTGGTGCCGGTCATCAGGTCCGCGTAGCCGGGCGAGGACCAGCGCGAGATCCAGCCGCCGTCCTTGTACTGCTGCACGAAGCCGTCGACCATCTCGCCGGCCTTCTTGGGGGTGAGCAGCGAGTACGCGGGCCAGGTCGTCCGGTAGGTGTCCCAGAACCCGTTGTTGACGTACATCGTGCCGTCGACGACCTTCGCCCCGGTGTGCGTCGGGGTGTCCTCGCCGGTCTTCGGGGAGAACGGGCTGGCGTACTGGTTCTTCGAACCGACCTTCTCGAAGCCGGAGTTGGGGTACAGGTAGAGCCGGTAGAGCGAGGAGTAGAGGGTGGTCAGCTGGTCGTGCGAGGCGCCCTCGACCTCGATGCGGCCCAGGATCTGGTCCCAGGCCTTGCGCGCCTGGTCCTTGACCCGGTCGAAGCCGGTCCTCGCGGGGATCTCGGCGGCGAGGTTCGCCTTGGCCTGGTCCACACTGATGAGTGACGTGGCGAGCCGCAGGGTCACCGTGCGGTTCTTGCCGGGCCTGAACCGCGCGTAGCCGGTGACATCGGCGCCTCCGCCGCCCGGCAGCTTGCCGCTCGCGGTCACGGGTGTGTCGAAGACGCCGTACACGAAGAGCCGTCCGGCGCCCGCCGACAGGCCGCTCTTCACGTCCGAGTAGCCGGTGAACGAGGACGTCGCCGGGTCCAGGGTGAGGCCGCCTTGATTGGTGACGTTGTCGAGGATCAGGCTCGCGTCGTCACCGGGATAGGTGAACCGCATCATCGCCGCGTGGTCGGTCGGCGCGATCTCCGTCCTGAGCCCGTTCTCGAAGGTGACGCCGTAGTAGTAGGGCTTCGCGGTCTCGTTCTCGTGCCGGAAGGGGAGCGCGCGGGCGGTCCGCGAGGCGTCGGGGGTGCCGGCCGCCGCCGACGGCATCACCTGGAAGGTCTGCCGGTCGCCCATCCACGGGCTCGGCTCGTGGCTGGCGCTGAACGCCTGGAGCGTCGGCAGGTTGTCGGCGTTGTTGCGCCGCGCGTAGTCGTACAGCCAGTCCTGCGAACCGGCGTTGGTGACCGGCGTCCAGAAGTTGAAACCGCCCGGCACCGCGGTCGCCGGGAAGTTGTTGCCGCGCGAGAACGAGCCGCTGGAATTGGTGCCGCGGGTGGTGAGCGCGTAGTCCGAGAGGTGCGCGAGCGGCTTCTCGGGCTTCTTCGGCGCGATCGACAGGTCGTCGATCCAGCCCTGGAACTTGGCGGGCCCCTTGGGCGAGTCGTACGCCACCAGGATCCGGTCCACCGTCTTGCCCGCGGCCACCGTGCCGATCCGGGAGGAGACCTGGTTCCACTGGTTGACGTAGAGCGTCTTGGCGGCGCCCTGGCCCGGCGGGCTGAGCAGCCCGCCGTGCGAGTCCAGGGCCTTCAGGTCACTCAGATAGGTGCCGTCGGTGAAGGCGAGGTCCACGGACACGTTCGTGGCGGGGTAGTTGAGGTCGGTCTCCGTCATCGACGGGAAGATCTTGTAGTCGAGCACGGTGTCCCGGCCGACCGGGGTGTTGACGGCGAAGACCTTGTTGTACGAGTACGCCCGGCCGTCGCCCTTGTGGGTGCCCGCGTACCGCAGCGCCCGCTTCCCGGTGAAGCCCGCGTTCGCCTTGGCGGTGGGGGAGCCGCCGGGGCCGCGGTCCGGGGCGGTGCGCATGTCCGGGGGGACGGGGGTGCTGGTGTCGCCGTTGGAGAACTGGATGTCGGCGAGCTGGGTGATCGGGGCGCCGTTGTTGGCGGTGATCTCCAGGCGGTAGTGCGCGTAGGAGGTGGTGTTGGCGAAGTCGTACGCCTTGGTCTGGAAGCGGTCCTTGAAGTTCTCGCCGCTGCGGCTGTCGAGGGTCTTCCAGTCCTTGCCGTCCGCCGAGCCCTTCAGCGTCCAGTCCTTGGGGTCGCGTTCGGGGGCGTCGTTCGCCGAAGTCAACGCGTAGGTGACCGTCTTCACCGGTTCGGAGAAGTCGAATTCGAGCCAAGCGGCGGGCTGGAAGGCGAGCCATTTCGTGCTGGGCTGCCCGTCGACGAGGTTCTCCTTCACCTCGCCGCCGTCGGTGTTCTCGGCGCTGGCCCGGACGTCCGTGATCTTGTCGGTCACATTGCCCGGTATGCCGCTGGTGAAGCCGCCGTCGACGCCCGCGGACCGCTTGTTGCCCGCACGGTCCGTATCGACGGTATTGATCCAGTCCGGCTGGGGTTGGCCTGTTTCGAACGAGGTGCTGAACCGCCCGCCGTCCTCGGGTGGTTGGGCGGTCGCCGACGGCGCCCCGACGGCCGACTGGGCCGTCACTACGAGCAGGAACGAGGCCGCCACCAAGGCGGCCCCCGGTCCTCGTCGGTACCGGGATCTGGGCAGCATGCGAGCCCTTTCCTTCGGCGCAAAGCCGGTTTCAGTCGGCAGGTGCGAAGTGGACAACGTTGTCAGAGCGGAAACGCAGGATCCAGTAGCGCGGCAAGTGGCGGCCGGTGTCAAGGGTGTCGGGCCGGAATGGATGGCCTGATTCCTGGGCGGCAATGCGGGCGTCAAGGTGTGTAATGCGCGTCAAAAGGAGCAGCCTCGTCCACGTTGGTACGTACCAACGGATATATCCGCGAGGTCTCAACTCGGGAAAGACTGTCGGCCAACCCTGCTTTCGATCTTGCTCAGTTGACGGGAAGTGGACTATACCTGTCGGCGTCCGGGCAACCCGCTGAACGCGGGCGGGGGAGTGCGTCGGGCAGGTTCGGCCCGTGCACCGGGCAGCTCTCCGCGATGGATGTACGGCACCACTCACGCTTCAACTGTTCGCGGGCGTCGGCGGATTCCGCTGCACCGCATGAGTCCTGGAGAAGGCGAGGACTTGAGCATGGGATCCGAGATCAACCGCCGTGACGCACTCAAGCGGGCCATGGCGATCGGCCTGCTGGCTGTGCCGGCGACGTCACTGCTGAGCGCGTGTGCCAGTTCCGGCAGCAGTGACAGCACCAAGAAGCCGAGTTCCCAGGGCACCAAGTCGGCGGACAATCCGCTCGGGGTCAACAAGGGCGCCGCGCTGGAGGCGTTCGTCTTCAAGGGCGGCTTCGGCGACGACTACATCAAGTCCGCCGAGGCCGACTACAACACCAAGTACGGCATCACGGTCAAGCACACCGGCACCCAGGCGATCGGCCCGAAGCTCCAGCCGCGCTTCGCGAGCAGCACCCCGCCGGACTTCATGGACAACTCCGGGGCCGACAACCTCGACACCGCCGCCCTCGCCAAGACCGGCAAGCTCCAGGACCTGACGTCCCTCCTCGACGCGCCGACCATCGACGACCCCTCGAAGAAGGTCCGGGACGTCCTGATCGCCGGAACCGTCGAGCAGGGCCAGTTCGGCTCCCCGGAGATGTACGCGTTCAACTACGCGTTCACCGTCTACGGAACCTTCTACTCCAACAAGCTGTTCAAGGAGAAGGGCTGGACGTACCCGCAGACCTTCTCCGACATGCTGGCGCTCTGCAAGAAGATCAAGGCCGCGGGCATCGCGCCGTTCACGTACCCGGGCAAGTACCCGTACTACGTGCACTTCGACCTGCTGCACCAGATCGGCAAGGTCGGCGGCAAGGAAGCCCTCAACGCGATCGACAACCTCGACGACGGTGCCTTCAAGACCGACGCCGTCAAGGAAGTCGTCACGTACTACGAGGAGCTAGCGGGCCAGGGCTACTTCCTTCAGGGCTCCGAGGGCATGACCCACATCCAGATGCAGACCGCCTGGACGCAGGGCCGGGCCGCGATGGTCGCCGACGGCTCCTGGGTGGAGAACGAGGCCGCGCCGACCATGCCGAAGGACTTCGACCTCGCGGTCGGCTCCCTCATCGGCAGCGGCCCGAGCGACAAGCTGCCCTTCGGCGCCCTGTACGCGGCGGCCGGCGAGCCCTTCATCGTCGCCAAGGACGGCAAGAACCCCACCGGCGGCATGGAACTGCTGCGCATCATGCTCAGCAAGAAGCAGACCACCAACTTCACCAACGCCATCAAGTCGCTGACCTGCGTCGCGGGCGCCGCCGACGGACTGACCCTGACGCCGGGCCTGACCTCCGCCAACGCCGCCCTGAAGGCGGCCGGGCAGAACGTCCTCAACTCCCGTCTGCAGGACTGGTACAAGAAGCTGAACAACGAGACGATCGGCAACGCGACGCTCGACCTGCTCAGCGGCAAGATCAAGGCGGCCGAGTGGATCGACAAGGCCCAGAAGGCGTCGGACGACACCAAGAAGGACTCCTCCGTCCCGAAGTTCAAGCACCTCTGACGAGGCCGCTTACCACTACTGGCTGAGACGAGAGCGACCGGCGACATGCGACACGGCAAGTACCGGTTCATCATCGGATTCCTGGCAATTCCCCTGGCGCTGTACGGGGTCCTCGTGATCTCGCCGTTCATCCAGGACTTCCAGATTTCGATGACGAGCTGGAGCGGACTGACGCCCGAGAAGAACTTCATCGGGCTGGACAACTACCAGAAGCTGATCCACAACGACCTGTTCTGGAAGGCGTTGTGGCACAACGTCCTTCTGCTCCTGTGCGTGCCGGTGGTCACGCTGGCTTTCGGTCTCTTCTTCGCCTTCATGCTGAATGTCGGCGGCCGCCGCAGGGGTGCTGCGGGGGTCGCCGGCGTACGGGGCTCCGGCCTCTACAAGGTGATCTTCTTCTTCCCGCAGGTCCTCTCCATCACGATCATCGCGATCCTCTGGCAGCAGATCTACAACCCCGACACCAAGAACGGGATGCTCAACTCCCTTTTGGCGAGCGTTGGTCTGAGTTCCCTCCAGCAGTCCTGGCTCGGCGATTCCAGCATCGCGCTGATCTGCATCATGGTCGTGATGGTCTGGGCGAACGTCGGCTTCTACGTCGTCCTGTTCTCCGCCGGAATGGCCTCCATTCCGGGGGAGATCTACGAGGCGGCGCTCCTGGACGGCGCGTCCCGGGTCAAGACGTTCTTCCGGATCACCTTGCCGCTGCTGCGGGACACGGTGGCCACCGCCTGGGTCTACATGGGCATCATCGCCATGGACGCCTTCATCTACGTGCAGCTGATGTCCGTCAATCTCGGCGGCCCCGACGAATCCACCGACGTGGTCCCGCTGCTCCTCTACAAAACGGCGTTCCGGGACAACAGCCAGTACGGAATGGCCGCCGCCATGGGTGTCGCGATGCTCATCGTGACCCTGGTGTTCGCCATTCTCAGCATGCGGCTGTCGCGCCGCGAGCGCATCGAATTCTAGGGGTGGCGCGATGACTACCGAAACGATGGACGTGGACGGCGAGCAGTCGTCCGCACCCGCCGCCAGCGCCGCCCGCTGGAAGTGGCGCAGCAGTGAGGGAGGCGTGCTCAATGCCTTCTCGCACGTGTTCCTCTTCGTCTGGGCGCTCATGGTGGGCGTGCCCCTGCTGTGGGCGCTGTGGAGCTCGTTCAAGACCTCCGGCGACATCCTCACCCACCCCTGGTCGCTGCCCACCCATTTCCAGTTCGACAACTGGGCGCGGGCCTGGAGCAAGGCCAACATCGGGCAGTACTTCCTCAACACCGCGTTCGTGGTGGGTGCTTCGACCGCCGGCACGATGCTGCTCGGGTCGATGGCGGCCTATGTGCTGGCCCGGTTCGAGTTCCCCGGCAACCGGTTCATCTACTTCCTGTTCGTCGGCGGCATGGCCTTCCCCGTGGTGATGGTGCTCGTGCCGCTCTTCTTCGTCACCAAGAACCTGGGCATCCTGAACACGCTGCCCGGGCTGATCCTCATCTACATCGCGTACTCGCTGCCGTTCACGGTCTTCTTCATGACGGCCTTCTTCCGCACGCTGCCGACCACGGTCGCCGAGGCCGCGCTGATCGACGGGGCCTCGCACACCCGGACCTTCTTCCAGATCATGCTGCCGATGGCCAAGCCCGGCATCATCAGCATCGGCATCTTCAACGTGCTCGGCCAGTGGAACCAGTACCTGCTGCCCCTGGTGCTCAACCAGGGCGACACCAAGAACTGGGTGCTCACCCAGGGACTCGCGGACCTCGCCGTGCAGCAGGGCTACCAGGGCGACTGGGGGGCGCTGTTCGCCGGCCTGTCGATCGCGATGCTGCCGGTGCTCGCCGTCTACATCGTCTTCCAGAAGCAGGTCCAGGCGGGCCTGACGGCAGGTGCCCTCAAGTAGCCGCCGGGCCGGACGGCGGGCGCCCCCGAGCAGCTGCCGGCCCGGTCCCCGACCCTCTCCCCGACCGCCCGCGGGCCCCGTGCCCGCGGGCGGTCGCGCGTTCCCCGATCCGCTCCGCATCAGCTCAGGTCTTGACGGGAGACCACCCAGAAGGCTGAGCTTAGGGTTCACATGTTGGAGAAAAGACGGGGCCTCAATGCTGCGGCTCCGTGCGGGGGCGGCCGTCGTGCCGTCCGCCTACGGCGGGAGTGGATGAGTCGATGGAGACTCCGGGGTCGCAGACGTCACTGCACCGGGCCAACCTTGAGCGGGTCGTACGCGCCGTGCGCATGGCGGGCTCGCTCACCCAGGCCGAGATCGCCAGGACGACGGGCCTCTCCGCGGCCACGGTCTCCAACATCGTCCGCGAGCTGAAGGACGGCGGGACCGTCGAGGTCACCCCCACCTCGGCGGGCGGCCGCCGGGCCCGCAGCGTCTCGCTCAGCGGCTCGGCCGGCATCGTCATCGGAGTCGATTTCGGCCATACGCACCTGAGGGTGGCCGTCGGCAACCTGGCCCACCAGGTGCTCGCCGAGGAGTCCGAGCCGCTGGACGTCGACGCCTCCTCCGCGCAGGGCTTCGGCCGGGCGGAAGAGCTGGTCAAGCGGCTGATCGCAGCCACTGGCATCGGCCCGGACAAGGTCATCGGGGTGGGCCTCGGCGTGCCCGGCCCCATCGACGTGGAGTCCGGCACGCTCGGCTCCACCTCGATCCTGCCGGGCTGGACGGGCATCAACCCCAGGGAGGAGCTCTCCGGCCGCCTGGGCGTGCCCGTGTACGTCGACAACGACGCCAATCTGGGCGCGCTCGGCGAGCTGGTCTGGGGCAGCGGGCGCGGGGTCCGGGACCTGGCGTACATCAAGGTCGCGAGCGGTGTCGGCGCGGGCCTGGTGATAGACGGGCAGATCTACCGGGGGCCCGGCGGCACCGCGGGCGAGATCGGGCACATCACGCTGGACGAGTCGGGCCCGGTCTGCCGCTGCGGCAACCGCGGCTGTCTGGAGACCTTCACCGCGGCCCGCTATGTGCTCCCGCTGCTGCAATCCAGCCACGGAGCCGATCTGACCATGGAGCGAGTGGTCCAGTTGGCCCGCGAGGGCGACCCCGGCTGCCGCCGTGTCGTCGCGGATGTCGGGCGCCACATCGGCAGCGGCGTGGCCAACCTGTGCAACCTCCTGAACCCCAGCCGGGTGGTCCTCGGCGGCGACCTCGCGGAGGCCGGCGAGCTGGTCCTCGGGCCCATCCGGGACTCCGTGTCGCGGTACGCGATCCCCAGCGCCGCACGGCAGTTGACGGTTCTTCCGGGGGCGCTCGGCGGCCGCGCGGAAGTGCTGGGCGCGCTCGCTCTCGTACTCAGCGAAATGGGGGATTCCACCCTCTTGGAGAGTGCTCTGCCCGGCTCGGCGCCTGCCTTCACTTAGATAACGGATGGCACCGTTGTCATCTCGTTAAGGATTTACTCCTTGACGGTGGGCTTAACGCCGAGTTGACTTCCAGCCACCTCGGCCGCAACGTCGCGGCCTCGTCAGGGAGGTTTCTGAAGTGAACACGAACATGCGTCGTGCCGCTGTAGCCGTTGCCGCCACCGCGATGGCCGTCTCGCTCGCCGCCTGTGGCAGTGCCAAGCAGTCCGGCGGCGGTACCAAGGCGTCGAGCGGCAGCAGTGCCAAGAAGGGCGACGACCTCAAGATCGGCCTGCTGCTGCCGGAGAACCAGACCGCTCGCTACGAGAAGTTCGACAAGCCGCTGATCGAGGCCAAGGTCAAGGAGCTGACCAACGGCAAGGGCCAGATCGTCTACGCGAACGCCAAGCAGGACGCGACCACCCAGAACCAGCAGGCCGACACGATGATCACCAACAAGGTGGACGCGCTCATCGTGGACTCGGTCGACTCCAAGGCCATCGCGGGCTCGGTCAAGAAGGCCAAGGACGCGGGCATCCCGGTCGTCGCCTTCGACCGCCTCGCCGAGGGCCCCATCGACTCCTACGTGTCCTTCGACAACGAGGAAGTCGGCCACGTGCAGGGCAAGGCCCTCCTCCAGGCCCTGGGCGACAAGGCCAAGTCCGGCGACATCGTCATGATGAACGGCGCCGTCACCGACCCGAACGCAGCCTTCTTCAAGAAGGGCGCCCACGCCGAGCTCGACGGCAAGGTGAACATCGGGAAGGAGTACGACACCAAGGAGTGGAAGCCCGAGAACGCCAACGCCAACATGGAGGGCGCGCTCTCCGCCCTGGGCAAGGACAAGGTCATCGGCGTCTACTCCGCCAACGACGGCATGGCCGGCGGCATCATCACCGCCCTCAAGGCGGCCGGCCTCTCCAAGCTCCCGCCGGTCACCGGCCAGGACGCCGAGCTCGCGGGTGTGCAGCGGATCATCACGGGCGAGCAGTACATGAGCGTCTACAAGTCCTACCCGCAGGAGGACGCCATCGCCGCCGAGATGGCGGTCAAGCTCGCCAAGGGCCAGGACCTCGGCTCGCTCGACGCCAAGAAGGTCGACTCGCCGACCACCAAGGGCGTCCCGTCCACGATCGTCCCGGTGGTCTCGCTGACCAAGGACAACATCAAGGACACCGTCATCAAGGACAAGATCTACACGATCGCCGACATCTGCACGGCCAACTACAAGGCCGCCTGCGACACGCTCGGCCTCAAGTAGTTCCCCGGCCGACCGGCTGGGTCCCGCTCGCTGAAAGCGCCAAGTCCTTTTCAGTAAAAGGGACTTGAGCACCCGGAAAGCTCATCCGGAGCCCGCGCCCGCACATTCGGCCCCCGCCGGGGCGCGGGCACCGGACGGAACGTTTCCCCCTTTCCCGATTCTCTCGGCCTCTCTCGGTTTCTCTGTTCTCTTCTGCTCGACCTCCGCGCCCCCACCCCATAGGGCGCGGCATCCCCGCCGGTCAGGCGGCGAAGGAGATGGTTCACGTGTCCGCTACGCCCGTGTTGGCGTTGCGCGGGGTCTCCAAGCGGTTCGGTGCCGTTCAGGCGCTCACCGACGTAGAGCTTGAGGTCCACGCCGGTGAAGTGGTCGCCCTGGTGGGCGACAACGGCGCCGGAAAGTCCACGCTGGTCAAGACGATCGCCGGCGTGCACCCCATCGATGACGGAGTCATCGAGTGGGAAGGCAAGGCCGTCCAGATCGGCAAGCCGCACGACGCCCAGAACCTGGGCATCGCGACCGTCTACCAGGACCTCGCGCTGTGCGACAACATCGACGTCGTCGGCAACCTCTACCTCGGCCGTGAGCTGAAGAAGCGGGGCATCCTCGACGAGGTCGAGATGGAGCGCCGCTCGCGCGAGCTGCTGACCACGCTGTCGATCCGCATCCCGAGCGTCCGCATCCCGATCGCCTCGCTCTCCGGCGGCCAGCGCCAGACCGTCGCCATCGCCCGCTCGATGCTCGGCGAGCCCAAGCTCGTCATCCTCGACGAGCCGACCGCGGCCCTCGGCGTCGAGCAGACCGCGCAGGTCCTCGACCTCGTGGAGCGGCTGCGCGAGCGCGGCCACGCGGTCATCCTCATCAGCCACAACATGGCCGATGTGAAGGCCGTCGCCGACAGGGTCGCGGTGCTCCGGCTCGGCCGGAACAATGGTGTCTTCGATGTGAAGAGCACCTCGCAGGAAGAGATCATCTCCGCCATCACCGGGGCCACGGACAACGCCGTGACCCGCCGTGCGGCGCGCAACGCGGAGGTTCAGAAGTGAGCACCGACAAGACCTCCCCGACCGAGCTCGGCAAGCCGCACGCGGCCCCCGTCGACGCCCCGCCCGCGGCGGAGGCGGCGGTCACCGCCGTCGACCCCCGGCTGCTCGTGCGCGAACAGGGCTTCGCGGGCTACGTCGGCGAGTTCAGGCGGAAGCTCCGCGCCGGTGACCTGGGCGCCCTGCCCGTCATCGTCGGCCTGATCATCATCTGCATCGTCTTCCAGAGCCTGAACTCGAACTTCCTCACCGCGGGCAACCTGTCGGACATCTCCGTCGCCATGGTGGGCACGGGCATGATCGCCGTCGGTATCGTCTTCGTGCTGCTGCTCGGCGAGATCGACCTGTCGGTCGGCTCGGTCAGCGGTGTCGCGGGCGCCTCCTTCGCGGTGCTGAGCGTCACCCACGGCATGAACGAGTGGCTGGCCCTGGTCCTCTCCGTCCTCACGGGTACGGTCGCGGGCGCCATCCACGGCTACATCTTCGCGAAGATCGGTGTCCCCGCCTTCGCCGTCACGCTGGCCGGTCTGCTCTTCTGGAGCGGATTCATGCTGAAGATCCTCGGCGACAACGGCACGATCAACACGAGCGACTCGGGCGCCTTCTACGACCTGTCCAACTACTTCTTCAGCGACATCGCGGTGGCCTACGGCGCCGCGGCGGTGGCCGTCGCCGCGTTCTTCCTGTCGGCGTTCTTCGACAGCCGCCGTCGTGAGGCCGCGGGCATCCCCTCGCGTCCGCTCAACGAGATCGTGCTGCGCACGGCGCTGATCGCGGTGGTGGCCTTCGCGGCCGCGTTCATGTTCAACCAGAACAAGGGCCTGCCGCTGGCCGTGGTGATCTTCCTCGCGGTGCTGATCCTCACGGACTTCGTGCTGCGCCGCACCTCGTACGGCCGCATGATCTTCGCGCTCGGCGGCAGCGTCGAGGCCTCCCGCCGGGCCGGTATCAACATCGTCATGGTCCGCACCTCGGTCTACGCGATCTCCGGTACCTTCGCGGCGGTCGGCGGCCTCTTCCTGGCCTCCAAGATCAGCGCGGCCAACCAGGGCGCCGGCAGCGGCGACCTCCTGATGAACGCCATCGCGGCGGCCGTCATCGGCGGCACCAGCCTCTTCGGCGGCCGCGGCCGGACCTGGAACGCGCTCCTCGGTGTCCTGGTCATCACCTCGATCCAGTACGGCCTCGCCCTGGAGGGCGTCGCCGCCGCGATCCAGCAGATGATCACCGGCGGTGTGCTTCTGATCACCGTGATCATCGACGCCGTCACCCGTAAGACCCAGAAGTCGGCGGGCCGCGCCTGACCTCCGCACTTCCCGACGTGCCCGGTGCCCCCACGGCGCCGGGCACGTCCGTGCGCGGCGGCGCGGTTGACCCGTACGGGTGACGCCGAAGGCACCGCCCCGCGATCGCGCCCGCGGGCGGAACATTAGACTCAACGGATCGGCATGCTCGACCAGCACGGATGCAAGGAGGCACGGGTGCCGCTGCTTACCCGTATCAGGGGACCGCGCGATCTTGACCGGCTCAGCCCGGAGCAGCTCGAACAGCTGGCGGCAGAGATCCGGACCTTCCTGGTCGACGCGGTCTCCAAGACCGGCGGCCACCTCGGTCCGAACCTCGGTGTGGTGGAGCTGACCATCGCTCTGCACCGCGTTTTCGAATCTCCCAAGGACAAGGTCCTCTGGGACACCGGACACCAGAGTTACGTCCACAAGCTGCTCACCGGGCGGCAGGACTTCGGCAAGCTGAAGATGAAGGGCGGCCTGTCCGGCTACCCGGCCCGGGCCGAGTCCGAGCACGACGTCATCGAGAACAGCCACGCCTCCACCGTCCTCGGCTGGGCCGACGGCCTCGCCAAGGCCAACGAGGTGCTCAGGAAGGACGACCACGTGGTGGCCGTCATCGGCGACGGCGCGCTCACCGGCGGCATGGCCTGGGAGGCGCTGAACAACATCGCCGCCGCCAAGGACCGCCCCCTGGTGATCGTGGTGAACGACAACGAGCGCTCCTACGCGCCGACCATCGGCGGCCTCGCCAACCACCTCGCCACCCTGCGCACCACCGACGGCTACGAGCGCTTCCTGGCCAAGGGCAAGGACCTCCTGGAGCGCACCCCGGTCGTCGGGAAGCCGCTGTACGAGACCCTGCACGGCGCCAAGAAGGGCCTCAAGGACTTCATCGCCCCGCAGGGCATGTTCGAGGACCTGGGCCTGAAGTACGTCGGCCCCATCGACGGCCACGACATCGAGGCCCTGGAGTCGGCCCTGACGCGCGCCAAGCGCTTCGGCGGCCCGGTCATCGTGCACTGCCTCACCGAGAAGGGCCGCGGCTACCAGCCGGCCCTGGCGGACGAGGCCGACCGCTTCCACGCCGTCGGCAAGATCCACCCGGACACCGGGCTGCCCGTCTCGACCTCCGGCCTGGACTGGACCTCGGTCTTCGGCGAGGAGATGGTCAGGCTCGGCAAGGAGCGCGCGGACGTCGTCGCGATCACCGCGGCCATGCTCCAGCCGGTCGGCCTCGACAAGTTCGCCAAGGCCTTCCCGGAGCGGGTCTACGACGTCGGCATCGCCGAGCAGCACGCCGCGGTCTCCGCGGCGGGCCTCGCCACCGGCGGGCTGCACCCCGTCTTCGCGGTGTACGCCACGTTCCTCAACCGCGCCTTCGACCAGGTGCTGATGGATGTCGCGCTGCACAAGTGCGGGGTGACCTTCGTGCTCGACCGGGCCGGCGTCACCGGCACCGACGGCGCCTCGCACAACGGCATGTGGGACATGTCGATCCTCCAGGTCGTGCCCGGCCTCAGGATCGCGGCCCCGCGCGACGCCGACCAGGTGCGCGCCCAGCTCCGCGAGGCCGTCGCCGTCGAGGACGCCCCGACCGTGGTGCGCTTCTCGAAGGGCGCGGTCGGTCCGGCCGTCAAGGCCGTCGGCCGCATCGGCGGCATGGACGTCCTGCGCGAGCCGTCCGCGGCGACCGTCCGCCCGGACGTACTCCTGGTGTCCGTCGGCGCGCTGGCGCCGATGTGCCTGGAGATCGCCGATCTGCTCGACGCCCAGGGCATCTCGACGACCGTGGTCGACCCGCGCTGGGTCAAGCCGGTCGACGAGGCCATGGCGCCGCTCGCCGAGCAGCACCGCGTCGTCGTCACCGTGGAGGACAACAGCCGGGTCGGCGGCGTCGGTTCGGCCGTCAGCCAGGCGCTGCGCGACGCGGGCGTCGATGTGCCGCTGCGCGACTTCGGCATTCCGCCGCGCTTCCTCGACCACGCCTCGCGCGGCGAGGTCATGGCGGAGATCGGGCTGACCGCGCCGGACATCGCGCGCCAGGTCACCGGTCTGGTGTCCAAGCTCGACGGCCGGTTCGAGGAGAGCAGCGCGGCGGTGGAACCCGCTCGCGACTGATCATGTGACCGCCGGGTCAACGGGCCGGACCGATCTCCCTGTACGGGTGATCGGTCCGGCCCGTTCGCGTGAATAACGCGCCCGGCCCGGTACCCGTACCGCCACTCCTCCCGATCATGGCGAGGACGTTGAGCTAGCGGAGGTGCACGGGTGGCCAGTACCGGTCTGTTCCGGACTAAATCGATCGAGCAGTCAATCCAAGACACAGAGGAGCCAGAACACGCACTCAAAAGGTCCCTGTCAGCTCTCGACCTCACCGTTTTCGGGGTCGGAGTCATCATCGGCACCGGGATCTTCGTTCTCACCGGCAAGGTCGCCAAGGAGAACGCCGGGCCCGCGGTCTCCCTGGCGTTCGTGGTGGCGGGTGTCGTCTGCGCGCTGGCCGCGCTCTGCTACGCGGAGTTCGCCTCCACGGTCCCGGTCGCGGGATCGGCGTACACCTTCTCCTACGCCTCGCTCGGCGAGCTGCCCGCCTGGATCATCGGCTGGGACCTGGTGCTCGAATTCGCCCTGGGCACCGCCGTGGTGGCGGTCGGCTGGTCCGGCTACGTCCGCTCGCTGCTCGACAACGCGGGCTGGCACCTGCCGGAGTCGCTCAGCGGCCGCGACGGCGCCCACGGGTTCGGCTTCGACATCCTGGCGGCCGCCCTGGTCCTGGTGCTCACCGGCATCCTCGTCCTCGGCATGAAGCTGTCGGCCCGGGTCACCTCGGTCGTCGTCGCCGTGAAGGTGACGGTCGTGCTGATCGTGATCATCGCGGGCGCGTTCTTCATCAAGTCCGCCAACTACTCGCCGTTCATCCCCAAGGCGCAGGCGCAGACCGCGGGCGGCAGCCTCAAGGCCCCGCTCATCGAGCTGATGTTCGGCTACGCCCCCACCAACTTCGGCGTGATGGGCATCTTCACCGCCGCCTCCGTCGTCTTCTTCGCCTTCATCGGCTTCGACATCGTGGCGACCGCCGCCGAGGAGACCAAGAACCCGCAGCGGGACATGCCGCGCGGCATCCTCGGCTCGCTGCTCATCTGCACCATCCTCTACGTGGCCGTCTCCATCGTCGTCACCGGCATGGAGCCCTACACCCAGCTCACGGTGGACGCACCGCTCGCGGATGCCTTCAAGTCCACCGGCCACCCCTTCTTCGCGGGCGTCATCAGCTTCGGCGCCGCGGTCGGTCTGACCACGGTCTGCATGATCCTGCTGCTCGGCCAGACCCGGGTCTTCTTCGCGATGAGCCGGGACGGGCTGCTGCCCCGGTTCTTCTCGCACGTCCACCCGCGCTTCCGCACCCCGCACCGGCCGACCATCCTGCTCGGCGTGCTGATCGCGATCGTCGCGGGCTTCACCAGCCTCAGCCAGCTCGCCGAACTGGTCAACATCGGCACCCTGTTCGCGTTCGTCGTCGTCGCGGTGAGCGTCGTCATCCTCCGCCGCACGCGCCCCGACCTGCCACGCTCCTTCCGCACCCCGCTGGTGCCGTGGGTGCCCGCGGGCGCGGTGGCCGCCTCGCTGTGGCTGATGCTCAACCTGCCCGCCGAGACCTGGATCCGGTTCGGCGTCTGGATGGTGATCGGCGTGGTCGTCTACTTCGGCTACGGCCGCCGGCACAGCCGCGTCGTGCCCCACCCCGGTCACAACTCCCGGTAATCGAAGCCCTATTTCGCCGCGGCCCCGTATGTCCCTCCTCAGCAGGGCGTACGGGGCCGCATAGGGTGGCCCGCATGCTCGCCGAGCCGCCGCCCTCGCTACGATCCGTGACCACGAGTGCGCTGCCGGGCCAGCGCCGCCGCCCCGCGGACCCGCCCGTCGGCACCCCTGAGCGCTACTGGCGGCGGCTGCTCCTGGTGCTCGCCGTACTGGCCCTCCTCACCCGCCTCCCCTCCTTCCGGCATCCGCTGTGGAACCCCGACGAGGGCTATCTCGCCGTCCAGGCACGGCTCCTGGCGAGCGGCGGCACGCTGTACACCACGGTCGTCGACCGCAAGCCGCCCCTGCTGCCCTGGCTCTACGAAGCCGCATTCGCGCTGTGCGGCGACGGCTCGCTCGGCCCGCTCCGGCTCGCCGCGGTAGCGGCCCAGCTGCTCACCGCGCTCGCGCTCGCCTCGACCGCCCGCCACCGCTGGGGCGACCGCGCGGGCCGCGCCGCCGGCGTCCTGTATCTGCTGGTCTCCATCGGGCTCAACCCGGAGGACGCGCAGGCCGCCACCTTCGAAGTCTTCATGCTGCCCTTCACGGCGGCCGCCGTCCGGTGCGCCGACCGCGGCAACTGGACCCGCGCCGGTCTCGCGGTCGCCGGTGCCTGCCTCACCAAGCAGACCGGCGGCGCCGCCCTCGTCCCCGTCCTGTGGCTGCTGTGGCAGCACCCGGGATCCCGGCGAACCTCCTTGCTCCGTACGGCAGTTGGCGTCATCACCCCCATCGCCCTGGTGGCCCTGCTCGCCGGGCCGTCCCGCTTCCTGTTCTGGACGGTCACCGGATCGGGGGCGTACGCCACCTTCGCCGGGTCCGAACTCCACGTCCTCACCCGGGCGTTGGCCAACACCGCCATCCTCGCCGCGGGCTGCGCCGGGCTCCTCCCGCCGGTCGTACGGGTCCTGCGCAGCGCCAGGACCGGCGCCGCCGACCTGTGGCTCTGGCTCATCGCGTCGGCGGGCGCGGTCCTGCTCGGCTGCCACTTCTTCGGCCACTACTACCTCCAGCTCATCCCGCCCCTGGTGCTGCTCGCCACCGGCGCGCTGCAGATCCTGCCGCCGTACCGGCTCACCAGCGCGCTGCTCACCTCCGCCTGCAGCTGCGCCCTTTTCCTGCTGTGGGGCCTGCTCGCACCGCGCCCCGACCTCGTCCACACCGAGCGGCTCGCCACCGCCGTCACCGCCCGCACCGGACCCGCCGACCGGGTCCTGGTCTGGGGCATACACCCCGAGACGTACTGGCTGGCCCGGCGCGCCCCCGCCAGCCGCTATCTGACCGCGGGGCTGCTCACCAACTACAGCGGCGGCCGGGACGGCCCCCAGGTGGGGGAGAAGTACGGCGTCGACGGGTCCTGGCCGGTCTTCCGCGCCGAGCTCGCCGACCGCCCCCCGGAGCTGATCGTGGACGACTCCCAGGGCCGGCCCTACGCCCCCGACCGCCTCCCCACCCTGCGCCGGCTCCTCGCGTCGCAGTACGAGAGGAGCGCGGTCGTGGACGGGGCCGTGTTCTACGTGCGCGCGGACTGACCGCTCACCCGCACGGCCGTACGCCGGTCGTCGGCCGGGCGCCCCGCGCGCCTGCGCCGGGTGACGAAAGGCCGCACGCCGGGACGGAATTCCCGGGGAAATCAGGGGCGGTGACCAGTGTTATGGTCACAGAAAGTCGCTGGTTTGCTGGACCCGGCCGCGCCACGCGGATCCGGTGGGGAAAGGTGGTCGTGGACCATGGCACTGAGGTCTCGACAGGCATCGCAGCGGGAGCCCGCCCGGACCGGAGGCGTCGTCACCGCACCGTCCCCCGCCACCCCGGTCGTGGCGACCGAGGACGGCCGCCCCACGGTCACCGGCTGGCTGCGGCTCGGCAAGGACGGTCGGCTCTCGGCGTACGCACCCGCGCAGGGCGGCGTCGCCCGCTGGACCGAGACGCGGCCGGGCGGCGCGTGGACCGGCCCCGAGCTGGTCGCCCCGGGCACCGGACTCCAGTCGCACCTCTCGATCGCGCAGGGCGCCGACGGCTATGTGCACATGGCGGCGCTGCGGCACACCCCGATGGACGACGGCGGCACCTGGACCGAGCTCGTGCACGCCATCCAGTACCAGTCGGGCCGACCGGTCAAGAACTGGGCCGTGGTCGGCTCCCCCTACCCCCGCAAGGACTGGAAGCTCGGCCTCAGGATGGGCCATCCCTCGGCCGGGGTGGACTCGGCGGGCAACGCTCAGATCGTGGTGCGCAACGCCTTCGGCGGGGTCTCCGCGCGCGGCCAGGAGCCCTCCGGCAAGTGGGCCGGGTGGGCCGACCTCAACGGCAACGGCGCCGACCGCTCCATATCCGTCGTCGCGGCCGAGGGCGGCCGGATGGTCATCCACGCCCCGTCCGACACCGGCATCATGCGCTTCGAGCGGGCCGCGGCGGGCGGCACCTTCGAGCGGCTCGACAAGCTCGCGGCCGACCCGGAGTCCGCCACCATCGGCGGCCTGCAGACCGGCGAGGGCGGCCGGATCACCTTCTTCCTGCGCGACGCCAAGTCCGGCGAGCTGCGCGCCTGGCGCGGCGACGGCCCCACCGAGCCGCTCGGCGGCGCGGGATCGGGCCCGGTCGCGCTGCTGCGCACGGAGATCGACGGCGTCGACTGCACGGTGCTGGCCCAGCGCGACCGCGACGGCCGCCCGGCGATAGCCGCCTACCCGACCGAGCAGGAGGAGGCCGGGGTCACCTGGACCCCCACCGGCGAAGTCTGCGCGGGCGCCCCGGCGTTGACGCTGGACGCCGACGGACGCATCGTGCTCGGCGTGTTCACCGCCGACGGCGGCCTGCGGATCACCCGCCAGCGCACCGACGAGCCGGGCCTCGCCCTGGAAGCCTGGCAGCAGGTCTGACGCACCGCACAGCACCGCACCGTACGCGGAGGCCCGGGACCGCACCATCGGTCCCGGGCCTCCGTTGCACATATGACGCACCGTCAACAGCCCTGCTGGCAGCGCGACTTGGGGCAAGACGAGGGCCCCCGCACCGAAGTGCGGGGGCCCTCGCTCAGGCAACTCCGAACGGCGTTACGCCGGGACGCTCGCGACGCCCTGCGCCAGGAACTTCCTTCCGTTCACGCGCTCCGAGACGCCTTCGCGGTCCAGGTACGGCGTGATGCCGCCCAGGTGGAAGGGCCAGCCGGCGCCCGTGATCAGGCAGAGGTCGATGTCCTGGGCCTCGGCGACGACGCCCTCGTCCAGCATCAGACCGATCTCCTGCGCCACCGCGTCCAGGACGCGGTCGCGGGTCTGCTCCTCGGTCAGGACGACATCGCCCTGCTTGAGGAGGGCCGCGACCTCCGGGTCCAGCTCCGGCTTGAAGCCGTTCTCGGCGGAGTACACGTAGAAGCCGCGCTTGCCCGCCTTGACGACGGCCGCGAGGTTCTCGGAGACCGTGAACCGCTCCGGGAAGGCGCGGTTGAGGGTCTCGGAGACGTGCAGGCCGATGGCCGGGCCGACCAGCTCCAGGAGGACCAGCGGGGACATCGGCAGACCGAGCGGCTCGACGGCCTTCTCGGCGACGGCGACCGGGGTGCCCTCGTCGATGACGTTCTGGATCTCGCCCATGAAGCGGGTCAGGATGCGGTTGACGACGAACGCCGGGGCGTCCTTCACCAGGACCGCGGTCTTCTTCAGCTTGCGCGCGACGCCGAAGGCGGTGGCCAGCGAGGCGTCGTCGGTCTGCTCGCCCCGGACGATCTCCAGGAGCGGCAGGATCGCGACCGGGTTGAAGAAGTGGAAGCCGACGACCCGCTCGGGGTGCTTCAGCTTCGACGCCATCTCGGTGACCGACAGCGAGGAGGTGTTGGTGGCGAGGATCGCGTGTGCCGGGGCGACCGCCTCGACCTCCGCGAACACCTGCTGCTTGACGCCGATCTCCTCGAAGACGGCCTCGATGATGAAGTCGGCGTCCGAGAAGCCCTCGGCCTTGTCCAGGACACCGGAGACCAGGCCCTTGAGACGGTTGGCCTTGTCCTGGTTGATCCGGGACTTCGAGAGCAGCTTGTCGATCTCGGCGTGGACGTAGCCCACACCCTTGTCGACGCGCTCCTGGTCGATGTCGGTCAGGACGACCGGCACTTCGAGGCGGCGCAGGAACAGGAGCGCCAGCTGCGAGGCCATGAGGCCGGCGCCGACGACACCCACCTTCGTCACCGGGCGGGCCAGGTTCTTGTCCGGCGCGCCGGCCGGGCGCTTGGCGCGCTTCTGGACCAGGTTGAACGCGTAGATGCCGGACCGCAGTTCGCCACCCATGATGAGGTCGGCGAGCGCGCTGTCCTCGGCGTCGAAACCGGCCTGGAGGTCGCCGTTCTTCGACGCTGCGATGATGTCGAGCGCGCGGTAGGCGGCCGGGGCGGCGCCGTGCACCTTGGAGTCCGCGATGAAGCGGCCCTTGGCGACGGCCTGGTCCCAGGCCTCGCCGCGGTCGACCTCGGGGCGCTCGACGGTGACGTCGCCCTTCAGGACGTTCGCGGTCCAGATGAGGGACTGCTCCAGGAAGTCGGCACCCTCGAAGAGGGCGTCGGCGATGCCGAGTTCGAAGACCTGCTTGCCCTTGAGCTGGCGGTTCTGGTTCAGCGAGTTCTCGATGATGACCGCGACGGCCTTGTCGGCGCCGATCAGGTTGGGGAGCAGCGTGCAGCCGCCCCAGCCCGGGACCAGACCGAGGAAGACCTCGGGCAGCGAGAAGGCGGGCAACGCCTTGGAGACGGTGCGGTAGGTGCAGTGCAGACCGACCTCGACACCGCCGCCCATGGCCGCGCCGTTGTAGTAGGCGAACGTCGGGACCGCGAGGCCCGCGAGGCGCTTGAAGACCTCGTGGCCGCTCTTGCCGATGGCGAGCGCGTCCTCGTGCTTCTTGAGGATCTCGACGCCCTTGAGGTCGGCGCCGACCGCGAAGATGAACGGCTTGCCGGTGACACCGACGCCGACGATCGCGCCCTCGGCCGCCTCCTTCTCCACCTGGTCGATGGCGGCGTTGAGGTTCGCGAGCGAACCGGGGCCGAAGGTGGTCGGCTTGGTGTGGTCGAAGCCGTTGTCGAGAGTGATCAGGGCGAACGTGCCCGCGCCGTACGGCAGATCGAGGTGACGGACGTGCGCCGACGTCACGACCTCGTCGGGGAACAGCTCGGCCGCGCCCTTGAGAAGCTCAGCGGTGGTGGTGCTCACTTGCTGCCTCCGGCGTCCTTGTGGTGCGGGTTCTCCCAGATGACCGTGGCGCCCATGCCGAAGCCGACGCACATGGTGGTGAGGCCGTAGCGGACCTCCGGCTGCTCCTCGAACTGCCGCGCCAGCTGCGTCATCAGACGTACGCCGGAGGAGGCGAGCGGGTGGCCGAAGGCGATGGCGCCGCCGTACTGGTTGACGCGCGCGTCGTCGTCGGCGATGCCGTAGTGGTCCAGGAACGCGAGGACCTGGACGGCGAACGCCTCGTTGATCTCGAAGAGGTTGATGTCCTCGATGGTCAGGCCCGCCTTGGCGAGGGCCTTCTCGGTCGCGGGGATCGGGCCGTAGCCCATGACCTCCGGCTCGACGCCCACGAAGGCGTACGACACGAGGCGCATCTTGACCGGCAGGCCGTTCTCGCGCGCGAAGTCCTCGGACGCGATGATCGACGCGGTGGCACCGTCGTTGAGACCGGCCGCGTTGCCCGCGGTCACGTTGCCGTGCACGCGGAACGGGGTCTTCAGACCGGCCAGGTTCTCCAGGGTGGTGCCCGGGCGCATCGGCTCGTCGGCGGTGACCAGACCCCAACCGGTCTCGCCCACCTCGGCGTTGGTGTTGCGCACCGAGATCGGCACCAGGTCCTGCTGGATCTTGCCGTCGGCGTACGCCTTGGCGGCCTTCTCCTGCGAGCGCACGGCGTACTCGTCGGTGCGCTGCTTGGTGATGTGCGGGTAGCGGTCGTGCAGGTTCTCCGCGGTCATGCCCATGAACAGGGCCGACTCGTCGACCAGCTTCTCGCTGACGAACCGCGGGTTCGGGTCGACGCCCTCGCCCATCGGGTGGCGGCCCATGTGCTCGACGCCACCGGCGATCACGGCGTCGTACGCGCCGAAGGCGACGGAGCCCGCGGCGGTGGTGACGGCCGTGAGCGCGCCCGCGCACATGCGGTCGATGGAGTAGCCCGGCACGGACTGCGGCAGCCCGGCGAGGATCCCGGCGGTCCGCCCCAGAGTCAGACCCTGGTCACCGATCTGCGTGGTGGCGGCGATGGCCACCTCGTCGATCTTCGCGGGGTCGAGGGCCGGGTTGCGGCGCAGCAGCTCCCGGATCGCCTTGACGACCAGATCGTCGGCCCGGGTCTCGTGGTAGATGCCCTTCGGGCCCGCCTTGCCGAACGGGGTGCGGACGCCGTCGACGAAGACGACGTCCCTGACGGTACGAGGCACGATGGCTCTCCTCCAGGTGCGGGATGGCACTGCTGCGCTTGGCGCACGCGACTGAGCGCGCGCTCACTCCGCCCATGCTACTTACGGGTAACCAAACTGCCCAGCCCCCTGGGCGGGAGCGGCGAACGTCACACTCGCAGCGCCCTCCCGCGGCTCCGGACGGGGCGGGGACTACTAGCCGCAGGTCAGCTGTGC
The DNA here is from genome assembly GCF_044458185.1 of Streptomyces sp. NPDC050485. Taxonomy (NCBI): domain Bacteria; kingdom Bacillati; phylum Actinomycetota; class Actinomycetes; order Kitasatosporales; family Streptomycetaceae; genus Streptomyces; species Streptomyces sp. NPDC050485. The sequence goes on along the minus strand of NZ_JBITHR010000009.1, from coordinate 34,329 downwards.
ACCCGCCCAGTCCCCGTGGTCCAGCGCGTTGCCGTCGCCGCCGTCGCCCACCACCAGGTCGACGACCTGCGCGCCGGTCACATCCGCCGCCAGCGCTACGGCGGACTGCCCGCCCCGCAGCACCGGCGTCGTCGCGACCTGTCTGCCGTCCGCCAGGACCGAGAAGACGACCGAACCGCCGCCGCCGGTCTCGTCGTCCACGCCCACCGACGCCGTGAAGCGCGAGCACGCCCCGCCCAGGAACACCGTCACGTCACCGTCGGCATGCACGCCGAGCCCCTTCGCGTACCGGACGCCCGCGATCGACATCGGACGTCCGTCACCGGCCGCGTCCTCCCCGTTGGACGTGTTGCGCTCCACCGGACCCCATCCGTTCGTCGCGGTGAAGTCGAGATCGGCGAGGTCGTGCGGTCCGGCCCCCGGCGCCGGTGGCGGCGAGGCCACGCCCACCGCGGCGGACGCCGAACCGCCCCGGTACCGCGCGGCCGCCGACAGCACCGCCGACCACGGCTGAGCCCCGCCCGCCGCCGTCACCTTCCAGGTACGCGTCACGGTGTGCCCGGCCGGCACGTCCCCGAGCGGCTGCGCGGCCGAGGGCGTGGCCGTCCACCCCTGCGGCAGCCGCAGCGTGAGCGAGGCGTCCCGGGCCGTCGACCGGCGCGACGCGAAGGACGCCGTCACCTCGCCCGTGCCGCCGCGCGCGATCGCGTCCGGTGCCGCGATCCGCACATCGGCGCCCGCCCGCGGGTCGTGGTCCGCCGCGGACCAGCCCGGCGAGGCGACGTCCCCGTACCGCAGCGGCGTGGTGTGGTTCCCGTACGCGTCGAGCGTGACCCTGCCGAGCCCGTCCCCGGCCGCGTCCTCGCCGATCACGGCGACGGCCACGGTGTTGTGGCCGTGGGTGCGCAGCATGCCGGGCTGCACGGGGAAGGACTTCTGCGGACCCAGGCCGTTCACGTAAAGGCCGGTCATCCAGCCGTTGACGTACACCAGCGCCCGGTAGTGCTTCGCCCTGTCGTCCGAGAACGTCAGCCCGAGCGGTACGTCCTGGCCTTGCGGCAGGTAGAGGTCGAAGCCGGTGCGGTACCAGGAGACCCCGGCGGCGCCCGTGCGGGTGTCCGGCAGCGAGGTGGCGGACCAGCCGGCGTCCGGGTAGCCCGGCAGGTGCATGCCCTGCCGTTCCCCGTACAGGCCACCGGTGTTGAGCGGTCCGCGCACCGGGTCGGCGAGGTCCTCCCCGCCGAGCGCGCCCTGGATGCGCCAGCCGATCTGCTTCGCCGAGCCCACGAGCCGCACCGCGGTCAGACCGCGCGGCTGCTTGTGGCTGTCGTTCGCCGACCAGTCCTGCTCGTGCGCCATGTCGGCCGCGAGCACCGCGAGGACGTTGTCCCGGCCGGCCTTCAGCACCCCGCCCGGCACCGCGAACAGGTGCGTCGCATCCCCGGAGCTGCCCAGATACGTGCCGTTCAGCCACACCAGATACGAACCGCCGCGCCCCGTACTGGCGTTGACCTGGACCCCGGACTCCGACCCGGCGGCCGCGAAGTGGCCCCGGTACCAGACCGACCCGGCGTGGAAGCCGTAGTCGTCCGCCGAGAGCACCGGCTTGTCGGCGGACCGCCACGCGGCGTCGTCGAACCCGGCCGCCGCCTCCGGAGTCTCCCGCTGGACCTTCCAACTGCCCAGCGTGGGAAGGGAGACCGCCTTCGGCCCGTCGAGTGCGCTGCCCGTCGTGTCGAGCGCGCCCGGCGCGGGCCGCCCGTTCCAGCTCACGGAGGTCGCGGGCGCGCCGGTCAGGACGTGCAGCGAGGCCGCCTTGTCGGTGTCGCCGGTGAGCTTCAGCACGCCCTTGTCGTACGAGGCCGTCCGCAGCAGCTCGGGACCGCTCGCCAGGACCGGCCCCTGCGGGGTGTCGAGCCGCCAGTACGTATCGGCTGTCGCATCGTCAGCAAGCAGTAGAAGTACGGGAGTTGAGCCGTCCGCCGGGGTGACGAGGACCTGGGCCAGGCCGTCGTGGCGGTAGTTGAGCCGCAGGTCGCCGCTCGCCGCGTCCCAGGTCTGCTTCACCTGCCCGCTCAGCACCCGCACGCCCGGCCGGGCGCCGTACCGCAGCACGGTCTCGCCGTCCTGCCCGTGCCGCCCGTACAGCAGCGCCACGTCCCGCGCCCCGAACGTGCCGTGCGTCATGATCTCGGACGTCGAATACCTCAACTGCTGGTGGTCCATCGCATAGTTGGAGACCAGCAGCTTAGAGTCGCGGCCGTCGACCGTCAGCGCCGTGCCGGGCTCCTGCGGCACCGACGGATACCCGTCGAGCGCGAGGTGCGTGGTGTCCTTCGCCTTGTTGTTGACGTCCTTGTGCCGGACGACCGTGATCCCGGTGCCGTCGTCGGGATTGCGCCGGTCGCGGCGCTGTACGGCCGCGTTGTCGGGCGCGCCCTGCGGCACGCTCTCGGTCTTCGTCAGCGGCGCCACCGACTGCACGAGGTAGCCGAGCCGCTTGTCGACCAGGTACTTCTCGCTGAGCTGCCGGTCCTCGCGGATCGGGGCGCCGTAGTCGTAGGAGCTGTAGACCGCGCCGGGCGAGGGCAGCCAGCCCCAGGAGGTGCCGCCGTAGGCCATGTAGAAGTTCTGCATGGTGGCGCCCGAGGCGATGTTGTTCTCGTACGCGGCCTTCTCGAAGTCGCCGTTCGTGAGCTGCCGGCACTTGTCGAAGCCGGGGCCGCCCCACGGGTCGAAGGAGCCGCCCTGGAATTCGGCCAGAAACAGCGGTTGGCCGGACTTCTTCGCACCGGACAGATCGGGCAGCCCGTGCCAGGCGTCGGGGCTTGAGCAGTTGAAGCCCTGCGGGTAGGAGTCGCTCCCGTCGATGTCGAGTTCCTTGGCGAACACGCCGTCGTGGTTGCCGGTCAGCGGGACCGTGATGCCGTCGGCGTGCGCCTTGTCGACCAGGTGCTTGATGTAGGCGTGGCCGTCGGCGGTGTCCTGGTAGTACTCGTTCTCGACCTGGTAGGCGATGACCGTGCCCGTGCCGTTGGTGAGCTGGTGGCGGGCGAGGATGGGGTCGATCTTCGAGAGCCATTCGTCGGCGGCCGCCAGATAGTCGGGCGCGGTGGTGCGGGCCTTGCCCTGCTGGGTGACCAGCCAGCCGGGGAAGCCGCCGCCGTCGGTCTCGGCGTTGATGTACGGGCCGGGGCGGGCGATGACGTAGATCCCCACCTCCTGCGCGATGTCGAGCAGCCGGTCGACGTCACGGATGCCGGTGAAGTCGTACACGCCCGGCTTGGGGGAGTGGAAGTCCCAGTCGAAGTAGACGGAGGCCGCGTTGAAGCCGCCCGCCTTCATCTTCTGCAGGACGTCCCGCCAGGCGTCGGGGCTGGGCAGCCGCCAGTAGTGGAACTCGCCCGACCAGATGGACAGCGGCTTGCCGTCGATGGTGAAGGCGTGGTCGTCGTGGCCGACGGTGTGGGACGCGGCCGGAGGGTGCGGGCGGGCCTGTGCGGCGGGCGCGGCGGCGGTGAGGCCGGCGGCGCCCAGGGCGAGCGCGGTGGTGACCGCCGCGAGAGCCGCGCGTCTGAATGGCGTGCGCATGTCATTCCTTCCGTGGTGCGGAGGCACTGAAAGAATCTGATGCGGCGCACAGCCTAAAGCTGTTTGAGGCTGTTGGATATGGTCCGGTCTTGGGGAATTCGGGCCCGCGGCGGTAAATCGTGTGCCGCGGGCCCGACCCGCTCAGCCGGTCAGGACTTCGCCGGGGCGTCCGTGAGCGCCGCCGCAAGGAGCGGCGTCACCTGCTCGATCTGCCAGGCCCTGGCCCCGTGCGAGGCGAGGGCCCCGGCCACGGCGGCCTCCGAGCGGTCGCCGGGCGGCTCCCAGCAGACCCGGCGCACGGTGTCCGGGGTGATCAGGTTCTCCTGCGGCATGTTCAGCCGCTCGGCGAGCTCGGAGACCGCGGCGCGGGCCGCCGAGAGCCGGGCCGCGGCGGCCGGGTCCTTGTCCGCCCAGGAACGCGGCGGCGGCGGGCCCTGCAACGGCTGGCCGGGCTGCGGCAGTTCGGCGTCCGACAGCGCCCTCGCCCGGTCGATGGCCGCCTGCCACTGCTCCAGCTGACGCCGGCCCATCCGGTGCCCGAAGCCGGGCAGAGCCGTCAGCGCGTTCACGGTGACCGGCAGCGCGAGCGAGGCCTCGATGATCGCGGAGTCGCTCAGCACCTTGCCCGGCGAGACGTCACGCCGCTGCGCGATCCGGTCCCGGGCCGTCCACAGTTCCCGTACGGCGGCCATCTGGCGGCGCCTGCGCACCTTGTGCATGCCGGAGGTGCGGCGCCAGGGGTCCTTGCGGGGCGGCGCGGGCGGCGCGGCGGCGATCGCGTCGAACTCCTCGCGGGCCCACTCCAGCTTGCCCTGCCTGTCGAGCTCCTTCTCCAGCGCGTCGCGCAGATCGACCAGGAGCTCCACGTCGAGGGCCGCATAGCGCAGCCAGGGCTCGGGGAGCGGCCGGGTCGACCAGTCGACCGCGGAGTGGCCCTTCTCCAGCGCGTACCCGAGCACGCTCTCGACCATCGCGCCGAGGCCGACGCGCGGGAAGCCCGCGAGCCGCCCGGCGAGCTCGGTGTCGAAGAGCCGGGAGGGAACCATGCCTATTTCGCGCAGGCAGGGAAGGTCCTGGGTCGCGGCGTGCAGGATCCACTCGGTGTCCGAAAGCGCCTCCCCCAGAGCGGAGAGATCAGGACAGCCGACCGGGTCGATGAGCGCGCTGCCCGCGCCCTCGCGGCGCAGCTGCACCAGATACGCGCGCTGCCCGTAGCGGTAGCCGGACGCGCGCTCGGCGTCGACGGCGACGGGGCCGGTGCCGGCCGCGAAGGCGGCGACCACTTCGGCCAGCGCTTCGTCGGTGGCAACGACAGGGGGAATGCCCTCTCGGGGCTCCAGCAAGGGAATCGGCGCCTTGTCGACGTCGTCCGGGGGAGCGCCCCCGGTGGTTCGCAGTGCTGTCTCTGCTGCGGTCTTATGGGCGTCGGTCACCGGTCAAGGGTATCTGTGTATGCACGGCGCCCGTCGACGGAACGTTCCGTCGACGGGCGCACGAGGGTCGTAAACCAGTCAGTGGATGATTCCGGTACGCAGCGCCACGGCCACCATCCCGGCGCGGTCACCCGTGCCGAGCTTGCGTGCGATCCGGGCGAGATGGGACTTGACGGTCAGTGCGGACAGGCCCATCGAGACGCCGATGGCCTTGTTCGACTGGCCCTCCGCAACCAGTCGGAGCACCTCGACCTCGCGGCCGGAGAGCTCGCGGTAGCCGCCCGGGTGGCTCGGGGCACCCGGGGGGCGGCGGTGCATACGGGCGGCCGCGGCGCCGATGGGGGCGGCGCCGGGGCGGCTGGGGTGCCCGACGTTGGTGCGGGTACCGGTGACGACGTAGCCCTTCACGCCGCCCGCCAGGGCGTTGCGCACGGCGCCGATGTCATCGGCCGCGGACAGGGCCAGGCCGTTGGGCCAGCCCGCCGCGCGGGTCTCGGACAGCAGGGTCAGCCCGGAACCGTCGGGCAGGTGGACGTCGGCAACGCAGATGTCGCGCGGATTGCCGACGCGGGGACGGGCCTCCGCGATGGACGACGCCTCGATGACGTCACGTACTCCGAGTGCCCACAGGTGACGGGTCACGGTGGAGCGGACTCGGGGGTCGGCAACGACGACCATGGCCGTCGGCTTGTTCGGGCGGTAGGCGACCAGGCTTGCGGGCTGCTCAAGAAGAACGGACACCAGGCCTCCTGGGAAGGTGCGGGACGGAGCCGGCTCGGGGATGAAGCCGGGGCGAACCGTGCAGTTAGGGTCACAAACCTCTTCGGCATCAAACCCCTCGGCCTTTAGAGAATGATCACGATTTGGTGAGAAACATTTAGGGCAAATCGGACTAGTGATCGATGGTCGAGTGCCCGGCGGGGCGCCCGGAGCCGTGCGCGGGCCCGTGGAAACGGTCCGCGCCCCACCACAGGCGGGGCGCGGACCGGCCAGAAGGGGACGGACGGACCGTCAGCGGGGGTCGCGGCGCTGCGGCAGCGTGACCACACCGCTGCCCGCCTCGGTCGGCCCCGAAGCCGGGGGCAGACCGGCGATCTGGCACAGCAGATCGCACCAGGCCGCGAGGTGGCCCGCGGTGTCCGGCACCCCGCCCAGACCCTCGCGCGGCGTCCAGGACGCCCGGATCTCGATCTGGGTGGCCGGACGGCGTTCCGCGAGCCCGCCGAAGTAGTGCGAGCCGGCCCGGGTGACCGTGCCGCTCGCCTCCCCGTACGAAAGGCCGCGTGCCTCCAAGGCGCCGGTCAGCCACGACCAGCAGACCTCGGGCAGCAGTGGATCGGCCGCCATCTCCGGCTCCAGCTCGGCCCGTACGAGCGTCACCAGGCGGAAGGTGCCCTGCCAGGCGTCGTGCCCGGCGGGGTCGTGCAGCAGCACGAGCCGGCCGTCGGCCAGGTCCTCCTCGCCCTCGACCACCGCCGCCTCCACCGCGTACGCGTGCGGAGCCAGGCGCTGCGGCGGACGTGTCTCGTCCACCTCGATCTCGGGGCGCAGCCGCGCCGTCCGCAGTGCGTCGACGGCCTGACGGAAGGCGTACGGAACGGTGGTCCCGTCCGCGGCGTCCCTGCCGTCAGCGCCATCCGTAGTTCGTCCCTGAGCGGCAGCCATGCGGGGAAGACTAGGCGGAACGGGCGCCCGGCGCCGGTAGGGACACCCGGCCCGGGGCGGCCGCTTGCCGGTACATGCGAAGATTCTGGGCGTGAGCGCCAACGACCGCCCTGTGGGCCAGCCGAACAGCACGACGCACGATTCCGCGTTCCTCAAGGCGTGCAGGCGGGAAGCCGTCCCGCACACGCCGGTCTGGTTCATGCGCCAGGCCGGGCGTTCGCTGCCGGAGTACCTGAAGGTGCGCGAAGGCATCCCGATGCTGGAATCGTGCATGCGGCCGGAGCTCGTCACGGAGATCACGCTCCAGCCGGTGCGCCGCCACAAGGTCGACGCGGCCATCTACTTCAGCGACATCGTGGTCCCGCTCAAGGCGATCGGCCTCGACCTGGACATCAAGCCGGGCGTCGGCCCGGTCGTCGCCGACCCGATCCGCACCCGGGCGGACCTGGCGCGGCTGCGCGATCTGACCCCCGAGGACGTCCACTACGTCACCGAGGCGATCGGCATGCTGACCGGCGAGCTCGGCGCCACGCCGCTGATCGGCTTCGCGGGCGCGCCGTTCACGCTCGCGAGCTACCTCGTGGAGGGCGGCCCGTCCCGCAACCACGAGAACACCAAGGCCATGATGTACGGCGACCCCGAGCTCTGGGCCGACCTGCTCGACCGCCTCGCCGAGATCACCGCCGCCTTCCTCAAGGTCCAGATCGAGGCCGGCGCCTCGGCCGTCCAGCTCTTCGACTCCTGGGTGGGCGCGCTCGCCCCCGCCGACTACCGGCGCTCGGTGCTGCCCGCCTCGGCGAAGGTCTTCGACGCGGTCGCCTCCTACAACGTGCCGCGCATCCACTTCGGCGTCGGCACCGGCGAACTGCTCGGCCTGATGGGCGAGGCCGGCGCGGACGTGGTCGGCGTCGACTGGCGCGTCCCGCTGGACGAGGCGGCCCGCCGGGTCGGCCCCGGCAAGGCGCTCCAGGGCAACCTCGACCCGGCGGTCCTGTTCGCCCCGACCGCCGCCGTCGAGGCGAAGACCCGCGAGGTGCTGGACGCGGCCGCCGGCCTCGAAGGCCACATCTTCAACCTGGGCCACGGGGTGCTGCCGTCGATGGACCCGGACGCGCTGACCCGGCTCGTCGCGTACGTCCACGAGCAGACCGCCCGCTGACCCCCGGGCGGTGCGGGCCCTAACCCCGCACCGCCGCCACCGCCCTGCGCGCCGCCACCAGGATCGGGTCCCACACCGGCGAGAAGGGCGGGGCGTACCCGAGGTCCAGGGCGACGAGCTGGTCCACCGTCATACGGGCCGTCAGCGCCACCGCCGCCACGTCGATGCGCTTCGCCGCGCCCTCGCGGCCCACGATCTGCACGCCGAGCAGCCGCCCGCTGCGCCGCTCGGCCAGCATCTTCACCGTCATCGAGGCCGCCCCCGGGTAGTAGCCGGCGGTGTTGGTCGACTCGATGGTCGCCGTGACGTACTGGAGGCCCTCCTCGCGCGCCTCCCGCTCCAGGAGCCCGGTGCGTGCGATCTCCGTCTCGCAGACCTTGGTGACCGCCGTGCCGACGGCGCCCGGGAACGTGGCATAGCCGCCACCCGCGTTGGAGCCGATGACCTGGCCGTGCTTGTTCGCGTGCGTACCGAGCGCGATGTGGCGCCTGCGGCCCGACACCAGGTCGAGGACCTCCACGCAGTCGCCGCCCGCCCAGATGTCCTGGTGGCCGCGCACCCGCATCGAGGTGTCCGTGAGCAGACCGCCCGACTCCCCGAGCGGCAGTCCGGCCGCGCGGGCGAGTTCGGTGTTGGGGGCCACGCCCAGACCGAGCACCACCACGTCGGCCGGGTACTCGGCGGAATCCGTTGCCACCGCCCGCACCCGGCCCGACTCCGCGGTGAGCACCTTGGTGACCTCGGCGCCGGTGACCACCCGGATCCCGGACTCCTGCATCGCCCGCGTGACCAGGCGGCCCATGTCCGGGTCGAGCGAGTGCATGGGCTCGGCGCCGCGGGTCAGCAGCGTCACCTCGAAGTTCAGGCTCAGCAGCGCCTCCGCCATCTCGATGCCGATGTAGCCGCCGCCCACCACCACCGCGCTGCGGCCCCCGGCGGCCGCCAGACTGTCGAGCAGCGCCCCGCCGTCGTCGATGGTGTGCACCCCGTGCACGCCCGGCGCGTCGATCCCCGGCAGCGCGGGCCGCACCGGACGCGCCCCGGTCGTGATGACGAGCTTGTCGTACGAAGTCCACGCGTCGGCACCGGATTCGAGATCGCGGGCCCGCACCCGGCGGCCCGCGACATCCAGCTCCGTCACCTCCGTACGCATCCGCAGATCGATCCCGCGCGCCCGGTGCTCCTCGGGGGTGCGGGCGATCAGGTCCTCGTGTTCCGGTACGTCGCCGCCCACCCAGTACGGGATTCCGCAGGCCGAGTAGGAGGTGAAGCAGGAGCGCTCGAAGGCGACGATCTCCAGTTCCTCGGGGCCCTTGAGCCTGCGGGCCTGCGATGCGGCGGACATGCCCGCCGCATCTCCGCCGATGACCACCAGTCGCTCCGCCGCCATGGGGTGCCTCCATTTCTGAAGTCCGCTGAGTGCTGCCCGGGTTCCGCCTTCTCTGGGGAAGATACGTACCGGAGGAGCGGGGAATTCCCGTGCGGACACCTGGGGGTGGGGGCGGACCGGCGCGTCGAGGGGGGTCTGAGACAGTGGGGGCATGGACAACGCCGTCACCAGCGCCCCGCACATCGTCGTCGTCGGAGGCGGGATCTCGGGACTCGCCGCCGCCCACCGGCTGCTCGGGGCCGGCGCCCGCGTGACCCTGCTCGAAGCCACTACGACGCTCGGCGGCAAGCTGCTCGCCGGACAGATCGCGGGCGCGCCCGTCGACCTCGGCGCCGAGTCGATGCTGGCCCGCCGCCCCGAGGGCGTGGCACTGGCCCGCGCCGTCGGCCTCGGCGACCGGCTCCAGGCGCCCGCGACCGCCACCGCCGCCATCTGGACCCGGGGCGCGCTGCGCCCGATGCCCAAGGGCCATGTGATGGGCGTCCCGGCACACCCCGAGGCGCTGCACGGCATCCTGTCCGCCGAGGGCCTGGCCCGCATCGCGCGGGACCGCGAACTCGCCCCTACCGAGGTCGGCGAGGACATCGGCGTCGGCGAGTTCGTCGCCAAGCGGGTCGGCCGCGAGGTCGTCGACCGCCTGGTCGAGCCGCTGCTCGGCGGCGTGTACGCGGGCGACGCCTACAAGATCTCGATGCGGGCCGCCGTCCCCCAGCTCTTCGAGGCGGCCCGCAGCCACGGCTCGCTCCTCGACGGCGTCCAGGACATCCAGGCGAAGGCCGCCGCCAAGCAGCTGACCGGGCCGGTCTTCGCGGGCCTCGACGGCGGCATCGGCACCCTGCCCGGCGCGGTCGCCGACGCCGTACGGGCCGCGGGCGGCGAGATCCGCATGGACACCCCGGTGCTGGACCTGACATGCACCGCCGATGGCTGGCAGATCCGTACCGACACCGAGCTGATCGCGGCCGACGGCGTGATCCTGTCCACCCCCGCCTGGGCCGCCTCCGCGCTGCTCGCCGCCGAGTCGCCGGTCGCCGCCGCCGAGCTGTCCGCGGTCGAGTACGCCTCGATGGCGCTGGTCACCCTCGCCTTCCGGCGCGGTGATCTGGCCGGGCTCGACGAGCGGTCCGGGTTCCTGGTGCCGCCGGTCGACGGCCGCACCATCAAGGCCTCCACGTTCTCCTCGTACAAGTGGAAGTGGGTCACCGACCGCGCCTCGGACCTCTTCGTGCTGCGCACCTCGATCGGCCGCTACGGCGAGGAGGAGCACCTCGGCTGGGACGACGCCGACCTCGTGGATGTGTCGCTGGGTGACCTCGGCGAGGCCGTCGGCCTGTCGGCGAAGCCCGTCGCGACCGAAGTGACCCGCTGGATCGGCGGACTTCCGCAGTATCCGGTGGGCCATCCGGCCAAGGTCGCCCGGGTCCGCGCGGAGGTCGCCAAGCTCCCTGGACTGCGGGTCTGCGGCGCGGCGTACGACGGTGTGGGCATCCCCGCGTGCATCGCGAGCGCCCAGCGAGCCGCGGACGAGATCATCGCCACGTCGACCCTGGCGCAGAACACCCGGAGTGACGCGGGACAATAGCCACATGAGTGCTGCTCCGGAAAAGATTCCCAACGCGGGGAAGAAGGCGAAGGACCTCAACGAGGTCATCCGCTACACCCTGTGGTCTGTCTTCAAGCTGCGCGACGTACTCCCTGAGGACCGCGCCGGTTACGCCGACGAGGTCCAGGAGCTGTTCGACCAGCTCGCCGCCAAGGACATCACCGTCCGCGGCACCTACGACCTGTCGGGTCTGCGCGCCGACGCCGACATTATGATCTGGTGGCACGCGGAGACCTCCGACGAGCTCCAGACCGCCTACAACCTGTTCCGCCGCACCAAGCTGGGCCGCGCGCTCGAACCGGTCTGGTCGAACATGGCGCTGCACCGGCCCGCCGAGTTCAACAAGGCGCACATCCCGGCGTTCCTCGCGGATGAGAACCCGCGCGACTACGTGTCGGTGTACCCGTTCGTGCGCTCCTACGACTGGTACCTGCTGCCGGACGAGGACCGCCGCCGGATGCTCGCCGACCACGGCAAGATGGCCCGCGGCTACCCAGACGTGCGGGCCAACACGGTCGCCTCGTTCTCGCTCGGCGACTACGAGTGGCTGCTCGCCTTCGAGGCCGACGAACTGCACCGCATCGTCGACCTCATGCGCCATCTGCGCGCCTCCGAGGCCCGTATGCACGTCCGCGAGGAGGTCCCGTTCTACACGGGCCGCCGCAAGAGCGTCGCCGACCTCGTCGCGGGACTGGCTTAGAAAGACCAGGTGACCGGGGTCCGCGCCACGCGAGCGGAACCCCGGTCACCCCTGACCCGGAAGATCAGAGAGCGCGCGGCACACGCCCCGGCCTGTCGGCCGTCCGCTCGTCCAGCGACACCGGGTTCGGCTCCGGGTGCGGCGCGCACGCAGCGCGCCGCACCGGCGTCCGACCGTTCAACAGGTAGTCCTCCAGATAGCCGTTGACGCATTTGTTGGCGCCGCCCGCGATGCCGTGCGTACCGGCGTCCTTCTCCGTGATGACCACGGAGCCCGGCAGCCGCCGCTGGAGTTCCAGCGCCCCCGGGTATGGCGTCGCCGCGTCCCGCTCGGCCGCCAGGATCAGCGTCGGCGGCAGCGCCCCTTCCGCGGCCCGTACGTCCACCGGCTTCTGCTGCGGGGCCGGCCAGTAGGCGCACGGCAGGTTCATCCACGCGTTGTCCCACGTCTCGAACGGCGCGACCTTCGCGAGCGCGCTGTTGTCGCGGTCCCACGTCGTGAAGTCCCGTGGCCAGGCTGCGTCATTGCACTCGACCGCCGTGTACACGGCATTGCCGTTCTCGTCGCCCCGCGCCGACTCCGCCTTGGGCGCGGCCTGTTGGACCAGCGGCCGCTCATTGCCCTTCAGGTACTCGGACAGCGCGCTGGCCCGGCTCGTCCAGTAGTCGTCGTAGTACCCGGCCTTGAGGAACGCGGCCTGCAACTGGGCGGGGCCCACCGTGCCGCCGGCCGGTTCGCGGGTCAGTTTGGCCCGCACCTTCTCGTAGCTCTGCAGCACCTCATCGGCCGTGTGGCCCAGGTGGTACACGTCGTCGTGCTTGGCGACCCAGGTGCGGAAGTCCTTCCAGCGGCTCTCGAAGGCCAGCGACTGGTCGAGGTTGTTGCGGTACCAGATCTGGCCCGGGTCCGGGTCGACCACCGAGTCGAAGACCATCCGGCGGATGTGCGAGGGGAACAGCGTCGCGTACACCGCCCCGAAGTAGGTGCCGTACGAGGCGCCCATGAAGGTCAGCTTCTCCTCACCGAGCGCGGCCCGCAGCACATCCAGGTCACGGGCGTTGTTGATGCTGGTGTAGTGCCGCAGCGCGTCCCCCGCGTTGCGCGCACAGCCCTCGGCGTACGCCTGCGCCTGCGCGATCCGCTCCTTCTTGTACGCGGGTGAGGGGTCCGGGGGTGACTGGGTGGGGGCCTTGGCGAAGTCGCGCGGGTCCTGGCAGGAGAGCGGCGCCGAGCGGGCCACTCCGCGCGGGGCGTAGCCGACGAGGTCGTACGCCCCCGCGATCCGCTTCCAGTCGGGGAGCCCGGCGACCATCGGGAAGTACATGCTGGAGGCGCCGGGGCCGCCCGGGTTGAACACCAGGGCGCCCTGCCGCTCGGCGTGCTTGCCGTGCGCCTTGGTCCGGCTGACGGTGAGGGAGATCTGGCGGCCGGTGGGCTGGGCGTAGTCGAGCGGCACCTCGACGGTGCCGCACCGGACCGTCGCGGGCAGCATCTCCGCCTGGGGGCAGCGCCCGAAGGCGATCGGGACGGCGGCGGCGCGTTCGGCGGCGACCGTCACGCCCCTGGCCTCTGCGGTCGGCGGATCCGCGCCGCCAGCGGGGGCGGCGGTGAGGGCGGTCAGGACGAGGGAACCGAGGGTTCCGTACAGCGCTACTGCTCTCATCGCCGGTACATCCCTTTCGTGCTGCGGTACTACAGAAGTACATACAGATCAAAAGGGAAACTTCGAAAAGGGGTGAAGTAAAGCAGCGGGGCCGCGACGGCGCGGTCATTGACCCCGATGAGCGAAGCGGCCCCTTGTCAGGGCGGTGCGCAGCTGGGGATCGTCCACCGCCCTGATCCCGCGCACGGCCACCGCGGTGAGCGGATCGCCCGCCGGGTCGAGCCCGCCGAGCAGCCGCTGTCCGTCGGGCGAGGCCCAGCGGGTGTACGGATGGATCTCCACCCGGGCGATGGCCAGGCAGCCCAGGGTGAGGACGAGGGGGAGGGCGAACCAGGCGGCGATCGCGCCCCGCCCGGTGCCGGTCTCGCCCGGCATGAGCAGTGCGGTGACGGCGAGCGCGGCGATGAACAGGGTGGCCGCGCGGACCACCCGTACCGAGGTGCCGACCCCGGACCGCACGGCGTCGGGGACGGCGAGTCCGGCCGCGGCGAGCCGTTCGGCCAGCGCGTGCACCGCGTCGGCGGCGGCCGCGGCGGACCGTATCGCCGCTATCCGCTGCTGGCCGCCGGGGCCGATCGCCGTCAGGACGGACCGCTCCAGGTCGTCGCGGCCCTCGGGGTCGACGACGGTGGCCCAGCCGGTGTGCGCGAGCAGCAGCCGGCGGGCGCGGTGCATGGAGACGAGGGTGAGGTCGGTGACCCGGTCGGGGCCGCCGGCCAGGAACGCGGCCTCGTAGCAGGACAGGCCCCGCTCCCGGTCCGCCAACGGTGCGGGCCGCGCCGCGGCGACGGCAGCGAGGCACAGGCGGCCGCAGGAGAGACCGGCCGCGACGATCGCAGGCAGAAGGAAGAGGACCCAGAACATGGCCGATTTCTATGCGAAGTTGATGCTTCGCCGCCATGACCTGTCCACAATTTGGACCTCGGGTTATCTATTCCTTACGGAGTGTGGGTGTCGTCCGGGGCGGGCGACGCCTCGGACTTCGGGCGGGACGCGGCCGGCGGCAGCGGGAACGACGTCGAAGGGCTGTCGTCCGGCCCGGGTGTGACCGGGGTGGACGGCGAAGGGCTGTCGTCCGGCTGCGGCGTGACCGGGGCCGGGCTCGCCACGGTGGCTCCCGGGGTGGGCGGCGGCGGTCCCGTCGGGCTCGCCGTCGCCGTCGCGGCGCCGTCGCGCGCGAGCGCGTCGAAGTCGACAAGACCGGTCGCCTCCAGCATCTTGATGTGGTCCAGAACGGTCGTGTTCGCATCGTCGGCGAGCCCCCGCACCAGCGAGTTGCGGGTGCCCGCCCGGATCTGCGCGACGAGTGCGAACACCTTCCCGTGCGCGGACCGCAGGATGTTCGCGAAGTCCCGCTCGTACGCGATGCCGCGCCCGGCCGTCAGCGTGCGCAGCCAGGACTGCTGCTGGGCGTTGGGCTGGTCGGGCAGCTCCATCCCGAGCTGGGCCGCGACCTCGCGGACCCGGGCGTCGAGGAAGGCGTGCCCGTCCACGAGGTGCTGCCCCGCCGCCCTGACCGCCGCGCTGGGATCCCGTTCGACGGCCTGCTGTCCCGCCGGTCCCTCCCAGAGACCCGCGAGTCGCACCCGGACCACGAAGTCCCGGTCGGCAGCGGAGAGCGGCCCCCAACGGGTCGCCACGGTACCGGCGTTGAGATCGGCGAGCGGGGTGCCGGAGCGGTCGGCGTACGACCAGACCGGAAAGAGCAGCGCGGCGAAGGTCGCCGCCAACGCGGTGACGACCAGTCCCGTACCGGACAACAAGTGACGCATGGATGCCTCCTGGTGCGGTGCCGCACGGTAGTGCGGATGCCGCTGATCCCGAAGGCGGTTCCGTGAAATGGGTGACGGGGTGGTGTGGGAGTCGTCACGTGATGGCGGAGTGCCGCTCAACCTACTTGCGCAGACGGTACGTTGACCGGTTGGGCTCAGGCCGCCCGGACCAGGGTGCGAAGGAGCCGCGCGGCCCGGCCCGGCGGCCTGGCGCCGGCCCGCTCCTTCCACCAGCGGCCCAGCCGACGGCCAGCGTCGGCATCCTCGATCCGTCCGGCGTCGAGCAGGAACCGCGCGAAGTCGAGCGCGTCCTGGCGGTAACCGCCGTGCATGGGACGGGACTTGGCGTACGCGAGGAATGCCTCCCGATAACCGCCCCCGAGAATCCGCGGCAACTCTGGCGCCACCTTGGCCACCACATCGGCCCGCTTCCCGGCGAGCATCCGGGCCTGCACCCGCACCCGCCGCCCGTCGAACCCGGCAGGCACAGGCGTACCGGCGGTGAGGGAGGAGAGCAGAGCGGCCTGAGAGAGGGCGAGGCGAGTGCGGGCGCCTTCGGTCTGGGCGCCTTCGGGCTCCGGGCGGCCAAAACCAGCCCCTCCGGCGCTTGAGGAGCGGGGGTCTGGGGGCAGGGCCCCCCACGCGGCGGGAAGGGGCGGGGTGGGGAACTTTGCAGCCCCCAGCGTGGCTCGAATGGCGCCGAGCTCACCGGCCAGCTCCGCCGCAGGCGGAAACGCGTCGTCCCGCTCCAGAAGCACCCCGGGTGGCGACACCCGCGACACCAGATCGGCCAGGATGTCGAGCACCACCCCCGGCACGGGATGCGCATGCGTGTCGTGCCACACCCCGTCCCGCTCGACCCCGCCCGCGACATGGACGTACGCGATCGCCTCAAGAGGCAGCTCGCCGAGGGCTTTCGCGGGATCCTCACCCCGGTTGACCCGGTTCGTGTGCAGATTGGCCACGTCGATGAGCAGCCGCACCCCCGTACGCTCGACCAGCTCGGCCAGGAACTGACCCTCCGTCAACTCTTCGTCGGGCCAGTTGATCAGGGCGGCGATGTTCTCCAGGGCGAGCGGTACCGGCAGCGCGTCCTGGGCGATGCGGACGTTCTCGCACAGGATCCGCAGGGCGTCCCGGGTACGCGGTACCGGCAGGAGGTGGCCCGCTTCGAGGCGCGGGGACGCGGTCAGCGGGCCGCCCGCCCGCACGAACGCGATGTGCTCCGTGACGAGCGGGGCGCCCAGCGCCTCGACGCGGGCCGCGAGGTCGGCGAGGCGCCCAGCGTCCGGGCGGTCGGCGCCGCCGAGACCCAGCGAGACGCCGTGCGGTACGACGGTGACGTCGCGCTCGCGCAGGCGTACCAGCGAGTCGGGGAGGTGACCGGGGCAGAGATTCTCCGCGACCGCCTCGACCCAGTCGATGCCGGGCAGCCCCTCCACCGCGTCCGCGATCTCAGGCCGCCAGCCGATGCCGATGCCCAAATTCTTCATGGACAGGTCATGGCCCGGGGCCTTGGCGCCGAACCCCCGCGGGGCACGTTCAGAGCTCGATTTGAGGTTGCCGTGCCGCGCCGGCCGGCCGGCCCCCTCAGCCGTGCGGCGCCGGGTGTCGAGGCAGCAGTGCCGCCGCGCCCAGCGCCGTGGCCGCCAGGAGGCAGGCGGCGAGCAGCAGGCTCTCCCGCATGCCTGGCGCGAAGTCCCCTGCGAGGAGCGCGCCGAACACGGCGATGCTGAGCGCTCCGGCTGTCTGGCGGCTGGTGTTGAGAAGTGCCGCTGCCGTGCCGGCCCGCTCGGCGGCGACGCTCGCATCCCGCTGGAGACGCTGCGCCCCTCGCCGGCGTACGTCGTCACCCGCGCCAACGACTTGCTCGCCGCCAACCGGCCCGGCCTGCGCCTCTTCCCCGGAATCACGGACTGGCCGCCAGAGCGCCGCAACGTCACCCGCTACATGTTCCTGCACCCCATGGGCCGCAGCCTGTACCGGGACTGGGAGAAGATGGCGGCGCACAGCGCGGCCCATCTGCGGGCGATGGCGGGCGCCGACCCGGACATGCCGGAGCTGGCCCAGCTCGTCGGCGAACTCGTCGTGAAGAGCCCGGAGTTCGCCCGACGTGGGAGCGGTACGACGTACGGGCGCGAGGCGGCGGCCAGAAGCACTTCCAGCACCCGGAGGTCGGCTCGATGTGCCTCTCCTTCGAGGTCATGGCGATCTTCCACACGGACGGCCAGAGGAGCGCGTGGTCCGGCCCCTCAGCCGGTTCAAGTGCATCGGGTCCGGTGGTTCGCGGCCGGGAAATGGAGATGTGCAGCCGGTCGGAATGCGATACAACCGGCGCATGGAGCAGCGACTGCCGGGCGGTAGGACTGTGGGCGCAGTGCGGATCGGCGATGCGGTGCACCGGCCCCTGCAGCCGTGGACGCCCGGCGTGCACGCGGTGCTGCGCCACCTGGAAGCCGTGCGGTTTGACGGTGCGCCCCGAGTGCTGGGGGTGGACGACCAGCAGCGCGAGATCTTGACCCATCTTGTGGGTGAGACGGCCGGAGAGGACCTGCCCTGGCCTGCGTGGGTGTACTCGGACACCGCGTTGGAAAGCGTCGGCCGGTGGGCCCGACGATTGCACGACGCGACAGCGGAGTTCGTCCCACCGGAGGGCGTGCGATGGCTCGCCGGGCAGACCTGGCGGCCCGGTCTGATCATTGGTCACCATGACGCGGCCCCGTGGAATGCGGTGTGGCATGACGGTGGTTTGACGGGGTTCTTCGACTGGGACACCGTCGGGCCTTCGTCGCGCGAGTTCGACCTGGCCTTCATGGCGTTGACCTGGGTGCCGTTGCACGCCCGCCGGTTCGCCGAGAGGACCGGATTCACGGCATTCGAGGACCGGTCCCGGCGCCTGCACCTGCTGCTCGATGCCTATGGGTACGACGGCGACCGGGCCGCGTTCGGGGCCGTCGTCGCCCAGCGGGCCCGAACCAATGCCCAGGTCATCGACCGTATGGCCGCCGGTGGCGACCCGGTCTACGCCGCCTTGCTGCCGGTCGCCGCTGATCTTCGCCAGGCAGCCGTCGAAGTCGAAGACCTGCCCACAGGCTTCTGGCGCAGGCCGGTCGGCGACTAGGCGATCGAACACCTCGGCAGGACTCACCACGCTCGATCTCGGCACCGACGGCGATCGCCTTCACCCGCGCACCGCGACAGGGTGTGGCGGTGACCCCTGAGAGCAAAGGGCTGCGCGACCGTGTCCGGCTGGTGGGGCAGAGGGTCACGGCCTTCGTTCGCGCCGGAGAGGGCAGAAGAGCCCCCCTCAGCCGCGCAGCGCCGGGTGGTCGGCTACGACCGTGCAGGAGCCGGGGGCGATCTCGGTGAAGCTGGGGAAGACTCATGCACTCAGGTGGTGGGCGTTGCCGGTCACCGTGCGCGAAGAGCGGGATGGTCCGCCACGACCGTCGTCGAACCCGGCCGGATCTCGGTGAAGCCCGCGTCGCGGACCAACGGGAGGCCGCTGAGCGTCAGTTCGCGCCATGCGGCCGGGTCCGCGGTGCGTACCGAGAGGGGGAAGTCCGCCTCGCGCCAGGCCTTGCGGTCCGCGTCCGACAGCTCCCACCAGGCGAGTTGGGCGCCGTGCCCGGCCTGCGCCATGGCCTTGCCCGCCGACATGTCGAGCTCCGGGCTGAGCCAGAGCACCGGCGTGAGCGGATCGGGGGCGCCCGGATCCGCCGGGTCGTCCAGATCCGTCCCCGACACCTGGAGCTTGGCCAGTTCCTTGGGCCAGCCGTCCAGGGGGACCGGCGGGAAGACGCGTACCTCGGCGGACTTCCCGGTCACCGTGATGCCGGGCAGCGCCGAGGCCTTGCGCCACTCCGCGCCGCGGGCCCGCCGCACCACCTTGCGGATCCGCGCGTCCTGCCAGTCGCGCATGGCCCGCGCCCACTCGCCCGCGTCCGCTCCCTCGCCGAGCGAACGCTCGTCGGACAGCATCACGAGCACCGCACGGGCCGCCGTCTCCAGCGCGTCGGTACGGGCCGGGGGTTCGGCCTTCTCGATGCGTACGACGAGCGGCAGTACGTACTGCGGTGCCTCGTCGCGCGGGGATTCGTGGTGGAACGGGCTGTCGGAAGAGGTGTCCTGAGTGCTCACCCCACCAGTCTGCCAGCCGCCGAAGGAGTGATTCTTGGCGGAATGAATCCTTCCGGGACAGGATGCGCCCATGAAGAGCGACCTTTTTGCCACCGAGAACATGGCGCGGTCGGCCGACGCCGCCGGAATGACCCTGCAGAACCCCAAGTCGATCAAGTACGCCGTCAACGGCGAGATGCTCGCGCGCCAGGGGGCGATGATCGCCTACCGCGGGACCCTGCAGTTCGAGCGGCGCGGCCAGGGCATAGGAGGCATGCTCAAGCGGGCGGTGACCGGCGAGGGCCTGCCCCTGATGTCGGTCAGCGGCCAGGGCGAGGCCTGGTTCGCGCACGAGGCGCAGAACTGCTTCATCGTCGACATCGAGCAGGGCGACGCCCTCACGATCAACGGCCGCAACGTGCTCTGCTTCGACTCCTCGCTGTCGTACGAGATCAAGACCGTGAAGGGCTCCGGCATCGCCGGTGGCGGCCTCTTCAACAGCGTCTTCACCGGCCACGGCCGACTCGGCCTGGTCTGCGAGGGCAACCCGCTGGTCATCCCGGTCTCCCCGCAACTGCCGGTGTACGTCGACACCGACGCGGTGGTCGGCTGGACCGCGAACCTCAACACCTCCCTGCACCGCTCGCAGTCCATCGGCTCGATGCTGCGCGGCGGCTCCGGCGAGGCCGTCCAGCTGATGCTCCAGGGCGAGGGGTACGTCATCGTCCGGCCCAGCGAGGCGACGCCGCAGAAGGTGCAGCAGCACTGAGTACCGCACGCGCACTGTGGGGAGCGGGCCGCCGCTACACCATCGGCGGCCCGTGGATCCTGCGCGGCATCGACCTGGAGCTTCCCACCGGCACCCTGGTCCGGATCGAAGGCTCCAACGGCACAGGAAAATCAACCCTGTTGGGGCTGCTCGCCGGGATCGACGCGCCGAGCGAGGGCCGCGTCACCGGCCGCCCGCGCACCGCATACGTCCCGGAACGCTTCCCGGCCGCGCTGCCGTTCACCGCGGCGGGCTATCTGGTGCAGCTCGGCCGCATCCACGGCCTGCCGCGCCGGACGGCGAAGGAACGGGCGGGGGAGTTGCTCGATCGGTTCGGCGCGACCGGGCACGCCGGTACCCCGCTCGCCGAACTCTCCAAAGGCACCAGCCAGAAGGTCGCCGTGGCCCAGGCGCTACTCGCCGACCCCGAACTCCTCGTCCTGGACGAGGCGTGGACCGGGCTCGACAGCGCGGCCCGCGCCGAACTGGACGGCGCGGTGCGGGAGCGGGTGGCAGGGGGCGGAACGGTCGTCTTCGTCGACCACGACCCGAAGCGGCTCGCGGGGAGCGAGGACGCCCGGTACGCGCTGCACGGCGGATCCCTGAAGCCGCTCGGCACCGAGAAGCCGCTCGGCACCGAGAAGCCGTTCGGCACCGAGGAGCCACTCGGCACCGACGGCGGGCGCCCGCGCGGCGAACTCGTCCACATCGACGTCGCCGGCACCGCCCTTCTCCCCGCCGGACTGCCCGGCGCCCCCGAACTCCGGTCCGGCCCGGCCGGATCGCACACGCTGACCGTGGCGGCCGCCCACTCCGACGACCTGCTGCGCGCCCTGCTCACCGCCCGTCCGCCCTGGCACATCCGAGGAGTGCGGCGCCCATGACCCCTCTCGTCGCGCTGGTCCGCTACCAGAGCGCGCTGCTGCTGCGCTCCCAGCGCTGGCTGGCTCCCGTCCTGGGGTACGTCGCCTTCCTGGGCATCGGGGTGCAGGCGGGGGAGCCGGTGCTCGACTCGATGGGGTACGCGGCGGCGGGCCTGCTCCCGGTCGCGGCCTGGCTCGTCCGCATCTGCGTCACCCAGGAACCGGCCGCCGCCCGCACCTGCGCCGCCGCGGCGGCGGGCCCGGCCCGGGTGCACCTCGCGTCGCTGCTGGCCGCGACGGGCGGCGCGGGCGTGCTCGGCCTCGCGGGTACGGCGTACGTGGCCGCCGTCAGCGATCCCGCGAGCGGGGACCACAAGGTCGCGGTGCCGCTGGGTTCCGCGACCGTGGCGGGACTGGTGGCCGCCGGGGTCTGCGTGCTGATCGGCGCGGCGGTCGGCGCGCTGGGCAGCCGTCCGGTGCTGCACGGCCGCGGCTGGTCCCTCGCGCTCACCGCACTGGCCGCGCTGCTCACCCTGGTGCTGGCGCCGTCACCCGCGCAGTACGCCGTCCACGGCCTGGTCACCGGCTCACGGAGCGGAACCGTGCACGTGGCGGTGGTGCCGCTCGTCGTCGCGGCGGTGCTCGCGGGGGCCGCGGCGGCCGCGGTCTGCGCGCTCAGCTCGCGACGCCGCTGAGCGGGTCCCCGTACCCGATTAGGCTCGTCCGCATGGACGAGAAGCACGAGCACGCGAGGCGCGAGGACACGACGTTCGAGCACGCGTCGTACGAGGGCGCGTCGCGCGAGCACACGACGTACGGGCACGCGTCGCACTGCGACGAGACACGCGACGACCCGGCGGGCCAGGACACGGCTGTCGAAGACACGGCGTACTGCGCGAGCGCGCCCGCCGCTCCGGCCGCCGCGCCGGCCCCGGCGGACGGCCCCTTCGCCGAGTGCGTGCTGTGCCGCAAGCCCACCGAGTACCCCGAGTCGACCAAGGGCAGCACGCTCTGCCCGGTCTGCGAGTGGCAGGAGGCCCAGCGCACGGCCTGCTCCGGCTGACCAAAGGGCCGTCGCCGCTCAGTGCTGCGCGCTGCGGATCAGGTCGGAGACCTTCACGAAGCGGTAGCCGCGCTTGCGCAGCTCGGGCACGATGCGCTGGATCACGGTGTCGGTGACCGGCGCAGCGCTGCGCGTGCAGTGCATGACCACCAGCGAACCCGGCCGCACCCCCGTCAGGACCTGTTCGGCGACCGCGTTCGCGTCCTTGGCGAAGGCGTCCCCGCTCACCACGTCCCACTGCACGGCGGTCATCTTCAACGGGGCCAGCGCGCGCAGCACCTCATTGTTGTAGCAGCCGCCGGGGAAGCGGAAGTACGGTACGGCGTTGCGCACCCCGGCCTTGGTGAACATGGCCGTCGCCTTCTCCACGTCGGCCCGCATCTCGTCCTTGTCGACCACGGGCAGCCCGTAGCAGGGGGACTTGAACGCGTAGTGGCTGTAGGAGTGGTTGCCGATCTCGAAGTTGGGGTCGGTCCCGATGGAGCGGGCCTCGGCCGGGTACTCCTCGGCCCAGCGCCCGGTCATGAAGACCGTGGCCGGCACCTTCAGCCGCCGCAGATCGGCGATGAGCGCGGGGTTGTCGAAGTGCTCGCCGCCCGCCGCGCGCGGCCCCTGGTCGGCCGTCATGTCGGCGTCGAAGGTGAGCGCGACGACCTTCTCGCCCTTGGGGTTCTTGGGGGCACGCTCGAAGACCGGGGTGATTCCGCCGGGACCTGGCGGCATCGTCGGGGCGTTCTTGGCCGAGTCCGCCGGCGACGGGGCGGCCGCACCCGACGGGGGCGCCGACGCGGACGGAGCGGGCTTGTCCGCCGACTTGGGCGGGGCCGGGGCGGGGTCGGAGCCGCAGCCCGCGAGGGTCACCCCGAGGACCCCGAGTACGGCAACTGCGAGCAGTTTTCGTGCAGAAGTGGTCACGAACGGAACGTATCCGATCATCTGCGGACAGCTGTTTGCGGCACTCCCGGGCCTCGGGAGATTCCGGCCAATGCCGCACAGCCCGGGTCTCGACAGCCCGGGTCTCGTACGTGCGCGTCACTTGGACGCCCGCGCCGCCCGGACCCCCGCGCCGCCTGGGCGTCCGGGCCGCAACGCGCCCGATCGGCCCTCGCGGTCTAGGCTCGTTGCATGGGGAGCACCCGCCCGCACCAGCCCCTTCGCGGGCCGGGCGGGGTTCAAGGCCCCAGGGAGGCGATGTGTCCGGATCCCGTACGGCTGTGTGTTCGGCGGTCTCCGCGGTCTGCTCGGCAGCCGCCGTACTCGCCCTCGCGGGTGCGGCCACCGCTCACGCGGACGACACCGGCTCGCTCACCGCCGAGCAGATCGCCCAGCGCTCGCACGACGCCCTGCACGGCGCGAGCTCCCTGCATGTGACCGCCAAGGGCGATCTGGCCGCGCCCGGCGCCCCGACCTCCTTCGACCTGACGCTCGACCGGTCCGGGAACTGCCGGGGTTCGGTGAGCCTCGGGCCGCAGGGGTCCGTCGAAATCGTGAAGCGGGGTGCCGACGTCTGGATGAAACCGGACGCGGCGTTCTGGAAGAACCAGGTGCCGGGCGGCGGCAGCGGGCTGGCCTCGCTCGTCGGCAACCGGTATCTGAAGGGCACCACCAACGACCCGGTGCTGCGCGGCACGGCCGGGGTGTGCGACCTCGACAGCCTCCAGAAGTACTTCGACAGCGCGGCCAAGCTGCCCTCCACCGGGCTCACCAAGGGCAAGCCGGCCACGGTCGACGGAACCGCCGTCATCCCGGTCACCGCCACCCAGCAGGGCCGCACCCTCACGCTCGACGTCGCGGCGACCGGCAAGCCCTACCCGGTACGGATCACGGCCGCCACGGGCGGCGCGGCCCCCGACGCGACCGTGCGCTTCGACGGCTTCGACCAGCCGGTGCCCACCGCCACCCCCGCCGCCGACCAGTCGGTGGACATCTCGGGCTTGGTCAGCCGCCCCGCCTGAACCTGCATACGGTCAGGCCTCGTTCAGGGGCGTCCGTGCCAGGGAGGCGGGGATGGCGCCGGCGGCCTACGGATACGTTCCCTCGATCGGGCGAAGGAACGACTCCGGCACCAGGGTCAGGCGAGCTCGGCGGTGAGCGTGATCGTGGTCCCCGAAAGGGCCTGGCTCACCGGGCAGTTCTTCTTGGCGTCCTCGGCGGCCGCCTGGAAGCCGTCCGCGTCGAGGCCGGGGACCTCGCCGCGCACGGTGAGGTGGATGCCGGTGATGCCCTCGCCGGGCTGGAAGGTGACGTCGGCCTTGGTCTCCAGGCGGGTGGGCGGGGTGCCCGCGCCCGTCAGACCGTGCGAGAGGGCCATCGAGAAGCAGCTGGAGTGGGCGCCCGCGATGAGCTCCTCCGGGCTGGTCTTGCCGTTGGCCTGCTCGGCGCGGGACGGCCAGGAGACCGCCTGGGACGCGATGCCCGAGGAGTCGAACGTGACGGTGCCGGAGCCCTTGAGGAGCTCGCCTTCCCAGACCGTGTGCGCCGTGCGCGTGGTGGCCATGATGTTTCCCTTCTGGAGGCAGAGGGGGTACGGGTACGGCTACAGCCCCCTCGGGCCCCAAACCTACTGCGCCACAAGCCCCTTCGCGTCCCGGGCCAGCGCGGTCAGCCGGGAGATCGCCCGGAAGTACTTCTTGCGGTATCCGCCGTTCAGCATCTCGTCACTGAACAGCCGGTCGAAGGGCACGCCCGAGGCGAGCACCGGCACCTCGCGGTCGTACAGCCGGTCGGCGAGCACCACCAGGCGCAGCGCCGTGGACTGGTCCGGCACCGGACGCACATCGGTCAGGCAGACCGCGCGGAGCCCGTCCGTCAGTGCCCCGTACCGGCTGGGGTGGACGCGCGAGAGGTGGTCGAGCAGCTGCGGGAAGTCGTCCAGGGCCGCGCCCTCGGTGGCGTACGCCGCCTTGGTGACCTGCTCGTCGGAGTACGGGGCCGGGGCCTCGGGCAGACCCCGGTGGCGGTAGTCCTCGCCGTCGATCCTGAGCGGGCGGAAGTGTGCCGACAGGCCCTGGATCTCGCGCAGGAAGTCGACGGCCGCGAACCGGCCCTCGCCGAGCTTGCCGGGCAGCGTGTTGGAGGTCGCGGCGAGCGCCACGCCCTGCTCGACCAGCCGGGCGAGCAGCGAGGACACGAGCACGGTGTCGCCCGGGTCGTCCAGCTCGAACTCGTCGATGCAGAGCAGCCGGTGGCCGCTCAGGGTCTGCACGGTCTGCTGGAAGCCGAGCGCGCCGACCAGGTTCGTCAGCTCCACGAACGTGCCGAAGGCCTTCAGCGCGGGCTCGGCCGGGGTGGCGTGCCACAGCGAGGCGAGCAGATGGGTCTTGCCGACGCCGTAACCGCCGTCGAGGTACACCCCGCGCGGCCCGCTGACCGCGGCCGGCTTCTTCGCGAACCACCGGCGCTTCCCGCCGACGGCGTGCGCCCCGCCGAGCCCCGCCGCGAACGAGGAGAGGACGGTGACCGCCTCGGTCTGGCTCGGCTGGTTCGGATCCGGTACGTACGTCTCGAAGCGGACCGAGTCGAACCGCGGCGGCGGCACCATCTCGGCGACCAGACGGTCGGCGGGGACATGCGGCGCGCGGGCGCAGAGCGACACGGGGGCCGCTTCGGTTATGGGGCTGGTCGACACAGTTCTCCACTGTAAGGGGCGTGCCAGACTGCACGGCATGCGACAACTGTTCCCTGTGACCGACCAGACACCGGACGCCGAGGCCGCGAAGGACACGGAGTGGTCGCTCGACGAGCTGGCCGACGCCTACGCCTATCCCCGGACGGACGGCAGCTGGCTGCGGGCCAACATGGTGTCCTCGCTCGACGGGGCCGGCCAGCACGAAGGCCGCTCGCAGCCGCTGTCCTCGCCGACGGACATGCGGGTCTTCGGCACCCTGCGGGCGCTCGCCGATGTGGTCGTGGTGGGCGCGGAAACGGTACGCCTGGAGGGCTACCGGCCAGCCAGGGCGCGGGCCGAGTTCGCGGCGCGCCGGGCGGCGGCCGGGCAGGGCCCCGCCGCCGCGATCGCCGTCGTCTCGGCCAGTCTGGACCTCGACTTCTCGCTGCCCCTGTTCACCTCGCCGCTCGTTCCCACCCTGATCCTGACCGGCGCCGCCGCGGACCCGGACCGGATCCGAGCGGCCGAGCGGGCGGGCGCCGAGGTGGTGGTCGCGGGCGACGGCCCCGGCGTCGAGCCCGAGCGGGCGGTGCGGGCGCTGGCCGACCGCGGTCTGCGGCGCCTCCTTACGGAGGGCGGGCCGCGGCTGCTCGGCCAGTTCGTGGCCGCCGGGGTCCTGGACGAGCTCTGCCTGACGGTCTCCCCGACGCTGACGGCGGGCGATGCGCAGCGGATCGCCGGGGGGCCCTCGGTGCAGGTGCCCCAGCGGTTCGCGCTGACGGCGCTGCTCGAAGAAGCCGGGTTCCTCTACACGCGTTACCGTCGGATCTGACAATCGGCGGAATTTGCCGTTCCGGTTACTTCCCGCTGGGCACACTTAACTCACGCAGACCCCGTGCGGGCACGGGGAAGGATGGTTTCCGCAGGGGCCACAATCCGTCACCTCGCGGTGGCGGCGGCCATGGAGAGAAGAGAAGGGCGCCTGTCGTGTTCACGAGCGTATTGATGATCGAGAAGCCCCTGACCTCCGTCGACGTGGAATTCGTCACCACCCTGCACGGGGAAGAGCCGGTCTCCTTCCTCGTGCTCATGCAGCCCAGAGGCGACCAGGACCGGCTGCTCCGTGCGATCGACGACGTGGCACTGGGTGAACTGGAAGAAGCCGTCCACGAGCGCGAGGAGCCGGAGGGCTCGGCCGCGCAGGGCCCCGCCGAGCTTGCCCTTGAGCACTCGCTCCGCTCGCTGCGGGACGCGGGCAGCGCCGCCGTGGGCCAGATCGTCGACGACCACCCCCTGGACCATCTGAAGAGCGTGGTGGACGAGGTGAACGCCGACGAGGTGATCGTCCTGACCGCCCCGCACTACGTGGAGGAGTTCTTCCACCGCGACTGGGCCTCGCGGGCCCGCCACAAGGTCGGCGTACCCGTCCTGAAGCTGTTCGCGCACAGCGAGTAGCCGCAGCAGGCTCCGCCGGGAGCCGGGTAACGGTCGGAGCCCCCGCAGGAACCAAGCGGTCTTGTGGAAGTCCGGTGCGGTACCGCGCCCTGAAAGGGCGCGGGGACCCCCATCGGCCCGGAGCCGACGAACGGAACGCCACTTACCGCGGAGCGCTTAGGCTGGGGGCTCCTTCTGTACGTCGCACCCCGGGAGAGAACCGCATGGCATCCGCCATTCCCACCGCCATGGAACGGCCGCACTTCATCGGCATCGGCGGTGCCGGCATGTCGGGCATCGCGAAGATCCTGGCCCAGCGCGGGGCGAAGGTCGCGGGCAGCGACGCGAAGGAGTCCGCCACCGTCGAGTCGCTGCGGGCGCTCGGCGCCACCGTGCACATCGGCCACGCCGCCGGCCACCTCGCCGACGACGCCAGCTGCGTGGTCGTCTCCAGCGCGATCCGCGCCGACAACCCCGAACTGGCCCGCGCCGCCGAGCTGTCCGTGCCCGTCGTGCACCGCTCCGACGCACTCGCCTCGCTCATGGGCGGCCTGCGCGCGATCGCGGTGGCGGGCACCCACGGCAAGACGACCACCACCTCGATGCTGGCCGTCGCCCTGACCGAGCTGGGCCTGGACCCCTCGTACGCGATCGGCGGCGACCTCGAAGGCCCTGGCACCAACGCCCGGCACGGCGAGGGCGACATCTTCGTGGCCGAGGCCGACGAGAGCGACCGCAGCTTCCAGAAGTACGACCCCGAGGTCGCCATCGTCCTCAACGTCGAGCTCGACCACCACGCCAACTACGCCTCGATGGACGAGATCTACGACTCCTTCGAGACCTTCGTCGGCAAGGTCGTCCCGGGCGGCACCCTGGTGATCGCCGCCGACCAGCCCGGCGCGGTCGAACTGACCAAGCGGGTCCGCGACCTGTCGTCGCTGAAGGTCGTGACGTACGGGGAGTCCGAGACGGCGGACGTACGCGTCCACAAGGTGACCCCGCGCGGTCTCACCTCCGAGGTGACAGTCCTCCTCAACGGCAAGTTCCTGACCTTCACGGTCTCGGTCCCCGGCCGCCACTACGCCCACAACGCCGTCGCCGCCCTCGCGGCCGGTGTCGCGCTCGGCATCCCGGCGCACAACCTGGCTTCAGCGCTCGGCAAGTACACCGGCGTCAAGCGCCGCCTCCAGCTCAAGGGCGAGGCGAAGGGCGTCCAGGTCATCGACTCCTACGCGCACCACCCCACCGAGATGACCGCGGACCTCGAAGCGATGCGGGGCGCCGCCAGCGACGCCCGCCTCCTCGTGGTCTTCCAGCCCCACCTCTTCTCCCGCACCCAGGAACTGGGCAAGGAGATGGGCGAGGCCCTGGCACTGGCCGACTCCTCCGTCGTCCTGGACATCTACCCGGCCCGCGAGGACCCGTTGCCCGGTGTCACCAGCGCGCTGATCATCGACGCGGCGAAGGCGGCGGGCGCCACCGTGACGGCGGTGCACGACAAGGATTCCGTCCCGGACGTCATCGCGGGAATGGCAGCCCCCGGCGATCTCGTTCTCACCATGGGCGCGGGCGACGTGACGGACCTCGGCCCAGCCATCCTGGCCCGCCTGTCGAACTAAACCGGTCCCGCAGCGAGGAGCACCCCATGTCGTACGACGTCGAAAAGCCCGACGAGCAGTGGCGCGCCGAACTGACGCCCGCCGAGTACGCGGTGCTCCGCCAGGCCGGCACCGAGCCCGCCTTCGTCGGTGAGTACACCGACACCAAGACGGAAGGCGTGTACTCCTGCCGCGCCTGCGGAGCCGAACTCTTCACCTCCACCGAGAAGTTCGCGTCACACTGCGGCTGGCCGAGCTTCTTCGACCCGAAGGACAGCGACGCGGTCGAACTCATCGAGGACCGCTCGCACGGCATGCTCCGCACCGAGGTGCGCTGCGCCCGCTGCGGTTCGCACCTCGGCCACGTCTTCGCGGGCGAGGGATATCCGACGCCGACGGATCAGCGGTACTGCATCAACTCGATCTCGCTGCGGCTGGTGCCGGACGAGGGCTGAGCCGTTCCGCCTCCCGATGCCGGAACTGGTTGTTCTGGCGGTGGGCGCCGCCCGACCGTGGCTACGCTGATCACTTCGGGGTGGTGGCGGCGGACGGGGGATGATCCTGGTGGCGGCGAAGTCCGGTGATCGGCGGCGCAGGGCCGACGTGGTGCGGTTCTGGCGAGCGGTGGAGCTGTTCAGCCCGCAGAAGGTACCTGCGGTGAGACCGGCTGAGCAGGTGTTCGCCGTGGCATCCGGCAGACCGCTGCCGTGGGAGGACGGGACGCGGCTGCCGCAGCTTCGGCCCAAGCACACCTGGCAGCACACGGTCTACTGCGGGGTGTTCGCGATCGAGCGCGTACGGGACGTGCTCGCCGAGGTCTTTCCCGACTCGGCGGACGAGGACCGCGACGGGCGGATCGGCGGCGACAGCGCCCTCATGTCCTTCACCGTCAACCAGGACGGTCTCCTCCTGAAGGATTCGGTCTTCTTCTCGGCCTGTGCGTGGGCGGTCGGGCGAACCCGGTCCCCGGGACCGTCCGACGCGCACTGGCTGAACGGATTCGCCGAAGAGGCCGAGGCGTGCGAGCAGCTGATGCTCGACTTGGCCGACGGAAAGCTCAGTGTGCAGGGTGGCCGCTCGGGTCCCGGCGGGCTGCTCGCGGTGGCGGGGAGTCTGGTCGTCGACGCGGCGACCGGTGGGATGGTCTCCGGCCTCGGTGAGCTCGTGCGCGGCGTGGTGGGCGAGGCCGTTCACGGCGTCGTCGGCAAGGCTGCGCAGACGGCGGCCGGCAAGGCCACGGAGGCTCTGACGCAGGGCGCGATCGACGCCGCCCGCAGTGGACTCGACGGCACGGGTGCCGACGGTGCGGCGGAGCCCGAGGGGCGTCTGCCGGACAACATCGGCACCCAGCCCGTGACCTTCGAGGGCGTCGCCGCCTTCACGGCGTGGCTCGCCGAGCGGTTCGGGGTGACCGCGGACCTGATACCCGATGCCGCCCGAGTGAAGAGCGTTCAGGTGCGTGAGGACCGGGATGACGAGGCCACGGGCCAGGACTTCCTCAACAGCTTCATCGCGGACGACCTCGAACGGGTCGCGGACGAGCTGACGGAGGGCCGGGCCGGGAGCGCCCTGGAGACGTATCTGACCGATACGGCCCGCATCGACACCGGACGTCGTCAGGACGTACGCGAGCAGCCCGGGAAGGTACTGGAGGCCGTCGCCCCGCAGCGCACCCCGCTCGGCAGATGGCCGTCGGCCACCGATCGGTCGCTGGTGCTCAGCCAGCAGTTCGCGGTGAACAATCTGCTCGCCGACCTCGGCGGCGGCCAGGGCGTCTTCTCCGTGAACGGGCCGCCGGGCACCGGCAAGACGACCATGCTGCGCGACGTGATCGCCGCACTGGTCACCCAGCGCGCCTGCGCCCTCGCCGAACTGAGCAGTCCCCAGC
Source organism: Streptomyces sp. NPDC050485 (assembly GCF_044458185.1). Lineage (NCBI taxonomy): Bacteria > Bacillati > Actinomycetota > Actinomycetes > Kitasatosporales > Streptomycetaceae > Streptomyces > Streptomyces sp. NPDC050485. The sequence goes on along the minus strand of NZ_JBITHR010000009.1, from coordinate 4,012 downwards.
AGGCGTTCGGCAAGAGCCACAGCTGGCGCAGTGAGCAGTACTCCCGGACCGTACGGGAACTCAAGCCGCAACTGGCGGGCTACGAAATGGTGGTGGCCTCGGCCAACAACGGAGCGGTCCAGAACATCACCGACGAGATCCCCTCGCTCGGCGCCATCGCGGAGCAATGGCGGGACGAGGCCGCGTACCTGCCCGAGCAGGCGAGCCTGATGCTGAACGGAGCGGAGGCGTGGGGCGCTGTCGCGGCCCGGCTCGGCAACCGCAAGAACCGGGGAGAGTTCACCGAGAGCTTCTGGTGGGGCAACCTGCGGGAGAAGACAGCACGAGGGGGAACCCGGCGCACCCGCACGGACCAGGGCCTGTGGCATGTTCTCAGCGGCAGGAGTGAGCCACCCGCCGAGCCGGTCGACTGGGCGGCTGCCGTGCGTCGGTTCAAGGCCGCGCGGCAACTGGTGGAGCGCATGCGGGACGAACGCCAGCAGGCGGCGCAGGCACTCAACGACCTCGGCGGGGCGCAACGGGACCTGGCCGAAGCTGTCCGGCGTGCAGCGTCGGTCGCAGACACGCTGCCCGCCCTGCGGCAGCGAGCCGCCACCGCCATGAGCGAGCTCGGACGGCTGGAAGAGGCCGAGCGTGGGCATCGCGAACGCCGTTACGACCACCAGGCCACCCAACCGGGCATGTTGCAAAGCCTGTTCACCGGGGGCCGCACGAATCGCACCTGGCAGGACGAGTACGAACGCCTCACCGTCCTCGTCGATCAGGCCGCCGCGGCGGCCGCGGCGGCCCGCGCCCAGATGGAGGCGGTGGGCAGAGAGGTGGCGGCGGCCCAGCGCCTGATCGAGACGGTGCAGGCTCGGCAGAGCCTGGTGGACCTGCTGGAACAGGCGGTGCGGGAGGCACGCGAACGCTGGGGCACGCATGTTCCCGATCCCGCGGACTTCACCCCCGACGCCGACCGGGAGACCGTCGAGCGTCGGGAGCAGTCCGCCCCCTGGGCCGACGAGGAGTTCGCGGCCGCCCGGACCCGGCTGTTCCTTGAAGCGCTCCGTCTGCACCGGGCCTTCCTGGGGGCTGCGGGGGACGCCATGCTCAAGAGCCTCTCCGCGGCCATGGAGGTCGTCGGCGGCGACGCACCGAAGGATCTCGAACCCGCGGCCGTACGCGCCGCCTGGCAGAACCTGTTCCTCGCCGTGCCTGTCGTCTCCACCACCTTCGCTTCCTACGACCGGCTGTTCGCCGGTCTCGGCCGGGAGGACCTCGGCTGGCTGTTCGTCGACGAGGCGGGCCAGGCCGCCCCGCAGATGCCGGTGGGGGCACTGTGGCGCAGCCGCCGTGCGCTGCTCGTCGGTGATCCGCTGCAGCTCGAACCCGTGGTCGTGTTGCCCTGGACGGCCCAGCAGCGGCTGCGCGAACACCATCACGTGGCACAGGAGTGGGCGCCCTCATGGACATCCGCCCAGCAGGTGGCGGACCGGCTGGGCCGCTGGGGTACAACACTGCCCGCGGCGCTGCCCGACGGTTCCACGCAGGTGTGGGTCGGTTCGCCGCTGCGCGTCCACCGGCGCTGCGACGACCCGATGTTCACCGTCAGCAACGAGATCGCCTACGACGGGCTGATGGTGCATGGAGTGGGGGATCGCGGCCCCTTCGGCCCCCCGGACAGCAGCTTCTGGTGGGACGTGCGGTCCCAGGAGGCGACCGGGAAGTGGGTACCGGCCGAAGGGCAGGCGCTCGTCGACGCGGTGAACCGGCTGTTCAGCAAGGGGCTGGCGCAGGAAAAGCTGTACGTCATCAGCCCCTTCCGAGATGTCGCGGCGCGCGCCGCGGAGAGCCTCCGCGACCTGGTACCGCACAACCGGGTCGGCACGGTCCACACCGCGCAGGGCAAGGAGGCGGACGTGGTGATCATCGTCCTGGGGACCCACCCCGACGCGGCCGGGTCCCGACGCTGGGCCGCGGCCAAGCCCAACCTCCTCAACGTCGCCGTCAGCCGAGCCAAGCGGCGCCTGATCGTGATCGGCAATCACGAATCATGGTGCGGACAGCGTCACTTCTCCGTCCTCGCCCGCCAACTTCCGCGCTTCGCCCGGTGAGAGTGAGCCCGGGGCGACGACAGCGAGACTCCGGACAGAGCCGCGAGCCGGCCGGCTGGTCTGTCAGCGGCGGCGATGGACCGCCGGGCCGGTGACCGATGCGGCCGCGCACGTCGCCTCAGGGGCCCGCTGACATACTCCAGCCGTGGATGCGAGGACACAGGCGGACGAGATACGGGCGGACGGGATACGGGCAGGCCAGGCGGTGCCCGGCCATCCTTCGGACCGGCCCGTGGAATGGGGCATGCGCCCCGCGGAGTCGGCAGATGTCGAGGCGATCGCGGAGCTGCGGGCCGTGGTGATGCGCCCGGATCTGGAGCGGTTGGGCCGGTTCGACGAACATCGGGTCCGGCAGCGGCTGCGGGATGTCTTCTCCCCGCGGCACACGTCGGTCATTGTGGCCGATGGCGCCTTCGCGGGCTCTGTCACTTTGCGTCCGACCGAGGACGGGCAGTGGCTGGAACACTTCTATCTCGCCCCGGGCCACCAGGGCCGAGGGCTCGGTTCGGCTGTTCTGCGAACCCTGCTGGACCGGACGGATGCCCACGGAGTGCCCGTCCGCCTGATCGCCCTGCAGGGCAGCGCGGCCCGGCGGCTGTACGAGCGCCACGGGTTCACCGTGGAGGCTCAGGACCCGATCGACATCTACATGGTGCGACTGCCGGGTGCGGGCTCTAGCGGAACGTGAAGAGGACAGCGGGCAGGCGATCCGGGCGCGTAACACCTGCTGACGCCAGGAGCTCACCAGCACGAAGGGCGGACGGAGGGCCGCCTGCCACGGCTTCTTATACGTACTCGTGGAGGCGGACCTCGGGCCGGCTGCCGTCGGTGTCGGCGGGTACGGAGATGGCGGCGGCCCAGGTGCCGGGCACGGCGAGGTCCGTCACGGTCCAGGACGCGGGCGTGCCGGGCACCCCGGCGGCCACGACGGCCGGGCCGGAAAGCTCTGGCCGGGTCTCGACAGCGGAGAGGTCGGTGGTGATGCCGACGCCGACCGCCTTCAGCACGGCTTCCTTACGCGTCCAGCAGCGAAGAAACGCCCGGGTGCGGGGATCTCCCTCGGCCGTGCCGAGCACGACCCGGCGCTCTGATTCGGTCAGGGCGGTCGGCGCGAGCTCGTCAATGGGGAACTCCCGTACGACCTCGACGTCCACCCCCACCGGAACGCGGGCCACCGCGAGCATGCCGCAGCCGTCGGTGTGCGAAATGCTGATGTAGAGGGGAGAGTCGGGGTGCAGCACGGCGGGCGGCCCGTGCAGCGGATCACCGCACCCCGGGCAGGGCCTGCGCCCGAGGCCTATCTCCGCAGGCGGCACATCGAGGAGCTCCGAGAGGATCCGCCGGCTCGCGGCACGTCCGGCGACGTAACCGACCGCCGCCCCCATATGCACGAACCTTTCGGTCCGGTCGCGCTCCTCCTTGCTGAGCAGGGCCAGGTCGGCCGGATCTATCGGGCCGTCTCCAGTACGCCACCACCAGGCGTGCGCAACTGCGGTGTCGGGTTCGAGGATCAAGGTCACGGGGGAACGCTACAGCCCCGCACGGCAGGGAGTTGACGCCCAAGTTGACGTGAGATGAGCGGGCCCGTAAGGTCCTTCGAGCTGTCACGGAGCCGGAACGGTTCTGCGACAGCCGCCCGCCGCAGGTTCTGCGGCACCCAACTCAGCACGATCTCCCGCCCGGGGACGAATTTGGCATGCCGAATTCCTTTTCCGGTCGGACCGGAAGACTCGATTATGAATCGGCCGGGAAAATCCGCTAGAGTTTGGGACGTCGGAACGGCTCAACGGCCGGGAAGACAAACCCCCTTCCGACGGGGAATCGGACACGAAAGAGTCTGATAGAGTCGGGAACACGAAATACCGAAGGGAAGCGCCCGGAGGAAAGCCCGAGAGGGTGAGTACGAAGGAAGCGTC